>DASSOG010000026.1:0-121050 GCA_035700805.1 Gemmatimonadaceae bacterium | reverse complement strand
GTAGCTGGGCGCGTGCACGAGCAGGGCATTGGCGGCTGCTCCCAGCAGCGCCGACGACGCGAACAGGCGCGCGGACGGGATCACGTCGGCGAGGTTGAGCAGTGCGGATGCCGCCGTGCCCAGCACGAACCCGAGCTGCACCACCGTCACCAGCCATCCGGTCTGCGACGGCGTGAGGTGCCACCGCTGCGCGAACTGCGGCCCCACCGCCGCCGCTGCCAGCCACAACGACATCCCGAACAGCTCGGCGAGCGACAACAGGATCAATTGCCGCCAGCGGCGTGGATCGACGTCCATACTCGGCATGGGCAGGGAAGATACCGCGCGAATGCCCGGCTCGGAGGATCTCGCATCCTGATTGACGCCGCCCGCTCCGGGCTCGACCTTCCCAGTTCACCGCCTCCAGACGGAGTTGCTGCCCGATGCTCGCTTCCCTGCTCGCCTTTGCCGCCCTGCTCCAGGCCGGCCCGGACACCACCGCGCTCAATGGCGCGCGCAATCCCGCGTACGCGCCCGACGGCCGGCTCGCCGTGTCGCTGCACGGCGACCTCTGGGTGCGCACCGCCGCCGGCGCGTGGCACGAGCTCACGCAGGGAGCCTGGGTGGACCATGAACCCGCGTGGACACCCGCGGGCGACTCCGTGGTCTTCTCATCCGACCGCGGCGGGCACTTCTCGCTCTGGATCGTGGCGGCCGCCGGCGGTACCCCCCGCCAGCTCACGGATACCAGCGCCGCGGATGGCGAACCCAGCGTGGCGCCCGACGGCACGATCTACTTCATCCGCGGGCTCGACACCGTGGGCCGCCTGTTCGCCAGAAGTCGCGATGGATCGGAGCGCCGCGTCACGCACCATGAGGACGCTGACTCGTGGCCCGCCGTATCCAGCACTGGCGCGCTCGCATATGTCACCACTAATGACGGCACCGGACACTTGCAGCTTCGGGAGGCGCGCGATTCCAGCGACACCGGGATCATGAGTGCCCGGGGGTTGACGCACCCCACCTGGTCTCCCGACGGCACGCGCATTGCCTACACGACCATGGACGACGGCGGACAGGTGCTGGTGACGTCCACCGACGGCAGCTACGCGAACGTGGTGGCGCAGCGCGACGCCGAGGCGGCGTGGAGCCCGGATGGCACGCGCCTCACGCTCGTCGAGCGCGCCCCGCCGGACGTTTCCTACAACGGCGATCCCAACCGGCTGGGCAACCGCGACGCCTACGATGCCTTCTCCACGTCCGGCCGCATGTGGACGGTGGACGCCCCCACGCCCCCGGGCGCCAGGCTGGTTGCCGCCCGGCCGGTGCCGGTGAACCGGGCCGCGCGCAATGCGGCCGTGTTCGACGAATTCTTCGCGCGCCAGGAACGGTTGTACTACACCGGCGCCGACTCGGGAACGAGCGCGCGACGGGCGGCCTGGCATGCCCTGCGCGACCGCTACCGCGCGCGCGCCATCGCCGCGCCTGGCGACGACGCCCTGAAATCAGTACTCCATGATATGCTCGGCGCCCGCCCGCCCCTGCGCAATGCCGCCACCGGACGCGCGGCGGTTTCCAGCGCCAGCCCCGTCGCCACCGCCGCGGGGCTGGAAATCCTGCGGGAGGGCGGGAACGTGGTGGACGCCGCGGTGGCCGTGTCGTTCGCGCTGGCCGTGGCCGAACCGGATGCCAGCGGCCCCGGGGGTTATGGGCAGATGCTCATTTACCAGCCCGGCATGGCGACGCCGCACCTCATCGAGTTCATGACCCGCGTGCCCGAGGACGCCACGCTTGAACGGCTGCCCAAGTTGCCGGAAGAACGCCCCGCGCTGACCAACGTGCCCGGCACGGTGGCGGGCATGTACCACGCCTGGGAACAGTTCGGCGGCCACAAGCTCACCTGGGCCCAACTGCTGGCCCCGGCCATTCGCGCGGCCACCGACGGCTACCCCGTGAGCGACGCGCTGGCCACCACGCTGGCCACCGAGCGCGACCAGTTCCTCAAGTCGCCCGGGGCCCGCAAGCTGTTCTTCCGCGACGGCGAGCCCGTCCACGCCGGCGACACATTGAAAAACCCTGATCTGGCCTGGGTGCTGCGGCAGATTGCCGACAAGGGCGCCGACGGCTTCTACAAGGGTGAGGTGGCCCAGCGCATGGTGGACGACCTCCGCTCGCACGGCAACCTGATGCGCATGCCGGACATGGCCCGCTACTTTGCCGTGGACCGCCAGCCGGTGAGCGGCACCTACCGTGGCTACACCATCTATTCCACCGCGCCACCGGTGGCGGGGGGCGCCGAGCTGGTGGCCACGCTCAACCTGCTGGAACACTTTCCGCATCCCAGGCCATATGCCGATGATGCCGCCACGCTGAACGCGATGATCCAGGCCTGGCAACTGGTGCCCTCCACCCGCGGACGGATTGCCGACCCCAGCCTCTGGCCGGTGGACATCCAGCCGTTCACCAGCAAGGACACGGCCGACGCCCGATGGCAGTGCACGGATCCCTCCCACGCGCTGTCGCGCGAAGCCATCCGCGGCGACTCCATTGCCTGCACCCGCGCCAGCGGACAGACGTCCATGCTGGACGTGCAGACCGCGGAACGGAACTGGGACCCCACGCGCTCCACCGGCACCACCGCGTTCACGGTGGGCGACGCGGCGGGCAACATCGTGGCGGTCACGCAGACGCTGGGCACCTGGGGCGGCACCTTCTACGTGACGCCGGGGCTGGGCTTCCTCTACAACGACAAGCTCGGCTCGTATTCCTCAGACCCTGATGCCTATGGCGCTCGGCTCCCGTATGCCCGGCACGGCAGCACCATCGCGCCCACGATCATCTTCAAGGGGACGGGTGACCATCAGGTGCCCTTTGCCGCCGTGGGCGCGGCGGGCAACGCGTGGATCACGGCCGCCGTTTATCAAACGATCATAGGCCTGATTGACGACCAGCTTGGCCCGCAGGCCGCCCTGGAGCTGCCTCGTTTCCTCCTCAGCGGTGGATTCAGTCGCGGGCGGGGTGGCCGCGGGGGCGCCGGGGCTGCCGCCGGGCCGCGCACGCCGCCGCCCGTCGGCATCCAGATGGAAGGCGGCTTCAGCCCCGCCGTGCTGGACGCGCTGCGGGCAATGGGCTATGCCCCGCGCCTCGTCTCACTCATCGGCGAACGGCGCGAGGGCTACGGCGCGGCGCTGAAGATCCAGGATGGCAGGGTGACGGCCGGCGCGGATCCCCGACGGGCCGGCACGGCCGGCGCCATTCATTGATCGTAGATGATGTCCACCGGAATTCCCCGCGCCTGCAGCCGGTCCAGGTCACCCTGCAATTCGGCGCCGATGGTGCCGTACTTTGCGTTCAGCGCCCCGACGCCGGCGTAGTCGCCATCCCCCTGCAGCGTGAGGATCGTGCGGGCCAGGGAGTCGGTGCCGGCGCGGAACCTGTCGAGCTCCACATGGTACCGGCCGGTGGCGGCGTCGCGCGTGAAGGCGCCCAGTTCTTTCAGGAAGTTGAATGCCACGATGTTGGCCCGGCCGTGCGCATCCGACGCCCCGAACCGTACCGAGCGCAGCAGGCTGGCCAGGAAGGTGACATAGTTGTCGGCGATGTCCTCCTGGCCCAGTTCGCCCTGGCCATTGAGCTGGCGGATCATGTACAACCCGAGGATGTCGGCCTTGCCTTCTTCCAGCGCCGAGGCGCGCTCCTTGAGCGCCGTCCGCACCAGCCCCTTGCCATTCACGGTGTGCTTGATGCCGAGCCCGTGCGCCACCTCGTGGAACATCACGTCCTCAAAGAATGCATCGAAGGACACATGGCCTAGCTGCGCCGAATCGATGAGCGCGCCGGCCACGGGCATCACGATCTTGTCGAACTTCGCCCGCATGGCATTCTTGAGCTGCAGCCGCCGCGTGCCCTTTTCCAACTGCACCGTCTCATCGTTGGGCAGGTTGATGGCGATGGTCTTGGAACCCACGTTCGCCTGGCCGGCCACGAACGCCACGTCGTACGCATTCAGGTCGCCGCTGGAACCCGGCGTCTCCCGCTTGTAGGCCTCGGGAACCGGCAGGCCACGCTGCAGGGCCGGGAGCATGGCCGAGTAGCGCGCCAGTCGCTGGCTCCAGGCCTTGTCCTTGATGAGCACGAACGCCTCGTGCGCGGTCTTGTAGCCAAAGAGGGCGTCCTCGTATGTCTCGATGGGGCCGATCACCAGCTCCAGCGTGTTGGTCTTCATGTCCATCCACGCCAGGTCGCTGGGCCGGTAGTCGTCGGTGCGCAGTGCCTGCGCGCGCAGCGTCAGGTAGTGGCGGAAGCCGGGGTCCTGGGCCAGCCTGGCCGCTTCGTCCAGGCAGGCAGCGGCCGAATCGTGGTGCGCCTTGAAGAACTCGTGGTAGGGAATGGCGGTCAGGTGTCCGCTTTCATCGCGCCGCACCATGGTGTACTGGCTCTTGAGCGAATCGGCATGGGCGCCCCCGCCCGCCACGGCGGAGTCGAACTCCGCCCGGGTCATGTCGCGCGGATAGTAGTTGGCACCGGCCGGGCGCGGCCCGACGCCGGGCACGAAGCTCGCGAAGTTGTCAATCCGATCCCACGGGCCAAAGTTGATGCGCACATACTCGCGCACCTTGGGGTCGGTAATCGACGCCAGCAGCGAGTCACCGTTGCCATACGCCTCCCGCCAATAGATGGGGTTCATCTGCTTGGCCGCCTCCACCAGCAGCGGGAGGACCTTCCGCTGGGCGGGCGAGAGCGCCGAGGTGTCGGCCTGGAGCTTCACCGGCGTGTACCTGGCCAGGCGCGTGGCAATATCGGAATTCTTCATGTTGGCGTCCTGCGACCTGGAGCAGGCGGTAAGCACGGCGGTGAGTCCAATCGCGAGCGTCAACTGCGGAAGATGACAAGGGCGCATGGTCGTGGCGGTTGGATGCGGGTGCGAGGGGATGCGGATGGCTGAAACGTGAGGCAGGAGGCGGCCCAGCGGGTCGGCGATTCCCGTCCCACGCTCAGCGCGTGGTCCGGACGGTGCCGGTATCGGCCGGCAGGTCCGAGAGATGTTCCTGAATGATGACCCATTTTCCGTGCTGGCGCACGAACACCGCCGTCCACGCGCCGGCAATGTCGTGCGGCTGGCCACGGGGGGTGCGGTGGGGAATGTGGTACGTGGCCGTCATCACGGCCGCGTCCGGCGAGAGCACGTCGATGATCATCTGCTTCCAGACCCACGTGGGCTGCTGCATGTAGCGGCCCACGTTATCCCAGAAATAGTGAATGCCGCCGCGCAGCGAATCGAGCGACGTCACGAGCTTGCCGCCCGTCGCCGAGACGATACGCCCCGAGTCGGGATACAGGCTGAGCATGTTGGCGGCGATGTCGGGGCGGGACAGGTCGTACGCCCTGGTCACTTCGTCGCGGATCTCCGCGCGAATTTCCTGCGCCTGCGCATGGGTGAGGCCCGGGCGCTCCGGCGGACGCGGCGCGCACGCCGCGGCAATCAGCGCGGCGCCGGCAAGCGAGGCGAAGGCAAGAGGTCGCACGCAGCAAAGGTGGAAGTTCCGCGGCGCAAAGGACAGCCCGCCGCCGCAGCGCGTGAAGCGTCGGCGGGTGCGTGGGGCTGGAAAGGGACGAAATATCCGCTCCGTGTCCCCGGTACGGGACACCGGAACCCCCGGAACCGCGCAGTTCGCGGCTCAACTGCTGGCCCGGCGCTTGCAAGTGGACTGGTAAGCGGTACTGTATACAAAGCGGGCTGGTGCTTGCGGCCCGCGTTCCCACCCGGTAGCCGGGAGGCCCCGTGCCCAGGAAATCGTTGGTAGCTCTCGCACTGCCAGCAGCCCTCGCCCTGGCAGCGTGCGGTGGTCCGGATTCCGCGTCCGCGCACGGTAACGTGGACCTGCAGCGCGATCTCAAGCTGGCTGCCACGAGCACCATGCAGATGCCGGCGCCGGCAGTGGACCCCGCCAACTTCAACGACCTGGAAACCCGGCCGCCGTCGGCACCCCGTCCGGCGACTCACCTGGTGAAGGCGCCGGGGCCCAGGGCAATCGCGTCCAGGACACCGGAGCTGAAGGCCGCCGCAATTCCTGAGGTCGTCGCCACCACCGACGCCCCGCAAGTGCAGACGGTGGCGCAGGCACCGACCCCCGAGCCGACGCTGGATCCCGTGGCGCGCATGCCGCGCCGAGGGGCTGGGCCGGTGGAGCATGCGCCGGCGCGAACCGGCGCCTCCGGCGACGCGGATCGCGGACAGGGAGCATGGGGCATCATCGGGCCCGTGATCGGCGTGGTGATCCGCGGTGGGGACGTGGACGGCGACAACTGCGAACCGCACGGTGCGCGGGGCCGTCGTCCCGGGATCTACGTCCAGCCCGCTGGCGGCATCGGCACGGCCACCCGCTTCCCCACTTTCCCTCGCCCGGGCACCGGCGGCATCATCCATCGGTAGGCCCGGCCGGGTTCTGGCGGGCTTCGGGTGGCCTGACACCAGCGCGGGTATAGCGCCGTAGTCAGGGCGCACCCCTGCGGCGTCGGTGTCCGGAAGTGGGACGGTAAGTCCCACTTTCGCACATCCGGGTCAAACCACGCAGCGGTGTGAAGTGTCTAACCGCTTGGAATGCAGGTAGTTGGCCGACCCGTGCTCTGGCATGGGCCTTGCTCTTTCGAGGGGAGCCAACCCTCCCGCTCCCCTCTCGACGAGAACTCGCGTGGATATTGTCCGTCCAAAGCAGCCCAAGACCAAGCAGTACATCGCGTGGGGCATCGGCGTGATCGCCGTAGTGGCCATCACGATTTTCCTGTCGAAGCTCAAGCCGGCGGCCCCCTCGGTGGATGGCAGCACGCTCTGGACCGACACCGTCAGGCGCGGCGACATGGTGCTGGATGTCCGCGGGCCGGGCAACCTGGTGCCGGAGCATGTGCGCCAGATCGTCTCGGTGGCCACGGGGCGCATTGACAAGCTGCTGGAGCAGGCCGGCGCGCACGTGCAGCCGAACGACGTGATCATCGCGATGTCCAACCCGGACGTGGAAATCCAGGTCTTGCAGTCGCAGCAGGCATGGGCGTCAGCCCGCGCCGCGCTCCTGCAACTGGAAGGCCAGCTTCAGACGCAGCAACTGACGCAGCGGTCCACCATCGCGCAGCTCAAGACGGCCCTCCTGCAGGCGCGCAACAAGGCGCGGGCCAGCGACTCGATGGCCACGCGAGGACTCGCCGTGGCCAACGAAGTGGACGAGAACCGCAGGCTCGTGGAACAGGACAGCAGCCAGTTGGCGTTCGCCCTGCAGACGCTGGAGATCTCGCGCCAGCAGGCCGACTCGCAGGTGGCGGCGCAACGCGACCAGGTGAACGGGCTGTGGACAGTGTACCAGGCGCAGAAGCACAAGCAGGATGGGCTCACCGTGCGCGCCGGGGACTCGGGCGTGTTGCAGCAGGACAAGGTGCTGGAGCTGGGGCAGTACATCACGGAAGGCACGGTGATCGGCAAGGTGGTGCAGCCGGACAAGCTCAAGGCCACGTTGCGCATTCCCGAAACCCAGGCCAAGGACGTGGCCGTAGGACAGAAGGCCGTGATTGATACGCACAACGGATTGATCCCGGGCCACGTGGCGCGCAAGGATCCTTCTTCGCAGAATGGGACGGTGACGGTGGATGTGGCCCTGGACGGGCCGTTGCCCAGTGGGGCAGTGCCCGACCTGAGCGTGGACGGCACCATTACCATCGAACGGCTGGACAACGTACTCTTCACCGGCCGCCCGGGGTATGGCGCCGGGTCGGGAACCGTTGGGCTGTTCAAGGTTGTCCAAGGGGGAGACTTTGCGGTCCGGACGTCGGTGGAACTTGGCCGGAGTTCGGTGAACCAGGTGCAGATCCTGCGCGGGCTGGCGGTGGGCGACACGGTGATCCTGTCCGACATGTCGCAGTGGGACGCGGTGGACCGCGTGAAATGCAGTCCGAAGTGCCGAGTGGGACAGTAGCCGCGCGGCCGCGCGGACTGGCGAACGTCATTCAATTCTGGAGCGAACCATGGCAACAGACGGGCAGGCCCTCATCCAGTTGAAGGGCATCAAGAAGGTGTTCCTCACCGACGAAGTGGAGACGCACGCCCTGGCCGATGTCCACCTGGAGATCAGGCAGGGTGAGTACGTGGCCATCTCGGGCCCGTCGGGATGCGGCAAGACCACCCTCCTCTCCATCCTCGGCCTGCTCGACACGCCGAGTGATGGCGAGTACCTGCTGGATGGCCACGCGGTGGCCGGCCTCGACGCCGGCGACCGGGCGCGCGTGCGCAACCGGCAGATCGGGTTCATCTTCCAGGCGTTCAACCTGATTGGCGACCTGACCGTGTACGAGAACGTGGAACTGCCGCTCACGTATCGCGGCATGGCGTCCAGCGAGCGCAAGGAACGCGTGCATGCGGCGCTTGACCGCGTGGGGATGTCGCACCGCGTGAAGCACTTTCCGGCGCAGCTTTCGGGCGGCCAGCAGCAGCGCGTAGCCGTGGCCCGCGCGGTGGCGGGCGACCCGGCCATCCTCCTGGCCGACGAGCCCACCGGAAACCTGGACTCCGGCAACGGTGAGCAGGTGATGGACCTGCTCCGCGAGCTGCATCGCAACGGGGCCACCATCTGCATGGTGACGCACGATGCGCGCTACGCCGCGCACGCGGACCGGTCCATTAACTTGTTCGACGGTCGCGTGGTGGACGAACAGCCGACGGTGCCGGCGCACGCCTGAGTGCACGGGCCGGCGGCGCTGCTTCGCCGCCGGCCCTCCGCCGTCCGCTGGATTCCCCAGGCAGCCCCTGACATGATTTCGCTCCGCAACGTTGAGAAGAGCTATCCCATTGCCGGGGGGCAGACCTTTGTCCTTCGGCAGATCACGCTGGACATCGCCCAGGGGGAGTTCGTCACCTTCATGGGTCCCTCCGGCGCCGGCAAGTCCACCCTGCTGGCCATCCTCGGCATGCTCGATGGCGCGTGGACGGGGGAGTACTACCTGTTCGACCACGCGGTACATGCGCTCAACACCAAGAAGCGCGTGGCGCTGCACAAGGAATACGTGGGCTTCGTGTTCCAGCAGTACCACCTGCTCGACGACCTGACCGTTTCCGAGAACCTGGATATCCCGTTGTCGTATCGGGATATCCGGAAGTCCGAGCGGCAGGCCATCGTGGCCGACACGCTGGACCGGTTCGGGATGGTGGCCAAGAAGGATCTCTATCCCAGCCAGCTCTCCGGCGGCCAGCAGCAGCTCGTGGCCGTGGCGCGCGCGGTGATCCACAAGCCGTCCATCCTCCTGGCCGACGAGCCCACGGGCAACCTGCACTCAGCGCAGGGCCAGGAGATCATGGAACTGTTCACGAAGCTGAATAAACAGGGAACCACCATCATCCAGGTGACGCATTCGGAGACGAATGCGGCATACGGGAACCGGATCATCAACCTGAAGGATGGATGGATCGAGTGAACGGCGGCTGAGGGCGCGGAAGACCGTGGCGCTCGACGCCCCCCGTCGCTCCCTCCTGCATGAGTTGCACCCCCGGCCAGGAGGAGTCCCATGAGTGATCTGCGCACCGCCTTCCGTTCGCTTCGCCACCGCCCGCTGTTTGCCGTGGTCGCCATCCTCACGCTGGCGCTGGGGATCGGCGCCACCACTACGCTGTTCACCATCGTGAATGCCGTCCTGCTGCGGCCGCTGCCGTATCCGCACGCGGATCGGATCGTCTCGGTATCCGAGACAACGGATGGAAAGGACCAGCAGGTCGTCACGCAGGACCACTACCTCGAGTGGCAGCAGGCCGCGCACGCCCTTGAATACCTGGCGATCTACGGCGGCGCCCGGCAGGTGATGACCGGTCGCGGGGATCCGGTGGAGCTCTCCGGCGAGCAGGTGTCGGCGCAATTCATGAACGTGTTCGGGGCGCGTCCGGTGCTGGGCCGCGGCTTCCGCCCGGATGACGAGCAGCCGGGTGCCCCGCCAGTCGTGCTGCTGTCGCACCGCCTGTGGACGCAGCTTGGCGCCGACCCGGGCGTCGTGGGACAGACCCTCACGCTGGATGATACGCCGTACCAGGTGCTGGGCGTGATGCCCCCGGGGTTCGCGGCGCCACGCAATGCCACCTACTGGACGCTGCGCGTGCTCCCCACGCTGAAGCCCGGCTTCACGTTCTTCTGGCAGGTGGTGGGGCAACTGCGCCCCGGCGTGGATGCGGCCACGGCGAGCAGTGAGCTGGCCGCGCTGAACCGCCGCGTGGCCGGCACGGCCACCCCGGACGGCGGCGCGCAGGCCCGGTCAGGCGTGGTGGTGATGACCTTGCACGAGCGCATGTTCGGATCCACGCGCAAGGCCCTGCTGCTGCTCCTTGGCGCCGTGGGGTTCCTGTTGCTCATCGCCTGCGCCAACGTGGCCAACCTGCTGCTGGCGCGCGCGGCCGCGCGGGAACGCGAATTCGCGGTGCGCGTGGCGCTGGGAGCCCCGCACTGGCGGCTGGCGCGGCAACTGGTGGTTGAGAGCCTGCTGGTCAGCGTGGCGGGCGGCGCGCTGGGGCTGCTCGTGCCGCTCTGGTCGTTGCCATATTTCCTGCGCATCAGCCCGGCCAGCGTGGCGCGGGTGAGTGACATCTCGCTGGATCCCACGGTATTCGCGTTCGCTCTTGGCGTCTCCACCCTCACCGGCCTGGTGTTCGGGCTCGTACCCGCGCTGGCCACCATCCGGGGAAACTTTGCGGCATCGCTCGCGGGGGGCGCAACGCGGACCACGTCGAACCGGACCCAGCATACACTCCGCCGGACACTGGTGGTTGGCGAGCTGGCCCTGGCCCTCCTGCTGCTCACGGGCGCGGGGCTGCTGACCCAGAGCCTGGCGCGCGCGACAAAGGTGGATCTCGGGTTCCATCCGGAACACGCGTTGACGCTCAACCTGTCCCTGCACGGAGACCGCTATTACGGGGGCGCTGCGGGGATGGCGTTCTTTGACCAGCTGGCGGAGCGCGCTCGCGCGCTGCCCGGAGTGCGCGCGGCGGGTTATTCCGATGCTCCCCTGGTGGAAGGGTATCGGATGACGACCAGCATCCTCATGCCAAAGGGGGGCGCCAAGTCCCCGCCCATGGCCGTGGCCGAGGTGAGCCCGGGATACCTCGAGGCCGTGGGAGTCGAACTGGCGGCAGGGCGCCTGCCCGGCCGCAACGACCCACCGGGTTTGGTGCTGAGTGCGAGCGCGGCCGCGGTGCTTTTCCCCCAGGCCAGTCCCATCGGCCAGACGCTCAACCTGACATCCATCAACTCGCGCGCGCTCCCGATAGTGGCCGTCGTGCGGGACGTGCAGCAACCCGGTGCCGACACACCGCGCCTGCCGCAGCTGTATGTCCCGATGACCGCCAACACGCCGTACGTCCTGGCCGTGCGTTATGCCGGTGACCCGGGGCCGGTGGAAGCCGCCCTCCGCGCCGCCATCAAGGACCGGGATCCGACGCAGGTCCGCTACACGCTGGCGACCCTGGAGCAGCAGATGACCCAGTACGTTGCCACCCGGCGGTTCAACGCCTTACTGATTAACGTATTTGCCGGGCTGGCCCTGCTGCTGGCGGCCGTCGGCCTGTACGGCGTGATGGCGTTCCAGGTGACCCAGCGCACGCGCGAACTGGGTATCCGGAAGGCGCTGGGCGCCGACCGGTACCGCGTGCTCCGGTTCGTGCTGCGCGAGGGGATGGGGATGGTGCTGCTGGGCACGGTGGTCGGCGTGGCGCTCTCGCTGGGACTCACGCGGTTCCTGGCGAGCCTGCTGTTCGGCGTCAGCCCCCGGGACCTGCTCACCTTCTCGACGGTCCCCGCGGTGCTGATGCTGGTTGGGCTGGCCGCCTGCTACCTGCCCGCGCGGCGCGCGACCAAGGTGGATCCGATGATCGCGCTGCGTGACGAGTGACGGCGCCGAGCGCCCGCGTCGTGAACGACCATGGCCCGCGCCCTGCGAATCCGATAACCTTTGCCCATGACCGACACCCCGCGCCTGCTGGTGGCCGACGACGACCGCGATGTCCTGGAGGCCCTGCGCCTGCTCCTGCGGGGTGAGGGATACACGGTGGAGACCGCCGCCTCTCCACACGAGGTGATCAGCGCCGCGAGCCGCACGGATTTTGACGCGCTGCTCATGGACATGAACTACACGCGTGACACCACGGGCGGCGTGGAGGGACTGGACCTGCTGGCGCGATTGCAGGCGCTGGACGCCACGCTTCCCGTGATCGTGATGACGGCGTGGGGAAGCATCGAGGGCGCGGTGGCCGCGCTCCGGCATGGCGCTCGCGACTACATCGAGAAGCCCTGGGACAATGCCCGCCTGCTGCACGTCCTGGCCACGCAGGTGGAACTGGGGCAGGCCATCCGCCGCAGCCAGCGGCTGGAAAGCGAGAACCGCGCGCTGCGGCCCGAGGGCGCGCCACGCCTCATCGCGCAGTCCCCCGCCATGCAGCCGGTGCTCCGGCTCATGGAGAAGATCGGCCCCTCCGATGCCAGTGCGCTCATAACGGGCGAGCACGGCACCGGCAAGGAAGTGGTGGCGGGCTGGCTGCACGCGGCGTCACCCCGCAGCGCGCGCCCCATGGTGACGGTGAACCTGGGTGGCCTCTCCGAAGGCGTGTTCGAGAGCGAGATGTTCGGCCACGTGAAGGGCGCGTTCACCGACGCCAAGGCCGACCGCGTGGGGCGATTTGAGCTGGCCGACGGGGGCACGCTCTTCCTGGATGAAGTGGCCAACCTCTCCGCGCCGCAGCAGGCCAAGCTGCTGCGTGTGCTGCAGACGGGGGAGTTCGAGCGCGTGGGCTCGTCCCGGTCACGACGCGTGAACGTCCGCATCCTGGCGGCCACCAACGCCGACCTGCGCGCCGAGGTGGCGGCCGGTCGCTTTCGCGAGGACCTGCTCTTCCGGCTGAACACCGTGGAGATACACCTGCCGCCCCTGCGGGAGCGGCGGGAGGACATTCCGCTGCTGGCCGCGCACTTCCTGCAGCAACTGGCCGCGCACTACCGGCGCCCGGTGGATTCCTTCAGCCCAGGGGCCATGCAGGCCCTGCTGCGCTATTCGTGGCCCGGGAACGTGCGGGAGCTGGCCCACGCCGTGGAGCGCGCCACGCTGCTGGCGCAGGACACCACGGTGCGTGAAGGCGACCTGGCGTTGCAGTCCGCGTCCGTCTCTCCCGGTGGCGAACCGGGCGCGGCGCTCGAAGACATGAGCCTGGAGGACGTGGAGCGTGTGCTCATCCGCAAGGCGATGGCGCGCTACGACGGCAACGTCAGCCAGGCGGCCTCAGCGCTGGGGCTCTCGCGCAGCGCGCTCTACCGGCGCCTGCAGCGCCACGGCCTGTAGCCGCCCGGCATGGCGTCGCACGAACGCCAGATCACCATCCTGGCACTGGTGTCGCCACTCCCGGCGCTGGTCATTGCGCTGGCGCTGCTCTGGACGGGCGGATTTGCCCCCCGCACGCAATGGACCCTCACCGTCCTGCTGGTGGCGCTCTGGCTGGTGCTGGCCCTGGCCCTGCGCGAGCGGGTGGTGCGCCCGCTGCAGACGCTGAGCAACATGCTGGCGGCCATTCGCGAACAGGACTACTCGTTGCGCAGCCGCCGCGCCGGCGTTGACGACGCCCTGGGGCTGGCCATGCTGGAAGTCAATACGCTCATGGACGAGCTGCGCGAACGCCGCCTGGGGGCGCTGGAAGCCACGGCGCTGCTCCAGCGCGTGATGGCGGAGATTGACGTGGCGGTATTTGCGTTCGATGATGCCGACGCGCTGCGTGTGGTGAACGCGGCGGGTGAGCGGCTGCTGGGCGCGCCTGCCGAGCGGCTGCTGGGGCGCCGCGCCGACGAACTGGGGCTGGCCGAGTCGCTGCGCGGGGATGCGCCACGGGTGGTGGAGATGGCGCTGGGCGCGCAACGCGGGCGGTGGGAGGTGCGACGCGGCTCGTTCCGGCAGGGCGGACGGCCGCACCGCTTTGTGGTCCTGGCCGACCTGAGCCGCACGCTGCGCGAGGAGGAGCGACGGGCATGGCAGCGCCTGATCCGCGTGCTGGGACACGAGATCAACAACTCCATCGCGCCCATCAAGTCCATGGCCGGCCAGTTCTCGGAGCTGCTCCGCCGCCGCGCGCCCGACGACGCCACACGCGACGACATGCAGCGCGGCCTTGGCGTGATTGCCAATCGATCGGAGGCGCTGACCCGGTTCCTGGCGTCGTACACCAAGCTGGCTCGGCTGCCCGGGCCGCGACTGGCGCCCATTCATGTGCACCAGTGGGTGACGCGCGTGGCCGCGCTGGAAACCCGGCTCCCGGTGGAGGTGGTGCCGGGCCCCGACGTGACCCTCCTGGCCGACGGCGACCAGCTTGATCAGTTGCTGATCAACCTGGTGCGCAACGCGGTAGACGCGGCCCTCGAGACGCAGGGCGGGGTCTGCGTCACCTGGACGCGCGACCGCGCCACGTTCGAGCTGGTGGTGCGCGACGAGGGCCCGGGGCTGCCGACAACCACGAACCTGTTCGTGCCCTTCTTCACCACGAAGCCCGAAGGTTCCGGAATCGGCCTGGTGCTTTCGCAGCAGATTGCGGAGGCGCACGGCGGCTCATTGACCCTCGCCGACCGCGTGGACGCGCGAGGGTGCGAGGCCCGCCTCACGCTGCCCTGCTGAGGTCAGGCCGCCGGGCTCGCTCCCGGTTCGCGCGCGAACTGCCGCACCAGGTCTATTACCAGGCGCAAGTCGGCTTCCACGGTCCTGAAGTTCAGGATGCACACGCGCAGCGAGAACGCGCCGTGTAGCCGCGTGGATGAGATCAGCACCTTCCGCGTGCCGTTCACGGCGGCGTTGACGCGTTCGTTCAGCGCGTCCAGCGTGGCCGGATCGTCCACGCCGGGCGGGTGCACCCGGAAGCAGACGATGCCGAACTGCGCCGGCGAGAGCACCTCGAGCTCCGGCGCCTCGCGCACCAGCGCTTCGGTGAAGTCCGCCAGCCGCATACATTCGTTGATCGCGGCGCGGATGGGCGCCACGCCAAAGTAGTTCATCGACGTCCACACCTTGAACGCCCGCGCATAGCGCGTCAACTGCTCCCCGCGATCGGCAAAGTTCACGTCCTGGTCGCGGGCTTCCACGTCCGTCAGGTACTCCGCAAAGACATGGAACGCGTCGTGCAGGCGGCCGGGGTCCTTGACCATCAGGCACCCGCACTCAAAGGGCACGTACAGCCACTTGTGCGGGTCCAGGGTCACGCTGTCGGCCGTGGCAATCCCGTCGAGCATGGCGCGCCCGCGCTCGGTGAGTATGCCGAATCCTGCATACGCCGCGTCAATGTGGAACCAGAGCTGCTCCGTGGCGGCAATCGCGGCGAGCTCGCGAAGCGGATCCACGGCCCCCGTGTTGGTGGCGCCCGCGTTGCCCACCACCAGGAACGGGAGCAGCCCCGCCGCGCGGTCGCGGGCAATGGCCGCCCGCAGCGCATCCGGGCGCATACGAAACTGCTGATCCGTGCCAACACTCCGCACGTTCGCGCGCGGGATCCCCGCCATCCATGCGCCGCGCACCACCGACGAATGGGCCTGGTCGGAACAGTACGCCACGAGGCGCGGCAGGTCCTGGCCGCGATCCCCAATGGCTGCATGGCGCGCGGCCACGATGGCGGTGAACGTGGCGTTGGAGCCGCCGGAGGTGAGCAACCCGCTCGCGCCCTCCGGCATCCCGAGCCACTGCCGGAACCACTCGAGGACGGTGAGCTCGAGTTCGTTGGGGCCTGGCGCGACGGTCCACACACCCGCAAAAAAATTGATGCCGGTGGCCAGCCAGTCGCCGGCGATCGCGGGAAAGGTGGGCGAGCTGGACACGTACCCGAGAAACGCCGGATGCATTTCGCGGGCATGATACGGAATCACTCGCTCCCGCAGCACGTCCAGCAGCGTGTCAAACGACGTGCCCTGCTCGGGCGGCTCTGCGGGAAGCGCCACCACCTGGCGCGTCGTGCGCCGGTCCATGGGGTGCTGCGCCGGCTGGTCGCGGAGGGTTGCCAGGTGTTCGGCCACCAGGTCGGTCACCTGGCGCGCGATGTCCCGGACCGTCCCGGAGTCGAGGTCGAGCGGAGACGTGCTCAGGTGAGGCGGCGTGGCCACCTCAACTGTGCTTGCCATGCCCGCCCGCCTTGCCCGCGGACGACTTGGCTGCCGAGCTCTGCCTGGCCCCGGTGGACTTCCGCGCCGAGCCAGTCTTCGTGGCGCGCGATGCCGACGACTTCTTCTTGCCGGCTGCGGGTCCGGCGGACTTCTTTGCGCTCCTGGTGGCGCGCTTGCCCGTCGACGACTTCCTGGCCGCGGACTTGCCTGCGCCGCCCTTGGCGCCGGCCGTCTTGCGCGCCGCCGGCTTTTTCGCGACCGCCCTTTTCGCGGTCGTCTTTTTCGCGGCCGGCTTCGTAGCGGCCGGGAGGATGCTGACCGCCGGGATGATGGGCGGGAGCGGGTTCTTGCGGGGGCGGCCGCTCTTCCGCGCCGCCTGACCTTCCGCCATCAGCTTGTCGAACGCCGCCTTGGCCTCGGCGAGCAGTCGCGCATGGATGGTTCCGCGCTCGTCCCGCGAGCGCGCCTTCTCGGTGTGGAACAGGTCTTCGGGTGATTCTGGCGTCATCTGCCGTGTCCGGAGTATGGGAAGTGGCCGAGCGCGGTGACCGGTGCCTCGCAGCGACAGCGGGTGCGATCACATCGAATATGCCACGCAGGCGCGCGAATGCCTATGGGGCCGAGCCCCGCTACCTGCCGTACCGCCTGAGGATGGCGCGCACCGAATCGAGCGGGATGGGATTCACCGTCCGGTTGCCGCTCGTCACCGGCGTGGCCATGAAGAGCGAGTTGTAGATGGCCTCCTCGGTGGCCTCCACCACGGCCTCGAAGAGCCCCGACATCTCCTCATTGGCCAGCTCGTGGACGTCGGGACGCTGGTCGTTCGCGCCCCGGCGCAGCGCCGAGTCCGCCGAGAAGGCGATCACATAGTCGCCCGAGCCGTTCGAGGCAAACGAACCCGTGCGCGCCAGGCCCATGATGGCGCGTCGCGCCAGCCGATGGAGGTTGCGATCGAGAATCGGGGCGTCGGTGGCCACGACGATCATGCAGGAGCCGTCGCCGGCTGGATTTTCCACGTTGCGCTGGAAGGCGTACTGTCCCAGGGCTCGGCCAACGGGCACGCCATCCACCTGCAGGATTCCGCCATAGTTGGTCTGCACGAGGACGCCCACCGTCCACCCGCCAAGCGAGGCGGGTAACACGCGCGACGACGTGCCGATGCCGCCCTTCCAGCCGAAGGCGATGGTGCCGCGTCCCGCGCCCACGCTCCCCTCGTCCACGGCGCCGCCGCGCGCCGACTCGAGGGCCCGCACCACGTCGCGTGGCGCGATGGGGCGCGAACGGATGGCGTTCAGCCGCCCGTCGTTGGTCTCGCCCACCACCGGATTGATGGACCGCACCTGCGCCATGCCCGGTTGCGCCAGGAGATACGCCACCATGGCGTCCGCGGCCTTCCAGACGCAGAGCGTACACGTGAGCAGGATGGGCGTCTCGAGTTCACCCAGCTCCTCCACCTGCGTCACGCCCAGCAGCTTGCCAAAGCCGTTGCCCACGACGATGGCCGCCGGCACGCGCCCGGTGAACATGTTGCCGGCGTGCGGCAGGATGGCCGTGATGCCGGTGTGCACCGAATCGCCGTCGTCCACGGTGACCTGCCCCACGAGCACGCCGGCCACGTCGGTGATGGCGTTGGCGGCGCCGGGCGGGAAGATGCCCGGGGTCACACCCAGCGCTCGCGCCCGCATGGGCGCCGATTGCTGCGCGGGCAGGGCCACCGCCGCGAGCGCGAGCGATGCCGCAATGGACAGGAGGCGGTGGATGGTGGGTGCGGGCATGCAGGGCTCCGGTGGTTCAGCACGACGATGCGCGTGGCGCGGGTCCAATGTAGCTTGCAGCGTCGCAGCGCAGAATGCCGGCGCGCGACCAATGCTTATGTCCTCCCCGTCGCTGCCTCCGTCGTCCGCTGATGCGGCCCCCACCCCGTCTTCACTCACGGCGCTCTGGGTGGTGGTCGTGGTGGGAGTGGGCGCGGTGCTGGCCGGCGTCCTCGCCGGCACGTATCACAGCTTTGACCTGGACCGCTTCTTCGTGCCCAAGGAGCTGGTGCTGCACCTGGTGGCGCTGCTGGCGGCGCTTCCCCTGGTGGTGCGCTGCCGGCGGCTGGCCCTGTCGGGCGTGGACCTGGCGCTCCTGGGATTCCTCGGCTTCAGCGCCATCTCCGCGCTGCTGGCCCCGAATTACTGGCTGGCGGGACGCGCGCTGGCGGTGACTTGGTCCAGCCTGGTGATCTTCTGGAGCGTCACCGTGGTGGCGGCCGGGCACGCGCGCCGCGAGCGCGTGGTGGTCGGGACGCTCGTGATCGCCGTGCTGGCGGTCGTGTGCACGGCGCTGTTGCAGGCGTACGGCATGGACTCGGAGCATTTCAGCCTGAATCGCGCGCCGGGCGGAACGCTGGGCAACCGGAACTTCGTGGCGCACCTGGCCGTGATTGCCGCGCCGCTGCTCGGGGTGGCCGCGGTGGGGGCGCGTCGGACCGTGGCGTCGGTGGTGGCGACGGTTTCGCTGGCGCTGGTGTCGGCGGTGCTCGTGCTGTCGCGCACACGTGCCGCGTGGCTGGCGCTCGCCGCGTGCGCGGTGGTGCTGCTGCCCGGCGTCTGGCGCGCGCGACGGCGCTGGCAGGTGGCAGGCCTGCGGCGGCGCCTGCTGGTGAACGCGGTGGTGGTGGCGGTGACCGTGGTGGGCGCGGCATTCGTGCCGAACGCGCTCGACTGGCGCAGTGCGTCGCCGTATCTGGATTCCGTAAAGAACCTCACGGATTACAACTCCGGCAGCGGACACGGCCGGCTGGTCCAGTACGGCAACTCCCTGCGCCTGGCGCTGCGCCACCCGGTGTTCGGCGTGGGCACGGGCAACTGGTCCGTGGCGTACCCGGCCGCCGTGGCGACCGACGATCCCTCGCTGGACCTGGACTCCGGCATGACCGCGAACCCGTGGCCCAGCAGCGACTGGGTGGCGTTCGCGTCGGAACGGGGCCTACCGGCCGTGATCCTGCTCGCGCTCGCCTGGCTCCTGCTGCTGGCCGACGCGGGCCGCCAGATGCTGGCCGCGACGGATCCGGAGGCGTACCTGCGAGGCCTGGCACTCGCCGGCGTGGTGATCGCCTCGGCCGTGGTGGCCGCGTTCGATGCCGTGCTGCTGCTGCCGACGCCAGCCCTGGTGGTGTTCACCGCGTTCGGCGCGCTGCGGAGTGCGCCCCGACACGCCTGGCCCATCACGCGACCACGCACCCGCCGCGCGCTCGCGGCGGCGGTGGTGGCCGTGGGCGTGGTGGCCTGCACGCGAAGCGCCCTCATGTTCGACGCCATGCGCCACTACGAGCAGGGGGCCGTGTCCACGGCGGTGCGCGAGGATCCGGGGAATTACCGAATTCAGATGCGGCTGGCCAGGCGCGCGGAGTCCGAGGGACGGTGCGACCTGGTGAACCAGCACGCCGGGGCCGCGCGCAAGCTGTTCCCCCACGCCCCCGGTCCTCGCGGCCTGCTGGCGGCCTGTCGTCGCTCAGCGGGTCACTGAGTCAGCGGGCGCCGCGCCAGGATTCGCGGCCGGCTCCGCGACCGGGCGAACCGGTGTCACCCGGAAGGCCATCAGCGCGGGGGTGCTGTCTATCGGCGCCAGGGACGGCGACTGCGCGGTGTCGGCGGCCATGGCACGAGCCACGGCCAGTTCGCTCATCGACTGTATAAGGACGTAGCGGGCCCCCGTGGCGGCCACGATCCGCCGCAGGTAGCCGGCGTCCTGGGCCACGGTGCGCGGGCGCAGGTACTGGAGCGCCGTGTAGGTGGCCACCGGCACCGCGCGACGGCCGGAATATAAGTAAATGGATGGGTCGGCTTCCGCGGCGATGACGTCGTCGCGCCTGGTATTCACGCGCACCCACCGCGCCGCGGCCTCCGCGCGATCCGCGCCAGAACGCGGGATGTTTTCCCACCAGTTGCCGCGAAAGCCGCGGGCGTTGTAGCGCACCACCCCGGGCACCAGGACCAGGGCCAGCACCGCGACCGCAATCCGCAGTGGCCGCCGCACGTCGGGCAGTCGCACCACTTCCAGCGGCACGAGCAGCAGCGCCATGAGCAGGGGCCAGACTCCCCAGACAAAGCGCAGCGGCTCGGCCGGCCACGCCAGCACCAGCGACAGGTACAGCCCCAGGAAGAGCAGCGTCACCGGAGCGCGGCGGCGCACGCGCCACGCGCCGTACAGGAACAGGAGCACCAGCGCTGCTTCCGTGAGCAGGGTCCAGGCCGTGCCGACGGCAAACCGGAACGACGTCGCCGTACCCAGCACCAGCGTGTGGGCATTGGTGCGGATGGTCGCGACGAGAAAGGGCAGGCCGCCCTCGTGGAGCCCACCCAGGAACCAGCCGGCGTACGATCCATAGGTGCCGCGCAGCACCGCCGGCACGTCCCCGGCATGCAGCCCCGTCCAGAGCAGCCACGGCGAGACCACCAGCAGCGTGGCGCCCGCATACCACGCCGCGGCCCTCCAGTGCCGGCGCGTGCACCACACCACCAGCACGGCAATGGGCAGCAGGATGCCGACGCTGCGCACCAGCACCACGACCCCGCTGAGCACCCCCAGCCACACCGCCTCCCGTCGCCCGGGGCGGCGGCGCGCCGCCTCCTCACCCAGGATGAGCGCGGGAATGGCCAGCGCCAGGAACAGCGGCTCGGACACCACCATCGCGGTCAATACGAGTATCGGAATGGTAATGGTGCCCAGCAGCGTCGCCACGACGGCCACACCGGCAGGGAGCGCCAGCACGCGCACCGCGTACCGGCACGTGACCCAGGCAATCACGCCCAGCAGCAGGACGTTGACCACCTTGAACCACATGACGTTGCCCGGGAACTCGGGCGCGAGCTTCCAGAGCAGCGCCAGCAGCATCGGGTATCCAGGCGGGTAGTGCACGGCGGCCGGCGCCCCGGGCAGGTTCAGGAAGTGATACCCCTGCCCCGTGGCCAGCGCCTTGGCCAGGATGACGTACAAGCCGTCGTCGTAGAACCCACCCACCGGCAGCGGGGTGAGCGTGAGCAGGCCGACCAGCAGCGCGATGATCGCCACGGTCGTCTCCGCCGGGATGACAATGCGTTCGCCGTCGCTCATGGCGCGTGATACCGGAAGCAGGTGACCAGGTGATCGTCCACCAGGCCCACCGCCTGCATGAACGCATAACAGATGGTGGATCCCACAAATCGAAAGCCGCGCGCGCGCAGGTCACGACTCAGCGCGTCGGAACGCGACGTCTGCGCTGGCACCGCGGCGGGCGTCCGACGGCGCCCCACCAGCGGCTTGCCATCCACAAAGCGCCACAGGTACGCGTCGAACGACCCGAACTCCCGCTGCACCGCCAGGAACGCCCGCGCGTTGGACACCGTGCTCTCCACCTTCAGCCGGTGACGCACGATGCCAGGGTCAGCCAGCAGCCGCTCCACGCGCGCCGGCGTGAAGCGTGCGACGGCTGCGGGGTCAAACCCGGCAAATGCCCGTCGGTAGCCGGCGCGCCTGGCCAGGATCGTCTCCCAGCTCAGGCCCGCTTGCGCGCCTTCTAGCGTGAGGAACTCGAACAGCCGCACGTCCTCGTGCACCGGCACCCCCCACTCGGCGTCATGATACGCGATGCTGAGCGGTGTGCGCGCCCAGCGACAGCGCTTGCGGCCGTCTTCGGTGGTGGCGAGGCGATTCAACGGCTTCTGGCGCGACTGGCGGGTTGGCATCGGCTCAGGGTGAGTGCATCCAACGGGCGTCGGTGATTCGTGCCCCCAGGCGGTGGCTCGCCAGGGCCGCGGTCCACACCCACACCCGGTCGCGACCCTTGCGCTTGGCCTCATATAACGCGATGTCAGCGCGGCGCTTGATTTCTTCCACCACGTCACCCTGCAGGTCAGCGGTGCGGGACACCACGCCAATGCTCACGGTCACGTGCACCGGATTCTCACCAGACAGGAATGCGTTTGTGCGCACCGCCTCCACCAGCCGCGTAGCCACCTGGTGCGCTCCACTCGGCGAGGTGTCCGGCAGGATGATGGCGAACTCCTCGCCGCCGGTGCGTGCCACCACGTCGCCCGTGCGCCGCAGCTGCTTGAGGAGCGCGCCAATCTCGCGCAGCACGGCGTCGCCCGCGATGTGCCCGCGTGTGTCGTTGATAGTCTTGAAGTAATCCAGGTCCAGCGCCAGCAGGGAGAACTCGCTGCCGGCGCGCGTGGCGCGCGCCAGTTCACGCGCCAGCTCCTGGTCAAACCCGCGCCGGTTGACGCACCCGGTGAGCGGGTCGGTGAGCACCATGCTGGAGATCTGCTCACGCACGCGGTTGTAGGCGATACCCACCATGGTGACGGCATCCGGGTGGGCATCGGACTCCAGGTCGTACGGCGCGGCAAACTCCCCCTCCTCGGCACGGTCCAGCAGCCGCGCAATGTACGCCAGCCGCCGATGCCAGCTTCCGTAAACCATGAAGTACGTGGCCCCCACCAGCGCGAACGCCGCCACCGACCAGAGCTCCTCCGCCCAGGTAAGGGCCGCCTGATGGTTGATGGCGTACGACACGGTGACCAGGTAGCCGAGCACCACCGACACCAGCACCACGAGCGCCTGCGTACGCCCGAAGTACAGGTCGGTGAGGTGCAGGACCACGAACGACAGGATGAGTACGCGTCCGAGGTACGCCGGCGACGAGGCCAGGATGGTGACGGCAAACAGGTAGGCAACATCGGCCAGCACGGTGACCGTCACCCCCCACGCGCCAATCTGGCCGCGCACGGCGGCCACCACCGTCACGGCGCCCATCACCAGCACGTATGCGATCAGGGCCAGCACTACGGGCCACAGGGGGCGCACATCGCCGCCCACCTGCACCAGGATATATGCGGCAACACCCACCACCGCTGCTACGGCAAGGCGGATCCTGCCCTGCCAGACCAGGGTGTCGGCATCCAGATGTGCGCGATTGGGCGGTTCGGGGCTCACGATGCAGAAGGGGCGAGGGGCCGGCGTCGGCCCGCAACCCGGCTCCCACCTGGGGAGCCGAGGGGACCTCGGTCATCTGACAACTTGATCAACCCCTAATTCTGGGCCGTTGGGGTCCCGGTGGCAATCACCAGTTCTCAGAATCTCGTGGTCAGGTACATGTCCACTCGCCACTGGCGCCGGGGAAACAGGCCGCGCGCCGCATCGAGCCGCAGGAGTCCATCGAGCATGCTGAACCCCAGCCCCACGCCGCTCATGGGCCGCCCCACCTCATCCATTCTCGTGCGGTCACCCGTCCAGCCCAGGTCGCCGAAGATCACCGGGCGGAATGCGCGCCGGGTGGATCCCACCTCGAACCGCGTGAACCAGTATGCATTGCCGCGCTGCAGCGTGTCGGGCGACTGACCACGGATGGTGTACGGATCCCCCAGGTACCACATGCGCTGGGCCGGAAGGCTGCCCGCGGAGGTACCGCCAGACAGCGTGAGCCCCGCGGCCACCGGGCCGAGCCCCTGCGAAAAATCCAGCTCGAGCGCGCCCCGACCGTAGGTGGAGTCGCCGGTGGCCGCCTCAAGACGCAGTTCGGACTGGACACGGAATCCGTCCGGATCCTGGCCATGCCGCCCGCGCAGGTTGAACGCGCCGCCATAGTAGTTGCCGCGCCGCGCCACGATATTGGGGATGAACGGCGCGCCCAGCGACCAGGTGTTCTCCACCGCCGCCGTCCGCTCCTGTTCCGCGAAGAGCCGCCAGTCGTAGTCGCGGCCGCGGGTGTTCCGGCCCGTAAGCTCCGCGCCCGACGCGCGGTAGTAGAAGCCGTCATCGCGTCCGAACAGCAGCGCGGATACCGAACTGCCAAAGCTCAACGGGTCGCCCCAGTGACCCACCGGCACCAGCCGGTTGTAGCCGGTTAGGCCAACGGTCCGCACTCCGTTGCTCCGGTTCACGTTCAACTCGACGTTCGGCTCCAGGTCCGCGTAGCCCAGCCGCGTAATGAGCGATGCGGCATAGCCGGCGCCAAACTGCTCGTCCACGCGGACGCCCGCCGAGAAGCCCTCGATGCGATTGAAGCGCATCAGGTCGAGCCCGGTGTGCCACGTGGGCCTGGCCGGCGCAAACTGCGGCTGCGCGCCCAGCGACAGGGCCTGCGCGATGAGCGCGTCACGTTCCGCGGACCCGAAGAGCTGGTCACCGGAATCGTAGATGGAGCCGGGCAGCAGCGGCGAACTGGCCAGGCTGGACTGGTCGCACGGCACGACGTACGCCACGCGCAGGCTCCTGGAGGTGACCTGCCCCCCGAGGCTGATGCGGTCCGACCGTCGGCCGGTGGAGGTCACCACGCTCGACGTGTCGCACTGCGCCACGGGCTTGGGCTTCAGCCCCTTGTCCACGGAATCCCGCGCCGCCTTTTCGGCCTTGCGGCGTTGCTCGAAGATGCTGTCCCGCCCCGCCTCTGATACGGAATCCGGAATCTCCGGATAGCGCAGGGCGATGGTGGGCAGGGAGTCGAGGGCGTTCACCGAGGCATATGTGTACGACTGCTCGAACTTGACCGGCACGTGCACGAAGCTCACCTGCGCCTCGCCCTGGGCACTCTGCAGCCGCGGCAGCCAGAAGCGACCGTTGTAGAGTCCGTACTCGATGGCCACGGCCGTCATCTCGGCCTTCATGGGTGAGATGAGCCCCTTCACGAACGCCGGCACGTCGTCGCCCCCCGTCGTGTCGGCCTTGGCATCTTCATCGGCCATGGCCCAGAGGTCCATGGGAATGGACATGCGGAACGCCGCGCGCACGAGCTGGCCCGTGGAAATGTCAAACCAGAGCGAGCCCACCAGCACATTCCACTTCGGGTGTCGCGGCCGAACCTTCAGCTCGCGCAGCTCGATGGTGTGGCCCCCCGGCAGGTGGAAGCTCACGGAGTCGCCGGTGGCGTACGTGTAGTAGGCCTCCGCGCCCTCCGCGAGCGGGTGCACGATGTCATTCTCATCCACCTGCGCCTTGGCAAAGCTGCCGCCGATCCAGAGCGACTCGTATCCCGGGTAGTACGGGACGGACGCCATGTCACTTTCCAGATTCATGTCGTGGTCGGCGGAGTCGGCGGCATCGGGCGGCGCGATGGGGATCGCCGTGCGCGCCCCTTCCAGGCGCACCCACGCCCCGACCCCGGCCTGCCAGCGCACGTGTGTCACCGACTCACGCCGGAACATCAGCCGGTCACCCCCGAACTTCCCGATGCCCAGCCCCGCCGAAATGCGCTGGTAGGCGGTGGCGTCGTAGGACTGGAGCGCGGAATCCTGCTGCAGGCGGGCCCGACGGGCCTTGTGCAGCAGGACGCGCGCGGTGGAGTCGTCGAACGCCGTGCGCAGGAGCTCCGGCGTGAGCGGAATGCGCCGCGGGGCCCTTCGCTCACGACGGGTGGTGTCGCGATCGCCAATGGAAATGCTTACCGATCGCTGGCCGGTGGTGGTGTCCGCGACGGACGTGACCTGCACGTGCGCGGACAGGACGACTGCGGCGGCTGCGACGAATACGAACATCGGGTTGGGCTCGGGGTTCCCGCCGACCTACGCCTGCGGACGAGGGCGTGTTTCAGGCCGACACACCGGCTCAACGCCGAGCTGGCGGCGCCTTGCCCGGAGCGGGAACGCCCAACTTCGCGGAATCGGTCTTCTGGCGCCGCTGCGCCGCCTGCGCGCGGAGCGCCGCCCGGCGCTGACTGACCCACCGGTCAGCGTATTGTTCACGCGCCGCCGGAATGCGCGATGCCGCCAGCCCCACGGCGATCACGACAGCGCCGCCAAACACCATCACGGCGTTTGGCACTGAGCGCTGCCCGCGCCGCTGCTCCTCCACCTGCCGGGCCAGCGCGGGATAGCGTCGCTGCACCCATACGGTCAGCACGATGACCGCGATGCCAAAGCTGGCCAGGACGATGGGGAAGCTCAGCGCCTCGCGAAAGACATCGAACGCGAGGTACCCCAGGTACGCCACGAGCCCGATGGAGCCGAACACCGCGAACATCGGGCGCCGCAGGAAGAGCGAGAGCGTGAACAGCGCCACGGCCAGCACGGGCAGCCCATGTCGCAGCGCCCCCGACCAGTTCCACACCATGAGCACGCCGGCGGCGAGCGTGACCAGCCCCGTGAGATATATCCAGCGCGCGTAGTCCTCATCATCGTGCGAACGGCGTTCCACTACATAGCCGGTGGTGATGAGCACGATGCCTGCCACGAACGCGCCCCACCCTCCCATCTCGGACACGGCCTCCCACGGGAGCAGCAAGGGCAGGATGTCGTTCACGACAACCGGCACGGTCATGGCCGCGGGCAGGGCCAGCAGCCCGAAGTGAACGCGCCGCAGCGTGACCAGCGCGGCCAGCGCCGTGCCGAGTGTAATGGGCAGCCAGCGCAGCCGGTACAGCACGTCGAACTCCTCGGCGTACTGGGGGCTCAGCGTCGGGGGGAGCTGGTACCACCACCCCAGGACATTCAGCAGACCCCAGATCACCACCGGAGCCATCGACACGGCGAGCAGCGCGGCAATCGCAGCGGCCGTCCGGAACCCCAGCCGCCCGACCACGCGCGAGGTGAGCGCAAAGAGCAGCGCGTACACCAGCGATACCACGAGGATGCCGCCGGGCCCCAGCGCCTCCCACCGATCCACGATGAACCAGCCGAGGGCGATGAGCACGGCAGCCGCGCCCAGGCCGTAGGCCACCGTCACGGCGTTGAGCCCGCGCTGTGCTTCGGCGGTCGGCGCCCCGGTCGCGTTGAGCTCCTGGAGGGCGGCGAGCTGGTTGGTGGTGATGATGCCGCGCGCCACGGCCTCGCGCAGTTGCGCGAGGGGGACGGCATCGTGTAGCTGGTTTGACATGGAGCCCTCCGGGGGGATAGGGGGCCAGCGGGCGTGCGAGGTCAGTCGGCTTCCAGCACCTTCACGGTCTTCTCATCCATGTGGCGGCGTCGAGAGATGAAGTAGATGACAAAACACAACACCACCACCACGACCATCATGGTAATCTCATATTTGCGCGGGTGCCAGCCGAGTGCGCGGGTGGTGCGGCCCACCCCCCATCCCACGCTCGTGAACACCAGCGCCCAGACAAACGAACTGATCCCGCTGCCAATCAGGTAGATGGCAACCGGCAGCCGCGCGGCCCCGCACGCGATGGGCAGCGGAAAGCGCACACCGTACGCCCAGCGGACGGCTACGGAAGCGCGCCACGGGTGCCGCCGCACGATGCGCAGCGCCCGCAGCATCACGCGGCGCAGCGCAGGCCAGCGATCGCGCACCCAGCGGCCACGCCAGCGGCCCAGGTAATACAGCAGCGCGTCGCTGGCCCAGACGCCGCCGGCCACCCAGAACACCACCAGCGCAAAGTGCAGGTCCTGGTTGTGCGCGGCGAGCCCGCCGATCATCGGCGAGGTTTCCTCGGTGACGATGGCGGTGGCCCCCAGCGTGATGTACGCCCACAGTCGTTCCAGGTGGGTGGACGAACCACTCAGGTGTGCCAGTGCCTGCAGCAGAACGGGGTAAATGGCGATGCTCCGCCTGAGGTGGGGTGACAAGGGGCCCGACGGTCAGCCCGCCGGACCTCCAATCTAGCCGTCGGGACCCGGCGTTGGCACGCGCGAAGGACCGCGATCTCGGCCCGGCTGGATCAATCGTCTCCCATGGCTGCCTGTCCCGCGGCGACCGCGGGTACGGCGTGTTCCGCCGTGTGCGGCGGGTGGAACCCGAACTTCCGCGCCACCCCGCCCCGCAACCCGTCCAGGATCTCGTAGAACGTCGGGATCACGAGCAGGGTCAGCAGCGTGGAGGTGATGACGCCCCCGATCACCGCCACGCCCAGCGGGGCGCGGAACTGCGCGCCCTCGCCGCGCCCCAGCGCCACCGGGATCATGCCCGCGATGAGCGCGAAGGTGGTCATCAGGATGGGACGCAACCGGATGGCCCCCGCTTCAATGAGCGCCTGGCGCAGCGGCGTGCCCTGCTCCTCGCGCGACCACTTGGCAAAGTCGATGAGCAGGATGGCGTTCTTGGCGACGATGCCCATCAGGAGCATGATCCCGATGAGCGACATGATGTTCACGGTGTTGTGCGTGATCGCCAGCGCGAGCATCACCCCGATGAGCGACAACGGCAGCGACACCATGATGGCCAGTGGATCCAGGAACGACCCGAACTGCACCACGAGGATGAGGTACATGAGCCCCACCGCGATGCCCAGCGCCGTGAAGATCTGTCCGAACACCTCATTCTGGTTCTGCGCGTCCCCGCCGTACGACAGCCGCACCCCCGGTGGAAGCCGCAGGTGGGCCAGGCGGCTCTGGATGTCCGCCGTCACGTCGCCCGAAGCGCGACCGGACGTGTTGAGTTCCACGTTCACCACCTGCTCGCGATCCAGATGGTCAATGATGGCCGGGCCCACGCTGTCGGTGATGGTGGCCACCTGACCCAGCGGCAGCGTCATGGGCAGGCCGTTGGGCCCGGGCACCACGAGGGGCAGTTGCTGCAGATCGGCCGCGCGGCGACGTGCTTCGGGCGTGAGGCGTACTTCCACGTCCCGCGGTTCCCCGCTGGGGTCAATCCAGGTGCCCGCCTTGAGCCCGGCAAACGCCGGCCGCAGCGATTGGGCCACCTGGCCCACGGTGATGCCCAGGGCTCCCGCGATGCCGCGGTTGAGCTCGATGTTCAGCTCCGGCTTGAGTCCCTTGGTCGAGAGATCCACGTCCACGGCGCCCGGCACCTGTCGTACGATTTTTGCTATGGTGTCGGCCGCGACGTTGATGGCCGCCAGGTTGTCGCCGCGCACCTGCAACGCCAACTGCTTGCGCCCGCCGCCAAAGTCACTGGTGAACACCGACAGCGTCACGCCGGCCACGTGCTTCGTCTCGTCGCGCAGCATGGCCGCGAACTGCTCCACGCTCACGGGGCGATCCTCACGCGGCACCATCTTCACGTAGATGTCGCCCTCATCCACTTCCCCGGTGGCCTGGGCGCCGAGGGTGGCGTACGTGTGGAGCACCAGGTCCTTGTGCGCCCGGATGAACCGGGCCGTTTCTTCCGACTTGAGCCGCGTGTATTGCAGGTTCGAGCCCGGCGGTGTCTCGATGTGCACGGTCAGTTCGCCGCGGTCGTCCTCCGGAAAGAAGCCGACGCCCACCGATGCCACCGGCGGTACCAGGTGCGGCAGCACCACGAAGCCGGCCACGCCTGCCAGGCCCACAATCACGCGCGCCGCGACGGGCAGGCGCCGGCTCACCAGGGCAAAGACCACCACGCCCAGGCCCAGCATGGCCGCGGCCAGACCGCTCAGGCCGCGCCCGGGCAGCAGGAACGCCGCGAAGAAGGTCCCCGCGGCAATGGTCACCATGGCCCAGCGATGATCCAGCGCCCACGCCACCACCAGCTTGTAGTTCTCGGCCTGGTGGTTGAACCAGTGGTTGAACCGCGTGAGCTTCCTGGAAATCCACGCCCGCTCATGGTCCGGCTTGTGCGGATCGGGCCAGTACGCCGAGAGCATCGGGTCCAGCGAGAACGAGACGAACAGCGAGACCGCCACCGCGCAGGCGATGGTGAGCGCGAATGGCTTGAACCACTGGCCGCCGATGCCCGGCATGAAGCCAATGGGCACGAACACAGCCAGGATGGAGAACGTGGTGGCCGCCACGGCCAGCCCGATCTCGTCCGTGCCGTCGTGGGCCGCCGTGTAGTGATCCTTTCCCATCTCCACGTGGCGCACGATGTTCTCGCGGACTACGATGGCGTCGTCAATCAGGATGCCGATGGCGAGCGACAGCCCCAGCAGCGACATGGTCTCGAGCTTGAAGCCCATCACGAGCACGGCAATGAATGCCGCCAGCACGGAGACCGGCAGCGCCAGGCCGGTGATGACGGTGGATCGCCACGAATTCAGGAACAGGAATACCACCAGCACCGTGAGCAGGGCGCCCAGCACCAGCGCCTCCTCCACGTTGCTCACCGCGGCCGTCACGCGCACACCCGAATCCTTGACGAGGTCCATGTGGGTGCCTTCCGGCAGCGTCTTCTGGATCTCGGCCACGCGCGCCCGTACCTGGTCGCTCACGGCGGTGGTGCTGTACCCCTTGGCCTTCTTGATGTCGAGGCCCACGGCTTCGGCGCCATCGTAGAGTGCCAGCGTGCGCGGCTCGGCGGAGCCGTCCCGGACGTTGGCCACGTCGCCCAGACGGATCACGCGACCGTTGCGTTCGGCCACCACCAGTTGCTCAAACTCCGCCGGGGACTCCATCCGCCCCTTCAGCCGGATGGACCGTTCGGTCAGCGACCCGATCACCCGCCCCACCGGGGCCGCCAGGCTCTGCGCCTGCAGGGCCTGCACCACCTGCGCGACGCTCACCCCCATGGCCTGCAGGTCGCGCGGGCGCACTTCGACGGTGAGTTGACGATCCACATTCCCAAATACATCCACCTCGGCGACCCCCGGGATGGACCGCAGCTGCCGCGTGATGTCGGGATCGGCCAGGCGCGTCAGCTCGGCCGGGGAGAGCACGCTGGACGACAGGGCCAGCGAGACGATGGGGCGGTCGGTGTCGTTCAGCTTCTTGATCACCGGCTCCTTCATCTCGTCCGGCAGGTCCGATCGGATCCCCGAAATGGCGTCGCGCACTTCCTGCGTGGCGACGTTCAGTTCCTTGCCAAAATAGAACTCGATGACCACCTGGGCAAAGCCGTCATACGCGTATCCCTGTACCTGCTTCACGCCATTGATGGCCGAGATCTGGTCTTCCACCGGCTTGAGGACTTCCTTCTCCACCACGTCGGGAGAGGCGCCGGGATACGGGATTCCTACCGACACAAAGGGCGGCGCCACGTCCGGGAACTCGTCGGTCTTCAGGCTGAACAACGCGAACAGCCCGAACACCGCGATCGCCACCATCGTGACGACGGTGATGAGCGGGCGCTTGATGGCGAAATCGGAAATGATCATCGGTCGCTCAGCTCCGCTGGTCGGTGGCGAGCGGGCTCACCTTCACCGGCGTGTTCGCCGAGAGCCCGCGGGCCGCGCCCACCAGAATCGTGTCGCCCGGCACCAGCCCCTTCAGGATCTCCACGGTCTCCGCCACCTGGTCGGTGATGCCAAGCTCCACGTCCACCCGTGTCACCCGGCCCTGCCGCAGCGCCATCACGGACGGACGGATGCCGTGCTGGTCCACGGCGGAGGCCGGCACCACGGGCGAGGTCCGCGTCTGCGTGGCCACGCGCCCCTGGGCAAACAGTCCGGCCACCAGCGAGTTGCCCGCGTTCGGGATTCGCACCAGGATCCCCACCTGCCGCGTGGTGGGGTCGGCCGTCGGATCGACGCGCGAGATGTGCCCCGTGAATGAGCGTTCCGGATACCCCGTGACTTCGAAGTTCACGGGCATGCCGAGCTTGAGCTCAGTGACCGCGTGGGCAGGCACGGAGGCCACGAGCCGCATGGTTGCCGGATTGACCACCGACGCCACGGCGTCGCCGGGACGCACGTAATCCCCGCCCGAGACGCTGCGCTCCGATACCACACCACTGAAGGGCGCCCGCACCTCGGTCTTGTCCAGGTTCTTCTGCGCGTTGGCGTACACGGCCTTGGCATTCTCGAGCTGCGTCCGGGCCGACATCGCACCGTTGCGCGCGGTCTCCAGGTCGCGGTCGGCGATGGCGCCCACCTTGATCAGCGCCTCACTGCGCTCAAGGTTGCGCTGCGCAATGTCCGACGCGTCCTGCGCCGTGGCCACCGCCGACTTGGCAAAGAGCATCTGGTCGCGAAGGGCGGTGTCATCCAGCCGGGCGAGCAGGTCGCCCTTCTGCACGCGCTGTCCGGCCTCCACGTAGGTCTGCAGCACGGCGCCCGCCACCTCGGCGCGCACCACGGCCTGTTCGTCGGCCTGCAGGGAGCCCGAGATCTGCGGACCCGTCTGGATCTGGCGCGTGGCCACCACGGCGACGTTTTCCGGGCCAATGGTCACGCCCGAGTCGGCGAGTTCGGCGCTGGCCGAGCCACGGGCGCAGGCCGTCGTGCCAAGGAGGAGTGCGGCAACCACCATCCCGGTGGCTTGCGCGTAGTTCACCTTCACGTTCATGGAGTGTTGCCCCCGATGCGGCCGGTCGTGCCCGACACGGCCTGAGTGGTTCCCTGCTGGGCTGCGGCGTTCTGCTGCGGGTTGGCGCTGGCCGATGCGGAGCTCATGGCCGGCGACGCGACGCCACCCGGGCTGGCCTGCTGCAGTGGCAAGTCGCGCAGCAGCGCCATGCGCACGCGCGCGACGGCCAGGTCGCGCGCGGCCTGGGCCCGGTTGGCCGCGGCCTGCTGCAGCAGCAGCCGCGACTGGGCCAGGTCAGTCTGCGTGGAAATGCCCTGGCGGTAGCGCACTTGATCGATCGCGTATGCGCGCTGCGCCTGTTCCTGCGTGCCGGCGCTGGCCTGCCACTCGGCCTGCGCCTGCTCCAGCTGCCGCAGCGCCACGCGGCTGTCGAGCGAGGCATAGCGCCGCGTCTGGTCCAGCCGCGCGCGGGCCTCGTCCACGCCGGACTGCGCGATCAATTCACTGCCGTGCGTGCGCCCGCCATTGAACAGCGACACCTGCGCGCTCAGCCCCACTGTCCAGTTCTCGCGATAGTCGCTCCAACTGGGGAAGGTGTTCTGCGGGAAGTACAGCCGCTGGTAACCCGACGTCAGCGAGATGGCGGGAAACCGGTCGGCCCTGGCCGCGCGCAGCAGCCCCTGCTGCGCCTGCAGGTTGAGCACCGCCTCCCGCACCGACGACCGGTGCGCGGCCACGGTGTCGGGAGCGCTGGCGGTCGCGATGCCGGTGAGCGGCGGCGGCGGCGCCTCTTCAATGGATGTGGTGAGCTCCAGGGAATCGGTCAGCGGCAGCTCAAGCAACCGCTTGAGGTTGAGCAGCGCCACGTCGCGGTTGGTCTGCGCCTGCAGCAGCTGCGGGCGCTGGTTGTCGCGCGTCACCTGCGCCTTGAGCAGGTCGAACTCCGACGCGTTCCCCACCTGGCGCGCCGTCTGCGTCTGCCGCAGGAGATCCTCGGTCTGGGTCAGCGCCGAGTCGGCGATGGTGGCAAGCTGTTGCGCCAGCACGGCGTCGTAGTATGCCTGCGTCACGTCCAGCACGAGCTGGGCGCGCTGCGCGGTGAGCTCGATGTCGGCCACGTTGCGCTGCGCGGTGGCCGCGGTCCGCTGCCCGGTGAGCTTGCCCCAGGTGAAGACGTTTTGCGAAAGCTGCAAACCAAACACGTACTGGTTTTCGGCGCCGAAGCCGACGCGCTGGAAGCTGGATGCCCCGCCTGACGACGACTGACACGTGATGGCCTGGGCGAGCGCGGCGTTGCGCTCGGCGGCGGTGGCGCCCGCGTCGATGTGCGGGGCGCAGAGCGATTCGCTGGTGGTGGCCGCGGTATCCGGCCCGCCCCCGAAGCTGAACCCGGAGAACTGGGAACGCAGCGTGCGCGTGTATTGCGCCATGGCGCTCACCTGCGGCAGGAACTGGCTGCGCACCTGGTCGTACTGGCCAGTGGCGCGGTCCACGCCCGCCCGGGCAATACCCATGACGGCGCTCTGCTGCACGGCGGTGCGGATGGCGTCCTCGAGGGAGAGCTGACGCGGCCCGTCGGCCTGACCCTGCGCGGCAAGGGGCGCGGCACAGAGTGCGAGCACAGCAAGGGTGAGCGCCGCGCGGACGCGGGTGTCGTGGAGTGGTGACATGGTACGGGGTGTTGGAGAGTGATCGCGCAACGGCGTCACGCGGGGGAAGCAGTGGATTTCCGGCGCCGGGGGGCGGGTGGCACGCCAACCGCGCGAAGGAAGCAGCAGGCGTAACGCGCCGGCGCGGCACCGGCGGGTTCGGGAAACGCTCCCGGCATCATGTCGCGGTACATCGCGTCGCCAAACAGCGATGCCATGAGCATCGAGATCGCCGTGTCCGTGTCTCCCTCGGGTCGCGCCAGCCCGTGCTCCGTGAGAGCCCTCACATACCGGGCGAGGGCCTGCCCAGCGCAGTTGGGGCCTGTACAAGCCGACTCGGCTACCACCGGATGTTCTTCCATTTCGCTCATGGATTTACGGAGGAACGACCGATGCTGTGTCAGGTAGGCGAGCACGGAGCGACACCAGTCGCTGAGTTCGCGCTCGGGGTGCTTCGGGATGGCAGGCAGCTCCGGCACTTCGGCGGCATCCGCGTGCCCGCGGGCCAGGGCCTCGAGCAGCGAGTCCTTGGAGCCGAAGGTGCGGAACAGCGTGACTTCGTTGACGCCGGCCTCGTTGGCGATGAGGCGCGTGGTGGAGCCGCGGTAGCCATGCAGGGCATAGACCCGGGCGGCGGCTTCGAGGATGCGATCGCGGATTTCCATAAGGTCGAGCAGGCTAGCGGGTCCGGAAAAAGAAAGCAAGTGGGTACTTGCTTCCGGTTTTGTATTGCATACAAATCTGTCCGCATTATCTTGGCGACTGGCCGCCCGCCCCCCCGCCGGCCACCACTCCCGTCTGGCAGCTGAACCCACCACCCGTCCTGCGATGCCTGCCTCACTCCGCCACGCCGCCCGCCGCCTGCGCCGCGCGCCTGGCTTTGCCACCGCCGCCGCCCTCACCCTCGCCCTCGGTATCGGTGGCGCCGCCGCCGTCTTCACCGTCGTCAACGGCGTGCTGCTCCAGCCCCTGCCCTACCCGCGCGCCGACCGCCTCGTGGACGTCACCCACACGCTCAGCCTCTCCGGCCTCACGCGCGTGGCCCAGTCCGACGCCACCTACCTCATGTATGCCACGGACAACCGCGCCTTCACCGGGTTCGGCATCTACCGCGCCACTTCAGTAAACCTTCATACGCTCGGCGGCTCCACCGGCGCCCCCCCGGAGCGCCTGGCCGCCGCCCTCGCCACGCCCAGCCTGTTCCGCGTCCTGGGCGCGGCGCCCCTCCGCGGCCGCGGGTTTACCGACGCCGACGCGCAACCTGGCGCCGTGCCCGTGGCCCTCATATCACGAGGCGTATGGCAGCGCACGTTTGGTGGCGCCGACGTGCTGGGACGCCACGTCTCCGTGGACGGCGTGGACCGCGAAATCATCGGGGTCATGCCGGCCAGCTTCCACTTTCCCGACGCCCGCACGGGGATCTGGATCCCGCTGCAGCTCGACCCCGCCCACACCAACTCCGCCGCGTTTGACTACACGGGCATTGCCCGCCTGCGCGACGGGGCCACGATCCCCTCCGCCGCGGCCGACCTGCAACGCCTGCTGCCACAGGTGCCCGTGGTCTACCCAGGCCGGCTCACCGCCGGCGCCATCAAGGTCATGAAGATGCAGGTGGATGTGCGCCCGCTTCGCGACGTGCTGGTGGGCAACGTGGGCCATGTGCTCTGGATCGTGTTCGGGGCGGTGGGACTCCTGCTGCTCCTGGCATGCGCCAACGTGGCCAACCTCCTGCTCGCCCGCGCCGAGGGACGCCAGCGCGAGCTGGCGGTGCGCCGGGCCCTGGGCGCGGGGCGCGCGCTGCTGCTGCAGGACTCGCTCAGTGAAGCGTTCCTCCTTGCCCTGATCGGCGCGGTGATCGGCGTGCTGCTGGCCAGCGCGGGCGTCACCCTCCTGAAGACGCTCCCGATGGGCGCCAGCATTCCCCGCATGGCGGACGTGCACGTGGACGCCGCGGTCCTCGCCTTTGCTGCCGGCGTCGCACTGCTGGCCACCTTCCTGGTGAGCGCGCTGCCCGCGCTGCGCGCGGGTGGCGCGTCGCTGGCCTCCCTGCTCGTGGCCGAGGGACGTTCCGCCACGGGTTCGCGCGGACGCCAGCGGGCGCGACGCGCGCTGGTGATTTCGCAGATGGCGCTGGCCCTGGTGCTGCTGGCCGGCGCGGCGCTGCTCGCCCGCAGCTTCCAGGAGTTGAGCGCGGTGAACCCCGGGTTTGACGCGGCGGATGGCGTCGCCTTCCGGCTCGACCTCCCCAACGCCGCGTATCCCACCACGCGGGACGCCGCCGCCGCAGAACTGCGCGTCCTGCAGGCCGTACGCGCCGTGCCCGGAGTGCAGGCGGCGGGAATTGTCACGCGGTTGCCGCTGGACAACGAAGCGGCGCAGGACAGCGCCGTGTTCATAGAAGACCATCCCATCAAGCCCGGCCAGATTCCCGACATCCACCACATGGTGTTCGCCACGCCGGGGTACTTTGCCGCCATGGGCATACCGCTGGTGGCTGGGCGCATGTACCGGGAACCAGAGCCCGGCGCCAATCCGGCACAACTCCCGCGTGAGGTGATGGTGAGCGAGGCGTTTGCGCGGCGCTACTGGACAACCGCCGCGGTCGCCATAGGAAAACGCATACGGCTGGTGGCGAATCCGCGCGCCCCCTGGTCCACCATCGTGGGCGTGGTGGGGAACACCCGCGACCAGGGGCTGGACCAGCCTCCCACCGAACTCATGTACAACCAACTGGTCAGCGCCACGATCGACAGCCTGGCGTACGTGCCGCGGGACGTGGCGTTCGTGGTGCGCGGTGGAGCCGACGCGGGAGCGCTGCTCCCCGCGCTGCGAAAGGCCGCGCTGCGTGCGGCGCCGTCCCTCCCCGTCTACCGGGAAATCGCGCTCGGGCAACTGCTCTCGGCCGCCAACGCGCGCACCACGTTCACACTCCTGCTGCTTGGCATTGCGGCAATCGTGGCCCTGGCCATTGGCGCCACGGGCATCTATGGGGTGATCGCATACCTGGTGGCACTGCGCACACGCGAGATCGGTGTGCGCCTGGCGCTGGGCGCGCCACCGGCGGCAGTAAAGCGGCTGGTGGTGCGGCGCGCGCTGGTGGATGCCATGGCGGGCGTGGCGCTGGGGCTCATCGCCGCGGGGCTGCTCACCCGCGGACTGAAGTCATTGCTCTTCAGCGTGAGCCCCACCGATGCGGTGTCGCTGACCGCGGCCACCCTCGTGCTGCTGGCCACGGCGGTGGGAGCGGCGTGGGTGCCCGCGCGGCGAGCGGCGGCGTTGGATCCCGCCATCGCGTTGCGGAGCGACTAGCGGGCGCACCGGCCACGCACCCCGCTTGCTCGCCAGCAGGGGCCGGGTAACGTTTCGAGGTTGGTCCTCTCACCTAAACGCCGCTGCACACCGTGCCCCTGACACCGTCCAGATTGCTCGCGACCGGTGCCGTGTGCCTGCTCACCGCTGGCCTCACGGTGCGGCCGGCTATGGCGCAGGCGGGGTACGTCGCCGAGTCCGAGATCCCCCCCGGCGACTCGCTGGCGCTGCAGGTCCAGGCGCTGTTCGCCAAGGGGCAGCACCTGAAGTCGCTGGAATTGCTCGCACCGCATATGGGCCACGCGCCCGCGGACTACACCGCATGGGGCATGGCCGCGCGCGCCGCGCTGGTGCTGGGATACGCCGTGGCTGACACCAATCCCGACGCCGCCAAGGCATGGCTCCACCGGGCCATCAATTACGGTCAGCAGGCGCAGGCGCTGGACTCCGCCGGCGAGAACGGGCGCTACGTCACGATGTCGGCGCAGGGCCAGCTCGCGCTGATTGAGAGCCCCATCGAAAAGGCTCGGCTCGCACATCAGGTTTATCAGGAGGCGCTCGCGCTGCTGGCCATCGACTCGCTGCACGCCGGCGCCCACGACGTGCTGGGACGGATCTACCTGGAAGTCGCGCGACTCTCCGGATTCCAGAAGTTCCTGGGACGGGCGTGGCTGGGTGGCGACCTGATCCACCGGGCCACGTGGGACTCCGCGGAGACACACTTGCGGCGCGCCGTGCAGTTGCAGCCTGGCCGCAACTTCTACTGGCTGGACCTGGGCACGCTGCTGATGGCGCGCGATCGCCTGGACGAAGCCCGCGGCGTGCTGGACACCATGCTGACGGTGCCGCTGGAGACTCCGCAGCAGGAGGGCTTCCGCCGGCAGGCACGCGCCCTGCTCCGGGAGATTGACGCCCGCCAGGGCCGCGGCACCGTGCCCGATTCCACTCGCGGAAATCGCTGATGCCGGATGCCGGCCTGCCGCGCCCGCTCACCCCGTTCGAGCGGTACATGGTGCTCGACGACCGACCGGGCTATCGCATGACGTTCCTGGTGCAGGTGGACTTTGACGGCGTGTTCGAGCGCGACCGGCTGCAGCGCGCGGTGTGCCAGGCACTGGAGCGACACCCGATGCTGCGCACCACGACGCGGCGCGGCCGCACCTGGCGCACACCGATGCCCGCGCGCGACGTGGCCACGGTGCATTGGCTGCCCTGGACGGCGAACCCGCCGAAAGAGGGTTTTGTGCCCATTGACCTCACGCGGGAAGCGGGGACGCGATTCTTCGCCCAGGAGCAGGATGGCCGCATGCGCTGGCTGGTACAGGCCCACCATGCGGTGACGGACGGTCAGGGAGTGGCGCAGTTCTGCTGGGACGTGGCGCGCGCGTACGCGGCAGACTCGGCCACCTCGACCACCCAGGCCGATGCGACCGACGCCACACCCACAGTGGTCGCACCCGTCCCCGCAGACACGGCCGCGCCGCACACGGCCCCTGGCTCCCGCATGCCCTCGGCCAGCGAGGCCCTGGGGTTCCTGATGCGCCGGCCAGCCAGGGTTCGCGGAACCCCGCCGTCCGCGGCACTGCGCCGGGCCGCACTCGCGGACCAGTTGGTGCCGACCGCCCTGACCCACGTCTTTGATGATGCCGCCTTCGCGCGCCTGCGCGCGGCGGCCGGCGCGCACGCCGCGTCGGTGAACGACCTGTTCCTGGCAGCGCTGCTGCAGGTGCTGGCCGAGTGGAACCGTCCCGCCGCGCCCTACGCCGGCAGCGACTGGCTGCGCGTCATGGTCCCCACCACCCTGCGCACGCGCCACCATGCCGCGCTTGGCGCCACGAACGCCGTAGGATATGCGTTCCTGGATCGCCGGATGCGGGATTGTGGCGACACCAGGACGCTCATTGTCGGCGTGCATGACGAGATGCGCGCCGCGCGCGTGAACCGCGTGGGCGCGCAGATCGTGGGCGGCATGGCCCTGGCGGACCGGGTACCCGCCCTGCTGGGGCTCATCCTGCGCGCCCCGCTCACCCTGGCCAGCGTGGTGTTCACCAACCTGGGGCGCGCGGCCCCCCGGATCCCGGGCCCGGCGGCGCGCGATGCCGATGCCCTGGGACCCCACCTGCCCCGGATCACGCATGCGCGCGGCATCATGCCGTTGCGCCCCGGCACCCGCGCGGGCTTTGTGCTGCTGCGACTCCGGCACACGCTGGTGCTCACGCTGCGCACCGACCCGCAGTACCTGGACCAGGAGGCCGCCTCGGCGTTGCTCTCCGCCTATGTTGCACGGATGGAATCCATTACTCAGTCCCTGCCCGCCACATGAAACGGCTCGTCGCAATGGTGACAACCGCGGCGATGCTTGCCGCCCCCGCGGCAACGCTGCTCGCGCCCGCCGCGGCCCTGGCGCAGTCCGCACAGGTAGAAAACTCGCTGGACGAATATGTGCGTGTCCTGCAGGTGCAGGGACTGGCGACCGCCGGCACTTTCTTCCTGCGCCCGCAGCCGGTGGCCACCATCCCGGATTCGGTGGGTCCATGGGCCGAATGGCTGCGGCCGGCACCCATTCATGAACTGGGATCGGCGCGCTGGACGGCCGATCCCGCGCGCCTGCGCATGTCCGGGAACACCACGGTCCCGTTCGGCTACAACGATGATGCCATGTGGCAGGGGCGCGGACTGAACATGGCGCTGGACGGTGGCGTGACGCTGGCGTGGGGGCACCTCACCGTCACCGCGCACCCGACGCTGGTCTTCGCCCAGAACCAGGCGTTCCCGATCGCGCCGGTCACCTGGGCGGGCGCATCACCCTACGGGTATCCATGGTTCCAGATCGACCTGCCACAGCGGTTCGGGCCCGGCAGTTTCACCCGGCTGGACCCGGGGCAAAGCTCCATCGCGGTCACGGCCCATGGCGCGCGTCTGGCCGTGGGCACCGAGAACCTCTGGTGGGGCCCGGGCATCGAGACCTCCATCCTGATGAGCAACGAGGCCCCCGGGATGCCGCACGTCTCCCTGGGCACGGCCCACCCGCTGGATATCGGCATCGGCACCGTCGAGGCGCAGTGGCTCTGGGGAGTGCCGCAGTCGTCGGGGTGGTACGACGGCCAGGACGCGGACACCTCCCGCTTCTTCACGGGCGCCGTGGCGGCCTTCTCGCCCAGGTGGGCCGTCTTCAGGGGACTCACGATTGGCGCTGCGCGCGTGTTCATCCGCAATGTGCCGCCGGACGGGCTGAACTTTCACGACTACATGGCGGTGGTGGAGCCAATCACCAAGCACTCATATGCCCTGAACAGCCAGGCCGAGGACTCCAAGGACCAGATCGCGTCATTCCTGTTCCGGTGGGTGATGCCGGCCAGCAACTTCGAGATGTACGGCGAATGGGCGCGGAACGACCACGGACGCATCCCGCTGGATATCCTCCTGGTGCCCCAGCATTCACAGGGCTACACGCTGGGATTGCAGAAGACGCATGCCCTGTCCGGCAACCGGCTCGTGGCCTTGAGGGGCGAGCTGACGCACCTGGAGCAGACCAACACGGCGCAGCGCTGGCCCGACCCCACCTACTACGTCCACCACGCCGTCGGGCGCGGCTACACGCAGCGCGGCCAGGTCATCGGCTCGTGGGTGGGCCCCGGTGGCGACGCCGAGACGGCCAGCGTTGACGTGTACACGCCGCGCGGGGGCTGGGGCGTGTACGTCCAGCGGCAGGCGCACGACAACGACGCGTTCTACGCGCAGTCGCGGGCGGACACCCTGCTGGCGCCCGACGTCTCACTCATCGCGGGCGCCCGGGCCACCGTGTTCGCGCGGGGCCTCGAGTTCGGGTTCGACGCCGCCTTCTCCGGCGAGGCCGACCGCTACTTCATCAAGGACAACGGCGTGTACAACCTGCACGCCGCCGTCACGGTGCGCTGGCGCCCGGGATCGCCTCGCCGCTGAGCCAGGCGTCGTACGTTTCCGTGAACCACGCGATGCGTTCCTCATGGCGGGCAAAGTGCGGCTCGCCGCGCGCCTGCGCCGCCACGGTCTGCAACTGCTCACACACCGCGTTGTCCTCACCCACGATCTTGCGCGTCCGCCTGGGCACCACCAGCGGCAGCAACGGCCCGAGCAGGCGGCGGGCCAGCGCCGCGCGCGCTCCCTGATCCGCCGGGGGAAAGGGGGCGGGAAAGAGCCAGGTGCGCAGCTCTGTGCGGTCCACCGCCAGCGCGCGATACTGCTGGACGATCCCGTAACAGCCGCCCGGGATGGGCACGTGACTCACCAGCAGGTTGGGAAAGAACTGAAACACGCGGTACGCATCCGGGCGGTAGCTCCCGCCCTCGCACGCGGCCGCCATGGCCGCCAGGTCCCCGTCACGACCGGTGTGGAAGTACGCGCTGTGCGAACCGAAGCGGTAATAGCGCACCACGTCCGCATCCAGGTAGCCACCCTTGCCAAAGGTGTCGGGATGCACGGCCACCAGGTGATAGTCGTCCAGCGAAATGTGATACCCCAGCTTCCAGTTTGCCGCGAGCGCCGTGCGCATGCACCGCGGCACCCGGGGCACATTGGTCATGGCCCGCAGGATTGGAAATCCGGGACCCAGGTACTGCTCCAGCGACTCCCGGCCGGAGCCGCGCGCGCTCAGGTCCCCTCCGGCCTCGCCATCGGCGTCCCCGAAACGGCCGAACAACAGCGCCCCGCATGTGGCCACCTCCACGCGTCGCAATCGAGCCCCTACCTCGCGCGGCCCGCACCCGAACATCTCCTTGCATTTGGGAATCCCTGCCGCCGCGCCTTCCTTGTTGTACTGCCAGTGATGAAAGCCGCAGCGGATGGGTCCGTTGCCGCGCTCGGCGGTCCGGAGCGGAAAGAACCGGTGCGCGCACACGTTCTCAAAGCCGCGCAACTCGTCGCCAAATCGCTGGACAAATATCGAGCGCCCGCCGAGCGTGGTGCGCAGCCAGTCGCCGTCGCGCGCCAGCTCCCCCGTGAACGCCAGCAGCGTCCAGGCCGCGCCCAGGCGCTCCTGCTCCCGCTCAAAGAGCGCGGGGTCGGTGAAACGCTGCGACCAGGCGGGCGATGCGCGGTGGGACATGCCACCTAAACTGTCTTGCGATCATGCCGTTGGCGAGGTTCAACCGAGCCCGCGCCCAGTGGATTTGCGCGGTACGCCGCGGAATCCACCCCATGAGAACCCCGCACATCTCGCGCCGCCTCTGGCGGACCGTATATCCGGGACGTACATCATGTTCATGGAGGGCGACGCACGGTGAACTCTGCATTGGCACCGGGACTGAGCGCGGAAGCCCTGGCATCCCTGGACGGGGAGGTCCACGTCTGGTCGGCGCTGGTGGACGACGTGCGCGCGCTGGCGCCGGCGAACGCGGCCGACCGCTGGCTGGACGACGCCGAGCGGGAACGGCATGTGCGCTTCCGGCGCGGCGAGGACGCCGAGCTCTTCCTGTTGGCGCGCGGGCTGTTGCGGCACGTGCTCTCGCAATTTGCGGACGTCGAACCTGGCGCCTGGCGCTTTCGGCAGGATCCCGGAGGACGCCCCGCGCTGGACGCCCCGTTCACCGCGCTGCCGTTGCGCTTCAGCGTTTCACACACCCCCGGCCTGGTGGCTTGCGCCGTCTGCGCGGGGGTGGATGTCGGCCTGGACGTGGAAGGAGCCGGCCGCATATCCGACGTATCGAAAATGGCAGGGCTGGTCTGCTCCCCGGAGGAGTTGCGCGCGCTGGACCGTATGTCACCGCGGGAGCGGAACGCCTGTTTCCACGAGCTCTGGACCCTCAAGGAGGCCTATGTCAAGGCGCGGGGAAGCGGGCTGGCGGAGCCGGTGAGCCACGTCACGTTCCGCCAGGACTCCGCCGGGATCACGGCGCAGTTTGCCCATCCCATTGACGATGACCCGGCGGACTGGCAGTTCACGGCGTGGCGTCCGTCACCGGGGCACTGCGGTGCCCTGGCCGTTCGGCGCGGCGCTGGCCCCGACCTCCGACCGGTCTTCCGGACCGGATTTCCACCGCATGTTGGCCACGCGGGCGGCTGAAAAGGCGCCCCGGGCGTGTTATCGTTATGGAAGCAATTGCCTCCCAATTCCCTGCCCGTGCCGTGCACCCTCGCCGGTGGTATCCCGGCGGTCCGGCCATCCCCCGAACTGACTACCTGATGCGGAGCCTCCCGCGCACATGACTTGCGAGTTGTTGACTGGCGCTACGGGATTCCTCGGATCGTACCTGCTGCGGGACGCGCTCGCGGCCGGACGTGAGGTGGCTGTCCTCGTACGTCCGGATCGCGGTGCGACGGCGGAACAGCGCGTGACGACGCTGCTCGCGCGCTTTCGCGCGGAGACTGACGCGCCGCTGGCGACCCCGAAAGTGCTGGCGGGCGACCTGAAGCAGCCGGGCCTTGGCCTGGCCCCGGACGCCCGCGCGTGGGTGGCCGACCATTGCCACCGCGTGCTGCACTGCGCCGCATCCATCACCTTTCGCGCGCGGGGCGGGGAACCCTACGCGTCCAACGTGGACGGGACGCGTTACGTGCTGGCGCTCTGCCGCGATGCCGGGATCCGCGACTTCCACCTGGTCTCCACGGCCTACGTGGCCGGCCGCCGCGAGGGCCGCGTGATGGAGGACGAGCTGGAGCAGGGGCAGGAATTCTCGAACGACTATGAGCGCAGCAAGTACGTGAGCGAGACCCTGGTGCGTTCCGCGCCCTTCCTGGACCGCTGGTCCGTGTACCGCCCCTCGGTGATCGTCGGGGACTCCACCACGGGATTCTCGTCCTCCCGGGACGGCCTCTATACGTTTCTCAGCATACTCGGACTGGTGCCACAGGGCATGACGGCGGACACCATCTTCGCCCGCCTGGGCCTCAGTCCGGACGCCCGGCTCAACGTCGTGCCCGTGAACTGGATCTCGGCCACCATCCGGCACCTGGTTGAGCGCCAGGACACCGCCTCGTGCACATACCACCTCACTCACCCGAACCCCGTGTCCGCCGCCGCGCTGCTGGCCGCCACCACGGAGTTCTCGGGCAGCGCCCCCCAGGTGCCGGAACAGGCCCTGGATGAGGTGCTCAACGTGTACCGGCCATACCTGCGGGAACACTGTGAGTTCGACCAGACCAACACCCGGCGGGATGCCGCGCCGTTCCCCTGCCCGCCCATGGACGCCGCGCTCATCCGGCGGCTGGTGCACTACTTCGCGTCGCATGAGTTCGGCCGCGTGCCGCAGCAGGCGCTGGGGGTACAGCTCGCGCTGTCCGTGGTGGGCGCCGAAGCGCAGACGCTCGACCTCTCGGCCCCCGCCACGCCGCGGGCCATCTCGACCGACGAGGCCGACGACGCGCGCGCATCCGCGCACTGCACCTCGGACACGCTCGCCCGGCTGATGGACCGGGAACTCACCGTGGAACAGGCGCTGTTCGGTGGCCTCGTGGCGCTGGAAGGCGAATCAGCATACCTGGAACAGGCCGCGGGCCTGCTCCAGTCGTTCGTCGCGAACACGTCCGATGCGCCGGTGGCGCGCATGGCGGGGAACGCCGCGTGAGCAAGCCGGCCGCCTTCCGCACCCCGATCGCCATTGTCGGCGTCGCCTGTCGCCTGCCTGGCGCTGACGACGTGGACGGCTTCTGGCGCCTGCTTTCCGAGGGCCGGAGCGCCATCACCGAGATGCCGCCGCACCGCCTGGACCGCGAGATGTACTATGACGCGCGGCGGGGCGAACACGGCAAGACGTATTCGTCCATCGGCGGGCTGGTCTCTGAAACGCAGCCCGAGACCGGCGACGAGAGCTTCGACGTCTGTCACCGCATCTTTGCCGATGTCGCGCTGGGCGCCGTCCGGAACGCCGGACTGGACCGGGACGCGCTGGCCGGCCGGCCGGTTGGCGTGTTTGTGGGGCACTCGGGTGGCAGCCCGACGTTTGGCGACGTCACGCTGGCCACCATGGCCGCGCAGCTCTACGAGCCGCTGCGGCACCTGGCGGCGGTTCGCGCGCTGGGCCTGGAGCGCGCCAACGCGCTGGTGGCGTCGGCGGTCGCGGCCCTGCGCAAGGGCAAGCCGCGCCGCGATGCGCAGGGCAATCCGCACAGCGAATCGCGATGGGCCGCCGAACTCGTGGCGCGCACGCTCGGGCTGACGGGCCCGAACCTGGTGCTCGACGCCGCCTGCTCGTCCTCCCTCGTGGCCATGGCCCTTGGCGCCCTGGCCCTGGAGCGCGGCGAGGTGGACGTCGCCATTGCCGGCGGCGCGTCATATGCGCAGACTAATAGCCTCATCCTGTTTTCGCAGGCGCAGTCGTGCAGCGCCACCGGCTCCAGCCCCTTTGACGCCACGGCCGACGGCCTCGTGGCCTCCGAGGGATACGTGGCCATGGTGCTCAAGACCGAGGCCCAGGCGCGCCGCGACGGCGACACGATCCTCGGCGTCATCCGCGGCATCGGGCTCTCCACCGACGGACGCGGTCGCCACCTGTGGGCCCCGCGCAAGGAGGGCCAGACCGCGGCCATGCAGCGCGCGTATGCGTCCACCATTGACCCGGGCGGCATCCAGTACGTGGAAGCCCATGCCACGAGCACGCAGGTGGGCGACGCCACCGAGATCGAGTCGATGGCCGAATTCTTCGGGCCGCACCTGAAGGGTACGCGCATCCCCATTGGCAGCGTCAAGTCCAACATCGGCCACACGCTGGAGACCGCGGGCCTGTCCAGCCTGCTCAAGGTGGTGCTGGCCATGCGGCATGGGGTCATTCCACCCACGGTCAATATCAATACGCTCAATAGGACCATCGACTGGACCAGCGTGCCCTTTGACGTCGTGCGGAGCGCGCGCGCGTGGGAACGCCCAGAGGGCGACGTCCGCCGCGCGGCAGTGAGCGCCTTTGGCATTGGCGGCCTCAACGTGCACCTGATCGTGGAGGAGCCGACGGACCCCGCGCCCGTTGCCGACGTGCCGAGCCCCTCGCACGAACCCATCGCCATCGTGGGACGCGGCGTGGTGCTGCCGGGCGCTCGCGACGTGCCCGGCTTTGCCGCGTTCCTGAAACAGGGGACCACCGCCGTCGGCGACGCACCCGAGTCGCGCTGGCCGCCCGGCATCGGCGTCAGCGACGCCGCGGAGCCGTGGACCGCCCCGACCAACCGCGGCGGGTACGTGCGCGATTACGTGTACGACTCCGTCCGCCATCGCGTACCGCCCAAGCAGATGGCCGCGGCCAATCCGCTGCAGTTCATGCTGCTGGACGCCGCGGAACAGGCACTGCACGAAGCCGGCACGGTGGACCACCCGAATACGGCGGTCGTCGTGGGCACGGCGTTCGGCGGCGAGTTCGGGCACCAGTTGCTGGCCGGACTGCGCTTTCCCGAAATCCGGCAGTGCCTGGATCTCGCGCTGGCCGAAACCGGGGTGGATGAAGCCTCGCGGCACACCATCCGCGAGGCCTATGAGCAGGCCTTCGGCGAGGCCTTCCCGGCGGCCAACGACGTCACCGGCAGCTTCACCAGCAGCACCCTCGCCTCGCGCATCACCAAGGCCTTCGACCTCGAAGGCGGTGCGCTGGCCATCGACGCCGGCGACGCGTCATCGTTCTCGGCGCTGGCAACGGCCTGCAACCTGCTGCGCGGCAACGCCTGCGCCGCAGTGGTGTGTGCCGGGGCACAGCGCGCGCTCGACCTGCCGAGCTTCGAGGCCGCGGCGCTCCGCCGCAGCCTGCGCCCGCCGGACGACCTGCCGGGTGAGGGCGTGGGCGCGGTGGTGCTCAAGCGCCTCTCCGATGCCCGGCGCGATGGCAATACGATTCTCGGTATCCTGTTCGGCGAGGCGCTCAGCTACCATGCGTCCGATCTCGCGACGGCCGCGCGCACATCGGTGCAGCGGGCGGTGCAGGCGGCCGGCCTGGAACCCGGGCAGGTGATAGCGCTGGAATCCGGCACGGTCGCGCGCCGCGCGGCCTCGGACCATGGGTGGTCCGGGGTGTTGCCGGCGGGTGAGGAACGCGCGCCGGTCCTGTCGAGTCTCATCGGCCACCTGGGCCCGGCGGAGGGTGTCGTCTCGATCATCCGCTCAACCCTGCAACCGGCGGCCGGCGTGGAGGGCGTGCAGTCACTCTCCGGCAGTGGGCTCGCCGGCCATGTGCTGCTGGGGCCGGCCCCGGCTCCCATCCCACGGACTGCCCGACGTGTCACGCTGGGCGCGCCCTCGCGCGCCCGCCTGCGCGAGAAGCTGCTCTACGGCGTGGGAACGTCCGGCTCATTCGGGCCCGAGGATCGCTTCCGCTTTGCCGCGGTGGCCTCCCACCCGGGCGAACTGCCCGCGCGGCTGGCGCTCGCCGAGTCGCTGGGCGATGCGCCAGGCGCCCGCGCGCTGCTCGAGGACCAGGGCGTCTTCTTTGGCGAGGTGGCGCCGGTGCGCCCGCGCGTGGCGTTCATCTTCCCCGGACAGGGCTCGCAATACCCCGGCATGCTGCGCGACCTGGTGGAGTACTCGCCGGCGGCCCGGCGGGCGATGGAGGAAGCCGACCGGCACCTGTCAGCCGCGGGGCTCGGGAGCTTTGCGGAACTCGCATGGCGCGAGGGCGCGTCCCTGGACGCGGACCCCGTGACGACCCAGGTCGCGGTGCTGGTGGCGGACATGATCATGTTCGCGGCGATTACGGAAAGCGGTATTGAGCCCGATTGCGTGGCCGGCCACAGCTTCGGTGAGATCCCGGCGATGGTGGCCGCGCGCGTGTTCACGCTGGAACAGGCCATTCGCGTCACGCTCGAGCGGGCGCGCGCATTGGGAAGCGCCAACCCCGACGGCGGACTCCTGTCCATCCAGGCCTCGGTGGAAGATGTGCGGAGCCTCGTGGCCGGACAGTCGCGCGAGTTGTTCATCACGCATTCCAACGCGCCGGAGCAGACGGTGGTGGGCGGACTCCAGCCCGACCTCTCGGCGTTCGCGGCGCTGCTCCGCGCCCGTGGCATCGCCTCCACGCCGCTTCGCGTACCCGGCGCGCTCCATTCGCCGCTGGTGGCCGCCGCGCAGCCCGCCCTGCGCGCCGCGCTCGAGCGCGAGTCCCTGCGGCCCCCGACGCGCCTGTTCTACAGCAACGTCTCGCGCGCACAGGTGTCGCAGCCGCGGGAGTTCGTCGAGAACCTCGTGGCCCAGATCGCCGAACCCCTGGAGTATCCGGCGCTGATCGCGCGCCTGCGTGAGGACGGTGTGGGCGCGCTGGTGGAGGTGGGCCCCAGCCAGGTCCTCACCCGCCTCCACCGCCAGATCGTGGGCACGGCCGTGGTGTGCGTGGGCACCGATCACCGGCAGCGCGGCGGATGGGAACAGCTCGAACGCGTGCACGCCGCGCTGGAGTGCATCGGGGCCGTCGAGCCGAGGGACCGCGAACCCGCGCCCCTCCGCGCCGCCGCCGGCACGGTCGTCGAGTTTGACGCCACCACCGCCCGCCGACAGAAGCGCCGCGCCGAAGCCGCGGCCGCACCGGCAGTGCAAGCACAGCAGGAGGTGGAGACCCCGGCGGCCGCCACCGGGCCGTCCGACGGCGACTCCGCCATCGCGCGCCTCCTGCTGGATTTCGTCGTGGACCTCACCGGATACCCACGCGAAGCCATCAGCCTCGATTGGGACCTTGAAGCAGACCTGGGCCTCGACAGCATCAAGCGCACGCAGCTCGTCGGCGAGGTGGGCGAGGCGCTCGCCGTCACTTCCATTGCGAGCGACGCCGCCACGCTGGCCCGGTTGCGCACGCTGCGCGAGTTGCTGGGCTATTTCCAGCGCGCGTCGTCCACCGGCGGTGAAGCGTCAGCACCGGCCTCGCCATTGGCTACCGAGTCCAGACCGCCCGCGCACCCGCGGTACGATGCCGGGTTCCAGCTTGGGCACCGCCACGCGGCCACGGTTCGCGCGCACCTGAAGCGCGAGGCGCTGGAAGGTGCCGCGCACGAATCCGTTCGCACCGCCGCGGAGGCCCGCGCCACGCTCACCGGGCCTGAACTTGAGGAACTGCGTGGCCTGGCCGACGGCAGTGGCGTGCACATCGGCAACCTGGTGGCATACCGGGTGCGGCATGGGTGCAACCCAACCGAAATGAGTACGGCGCCCAGCTCGCCTGAGGCCGCGCCGTCCCCACCTGCCGCCGCCGGCGAACACGCCGCGCCCAGGAGCCGCCGCTACGTGATGCGCATGGCCAGCCTGCCGCTGCCCGGGAACTTTGCCGGCCGGCGGATCACGGGCACGGCGCTCGTGGTGGGCGACGACCCCGTGGCCCGGCGCCTGCGAGAGCGGCTGGCGGCGGACGGGGTGGTCGTGCACGCGATCACGCCGGGCGGCTCGTCGCGCGACGCGGCCGACGAACTCGAGCGGCTGTGGGCCGCCGGCCCCATTCCCCACCTGTTCATCAGCCTGGGGCGTGACGCCGACGCCGTGCGTACGCTGGATGCCGCGCAGTGGGCCCGGCGCCGTGAGCGTATCCTCATGATGCCCTTTGCGGTCTGCCAGCGGTGGATCAGCCTGGTCAAGCGCGACGACCTGTTCGACGATGCCACGCTGGTTGGTCTCACGGCACTCGGCGGCGACTTTGGATTTGCCGGACAGCCGGAGTCGTTTGAGAGTGGCGTGCTGCCGGGGCTCTTCAAGGCCATCTCCATCGAGGCGTGGGTGGCGGGCTACCGCCACCTGCCCGTGAAGCTGGTGGACGCCGCGTCCCACGAATCAGCGGAGGCCGTGGTGGATGCCGCGCTGCGGGAGCTCGCCATCCCGTCGTACGAGGCGGAGACTGCCATAAGCCATGGCGTGCGACGGGTGGTGCGACCGGTGCAGCAGGACCTGCGGACTCCCGCGGCTCCAGTGGCGATTGGCGGGCGCTGGGTGTGCACCGGTGGCGCGCGCGGCATCACCGCCTATGTGTCGCGCGAGCTGGCCCTGCGCTTCAACCTGGAGTTGCACCTGGTGGGGCGCATCACGCGCATCGAATTGCGCGATCAGTGGCGCGCGATGTGGACCACCCAGCGCCGCGAGCTCAAGTTGCTGGTGATGGAAGAGGCGCGGGCGCGGGGCGGCAATGCGGTGAAGGCCTGGGAGCGCGCGCAGAAGAACCTGGAACTCGAGGAAACCCTCGACGCCCTGAAGGCGCTCGGTGTGGACGCCACGTATCACTCGTGCGACATCTCCGACCAGGCCGCGCTGGAACGCGTGCTGGCCGACGTCCGTGCCCGTGGCCCCATTGACGGCATCCTCCACGGCGCCGGCGCCAGCCGCGACGCCAAGTTCGAGCAGAAGGACCCCGCGCGCGTGGACCAGTGCTTCCGCGCCAAGGTGGACGGGACGCTCGCGCTGATGGATGCCACGCAGCACGACCCCATCAAGCACTTCGTGGCCTTCGGCTCGGTGAGCGGGCGGTTTGGCGCCAACGGGCACGCGGACTACTCCGCCGCCAACGACATGATGGCCAAGCTGGTGGACTGGTACCGCGGCAAGCGACCGGAAGTGGCGTCGGTCACGTTCCACTGGCACGCCTGGGGCGACGTGGGCATGGCCACCAAGGCCGAGACCCAGCTTGGCCTGCAGATGGTGGACATGGAGTTCATGCCCGCCGTGGAGGGTGTGGACCACCTGATCCGCGAGCTGCAGGCGGGGGCGCCCGAGGCCGAGGTGCTCATCACGCAGGAGCGCTACTTCGCGCGGTTCTACTCGGAAGAGGCGAGCGCCGCCGCGGTGGATGGCGTCGTACGCCCGTTGCTCGACCACGCGCCGGCGGCGGAGCTGGGCGACATGCGGGAATTCGCATGTACGCTGGACCCGGAAAAGGACGCCTTCCTGGTGGATCACCGCCTGGATGGCCGGCCGCTGCTGCCCTTTGTGGTCGGGCTGGAACTGGCCGCGGAGGCCGCGCTGGACGACCCCAATGCGCCCTTCACGGTACAGCCGGTGACCATCACCAACGGCCTGCGCTTTCCCGACGGGCGCAAGCAGGTGGTGCGCGTGCGCACGGCGACGGGCGGGGCCGGGGCGGTGACGTGTGACGTCGTCAGCGACTTCCACGCGCGCGACGGCACGCTGCTGCAGGCCGACCGGCCGATCCTCCATGCCAGCTTCACGCGCCTCGACCCGGCCTCCCTGGAGCTGCCGCACCTCAATGGGAACGCGCCACGCGGGCCCTGGCAGAAACTCGTATACAACAGCGGCGGCCGCTTCCACCATGGGCCGGCGTTCCAGTCGCTCCGGCGGTTCTCGCTCACGGAGGACGGGTTGTGGGGAACGGTGGTGGCCCCGGCGGTGGTGGAGGTGGGCGGCATGAGCCGGCCCGCGGTGGGCTGGCGTGTGCACCCGGCGGTGCTCGATGCGTGCTTCTACGCCACCGCATGCCTGGCATGGTCGCGGCGGCAGGTGCACTCCATCCCGGCCGGCATCGATCGCCTGACCGTGGGACGCTTCCCGCTGCCGCGCGAGGACTGCCTGGTGCATGTGGTGGCGCGCGAGCAGACGGAGGAGAGCGGCTGCTTTGACTTCCGGCTGTACGGCGCCGACGGCACCACGCTCATCGACGCGCAGGGATACCGCATTGCGCGCCTCGCGGCGCCCGCCATGGCCATGGCCGCCACCAGCGGGGCCACGGAGTGAGCGACCTCACCGGAAAATTTTGCCTGGTCACCGGCGCGTCGCGCGGGATCGGGCGCGCCTGCGCGCTGCACCTGGCGCGCGCCGGAGCCGACGTGGCAGTGAACTACCTGACCTCTCGCGCGGCCGCCGCCGAAGTGGCCGAGGAAATCCGCGCCCTGGGACGACAGGCCGCCGTGGTGAAGGCCGATGTGAGCGAACCCGACGACGTGAACGCGATGGTGGAGTACATCGGCAAGGAGTTCGGCCGGCTCGACGTGCTGGTGAGCAACGTGGCGTCCGGCGGATTCCGGACGGTGATGGAGACCACGCCGCAGCACATCCAGGCCGCCATGGCGACCAACGTCACTCCACTGCTCATGCTGACGCAGGCCGCGTACCCGCTGCTCCAGCAGGCCGAGGGACGCGCCAAGGTGGTGGCCCTGTCCAGCCACGGCTCGCACCGAGCGCTCGACGCGTACGCCACCATCGGCACCTCCAAGGCGGCGCTCGAGAGCCTGGTGCGCTACCTGGCCCTCGAACTGGGCGCGCACGTGAATTTCAACGTGGTGCTGGCCGGCCTGGTGCGCACCGGCGCCACGCAGGTCGTGCCCGATGCCGCGTTTGAGAAGGCCCAGGCCGCGATGATGGTGAACGGGCGTCCGCTCACTCCTGACGACGTGGCCGACACGGTGGTCTTCCTGAGCAGCCCGGCCAGCGATCTCATCCAGGGACAGACCGTCGTGGTGGATGGCGGGGCAAGCCTGCGGGCGTAGCTTCCGGCAGCCCAGCACGATGCGCAGTATATCAGGGAGGCCGGCCAGCAAATGCCCGGCCTCCCATTGCGTTCCATTCACCACGGGGAATTCACAGCATGCACGTGAATCGTTCAAACTCATCGCGGGGCGCGGCCGCCAGGGCCGTCGCGTTCGTCGCGCTTGTCCTGATGATCGGGCTACCGGCCGCGGCATCCGCGCAGTCGCTGCCCATGCCACGCGCCGTGAAGCAGGCGTACGCCGCGGGCACCCGCCTCACCACCGGCATGCCCGGCGCCAGCTACTGGCAGAACCGCGCGCGTTACCAGATCACCATTGCCACCAGCCCGCCGGACCCGCGCGTGAGCGGCACCGAACACATCACGTACCTGAACAACAGCCCCGACACGCTGCCGATGCTGGTGTTCAAGCTGTTTCCCAACAACCACAAGCCGGGAGCGCCGCGCGACGGCGGCGCGGCGCCCGACGCCATCACGTCTGGCGTCCACATCCGCTCCTTCGCCGTGAACGGCAAGCTGCAGCCGTGGAACCGGAGCCCCACGGTGTTCACCAACGCCGTCGCGCGGCTCCCCGTGAAGCTGGCGCCGCACGAGTCCGTGGAACTGGACTTCTCCTGGTGGTACGACCTGCCGCTGCAGCCGGGACGCCAGGGCGTCATCGACTCCACCACGTACTTCATCGCCTACTTCTACCCGCGCGTGTCGGTGTACGACGACTACAACGGCTGGGACACGATGCCGCACATGGGGCACGAGTTCTACAGTGACTTCAACGACTATGACGTGACCGTGAACGTGCCCGCCAACTACGTGGTGTGGGGCACGGGTACGCTGACCAACGCCGCGCAGCTCCTGCAACCGGCGGCGCTGCAACGCTACCAGCAGTCGTTCACGTCGGACACCACCATCCACGTGGCCACCGGGATCCAGGTGGGCAGTGGCACCATCACCACCCAGCAGGCCATGAACAGCTGGCACTTCACCGCCAGCAACGTGCCCGACATGGCGTTTGGCCTGAGCGACCACTACGACTGGGACGCAGCCAGCGTGCTGGTGGACGACGCGGCCAGGCGCCGCGCCAGCGTGCAGTCGGCCTACAACGACACCGCCAGCGACTTCCACGAGATGGTGCAGTTCGGCCGGCACGCGCTGGACTTCCTGTCGCACCAGTGGCCCGGCGTGCCCTACCCATACGAGAAAACTTCCATATTCCAGGGCGGGGCCGGCATGGAATATCCCATGATGGTCAACGACGAGTCCTATGGCTCTCCGGCCTTCGCGCAGTTCGTAGTGGCGCACGAGCTGGCCCATACGTACATGCCCTTCTACATGGGCATCAACGAGACACGATATGCCTTCATGGATGAAGGCTGGGCCACCACCTTTGAATACCTCATCAACCAGGTGGACATGGGACCGGACAGCGCCATGGCGCTCTACAAGTCGTTTCGCGTGAACGGCTGGGCGCGCAACCCGTCGCCCCTCCAGGACCTGCCCATCATCACGCCGGCCGACGCGCTCACCGGGAGCTCCTACGGCCCCAATGCCTACGGCAAGCCCTCGCTGGGCTACCTGGCCATGAAGGACCTGCTCGGGGACTCCCTGTTCAAGAAAGCCCTGCACGCGTACATGACGCGCTGGAACGGCAAGCATCCCACGCCATGGGACTTCTTCTATACGTTCGACAACGTGACGGGGCGCCCGCTCGACTGGTTCTGGCACAACTGGTACTTCACCACCAACTACATCGACCTGGCCGTCCAGGACGTGAAGAAGTCACGCGGCGGCTACGCGGTGACGGTCGGCAACCTGGGCGGCATGGACGCGCCGTTCGACCTGGTGCTCATGTACACCGACGGCTCCACGCAGCGCCAGCACCAGACCCCCGCCGTGTGGGAACACAACCAGCAACAGACCGCCGTGACCGTGCGCACGGGCAAGACGCTCAAGTCCGTGAGCATCGACGGCGGCATCTGGGTGGATGCGTATCCCGCCAACAACACCTGGACGGCCAGGTAGCGCGCCGCTTAACCGCGGCGGTGGGGCCGGCCTGACCGCCGGCCCCACCGCCCAACCCCGGGGAACCGCCATGAGCAGCTCTGAAGACCTCCTGGACCAGTATCAGGCCGAACTGGAAGCATCCGAACTCCCCGAAGAACATGCGGGGATCGGCCGACGCCAGTTCGTCTTCCTCTCCCTCGCCACCGCGGCCGCCTCGACACTCGGCGCCGATCCGCTGCGCGCGCAACCCGCGCGCGGCGCCATCCCCGCAACACCCCGCGCCGGACTCCAGCAGCAGGAGGCGCCGGTGCCGCTGGGCAACGGCGAGGCGCCCGCGCTGCAGTTCCAGCCCTATCCGGGCGGAACCGGTGCGCTGATGGAAAAGCTGGTGCGCGAGCACGGCGCCGCCGCCTTCCAGCGCGGCACGTACGAGCCGTTGCCCTTCACCGGCACGCTGCCGTCGAGCGATGACGAGATCGCCTTCCTCCCGGCACACCGCCTCTCGGCCATGCTCAGGGCCCGCAAGATCACCTCGGCGCGCCTCACCGACATCTATCTCGCGCGGCTCAAGCGGCTCAACCCGACGCTGCTGTGCGCCGTGACCATCATGGAAGCGCAGGCACGCGCGGAGGCCGCGCAGGCCGATCGCGAGATTGCCGCCGGCCGTTATCGCGGCCCGCTCCACGGCATCCCGTACGGCGTCAAGGACCTGTTCGCCACCAGGGGCGTGCCCACGACGTGGGGCGCCAAGGATTTTGAGAATCGTATAATCGACGAGGACGCCGAAGTGGTGGTGCGCCTGCGCAACGCCGGGGCCGTGCTGATCGCCAAGCTCGCCACGGGGCTGTTCGCGCAGAACGACCAGTGGTTCCGCGGCCGCACCAACAACCCCTGGAACCTCTCGCAGGGTTCCAGCGGCTCATCGGCCGGACCCGCGTCGGCCACGGCCGCCGGGTGCGTGGCCTTCGGCATCGGCACCGAAACCTCGGGGTCCATCGTCTCACCCGCCATTCGCTGCGGGCTCAGCGCGCTGCGACCCACGTTTGGCCGAGTCAGCCGCTACGGCGGCATGGTGCTGGCCTGGTCGCAGGACCGCGTCGGTCCCATCACGCGCACCAGCGAAGACGCAGCCATGGTGTTCAACGCCATCCACGGCGTGGACAGCAAGGACCCGTCCACCGTCACCACGCCATTCCAGTTCAATCGCTCGCTCGACGTCGCCTCCATGCGCATTGGCGTGGACGATCGCGCGCCGGCGGAGCTGGTGGACGGACTCAAGGCGCTGGGCATGAAGCCCGTGACCATCGGCGCGCGACCCACGGTGGCCGGCATCAGTCGCGGCAGCGGCGGACTGGACTGCGAAGACGCCGCGGCATTCGACTCGTACGTGCAGCGCAAGGCCAAGGAGATTGGACTGGACCTCAACAACCTGGGCGCGGAGCCCGCCCGCGGACGCCCCTACGGCGTGGTACCCGACACCACCGCCAACGGCCGGATGCGCGATCCGCAGGCCCCCGCCGACTGGAATCCGCGCTTCGTGTCCGGGCGCACCATCACGGCGCTGGACTACCTCCAGATGGAACGCCGCCGTTACATCCTGGTGCAGCAGTGGGCGGAGTTCCTCAAGGATCTGGATATGTATATCGGAAGCCCGTCGGCGGATGTCGGCGCGTGCGCGCAGACCGGCTACCCGAGCGCCGTGCTACCCTTCAAGTTCGACGTGCCACCCACCTTCACGCGTGGCCGCGGAGGCCAGGACGCACCGCCCGCCCCTCAACTCAACCCGCAGCCCATCTGCGGCCAGATCATTGGCAACCTCTACAACGATGACCTGATCCTCTCAGTGGCGCACCAGTTCCAGTTGCACGATGCCACCGTGACCAGACACCCGACACTCTAACCGGCAGCGAGACCGCCTGCATTCAGCAATGCCAGAATTCACGCTCGACCCCCGGACGACGGCGCTCGTCCTCATTGACCTCCAGCGCGGCATCACGGCCATGCCGGCGGCTCCACATTCCGCGGGCGACGTCATTGCCAACGCCGCGCGCCTGGCGCGAGCCATGCGCAAGCAGCACGGCACCGTCGTGCTCGTCAACGTGGACCCCGGCCCCAACCGCGAACTCTCCCTCCGCGTGGTTGCTGACCAGCCGCGCCCCACGCCGACCGGCGGGCTCCCCGCCGACTGGACGCAGATCGTCCCCGAACTCGGCCCCGAACCTGGCGACGTCCTGGTCACCAAGCACCAGCCCGGCGCCTTCTTCCACACGGACCTCGAGGTGCACCTGCGGCGGCGCGGCATCCGGACCATCGTCCTGGGCGGCATCTCCACCAACATCGGCGTCGAGTCCACCGCCCGCGTGGCATATGAACTCGGCTATGACCAGGTGTTCGTGGAGGACGCCATGGCCGCGCGCGACGCGGACCTGCACCAGCACGCCGTCACGCGATTCTTCCCCACCATCGGCCGCGTCCGCGCCACGACGGCCGTGCTCGCCGCCCTCGGCTGATCGTCCGCTGATCCCGCGGCGGTCCCGCCAGGTGTCCCACGTGCGCCCCGCGGCATGACGCTCCGGCTGCCCCGCACCGTGCCCCCCGTGGCCCGGGCCCTGCGCTCGCGCAACTACCGCCTGTTCTTCGGCGGCCAGACCGTCTCGCTCATCGGCACATGGATCACGCGCGTGGCCACGGCGTGGCTGGTGTACCGGCTCACGGGATCCGCGCTGATGCTGGGCGTCGTGGGATTCTCCGGCCAGATCCCGATGCTCATCCTGGCGCCGTTCACCGGGGTGCTCGTGGACCGCTGGAACCAGCACCGGATCCTGATGGTCACGCAGGCCGCGTCCATGCTGCAATCGGCGGCGCTGGCGGTGCTCGCCCTCTCGCACGTCATCACCGTCGGGGACATCATCGCGCTCCAGGTCCTGCAGGGCATGATCAATTCGTTCGACACCCCCACGCGGCAGGCGTTCGTGGTCAAGATGGTGGACCACCGACGCGACCTGTCCAATGCCATCGCCATGAACTCCATGATGGTCAATGGCGCGCGCATCATTGGTCCGTCCATTGGCGGCGTCCTGATCGCCCTCGTGGGCGAGGGCTGGTGCTTCACGCTCGATGCGGTGTCATACCTGGCGGTCATCGGATCGCTGCTGGCCATGCACGTGCACCCGGCATCCGCCCGCGCAGTCCGCACCCGCATGCTGGACGAGCTGCGCGATGGCCTCCGCTACGTGGTCCGCTTCGTCCCCGTACGTTCGCTGCTGCTCGTGATTGCGCTGGTTGCCGCCACCGGAATGCCGTATCAGGTGCTCCTGCCGGCCATCGCGCGGGACGTGCTGCACGGCGGGGCGCACACCTACGGCATCCTGATGACCTCCGCCGGCGTCGGGGCGGTCGGCGGCGCGCTGTACCTGGCGGCCCGGACGTCCGTCACCGGGCTCGAACGGGTGATTGCCATTGCCATCGCGGCCTTCGGCGCCGGGCTGGTCGCATTCTCGCAGTCCACGGTCACCTGGGTTTCCCTGGCCGTGCTCCCCGTGGCAGGGGCGGGCATGATGGTGGCCATGGCGTCAGCCAACACGCTGCTCCAGACGGTGGTCGAGGAGCGGCTGCGCGGACGGGTGATGGCCTTCTATACCATGGCCTTCCTGGGGACGCTCCCGCTGGGCAGCCTGGCCGCGGGCATCATCGCCAGCCGCATCGGCGCCAGCGCCACCGTGCTCCTCAGCGGGCTGGCCTGCCTGGCCGGCGGTCTGGCCTTTGGCCTGTGGACGCCCAGGTTCCGCGCGCTGGTTGACCCCATCTACCGGGCCCATGACGCGGGGGCCCCAGCCGCCCCGGAAGCCGCTGGAGGCTGAGTTTGCAGGCGCCGGTTGCGGGCAGTGACGGATCCGGGGAAGGGTGGGTCTCATCATGCGGAGGGCCATGAAAACCGGCCCACCAACAGTTCCACAGGGCCAGTCGTACAGAGCAAGTGCAGGACAACCCGGATCCGGCGAGCGCGGGATCAGCGTACTTTCAGGTGCGTGTTTGGGGGGGATTCCCGCCCGTCCGGGTTCGCGGTTTTTGCTCTGGAGTGACGGAAACGAACACGGCCAATGCCCTTGCAGCCGCCGGCGATGAGTTCAACTCGCCGGGGCGTACGCGGAACGAATTCCCACAGGAACGTGAATTTCTTGCGCGCACCTTGGTCGGGGCCTGGCCGGGGCCGGGGCTTGGCCGGGGCCTGGCTGGGGCCTGGCTGGAGGGCGCCGCGATGGATCGCGTGCGGTATCGCCCGCCGGCGCGCGGCGTCGCGGTACCCGACGCTACTTTCCATCCCATCTCGTCCATCCCCGGGTTGCCCACCGATTCCAATCGGGGCCCGATCCGGAATGAGTTGGTCCGCCGCCTGACCCCCCGGCACAAACCGATGCCCTCGACACGATCATGCACCACCGCGCCGGCGAATTCCGCGCCCTTTGCGCCGTGACGCGCCTCCCGCTCCTCGCGACGGTTGCGCTGGTGCTGGTGGGCTGCGTCGGCACGCCTTCTATTGAAGGCCGTCCCGGCGCGCCGCCCCGCCCCAATGCGTACTGGGTGCCGCCCGCCTCGGTGAACACCCCCGCGCCCACCTCGCACGCCGAAGCCGACGCGATGCGCCAGGACTCCACCGGACACGCGCCCGTCGCCGCGCAGGTGCTGGACCAGCTTACGCTGGCCGACGCGGTGGACATCGCCCTGCGCAACAATCCCGCCACGCGACTCTCCTGGGCGCAGGCGCGGGCATCGGCCGACGCCTACGGCGCGGCCAAGGGCGCGTGGTATCCGGACGTGAGCGCCGGCGCGAGCGTCACGCGTTCGCGTTCCATTGCCGTCCCCGGACGCCTGGCCGGCGAGCGCACGCAGTACGGGCCGTCGGTCTCGCTGTCGTACCTGGTGTTTGACTTCGGCGCGCGGGCCGGGGGCATTGACGCGGCCCGCCAGACGGCCATGGCCGCGGGCCTCGCCCACAACGCCACCATCCAGAACACGGTGCTGGCGGTCGAGACATCTGTATTTTCATATCTCGCCACGCGGGCCCTGCGCGACGCGCAGCGCACCGCCGTGGCCGAGGCGACCGCCAACCTCGCCGCTGCCAACGACCGCCACGACGTCGGGCTCGCCACCATCGCGGACGTCCTGCAGGCGCGCACCGCGCGCTCGCAGGCCCAGTTGGACCTGGAGACGTTCGAAGGCCAGCTCAGCGTGACTCGCGGGGCGCTCGCCGTCGCCATGGGGCTTCCCGCCAGTACGTCCATCGACCTGCCCGACGAAGCAGCGCCCGATACCTCCGCGATGGACGCCGTCACGGCCTCCGTGGATTCGCTCATCGACCTCGCCACGCGCGACCGGCCCGAACTCCAGCAGGCCCGCACGCAGGCCCGTGCCGCCGCCGCCCAGCTCCGTCAGGTGCGCGCCACCGCCCTGCCCTCGCTGGCGCTCACCGCCACGGGCGGACACACGGAGTCGAACCTCTCCGGATTCGCCGGCAACAGCTATACACTGAACTTCGGCATCTCCGTGCCGCTGTTCACGGGCTTCAGCCACTCGTACGACGTGCGCGCCGCCGACGCCCAGCTCGCCGCCGCCAACGCGCGCACCGAACTCACGCGACAGCAGGTGGCCCTGCAGGTGTTCACCTCCTACTACGGCATGCGCACCGCCGCCCAGCGGGTGCGCACCGCCACGGACCTCCTGGCCAGCGCGCAGCAATCGGAGCAGGTGGCGCGCGGCCGCTACACCGAAGGCGTCGGCAGCATCATCGACCTGCTCGTGGCCCAGACCGCCCTGGCGGGTGCCCGCGCACAGGCCGTGCAGTCCCGCTGGCAGTGGCGCACGGCGGTCGCGCAACTCGCGCACGACGCAGGCGTCCTCGGCATCCACGGCGAAGCCCTCGCCCCGCTCACCACTTCCACACCTTCACCCGGCCGATGACGCACCCGATCCACCATTCCTGCACTCGCGCCACCGCGTTCCTGCTGGCCGCGGCGACACTGGCCGCCGGCTGTGCCAAGCCCCCCGCGGAGCACGCCGAGACCATTCCGGTGCGCGTGGCCGCCGTGAGCCGCATTGCCGCGCCGTTCACGATTTCGGCCAATGGCGTCGTGGAGCCCCTGCAGACGGTGACGGTCGAGGCGCAGGTGGGCGGCATCCTCGACGCCGTCAGCTTCCACGAGGGGGATGAGGTGCGCGCGGGCGATGTGCTCTTCCGGCTCGATGCCCGGCCCTTTGCCGCCGCCCTGCGGCAGGCCCAGGCGGCACTGGCGCGCGACGCCGCCCAGGCCGACAACGCCCGGCGGGACGCGGAGCGGTATCGCGCGCTCGTAGCCAAGGACTACGTCACCAAGTCGCAGGCCGACCAGGCCACCGCCACCGCGCACGCCCTCAACGCCACGTTGCAGGCCGACAGCGCCGCCGTCGAGCAGGCCCGCCTCAACCTGGCGTACACCACCATCCGCGCGCCCATTGCCGGCCGCACCGGGAGCCTGCTCGTGCGTCGCGGCAACCTGGTGAAACCCAACGCACAGCCTTTGGTGGTCATCAACCAGATCCATCCTATCCTCGTGCGCTTTCCCATTACGCAGTCGCAGTTCCTGGCGCTCGAGCGCCGCTCCTCGCAGGGCGACGTTCCGGTGCGCGTGGCCACGGCCGATAGCCTGCCCGTGGCCGAGCAGGGCGCGCTCACCTTCATCGACAACGCCGTGGACTCGCTCACCGGCACGGTGACGGCCAAGGCGCGCTTTGCAAACGACGCCCGCACGCTCTGGCCCGGCGAGTTCGTCCGCGTCACGGTGCAGCTCGGTGTACAGCAGGACGCCGTTGCGGTGCCCAGTTCGGCGGTGGTGGCGGGGCAGGACGGCCAATACGTGTTTGTAGTTGACTCGACGAGGACGGCCCACGTGCGCCCCGTCCTCGCGGACCGATCGGTGGGCCTGCTCACCGTCATTGACAGCGGACTCACCGCAGGCGAGCAGGTCGTGACCGACGGACAATCGCGCCTGGTGCAGGGGGCGCGGGTGGACCCCCTTCCCGACCCGGATGCAGGAGCACCAGACTCCCGCGTGGCCCCCGCCACGAGCCAGCCATCAGACGGTCCGGTGCACGCGGGATCCGGCAGATGAACCTCTCCGCGCTGTTCATCCGGCGCCCGGTCATGACCGTCCTGGTCATGGTCGGCATCGTGGTGTTTGGCATCAGCGCATACCGGCAGCTGCCGGTGAGCGACCTGCCAACCGTGGACTATCCCACCATCTCGGTGAGCGCCAGCTTGCCGGGTGCCAGCCCCGAGACGATGGCCGCCGCCGTGGCCACGCCGCTGGAGAAGCAGTTCAGCACGATCGCGGGCATCGATAACATGACGTCCACCAGCGCCCTCGGCTCCACGTCCATCACGCTGCAGTTCGCGCTCGACCGCGACATTGACGGCGCGGCGCAGGATGTCCAGTCGGCCATCGGCGCCGTGCTGCGCCAGCTTCCCCCGGGCATCATCCCGCCCTCATATAGAAAAGTTAATCCCGCCGAGCGATCCATCATCTACTTCGCGCTCACCTCGAAGCTGCTGCCGCTGTCCAAGCTGGATGATTACGCCGAGACGGTCATGGCACAGCGCATCTCCATGGTGAGCGGCGTGGCACAGGTGCAGGTCTTCGGCGCGCAGAAATATGCCGTACGCGTGCAACTCGATCCCAACGCGCTGGCCTACCGCAAGATCGGCATTGACGAGGTGGCCAGCGCCATCAGCGCGCAGAACGTGAACCTGCCCACGGGCATCCTTTGGGGACCGGACAAGGCGTACACCGTCCAGGCCAATGGCCAGCTCGACAACGCGGCCTCCTTTGCGCGCCTGGTGGTCACCTGGCGCAACGGCGCGCCCGTGCGGCTGGGGGACCTGGGCAACGTGCTGGACGACGTGCAGGACAACAAGACCGCCAGCTGGTACAACGGCGACCGGTCGGTGGTGCTGGCCATCCAGCGCCAGCCCGGCACCAATACCGTGGCGGTAGCCACGGCCGTGAAGGAGCTGATGGACAAGCTCAAGGCCGCCATCCCCGGCACGGTGGAGGTCCACACGCTGTACGATCGGTCGCTGTCCATCCAGGAATCAGTACACGAGGTGAAGTTCACGCTGCTGCTCACGCTGGGGCTGGTGATCCTGGTGATCTTCCTGTTCCTGCGAAACGTCTCGGCCACCGTGATTCCCAGCCTCGCCCTGCCCATCTCGGTGATCGCGACATTCGCCATCATGTACCTGCTGGGCTACAGCCTGGATAACCTGTCGCTCATGGCGCTCACGCTGGCCGTGGGCTTCATCGTGGACGATGCCATCGTGATGCTCGAGAACATCGTGCGCCACATGGAGATGGGAAAGGACCCGATGACCGCGGCCTTCGATGGCGCGCGCGAGGTGGGCTTCACCATCCTCTCAATGACGCTGTCGCTCACGGCGGTGTTCATCCCCATCCTCTTCCTGGGCGGCATCGTCGGGCGGCTGTTCCGGGAGTTCGCGGTGACCATCGCCGTGGCCATCCTCGTGTCGGGGTTCGTCTCGCTCACGCTCACGCCCATGCTCTCCAGCCGCTTCCTGCTGCCAGGCCACGGCACCCGGCACGGCCGGCTGTTCAATGCCACCGAACGCGCGTGGAACCGGATCGTGGGCGCATATGAGCGTTCCCTGCATGCTGCCATGCGGCACCGGCCCACCATGCTCATGCTCTCGGCGGCCGTCCTGGCGGGCACCGTGGTCCTGTTCATGGTCGTCTCCAAGGGCTTCATCCCCGAGGAGGACACCGGGCAGGTGCGCGTGACCACCGAGGCCGCGCAGGGCGCGTCGTTTGCCGACATGGTGGCGCACCAGCAGCGGCTCGCGGCCATCGTCCAGGCGGACACCAACGTGGCCGGGTTCATGTCGGCCGTGGGCGGTGGCGGGCGGACATCCGCCGCCAACCAGGCGCGCTTCTTCATCAGCCTCAAGCCCATGGGCCACCGGATCGGGGTCAATGCCTTCCTCAGCGAGATGCGCGCCAAGCTCGCGACAGTGCCCGGGATGACCGTGTTCATGTCCAACCCGCCGCCCATCCAGATCGGCGGCCGCGTGGCCAAGGGCCAGTACCAGTTCACGCTCACCGGCGCAGATATCGACGCACTCTATCCGGCCGCGCAGCAGCTCCTGGACTCCATCTCAAGGCTCCCGCAGCTCCGCGATGTGTCCAGCGACCTCCAGCTCGGCAACCCGCAGGCGAGTATCACCATTGACCGCGAGCGCGCGGCCTCGCTGGGCGTCACCGCCGCGCAGGTGGAGACGGCGCTGTACGACGCCTACGGCTCCCGGCAGGTCTCCACCATCTACACCCCCAACAACGAGTACTGGGTGGTGATGGAGCTGGAGCCGCAATACCAGAGCGACCTGTCCGCACTCTCCCTGCTCTATGTGCGCTCCAACACCGGGACGCTGGTGCCGCTCAGCGCCGTGTCCTCCGTCGCCAGGTCCACCGGCCCGCTCACCGTGAACCACGCCGGCCAGCTCCCGGCCGTCACCGTGTCGTTCAACCTGGCACCGGGATACGCGCTGGGCGACGCCACCACGGCCGTGCAGCGGCTGGCCAGCCACGTGGTTCCCTCCACGGTCACCACCAGCTTTGCCGGCGAGGCCCAGGCCTTCCAGGCCGCCCAGGCGGGCCTCCTGGTGCTGCTGGCGCTCGCCATCTTCGTGATCTACGTGGTGCTCGGCGTATTGTATGAGAGTTTCATACACCCCCTGACCATCCTTTCCGGGCTTCCCTTCGCGGCCTTCGGCGCCCTGCTCACGCTGCTGGTGTTCCGGATTGACCTGAGCGTATACGCGTTTGTGGGAATCATCCTGCTCGTGGGGCTCGTGAAGAAGAACGCGATCATGATGATCGACTTCGCCATCGAGGCGGAGCGCGGCGAAGGGCTGCCGGCCGCCGACGCCATCATCAAGGCGTGCGTCATCCGCTTCCGGCCGATCATGATGACCACCATGGCCGCGCTCTTTGGCACGCTGCCCATTGCCTTCAGCATGGGCGCCGGCGCCGAAGCCCGCCGCCCCCTGGGCATCACGGTGGTGGGCGGACTCTTCTTCTCCCAGTTCATCACGCTCTACGTGACGCCCGTGGTGTACACCTACCTGGACTCCGCGAGCCACCGCGCCGAGGGCTGGTTTGCGCGACGACGGGCGCGACGCGTGCAGCTGATGGAGCCCGCCGCCGCCGACTGACGGACTGTGCCGCGCGGCAAACGCCGGCGCAACGGGCCCGCCACGCGGTCAGGTGGTGACGCCCGATGAGACTGCAAAATTGCGGCGGCACGGTTCCACCCGGTGGCGAACCCTGTTATATTGAATGAGCGTCCGCACCCCGCCCCGGAAACGAGTCCCCTCGGGAATTGCCTGACGCTCCCCGCGACGACACCCTTGCCCGAATCCGGGCGCCCGTCGTCGATTCACACTGTCGGAGGTTGTACATCGGGAGGATCCATTCATGATTGAAAAGAACAAGGGCAGCCAGGTCGAGAACCTGCTGCGCCAGGCAGGCCGCCAGCGCAAGAGCGTCAGCGTCACCTACCGCTACCAGGGAGAAGGCGGAGCCCAGGAGCACGAACGCCACTGGGAACCCTACGCCATCCGCGACGGACATGCCGTGGTCTTCTCCTACCTCCGGAACGAGTTCCGGACCATTCCACTCAAGCACATCCTGAGCGTCCAGATTCGCGACCGCGAGTTCGAGCCGCGACGACCTATCGAGCTCTAACCGCCAGCTCGTCCTGCTGACGCGGCAACACGTCCGCCACGCGCTCGGCGAACCGAACGCCGAGCGCGTCAGGATCCCCAGACATCCCGCCCGCACCACGCCCGACAGCAAGCAACGCGACGCTGTCGGGAAGCTGGCTGCGCAAGGCATGGATCCCACGCCACATGGCCTCGGACTCCCCAACCCCCCGCACACTCACCGCCACGGCCCTGGCGTCCGTGGCGCGCGCCGTGCGCGCGATGTCGGCAGCCGGCAGGTCCACCCCCAGGTAGGTCACCCGCCACCCGGCGGACATCGCGCCGGCCGCCACGAACAGCGCGGACGCCTCACACCGCGCGCCTGGCAGGGCCGCCACCACCACGCGCGCCGCGCTGGACGCCGGCGCCAGGCATTGCATTCCTGTAATAGTGAACCGGCGCACCGCGCCCGCCACCAGGTGCGCCTGCGCGGCCGTCAGCCGCCCCGCCTGGAAATCGGTGTCCACCTGGTGCAGCAGCGGCTGGGCCACTGACTCCACGAACACGGGCAACCCCAGCGTTCCCAGCGCGTGACGCAGCACGCCGTCCAACCCGTCCGCGTCGTACACCACGGCTTTCTCCATGCCACGCGCCACGGTCGCCGGACAGGTGGCCGCCCCCAGCGCGGGCGACCCCGGCGCCACGGCCGGCGGCGCGGGTGTTGCCTTGGGGGCCCGCAACCGCCCGGCGGTGTCCTCGTCCACCAGCCGCGCCAGGGCGTCCGTACTGAGCGACACCACCTGCCGGATGCTGCGACCCGCAAGCGTGGCCTGGTGCAACAGCCGCAACCGCTCGATCTCGGCGTCCGTGTACCAGCGCTGCCGGCCATCGGTACGCCTGGGGCGCACCGCACCATAGCGACGCTCCCACACGCGCAGCACGTCCGGGCTCAAGCCCGTGCGCTCGGCGGCTACCCCGATGGGGTGTTCCGGCTGGTGCTGGCGTGCGGCGTCTGACATCGGGTCAACGATACATTTATGTCCATGTTATGTCAAGCAATTATATGGACGTTGACACGACATGCACTTCGTGGTAGCATGACTTATCCCGAGACACACACGCAAAACCATGACTGCACTCGCAATGCCACTGGCCCAAAGCATCTGCCCTCGTCCCGAGTCCGCTGGGCTTGGCACCTTCCGCCACTTCGTGAGGGCGCTGCAGGCCGCCGATCTGGTGAACCTGGTCGAGGGCCGAGGCCCGGTCACCGTTTTCGCCATCCCCGATGCGGCATTTCAGCCCGTGGCTGGCAACCCGGAGTCCGCCATTTCCGGAGACCACAAGCAACTCGGCACACTGGTGCGCCGCCACGTCGTCAGGGGCAGCGCCGGCTTTGCCCAGGTCCGGGAGCACGGACCAGTGCGCCTCACGACGCTCGGCCGTCAGGTGCTCCGCCTGGAGGTTCGACGCGGTGAATGCTTCGTGAACGGAGTGCGGGTCCTGCACGCCGATATCCCGGCGGCCAACGGCATCATCCACGTGGTGGAGGCCGCGATTCCGGCTCGCGCATAGCGCATCGGGCGGGGTCGCCCCGGGGGTTCGGCCTCGCCTTCTCGGGCTGTAGAATTGGAGGGACAAACCCGCCGGCCTTTTCCACTGGCCGCGGCGCGCCACCCCTCCTGTATTCCCGCACCCCACACGCATGCCGACAGCAAATCGTGAGCTGGCCATCGACGCCCAGGGTGTGGCGCGTCGGTTCGGGGCGCGATGGGTGCTGCGCGGAATCTCCTTCCAGCTTCAGCCGGGTGAGACGGTCGGCCTGCTGGGCGCCAACGGCAGCGGCAAGACGACGCTGCTTCGCATTCTCGGCACGATGCTCCGCCCATCCGCGGGCGCGGCGAGCCTTTGTGGCCACGATGTGGCGCGCGACGCCGACGCCGCGCGCCGGGCGCTGGGTTTCCTGGCGCACTCGCCCGGCCTCTACGACGACCTCACCGCGCGCGAGAACCTGAAGTTTGCGGCGATGATGCTGGGGCTGGACACGGGCCACACGCTGGACGCCGCGCTGGAACGCGTGGGGCTGGGCGCGGTGCGCCACGAGCGCGTGCGCGGATTCTCGGCGGGCATGCAGCGCCGGCTCGCCCTGGCGCGGCTGCTCCTGCGTCGGGCGCGCGTGCTGCTGCTCGACGAACCCTACGCCAACCTCGACGCCGCCGGTATCACGCTCATGAACGAGGTCATCGCGGACGCCGGCCGAGCCGGTGGGGCCGCGCTGATCGTGCTGCACGAACTGGCGCCCGCGGCCGGCGTGCTGGACCGCACGATCACCATCGTCAACGGCAAGGCGGCGACGGGGGCGGCAGCCGCGGCGCCGGTCGCGGTTGAAGGGGCGCTGACCTGATGGCGTTTCGTGACGAGCTGCGGCGCGTGCGTGCCATTGCCTGGAAGGACCTCACCACGGAGCGTCGCTCCAAGGCGGGGTTCAACAGCGTGGCGGCGCTCGGCATTACAATGTTGATATTGTTCGGCTTTGCGCTCGGGCCCGATCCCGAGGCCCTGCGCCACGCGGCGGCGGGCGCCATCTGGCTGTCCGCGCTCTTTGCGGGCGTGCTGGCCTTCAATCGCAGCTACCAGGTGGAACTGGAGAGCGGCGCGCTCGACCAGCTCCTGCTGTATCCCGGCCCGCGCTGGTCGATCTACCTCGGCAAGCTGCTGGCCAACCTGCTGTTCGTGGGGCTCATCCTGGTCATCGTGATCCTGGTGGGCATCGCGCTCTTCCAGGTGCGCATTCCCGCCGCGTGGCCGCAGCTCCTGGGCGTATTTGTGCTGGGCGCCGTGGGCCTGGTGGTCCTCGGCACGTTCTACGCCGCCATGGCCAGCCGCAGCCGAGCACGCGAGGTGCTGCTGCCCCTGCTGCTCTTTCCGATGCTTGTCCCCCTGCTGCTGGCCGCCATCTCGGCGTCCCGGGCGCTGCTTGGGGGCGACGTCATGCACGAGGCCGGCGCCTGGGTAAAGCTCCTGGCGGCGTACGACCTCATCTTCCTCGTCGCCACGCTGTGGGCGTTCGAGTACGTCATCGAGGCCTGAGGCTCAACATGCGCATGATCGCCGACTTTCCGAGGTCTCCCGCCCGCTCATGACCGATCCCACCCAGACCTTCGACGTGCCGCGCTCCGGCAAGTGGCCCGTCTTCGGCATTTTCAGCCTCGCGGCCCTGGTGGCCACGCAGGTCTTCGCCTTCCTGACCTCGCCGCCCGACGTCAACATGGGCCAGCTGGAGAAGATCCTGTACGTGCACGTGCCCGCGGCCTGGGTGATGTTTATCTGCTTTGCCATGGTGCTCGTGTACAGCCTGCGCTACCTCTGGAAGGAGCGCGAGGAGGACGACCTGCTGGCGGCTGCAGCCGCCGAGGTAGGCGCTATTTTCAATGGGTTGACCCTGATCCTCGGGATGATCTGGGGCAAGCCGGCGTGGGGGGTGTGGTGGGTGTGGGACGCGCGGCTGACATCCACGCTGGTGCTGTTCCTGGTGTTCGTGGGATACCTGGCGCTGCGGGCTTTCATTGAAGACCCGCAGCAGCGCGGCCGGTGGAGCGCCGCCGTCGGCATCCTGGGCGCCCTCAATGTGCCCATTGTCTGGATGTCGGTCACGTGGTGGCGAACGCTCCACCAGTTGCCGTCGAGTCTCAACTCGATGGCCACCATCTACTGGGTGGGGATGTTTGCCAACTTTGGGGCGATGGTGCTGGTGATGTCATTCTTCATCCGCCGGCGGTACGAGGCGGCAGCGGTGACGCGAGCGGCGGAACATGCGGCGCAGGCCCGCGCGCTGGGAGGCAGTGAGTAATGGAAGCGTCGAACTGGGCGTTCGTGACGGCCGCCTACGTGATCACGTGGGTGTTGATCCTGGGCTATGTGGTGTACAGCCAGCGCGCGCTGCGTCGCGCGCGGGCGGAGTATGCGCGAGTCACGGGCCACGCGCCCGGCGAGGGAGCGGGACAATGAGCAAGCGCAATGTGGCCATCCTGGTCGCGGTGGTGCTGGTGGCGACGTTCGGCTGGCTCCTGTACGGCGGACTGAACAAGAACGTGGTGTTCTTCCTGACGCCCAAGGAACTGGTGGCCAGGGGCGCCTCGGCCTATGATGTCCCCGTGCGGCTGGGCGGGCAGGTGAAGCCCGGCTCGGTGCAGTGGAATGCGCAGACACTCAAGTTGCAGTTTGAGGTCATCGATGACTCGGACACCGTCCTTGTGCACGAGACCGGCGCGCCGCCGCAGATGTTCCAGCCCGGCATGGGCGTGGTGGTGGAGGGGCGCCTGGGCCGCGACAACGTGTTCAAGGCCACCAACCTGATGGTCAAGCACTCCAACGAGTACCACCCGCCCAAGCCGGGTGAAAAGCCGCAGGAACTGTACAAGACGCTGATAACAGGTGCCGCGCAGTGACCGCCCTCCTCGCGCACGACGCACTGATCGTCTCGCTCCTGGTGGTCCTGCTTGGCGCCGTGGCCGGGACCGTGGGCATCCGCCGGCAGCACGCCGACTGGGTGCAGGTGGCGTTCGGCACCATCTACGCCAACTTCGCGCTCGTCACCGTGGCTTCGCTGGCCATGATCTACGCGCTCGTGACGCACGACTTCTCCGTGTCGTACGTGGCGCAGGTGGGCAGCCGCGAGACGCCGCTGTTCTATACGATCATCTCGCTCTGGGGCGCGCTCGAAGGTTCCATCCTGTTCTGGGCGTGGGTGCTGGGCGCCTACTCCACGGCGGTCATCTACATCAACAGGAAGCGTCCCGGCACGCTGGTCCCGTGGGCGGGCGTGACGCTGCTCGTGATCTCGCTGTTCTTTGCGATCATGCTGGTGGGGCCGGCCAATCCGTTCCGCACGGTGTTCCCCGTGCCCGCCAACGGCCCGGGCCCCAACCCGCTCCTGCAGAATCACATCCTCATGGCGGTGCATCCGCCGCTGCTCTACCTGGGTTACGTGGGCATGTCGGTGCCGTTTGCATTCGCGGCCGGCGCCATGTTTTCCGGCGAAGTGGCCTCCGACGACTGGATCAAGCTCTCGCGCACCTGGACGATGATCGCGTGGGGTTTCCTCTCCGCCGCCATCATCGCCGGCATGTGGTGGTCGTATGAAGTGCTGGGCTGGGGCGGCTACTGGGCGTGGGATCCCGTGGAGAACGCCTCGTTCCTGCCCTGGCTTACCGCCACCGCGTTTCTGCATTCCGTGATGGTGCAGGAGCGACGCGGCATGCTCAAGCTGTGGAACCTGAACCTGATGGTGGGCACCTTCGTGCTCACCATCCTGGGCACCTTCCTCACGCGCTCCGGCATCCTCAGCTCGGTGCACGCATTCACCACCGGTCCCATCGGCTACTACTTCCTGGGCTTCATCGCGTTTGTGCTGATTGGCGCCCTGGTGATGGTGGCGGGCAATTCCGAGAAGGTGAAGACGCGGGGACGCCTGGAGTCGGCGGCGTCGCGAGAGACGGTGTTCCTGCTCAACAACCTGTTCCTCACGGCGTTCATGTTCACCGTCCTCATCGGCACCCTGTTCCCGCTGGTGGCCGAGGCCGTGCGGGGGGTGAAGGTCACGGTAGGAGAGCCCTTCTTCAACCGCATGACGCTGCCGATGATCACGGCGCTCATCTTCCTGATTGGCGTGGGTCCGGCGCTGCCGTGGGGCAGCGCCTCCGCGCAGGTGATGAAGAAGAAGCTGATCCCTCCCGTCGGGGCCGCGGTGGTGCTGGGCGCGGTGGCGCTGATCACCGGTGTACGGAATCCGTATGCCGTGCTCATCTTTGCCTTCGTGGGCTATGCCGCGTTTGCCAACGTGCGCGAGTACTGGATTGGCATGAGCGCCCGGCACTCGGCGCATGGCGAGAACTGGCTGACGGCGCTCGCACGGCTGGTGCGCGGCAACCGCAGGCGGTACGGCGGCTACCTGGCGCACATTGGCGTCCTGTTCGTGGCCACGGGCATTGCCGCGTCGCAGAGCTTCCGCCACGAAAGCGAGGCCACGCTTACGCCGGGACAGACCATCACCGTGGACGGGCACACCGCCCGCCTGGTGAACGTGTGGGGACGACAGGAACCGCAGCGCGCCGTGATCGGCGCGACCATGGAAGTGGTCAGGAACGGCAAGGTCGTCGCCACCGCGCAGCCGAAGATGAACTTCTATCCCACGCAATCCAGCCCCGTCCCCACGCCGCAGGTCATCAGCTCCATTCGCGGCGACCTGTACTTCAACCTCTTGGCGTTTGACCAGAACGGCGCGAACGCAACGGTGAAGCTCATCGTGCAGCCGCTGGTGCCGTGGATCTGGTTTGGCGGGGGCATCGTCGTGCTGGGCGCCATCATCGGCGCGCTGCCCAACCGCAAGCGTCGTACAGCGCTGGCCCCCGCCGCCGCGCGCGCTCCCGTGCCCGCGGTGCCGCTCCCCATTCCCACCGTCGAAGGAGGCGAGGCATGAACTGGAAGCGTGCCTCATGGACGGCGCTCATCGCCATACCGGTGCTCGTCCTCTTTGCGTGGGGGTTCACGCGGGATCCCAACAACATCCCGTCCCCGCTGCCTGGCCGCATGGCCCCCGACTTCCGGCTCCCCGTGGTGACGCCAGGCGAGCCCCCCACCACGTTGCCGGTGGGTGACACGGTGCACCTGGCCAGCCTGCAGGGTCGAGTGGTGGTGCTCAACTTCTGGGCCTCGTGGTGCGTGTCGTGCCGCGAAGAGCACGTGACGCTGCAGCAGTTTGCCCGGCGGTACCAAGACCAGCCCGTCACGTTCCTGGGCGTGCTCTACAACGACTTTGCCGCGCCGGCGCGCGCCTGGATCAAGGCGATGGGTGGCCAGCAGTATCCATCAGTTAACGATTATGACGCGCGCACGGCCATCAACTATGGCCTGTACGGCGTGCCCGAGACGTACTTCATCGACGGCGCCGGGCACGTGGCCTACAAGCAGACCGGCCCCGTCACCGATGCCATCCTCACGCGCGTGGTGGATTCGCTGATCGCGGCGCTGCCGTCAGCCGGGGGCCGCCCCGCAACGGTGAGGGGTGACACGGCCGCCCACACCCTGGCCCCGGCGTCGCCACGAGCCAGGGGAACGCCGTGACGCACGCCGTGGTGCTGGGTGCGTTGCTACTGCTCGCCGCGCCCGGCACCCTGGTGGCACAGTCGGGCCCTCCGCTGGCCGTGGACACCACGTCGCCGGCCATCCATTCCAGCTTCATGTCCGACTCGGCGCTCGAGGCCGCGACTACGGCCATTGCGTCGCAACTTCGCTGCCCCGTGTGCCGAGGCGAGTCCATCCAGGATTCGCCGTCGGAACTCGCGGGTGAAATGCGCACCCTGGTCAAGACCAAGCTGGCAGCAGGAGAGTCCCCCGCCGCCGTCAAGGCCTACTTCGTCTCCAAGTACGGCGAGTGGATCCTGCTGGATCCCACGGCGCATGGCTTCAACCTGGTGCTGTACGCCGCGCCGTTCGTGCTGGTGCTCGGCGGGCTGGCCGTGGTGGTGATCGCCGTCCGGAAGTGGACCACGGCGGCCCGCGCGGACGGAGCACAGACGTAAGCGCCACTCCCGGGGGCGCGCGCACGCGGGCGTTTGCGCGCCGGCCATGGCGGCAACTGGCCGCGATGCGGTGTTACCCGTGTTCCATTGACGCGTCGGTTGCTCGCACGCCTGAGCCGGGCCAATTTCCGGTCCATCCGGCGTACGCCGGGACCACGATTCTGGATCGAGGAACGGATGCGGCTGGCGGTTGAGGCAAACGCAATGAAGCGCGATCGGCGGGGCATCGGGCGTTACGTCCGCCAGGTCCTGCTGTCTGCCGCGCGCCTCCGGAGCGATCTGCAGGTGCTCCTGCTGGCGTCGCGACCGGAGGACCTGCTCGCCCTGGAGGCGGAGCTGCCCAGCCTGGGTCTCCACGATGCTCGAGGCGCGGTGGGCCTCCCCAGCACCCTGTCGTCGTTCCGGCCTGACGTTGTCTGGTTCCCGTGGCCGCGCATCCGGAGCCGCATTCCGGGCGTGCGCCTGGTCGCGACCATTCACGACCTGGCCCCGTTCCACCACTACGACCAATCCTGGCTGCGGCGCCTGGACCGCTGGCGGCGGCAGCAGCGCCTTCGACGCACCGCCCGGCTGGCCGACCGGATTATCACGGATTCCAACTTTTCGCACGGAGAGGTGCTCCACCACCTCGGTCTCAACTGCGCCGGAGTCACCGCCATCCCGCTCGCGGCCGATGACTTCACCCACGTCGGCGAGACGCCAGATCGCGAGTTGCTGGAGCGTCGCTTTGGCATCGCGGGCGAATACCTGCTGTGCGTGGGCGCCGGAGATCGCCGCAAGAACCTCCCGCGACTGCTGGAGGCATATCGCGCGCTCAACCGCCCGGACGTCTCACTCGTGCTCTGCGGAACATCGCGCTCCACCGGGGATGGCGAACCCGGCGTGCGACGGCTCAGCCGAGTGCACGATGACGAACTCCGCGCCCTCTACCGAAGCGCCACCGCGCTGGTGCAGCCCTCGCTGCTGGAGGGATTCGGACTCCCGGTGCTCGAGGCCATGGCGAGCGGCACTCCGGTGCTCTGCTCGAACACCACGTCCCTTCCCGAAGTAGCGGGCGATGCCGCGCTGTATTTTGACCCGACCGACGTCCAGGCGCTGACGGCCGCGATGGCGCGTTGCCTCGACGATCCCGAGCTGCGCGCGGAGCTGGTTGCGCGCGGCGCGGCCCAGGCGCGCAAGTTCAGCTGGGAAGCGACGGCCCGGCGCACCCTTGAGGTGTTCGACGCCGCGCTCTCGGCGGATCAGCCAGCCGGGGCTCGATAGGCCACCAGCGACGTCCCCGCGAAGCGCGCCAGCTTCACGTCGCGACTCAGCTCATTCAGCACGTGGTAGACATCCCGGGTGGAGCCGGTGGGGCCTCGATAGTCGTGCCAGAGGACGATCCCACCGGGTGCCACCATCGCCAGCGCCTTCCGGCTGTCGCTCTCCACATAGGAGCGCGCATGCGACCCGTCCACGAAGATGAGGTCGCACTTTCGCTGCCAGGGCGCCGTGTCCAGCGCCTTGCTGTCGCCAAACAGTTGCCGGATCTTCGGCTCGGCCGCCGTACCGGAGTATAGAAATTCCGTGAAGCTCGATTCGCGCAGGGCGAACTTCTGGGCTTCGTGGGCGTCGCCTTCCGCGTGGGCATAGCGCGCCTGATCCTGCGGCGCCAGCGTGAGCGTGGCGACCGCCGCGTCGGCGGGAGAGTTGATGGCCCACAGATAGGCGGTCTTCCCGGTGCAGGTGCCAAACTCAAAGAGCGACCGCGCCCGCGTGGCCAGCACGGCCAGGATCCAGGTCTCGCGGTCGCTGGCGCCTCCCGGCACCCCATCCCCTTCGCCCAGGAAACGCACCTCGGCGGCGGTGGTGGGACCAAAGGGGCCGCAGGCGAAGACGGGATCGAACGCCTCGAGCGCCACGGTCGGGATGGGTGCACCGTATCCTGAGTCGCGCGTGCGACGGATCATGGCACGGTACTTGAGCGTGAGGTGACCAAGTACGAATGTGAGGACCGCGAGGACGATGATCGCAATGACGGCCGACCAGTTCATGCGCGTTGCCCTCCCAGCGTCACAAGATATGCACACTCATAAAATGCCGTCACGCCCCGCTCCGCGAATCGCGGGTTCTGGGCCAGCACATCATCGCGTCGCAGCTCCCGGACATCGCCCAGGCCCGCATAAACCTCGTCTACAACCGTCGCCGAGACGGAAAAGGGCGGCCCCTCCATTTCCGCCTGCGGGTACTCCAGCGCGGCCAGGAGCATCGGCGTCCCAGGCGGTACCAGCTCTGCCATATGCGCCGCGTACTGCCCGCGCATGGCCGGCGGCAGCGCCACCAGCGCGGCGCGATCATACACGGCCTTCACACCCGCCAGGTCATCTGCCGTCAGGTCGAAGAAGTTGCCACAGAAGATGCGAATCCCGTTGGATTCAAAAACTTCGAACGCGCCGCGTCGCCCCCGATGCGGGGTGACTCCGTGCTCGGAAAAGAATGCGGCTGCGGCAACCGGGCTCAGTTCTACACCGACAATCGGATGCCCCTGCGCGTGTAGCCAGATCATGTCGCCACTCTTGCCGCACAGCGGCACGAAGACTTCGGCTTCCGGCGCCAGGCCAAGCTGGGGCCAGAAGCGCTGCAACTGCGCATTGACGTGATGCTGGTGAAATCCGGTTTGCTTCCGATTCCATCGGTCGAGCCAGAACTGCTGGTCCACCATGACATCCTCCCATATCACATCCTAGTTGTTCCCGGGCAACGTGCATCGGCCGTCACGGGTCGCCTCCAGCCCAGTTTGGGACCGAATGCGTATCCGCAAACCGGATCAGCTCCACGCAGCCACCGCTTCCGCCAAATCGCCCAAGGACATATTTTGGCCGTCTCGCAACGCCTGGTCAATGATAGTCTTACGCCACGCCGTCGCTCTGTAATCGGCGCATTTCATTCCACCGAATTTCAGCGAAATAGGCTCTTGACGGCTTCGTAGAAGCGGTTACCTTGACCGTGCATCGCATCTCGGTCAAGACGCTTCATCTCCACGTCACGTCCCGCTGAATCCTTTCCCCATCAGGCTGTCTGGAGCGGTCTTAATGCCACATCGCGCGCGTCACACTATTTGCCTGCTAATTATTGCGGTGGGGTTTGCGGTTACAATCTCAGCAGTCGTCGGGATCGAGGAGGCATATGCGAGTACGTGCAACGTTGATCAGTCTAGTGGGCCTGGGCATGGCGCCGTATGCGGCGATGTTGTCGCGCTTTGCCAAGCTTGGTTAGGATGCAAAGGCGATCCTAATCGCGATCAGTGTATCACCGTTAGCGGCCACCCTTGGTATGATTGCTATGCGCCTTCACCGAATTGACGTGTCAACGGACATGTCATATGTGACCGATGCATTGGCGTGATGCGGCGGTTGACGTAGCCGCCATCGCGACGGCAGCCTGCGCCGTGTTGGTAACGAGCGCATTCTTCCTGCGTCCGTCTTGGCTACCGGTTCCGGGACGAAACGGCGCATTTGAGCAGGCCGAGACGCCCGTCTCAAATTGGCAAGATCTACTTGGATCGGGCTTTCGCATCGGGCCCAAAACCGCCGCTCTCACTTTGATCGAATTCGGGGACTTCCAGTGCCCATTTTGCCGGAAGTACGCCTTGACACTTGACTCCGTCCGCACCGAGCATCCGGAAGATTTCGCGATCGTCTTTCATAATTTTCCGCTCAGCTACCATGAGCTGGCCTACACATTGGCCAAGGCTGGGGTCTGCGCAGCGCGGCAAGGCCGATTCGAAGCTTACTACGACGCGGCCTATCGACACCAGTTGGACCGGCCGACTCTCACGCCAGTGGACATCGGGCTGGCTGCTGGCATGCCCGATACCGCCAGCTACCGGGCGTGTGTTCGCGACACAACCCCGGTTCCCGCCATTGACCGGGACATCGCGCGTGCGCGCGCAATCGGCGCCGGGGGCACGCCCACGATCATCGTGGATGGGATGCGTTACGCACGCAACCCAAGCGCATCCGATTTGGAAGCCATGGTCCGAGAGCACGTTCGCTCCCAGGCCCACCGCTAAACGCTAGCCAGCGACGGGGCAGTGAACGGATGACGGTCACGCTGCGGGCAGCTACCCGTTCGCTCCGGCGTGCGCCGGGGTTTGCGGTATTAACACTTGTACTTTTGACGCTTGCCCTGGGATTGGCTACAACTACGATCAGCGTCGTCATTGGGATCCTGCATCCACATCTGCCATTCAGAGATCCATCCAGCCTGTATGAAATCGATGTGAGGACCCTGGGCCGGCCACCGACTCCAAAACCGATTGAGTACTTGGCGGTCCGCTCCGATCGCCAACTGTATTCCGAGATTGCCGAGTTCACGAGTGATCCAACGCGTCCTGAAGTTTCAGTGAACGGCGTCGCAACGCATGCTGACGCATGGGTGGTGACCGCCAACTACTTCGACCTCCTCGGGCTGCCCATGTATTTGGGACGAGGCTTCTACAAGGAGGACGCCGTGAATCCGGAAGGCGCCGGCGTAGTGGTCAGTTTTATTTTTTGGGCCAGACACCTCGCGCGAGTACGCGATCTCACGCACGTTTCAGTGACGATTGATGGGCACACCAGACCAGTCATAGGTGTGCTGCTTCCGTCATCCGGAACGTTTCTTCTCCCGTTTCCCGGCATGGACAGAGTTCTCGTTCCGATGTCACGGAGCCAGACGCGGGCTCCGACCAAGCGCTTGGGATCTGTGATCGTGATGCGCTTGCGCACTGGTCAAACTGCCGGTACCGCCGCTCGGGAGCTCGCTGCGCTCCAAGCGAAACTCAATTCCGAGTACGGTCGACCGTGGGTCCAACTCCACGGCTGGTCAGTTGCCACGGGGCCAGGCAATCGATGGCTTGATCGATTCCACATCGCCCTCATCGTCGCAGTGATGGCAGTAGTGCTTATTGCATGCGCCAATGTCGCCAACATGTTTGCCGCCAGACTCCTACGTCGAAGAAGAGAATTCGCGACACGTGCCGCATTGGGAGCATCATCGCATCAGCTGCGATCCTTGGTTTTTGCGGAAGCGGGGCTCCTGTGCCTTCTTGGAGGCATCGGTGGGTTGGTAGCTGCCGGCGTGACGGGTGGTCTCATGCGGCACCGGGTGTCGACCGAACTGATTGCGCTCGGTATGTCCACGCCGGCACTGGACTGGCGGGTTTTTGTGTGTGCAGGTGCGAGCTCCGCTGTTGTGTTATTGGTGGTTGCCTCGATTGCCATCCGTCAGGCCGGTGTGAACGATCTGTATTACCAATCCGCACGCGGCGATGCGAGGCCGCGGCGGGCCCTCCCAAGCCTCCAGAACGGACTGATAGCCGGGCAGGTTGCGATGGCCCTGGTCGTCATGGTTTTTGCCGGGCTCCTGATCCTCGCGGCACATGCGATTCGTTCGTATCCCTTCGGCTTCAACCCGCAAGGCATTACGGTATTCGACGCCCGAGCTCCTCGCGCCGACTCCACAGTAGCAGCACTGGACAACCTCTATGGTGAGATCCTCCGTGGGCTGGCCGACATGCCTGGGGTCGATGCTGCGGCGACAACTTATACACTGGCGATTTCAGGAGGAGCGGCAATTGCACTCGGGAGTCCTGCGCCCGCACACCAAGTCCCAGTTTGGTCTTATCAGGTCGTCTCACCGAACTTCTTCGGAGTGGTAGGCATAACGCCTTCGGCCGGGCGTGACTTCGGGCCGGGCGATGAGGCCGTGGGCGGCGTAGCCATCGTTGACGAGTCGGTGAGCCACACGCTGTGGGGTAGAGACTCGGCGGTGGGTCAGTGGGTCCGGCTTGGATCCGCCAAGTCAGCTGCCCCGGTGGTCCGTGTGGTCGGAGTAGTGCCGGACATCCGGTTTGACTTTGCGCCGATCGCCGAAGCCGTCACCCAGCCCACCCGAGGGATTTATGTGATCCCCGCGCCAAGCCAAGTTGACATCAGTTCCTCCAGCCGTCGCTCAATTCTGTTACGGACACCTACGCAACACCCGGCAGCCGTGAAACGTGCCGGCAGGGATATGGCTGTGCGTCTGGGCTATGAGCCCATAGCATCCAGCTTCTTGAGTCCATACAGCACTGAGTTGGCAATGCGAAAGTATCTCGCGGGCGTCTTCAGTGCATTGGCTGCGTTTGCCCTCATCCTCTCCACGATCGGATTGCATGGCATCTTGAGCTATTCCATGGGGCACCGACGCCGCGAGTTCGCCGTCCGACTGGCAATGGGTGCGCGCCCTAGGGACGTCGTGAAGATCGTTGCCACTTTGGGGGCGACCGTTGTAATCGGTGGTATGGCAATCGGTAGTCTTGTGTCCCTATGGACTAGTCAGGCACTAAAACACTGGCTGTTTACAGTCAATCCGATGGATGTGCGCGCGCTCCTGGCCGCAGAGGTTATACTGGTAGTAGTCTCCGCAGTGGCGGTCATCGGTCCGGCGATCCGAGCTGCCTACGTTGATCCAGTGGAATTGATGCGTGTAGAATAGGGCGCCTGCACGCAATGCGAGATTGTGGATCGTGGCGTCAGCCCCTCGTCGACCCATCCTCATCGTAACTCCGGGCCACCGCCGCCCGTTCGCTTCAACGACTTATCCGGGTACGGCGGATGCGGAGGCACGGGCCGAGGATCGGCCTTGATCTCCGCCTGCAGCTCCTTGACCGCCGCCTCGAGCTGTGCATCGCGCCCGTTGAAGGTCGCATGCGGCAGGTTGTCCACCACCGTATCGGGGTCCACCCCGTGCCCCTCGATCATCCAGGTGCTGTTGGGCAGGTACGTCCCCATCTCTGCCGCACTCGCAATACCACGGTCCACCATCACATTCTGCTGGCTGAGCCAGATCTCCCCGCCCCATGTGCGTACGCCAATGATCCTCCCCAGCCCCAGTTGCCGGAACCCCTCCGCGAAGGCCTCGCCATCCGACGCCGTGAACGCGTCGGTGAGCAGCACGATGTGCCCGCGATAGGCAAACTGCATGTTCCACGTGGGGTCTCCCACCCGGTTCTGGAAGTAGAACCACGCCTTGCGGATCAGCTTTTCCAGCACCCAGCTGTCAATGTTCCCGCCCCGGTTGTGCCGGGCGTCAATGATCAGGCCCTGCCGATTGTACACGGGATAGAAGTCCCGCTCCCACTGGTTCATGTCCGCCCCACCCATGGCCCGCAGGTGCACGTAGCCGATGGCACCTTTGCCCATGGAGTCCACCGCCAGCCGGCGGGTGTATTCCCACTCGGAGTACCGCAGGTCCGACTCCTGCCGCTGCGTGATGGGTTCCACCACCACGTCGCGTTCCGTGCCGTTGCCACTAGGCTTGACCGACAGCAGCACCTGCCGGCCCGACTCGTTGCGCATCAGCGCCCCGAAGTCGGGCGCCGAGAGCGCCGCCACGTGGTTCACCGCCGTGATGACGTCGCCCTCGTGCACGTTCACACCGTACCGCGCCAGTGGGGAGAGGTCACTCGGCGAATCGGGGTCATACTCATAGATGTGCTGCACCCGATATCCGCCGGCCGTCTCGTCGCGTGTCACCACCGCCCCCAGCGACGCCGGGTGGATGGTGTCGTCCGGTTCGCGGACATCGCCGCCCCGGACGAACGTGTGCAGCGCCGAGAGCTCCGCCACGGCCTGTGCTACCAGGTCGCTCAGCTCCGCGCGATCGGTCACGCGTGCCACGAGCGGTTCGTACCTCGCGCGGATGGCCTGCCAGTCCACGCCGTTCATGTGCTGATCGTAGAAGTAGTCGCGTTCCAGCCGCCACGCGTCCACAAACTCCTGCTCCCACTCGGCGCGTGGATCCACGTGGATGAGCCAACTGGAAAGGTCCACCTTGTACTTGCCCGAATCATTCGGCGCCTTTGCGCCCGCGCTGAATACGAAGAAGTCGTTCCCGCGCCGCACCAGCACCTTCCGGCCATCCATGGACAGTTCATACTGCCGGACGCCGCTGAGGAATGGCTGCGGCCGGCCCGGCTGGTTGTCGATCGGGTAGGTCATGAGCTGCGCACCGCCGCGCCCGCCGCCCGACCCGCGTGACATGAAGTACAACCGCTTGCCGTCGGTCGAGAGGTCGCTGTATTCGCCGGCCCGTATGGGAACCTGGATCAGCCGCTCCGCGATGCCGTCCAGGTCAATGTTCACCTGCACTGGAGCGCGCGCGGCGCCACCGCCCTCGCCCGCCCCGCGCGCACCCCGCGCCCCACGCCCCGCCCGCGCGCTGTCGCCCGGCGATGACCCGCTGTCCGACATGGCCAGCCCGCCCACGGGATTGGTCAGCTCGTTGTCCGCCGCAAAGGGCGACCGCTCACCCTTCACCAGCGCCAATGCGTACACCTCCGTCTGGTCCGGGAAGTAGGGCTCCGGCTGCCGCGATCCCCACGGGGATCCCACCGCCGTCTGGAAGTTCCGCTGCGACAGGAAGTAGAGCCACTTGCCGTCCGGGCTCCACGCGGGACTCTGGCTGTCGTAGCGATCCGACGTCACGGGCGTGCTCTGCCCGCTGGCAACACTGTACACCCACACCTGATTGAGCTGGTTGCTGGCGGGCGCCGTGTACGCCACCCACTTGCTGTCGGGCGCCCACTGCACATCGCCAAAGTCGCCGTCGCGATTGGTGCCCAGCAGCTTCTCCGCATGCGTCTCGACGTTCAGCAGCCAGAGCCGCTGGTCCTTGTCGGTGTGCGCCAGGTAGCGACCGTCCGGACTCGGCATACCGTCCCACCGCAGGATCGTCGCGCCCGTGGTAAGCTGCGTATCCGCCGCCCCGTCAATGGGCACGCGCCAGAACTCGTTCTCGCCGCTCTTGTCGGAGAGCCCCAGCAGCGACTTGCCGTCGGGCATGAAGCGCGCCAGGCGATAGCGCACCCGACCGTTGTCATGAGTGACGCGCGCCAGCCGTCCCCCCGCATCACCCACGGGCGCGATGAACACCTGCCCCCGCGCGGTCAGCACCACCCGGTCGCCGGTCGGCGAGAGATGCGCCGAGCTGAGCAGCGCCATCGGGTTGGCGTCCCACTTCTCGCGCGTCTGGTCAAAGTCACTGACCAGGTGAATCGGGATCAGCGCGTCCCGGCCACTGGCAATGTCATATACCCGGAGGTCGGCGCCGCTCTGGTACACAATCCGGCCGTCGCTCAGTGACGGGCTCTTCACGTCAAGGTACGGCTGGTGCGTGAGCTGCTTGAGGCCGTGGCCGTCGGGGTCCATGGACCACAGGTTCATCACGCCGTCGCGGTCGCTCTCAAAGTAGATGCGCCCCTGCCACACCATCGGGTCGCGGCTGGTGCCGGTGTAGTCCGCGGTCAGGTCCTGCGCCTCGGTGCCGCCCTTTGCAAACCGCCAGATGCTCTGCGCCGTGCCGCCGTGGTAGCGCTTGGTGTAACTGCCCTGGAAGGGAAAGCGCGTGAAGAAGAGCGTACCGCTGGCGTCATAGGAGCCGTCGGCCGCCTGCGCCAGCGGTACCAGCCCGTGCGTGTTGTCCGTGGGGTTCACCCACGCCAGTTGTGTATTGGGAAGCCCGGAGTACTCGCGCGTGGCATAGAGCACGTTGCCATCGGGAGTCCACCCCGTCACGGTAGCGGTGCTGCCCAGATACGTCAGGCGCGTGGGACGTCCTCCGTCCACGGGCATCACGTACACCTCGGTGGGACCTTCATAGCTGGCCGAGAAGGCAATGCGCGTGCCATCGGGCGAGATGGCGGCATTGGTTTCCTCGCCGGAGGCCGTGGTCAACCGCGTGGCCGTCCCGCCCGCGAGGGGCACCTTCCACAGGTCGCCCTCGGCGGTGAACACCACCGTGTTGCCGTGCACCGCGGGAAAGCGGAAGTACCCCAGTGGAGGGGACGCCGGCTGCTGGGCCAGGAGCGGCGACTGCGGGACGGTCAGGGGAAGGGCGAGCGCGAACGCGAGGGACGAGAGCCGCATGGAGGGGAACCCCGGGTCAGGTGAAGGCTCGGTAGATATACGAACCGGGTGGGTGAGGTGCCAGCAGCGACGCGCAGGCTAACCGGGTTCGCCGGGAGTCGGCACACCCGCGTCTAAGTGAGGCGCCGGAAGGTTTTCCCGACGCGCGTGATCCACGCGTCGGAGAGCCCCGCCCTGGCCGCCTCGGGTTTCCACAAGTCGAGCGATGCGTCCACCTGCTGCAGGATGTCGGCGCCGGACTTCGGCACGTCAAATTCCTGTCCCACCGCCAGCAGGTCGTCGCGCGTGAAGTGGTCATCCTTGCCGTGCGCCGTCATCTGGTGCGTGCGCGCCCAGGTTCCCCCGTCCGCCCAGCTCACATCGTACGCCGGCGCGAGCATCCACCGGCCATCCGGGCCCATGAGGAACGCCAGGTTCTTCACGTGGTCGTCCTGGTTGTGCGCCGCAATGTTGAACGCCATGCGCCGGAAGCCCTGGTCCACCTCGGCCTGACCCATGCCCAGCAGGCGGATGGTGCGGAAGTAGTCCTCGTAGGAAAGCGCCTGGCGGATCGCGTAGTCCACGTGGTGCATCCCGCCCAGCGTGTGCATGTGCAGGCGCGTCGCGTCGCGACGGTCAAAGCGCCGCGTCATGAAGTGGGCGAAGTCCCGATCGTGCAGCAGGTGCGTGTCCGCCATGTCAACACCCGCCGCCCGCGCCATTATGGAATATACATATTCCATGCGCCCGAACGGGCCGGGCGCGAACTCCTTGACCATCGCGTGGCCGCCCACGCCCCCGGTCACCCCGTCGAACTTGATCAGCCAGGACTCGTCGCCCGTGGCGGGGGACGCGAAGCCCGAGCGGACGCGGTTCGTATCGCGATTCCAGAGGATCAGCGCCTTGGCGCGCGCGCCGCCCGCCGACGCGCCCACCTGCATCATCTCCGGCACGGCCACGCTGGTGTCGCCTTCAATGACGCGCCGTGCCTCCGCCACGAGCTGTGCCACCTGCAGGGCTTCGCTGGCGCGGGGGCTGACCCGGTCCAGTTGCGGGCGGAATTGCAGCGCTCCCATGGCGCGGTCGCCGATGTAAAGCAGCTTCTGCACCGGGCTCATGGCCGATTCCGGCGTCCCCCGGGCCTCAAAGTACCGACGGATGACCGCGTTGCCGAACGCGTCGGGCAGGCTGTCCGCCAGGAGGCCCGGCAGCCCCTGGAACGAATCCACGCGCCGCAACTGCGGAAAGGACACCGGCCCCCGCAGCGACAGCGGCAGGTGAATCGGGGAGAGCTCGAGCCCGCTGGTGCGGAAGGCTTCAGCGTATTCGAATACGACCTCACCACGCTCGTCCTCGGCCACCACCCCGACGGGCTGCCCCCAGATCTCCACGCGGGCGATGGTGTAGGCGGAGGCACTGCCCGCGGCGCCTCCGGACGCGGGGCGTCCGGCGTCAGTCATCCTGGCCTTTGCGCTTCGGCGGGCGCCGACGACGACGGCTGGCGCGCTGCGGCGCCCGGCCCCCGCGTTCGGCCAGCGCAATCGGCGAGACCAGCGGCTCCGGCAGGAACGCATCGAGCGCGTCCAGTCGACCCAGTGCCCGGAGCAGCCGGACGACGGTGGCCATGGTGGCGTTCTTGCCCGACTCGGCGCGCTGCGCGGTGGGCACCGAGATGCCGGCGGCCGCCGCGACGTCTTCCAGGCGCCGGTTCTGCTGGAGGCGATAGCGACGCAGCCGGCTGCCCAGTTCGGTGAGTACTTCCTCTGTTGTCGAGGTCGGTCGGATGTGAGCCATTTTCGTTATGTCAGTAATAAATGACATAGCATGTGTTAATGCCATGTTGCGGGCACAATCTAATATCTATCACATATTAACTGCATGTGTTCTGCTTGCATTTGGCTACAGCAAGACATCGTATATGATCTGTATTAGCAGCTTTGCGGCCCAAATGATAATATATCATCCTTTAAGCGAAGCGGGGAACACACACCCCCAGGACCACGGCCCCCCTTCCCTCCCAAAGCCGGTCGCCATATTTTAGACCAACCGGTCTAAACTCCCAGTCTATCAATGGCCCGCGATCGCTTCGACAACCTCGACCCTGAAAAACAGCACCGCCTGTTCGAAGCCGCCGCCGACGAGTTCAGCAGCCACGGCTTCGAGGGCGCCTCGCTCAACCGCATCATCGACCGCGCCGGCATGAGCAAGGGCTCGCTCTACTACTACTTCAACGACAAGAGCGACCTCTTTGCCACGGTGGTCGAACGCGCCACCGCCGCCGTCATGAAGCGCGTCGGCGGCTTCTCGCTGGACGACCTCACGGCGGAGACCTTCTGGCCACAGTTCGAGGGCGCCGTCCGGCGCTCGGCCGACTTCATGCAGCGCAATGAGTGGTTCGTAAAGCTCGGCCGCTCATTCTACCGACTCCGCGGCGCAGGCGGCCGCAAGGCCACCAAGCGCGTCTTCGACTGGATCGGGAGCTGGACGACCACGATCCTGGCGCGCGGCCAGCAACTCGGCGTCGTCCGCACCGACCTCCCGCTGGACTTCCTGGTTGAACTCACGCTGGCCATCGGCGAAACCGGCGACCGCTGGCTCCTGACCCGGTGGCACGATCTCTCCCCCGCCGAGCGCGAGCGCACCATCGCCGCGGAGATGGACGCCTTTCACCGGCTCCTGGAGCCCCGCCCATGACACGCCCCCTTCACCTGCTGGCTGCCCTCTGCCTTGGCGCCGTCGGCGCGTCCGCCGCCGGTACCGTCGCCGCACAGACGCCCGACCCCGGCGACATCGTCAATCGCGTGGACCAGTTGCTGCGCGGCAACTCCAGCCGCGGCTCTGTCACCATGCAGGTCGTCACCCGCCAGTGGTCCCGCGCGCTGGACCTGGACATCTGGTCGCTGGGCACCGACTACGCGCTCATCCGCGTCACCTCCCCTGCCCGCGAGGCCGGCACCGCCACGCTCAAGGTGAAGAACGACGTCTGGAACTACCTGCCGCGCGTGGATCGCACCATTCGCATTCCACCTTCCCTGATGGCCGGCGCGTGGATGGGCTCGCACTTCACCAACAACGACCTGGTCAAGGAAAGCCGGCTGGTGGACGATTACGACATCACGCTCGACGCCAACGCCGCCGCTGCGCCCGATTCCACCCCGCGCGCCAGTGACGCGCCCGCCTGGACCTTTCGCCTCACGCCCAAACCCGACGCCGCCGTGGTCTGGGGCCACATCGAGTTGCGCGTTCGTCGATCGGACTTCATGCCCCTGTGGGAACGCTTCTACGACGATGCCGGCCAGCTGGCGCGCACCATCACTTTTTCTGAATTCCACGTGATGGGCGGTCGCATGGTCCCGGCCCGGCTCACCGTCACGCCCGCCGATAAACCGGACGAGCACACGGTGCTCACCTACCGCAGCCTCGAGTTCAACGTCGGCCTCACGCCCGCGTTCTTCTCGCTGCGCAACCTCAAGCGCCGGTGAACCACGCCCTCTGGTGGCGCCTGGCCCTGCGCAACCTGGGCCGCAATCCCAGGCGCACGGCGCTGGCGGCGTCCGCGCTGGCCTTTGGGTTCGCGGCCGCCGTCATCCTGCTCGCGCTCAGCAACGGCATGGCCTCGCAGCTCATCGAGAACGGCACGCGGTCCCAGGAGGGACAGATCCAGGTCCACGCGCCCGACTATCTGCCGGCCCGGCACACCTGGTCCACGCTCGGCGGCAATGCCGGCGTGGACGTGGCGCGGATCCTGGCGTCGGTGGACTCCGTGCCCGATGTCACGGGCGCCACGCCACGGGTGTACGGCGGCGGGCTGCTGAGCCTTGGCACACACACCGTGGCCGCGTTGTTGTTCGGCGTGGACCCCGCGCGCGAACCCCACGTGAGCAACCTGCTGGCGTCCATGGTGCAGGGACGCGCGCCAAGGGCGGACACGCACGACGTCGCCATCGGCACGGAGACCGCGCGTCGCCTGCAGGCCGCCGTGGGAGACACGCTCGTGCTCGTGGCGCCCGCCGCCGACGGATCGCTGGGCAATGACCTGTACGAAGTGAGCGGCATCTACCACACGGGGCTGGATGGCCTGGACGCCGGCATGGCCGTCCTGCCCATTGGCGCGTTGCAGTCGCTGCTGGCGCTGGACTCGAACCGCGTGCACGAGATTGCCGTTGTGGTATCGGACCCCTGGCAGGCCGACGGGATTGCGCCCCGGATCGCGGCCCTGCCCGCGCTCGCGCGCGTGCACGCCCAGGTGCAACCGTGGACGGTGTTCCGGCCGGAGATTGCCGACTACGCCAACATGGCCCGGGCCACGAACGGATTCCTCATTGCCATCGTGTTTCTCATGGCCCTGTTTGGCGTCACCAACACGCTGCTCATGAGCACTTTTGAAAGGCGCCGGGAGTTTGCGGTGGAGCAGGCGCTGGGCGTGGACGCCGTGCAGCTTGCCCGTACCGTGGTGTACGAGGGGCTGGTGCTCGGGATCGTCTCGCTGGTGGCTGGCGCACTCATGGCGGCCCCCATCGTGTACTGGTGGCACGTCTCGCCCCTGGACCTCAGGGGCCTGGTGGGCAACATGACCATGTCCGGCGCGCTGCTGCGCCCCGTGCTGCGCGCCGACCCGAGCCTGCAGACCCCGCTGGCCTGTGCCATTGCCTTGCTGGTCACCTCGGTGCTGGCCGCGCTCTACCCGGCCTGGCGCGCCACGCGCGTGCGGCCGGCCGATGCGCTGGGAGGACGGCAGTGATCCACATCGGCATCCTGCTCCGACTGGCCGCGCGCAATGTGCGGCGGCAGCGCCGCCGCAGCGCGCTCATTGCCCTGGCCATGGCGCTGGGCGTGGCGCTGCTGATGCTCTTCCTGGCGGTGGGCGACGGCACGCATGCCCAGTGGATTGATTCCGGCGTGCGCCTTGCCGGCGGGCACCTGACCATCGAGACCCCCGCGTTCCGCCACAGCTCGTCGTTGAACGACCGCATGGATTCCACCACGCTGCGGCAGGTGGACCGCGCGCTGCAGGACGCGTCCCTGCAGCATCTCATGGTGACCGCGGTGCCAAGGATCACCGTGAGCGCCCTGGCCAGTTCCGCGTCGTCCGCGCTGCCCGTGCAGGTGCTGGGCGTGGAGCCTAACCGGGAGCTGCGGTTTTCGCTGCTGCCCGGCAAGCTCACCCACGGGCGCTTTCTGGCCGACACCGACCGCACGGCGGCCGTGGTGGGCCAGGGTCTGGTGGATCGGCTGGACCTGCGGCTGGGCTCGCGCTTTGTGGTCACGGCCCAGACCACGCGGGGCGACGTGCAGGAACAGCTCCTGCGCGTGGTGGGCATCTTCCATACGGGAATCCGTGAGGTGGACGACGGCGTGATCAACATCCCGCTGGCCACGGCGCGCCACTGGCTTGCGGCCCCGGCCACCGCGACCTCCGTGGCGGTGCTCCTGCGGGACGGACATGACCTGTCGCGGGCGCGCGCGGTGCTGCAGGCGCAGTTACCCGCGGGAGCACCCGTCTTCACCTGGCGCGAGACGTCGCCGGCGCTGGCCGCCGCCGTCGCCATTGACAACGCGAGCAACTACCTCTTCAACGGCGTCCTGCTGGCCATCATCACCCTGGCGGTGCTCGAGGCCCTGCTGGTGTCGGTGCTGCACCGGCAGCGTGAGTTCGGCGTGCTGCACGCCATGGGCCTCTCCGCGGGCGAGACGGCGGTGGTGGTACTGGCGGAGGGGGTGATGCTGGCCGTGGTCAGCGGCGCGGTGGGCATGGGCGTGGGGCTGGGCGTGACCGCCATCCTCGCGCACACCGGGCTGGACCTCACCGCGCTGGTGGGCAACCAGCTCGCCATCTCGGGATCCGTCGTGAGCCCCATCATGTATCCGACGGTCCGCCTGGCGCGCGCCTGGCAGGGCGCCGCCGTGGTGATCGGTATGGGCATTCTCTCATCCCTCTATCCCATGTGGCAGGCCGCGCGCATTGACGTGGCCCAGGCCATGCAGGTGGAACAATGAACCAGACCCGCAGCGCGCCCGGCGCGCCGCCTGAGGCCGTGGCGGTTCCCGCCGTGCGCACCAGGGACCTGATCAAGACCTACCCGCAGGAACCGGCCCCCGTGCAGGCCGTGCGCGGCGTGACCATTGAGATTGCGCGCGGTGAGTTCACGGCGTTTGCCGGCCCCTCGGGTTCCGGCAAGACCACGCTGCTCAACCTGCTGGGCGGCCTCACGCACGCCACCAGCGGCCAGATATGGATTGACGGCACCGAGATCACGCGCCTCACGGATCGTGAACTCACGCGCCTGCGCCTGCACAGCATCGGCTATGTGTTCCAGGCGTACAACCTGCTGCCGGTGCTCTCCGCGCTGGAGAACGCCGAGTTCACGCTCCTGCTGCGCGGGGTGCCCGCGGAGGAACGCCGTCATCGGGTGCGCGCGCTGTTTGAGCGTATTGGCATGGCCGGACTCGAGGGGCGTCGGCCGGGCAAGCTGTCCGGCGGGCAGCAGCAGCGCGTGGCCGTCGCCCGCGCCGTGGTGGGACGTCCCGCCCTGGTGCTGGCCGACGAGCCGACCGCCAACCTCGACTCCACCACCAGCGAGGCGCTGCTGGACGTGATGGAGCAGCTCAACCGCGAGGAGGGCACCACCTTTGTGTTCTCCACGCACGACCAGCGCGTCATGGATCGCGCCCGACGGCTGATCCGGCTGGTGGATGGACGCATTGAGAGCGATGAAGTCGCGCGCGATCGCTAGCACCATCCGGACCACCCTGGGTATTGGCGCGCTGCTGTTCGCAGGGCGCGCGGCCCTCGCGCAGGGCGGCGGCCTCTCGGGCTACTACCAGAACGTGGCCATCGGCATGGCCGCCGGGCCGGGCAACAATGCCGGCGCGCTCGATGCCCAGCGCGCGCGGGTCATGTGGACGCCCGCCGCGGGCGCATGTGCGCTGAACGTGGCCTACGAACACACCTTCTGGTGGCGCGACAGCCCCGGCACCGGCGCCCAGGCGGGACTGCTCTCCAGCACGCGCGCCGGCGGCGACTGGCTGCACCTCGGCTGGACCATACATCAGGGATCGCGCATATCGTGGCAGCAGCGGTTTGACCGCCTGGGTGTTGCCTGTTCGCGCGGCGCCATCACGGCCACGGTGGGACGGCAGGCTGTCTCGTGGGCAACAACGCTGCTGCTCACCCCGGCCGATCCGTTCGTCCCGTTCGACCCGTCGGACCCTTTTCGCGAGTATCGGACCGGCGTTGACGCCGCGCGCGTGCAGTGGTTTGCGGGGCCGTTCACCACGGTGGACGTCGTGGTCCGGCCGGCCACCACGCCCGTGGGTCGTACCATTACCGCGGCCGCCCGAGTGTCCACGCAGGTGGCGCGCTGGGAACTCTCCGCGTGGGCCGGCGCCATCCACAACCAGCCCGGGGGCGCGGTGGGCGTGACGCGGACCGTGGCCGGCTCGGCCATTCGCGCGGAGTCGGAGCTGCGGCGCGATACCAGCGGTGGCGTGGTGGCCCGGACGGCCGTTGGTGTTGACCGTCGGTTCACCGTCGTTGGCCGAGATCTTTATGCCGTGCTCGAGTACCAGCACGATCCGTTTGGCGCCGCCGATGCTGCCGGGTTGATCCAGGCGGCGACCTCCGCTCCCGCGGCGCGGCGTGAGATGCAGGTATTCGGGCGGGATGAGGCTGCCCTGGACATGACCTGGCAGGCGCATCCACTGGTGTCGCTTGAGCTCATGAGCCTGGTGAACCTGCGGGACGGAAGCGCGTTGTTCGCGCCGGCCGCGTCGATCTCGGCCAGCAACAACGCCAGCCTGCGCGCTGGCGTGGACGTCCCGCTGGGCCGCGGGAAGGGAATTGCCGGCCCCGCGTCCGAGTATGGGCCGGTACCAGTGACCGGCTATGCCGCCATCAGTATTTTCTTTTAGGGCGGCCGAAACACCTCACGCCACGTGCGGACCAGCCTGACGCGCCGGGAGGATGCGACGCCCGCCGGGGTGTGGCCCCGGCGAACGCCGTACCGGCCAGGGCGTTACTTGCCCAGGCCGTCCAGCAGGTGCTGGGCCATCACCATGTGTGCATTGAACACCGGGACGACCTTCTCCACCAGCGCCTTCAACTCGGCATTCTGGATGGCCGGAAGGAACGTCGTGTTCAGTGCATCGATCACGGCCTTGTGGAAGTCCACCTCGTGCTGCAGGAAGGCGCGGTCAAACGCCATGCCCTTGGTGGCGTGCAGCGTGCGCTCCGCCTCGGCGTTGGACTTGGCCATGGCAAAGTCCTTGGGAGGCGTGGGCGTCACGTGCAGCTTCGCGGCCAGGTCGCGGGCCTGCTGCCGCACGTTGGTATGATCGCGCGCGAGCTGTGCGCCAAAGTCACGGATCGCCTTCGTCGTGCCCTTCTTCGCCGCGAGGTTGCCCGAGGCGATGTCCCACGTGTTCGCGGCGTCGAAGATTGCCACGATGGTCGGATCGTCCAGCCCATTTGACTGCTGCGCCTGCGCCTGCGGCCCCACCAGCATGGCGCCCGCGAGCGCCGCTGCCCCCAGCATCCAGCCCCTGCCCATTCGCGTCTGCATGATCAAGTTCCTCCTGACCGGTAATTGCTCGGCGGCGTGGCCGCCGGCACCGGCACCATCACGGCCCGGTACCTGAAGGCTATTTCAGCTCAGGTTATTTGTCAACAAAAACATTGACTTATTGCATTAATCCGGTCCCCCGCGGTATCTTTCCCACGTGCGCGACTGGCGGCAACTTGTGGCTGGGGGCCCGGTTACGGGGCGCCTGGCACCGCCAGCCCGCGCTGACTTCATCAGGACAGGAATCCGCATGGCTACTACTCCCGGCACCAGACATTTTGCCAAGAGCACCCGCGGCCGCATCCTCCGGCGAGTGCGGGCCGCGCCGTCCACGGTGGACGAGCTGGCCCGCGAGCTTGGGCTGACGGGCAACGCCGTGCGCGCTCACCTGGTGAGCCTCGAGCGGGACGGGATGATCCGGCAGGCGGGCACCCGCCGCGATGGAACCGTGGGCAAGCCCGCCACGGTATACGAGTCTTCGCCAGACGCCGAGTCCGTGCTGTCGCGTGTCTATATCCCCCTGCTCAACGCGCTGCTGGGCTCGCTCGGGACCCGCTTCACGCCTGCGCGCCTGCGCTCCCTGTTCCGCGAAACTGGTCGTCGGCTGGCCCGTGAGCATCCCCCGGCGGGCGGCACGCTGCGCGAGCGCGCCGAGGCCGGCGCGGAGATCCTGAACCGGCTGGGAGGCTCGGCGACTGTGGAATCGTCCGCCGAGGGGTTTCGCATTGTCGGGTGCGGGTGCCCGGCGTCGCTGGCGGTGGCCACCCATCCTGGTGTGTGCCTGGCCATGGAGACCATGCTGCACGACGCCATCGGGGCCGGTGTGCGGCACGAGTGTGAGCAGGGCGAGCGGCCCAGTTGCCGGTTCGAGGTGTTCCAGGAGCGCTGAAGGCGCCCGGCGGTGCTACCTGACGCGCGCGATGCGCGCCTTGGTGGCCGCCGGCGCCACTGATGATGCATACTTCGAGTGTGACACACTCGCTGCTGGGCCACATCCTCGCGCTCAACGCCGGTTCATCGAGCATCAAGTTCGCGCTGCTGGGCGTGTCGGAGGCGGACACGCTGCACCGGATCGTGGAGGGCGAGGTGGACGCGGTCGGCTCTTCGCCGCACTTCACGGCGCGCGACTCGGCCGGCGCCGTGCTCGCGCAGGAGAGCTGGACGGACCTGCAGCTCGCGTTTGACGACCTGATGAAGAAGGTCATCGCCTGGATTGAGGATCGGTTCGGGGGCGACCGGCTGCTGGGCGTGGGCCATCGCGTGGTGCATGGCGGGTCCAGGCATGTGCAGCCCGAACTCGTGACCGCGGAAGTGCTCGCGGAGCTGGGGGCGCTCGCGCCGCTGGCGCCGCTGCACGAGCCGCACAATCTCGCGCCGATCCGGGCCATTGCCGCGGCCCGGCCGACGCTTCCGCAGGTGGCCTGCTTTGACACCGCCTTCCACCGGACGATGCCCGTGGTTGCCACGCGCTTCGCGCTGCCGCGCGAATTCGAGGCCAGCGGCGTGCGGCGCTACGGGTTTCACGGCCTGTCCTACGAATCCATCGCCGGGCGCTTGCGCGAGGTCGCGCCCGAGCTGGCGCGGGGCGCGGTGATTGTCGCGCACCTGGGCAACGGGGCCAGCCTGTGCGCCATGCGCGACTGTCGCAGCGTGGATACCACCATGGGTTTCACGGCGTTGGACGGGCTGGTGATGGGCACGCGGTGCGGGAGCCTGGATCCCGGCGTGATCCTGTACCTGGAGCAGGAGCGTGGCCTGACCGCCGAGCAGACGCGCGAGCTGCTCTATCACCGGTCCGGGTTGCTGGGTGTATCCGGCGGCCTGGCCAGCGACATGCGCACCTTGCTGGCCAGCGACGATCCGCGCGCCAGGGAGGCCATCGAACTGTTTGTATATCGCGCTGCGCGGGAGATCAGCGCGTTGACCGGGTCGCTGGGCGGGCTGGACGGCCTGGTCTTTACGGCCGGCATTGGCGAGCACGCGCCCGAGATCCGCGCGCGCATCTGCGCGCGTCTGGCGTGGCTGGGGGTGCAACTGGACGCAGGCGCCAACGCCGGCAACTCGGCGGTGATCAGCGCGTCAGCAAGCCGAGTGGAGGTGCGTGTGATCCCGACCGACGAGGAGGCGATGATTGCCAGGCATGCGCTGGAGGTGATTGAGGCGGGCAAGTGATTAGAAGGTGTTTCTGGTCGTTTTGCCCTGCGGTGCTGGGGTCGGCGGTCGTGTGTTGCTTTCCTGGCCGTGCGCTACTCAGTCCGCAATGCCGCCATCGGATCCGTGCGCGACGCACGCATGGCGGGAATCACGCTGGCCAGCAGCGCCGTAAGGAGCAACACCACGCCCACGCCGACGAATACGGCGGGGTCGTGCGGCGACACCTTGAAGAGCAGGTCTCGCACAAAGCGTCCGCCGGCCAACGCCAGGGCGAGGCCCACCACGATGCTCAGCGCCGAGACGGCGAGCGCCTGTCGCACGATCAGGCGTACCACATCCGCCACCCGCGCACCCAGCGCCATGCGCACCCCCATCTCGTGTGTACGTTGCGCCACGGAATATGAGAGTACACTGTAGGCGCCCAGCGTCCCCAGCAGCAACGCCAGCACGCCGAACAGCCCGAACATCCTGGCGCCCAGCCGCCACGAACGCAGTTGCGGCGCGACGATCTGTGCCATGGACTGCACGCTCACGTACGGCAGGTTCGGCTCGGCGCGCTGCAACTGACGCCGGATCGCGTCGGCGGCAGCGGACGCGTCCGCCACGCTCCGCACAATGAGCATGCGCTCATCCGCGTAATAGGACGGCGCATGCGTGATCGGGACGAAGAACTGGAGCGTCGTGTCCGCCACCACGCGCTGCCGACGGCTGCTGGCGGCCACGCCCACGACTTCGGTGCAGTCCTTGGCCGTATCAACCACCAGGCACTGCCCCAATGGACTCGTGCCCGGCCAGTAGACTCGCGCCATCGTCTCGTTCACGATGGCCACCCGGTGGTCCCCGAGGTCGGCCTCGGTAAAGTCGCGCCCCTGGACGATGCGTGTGCCCATGGTCCGGAAAAAGCTGGGCGACACCGAGTAGATATACGGCCCGCCATCGGGCAGTTCCGGCAGCTTCTTGCGCCCGGGAATGGAGAAGGACACCGCATATGAATTGTTAAACGGGCTCCCAACGGTCAGCGCCGCCGACGCCACGCCGGGCATGGCCTGCGCGTCCGCGAGCAGGCGATTGAACACCGCCGCCCGTTCCGGCGCGGTATAGCCCATCCCGTCCACATTCACGTCCACGTACATCACATGGTCCAGGTCAAAACCCAGGTTCAGGTTGTTGATCTGTTGCAGGCTCCGCACAAACAGGCCGGTGCCCACGAGCAGGAGCGCCGTCAGCGCGCCCTGTGTCAGCAACAGGGCGGTCCGCGCGTGTGAACGCTGCGCGCCCTCGCGCGGCCCCTGCTTGAGCGCCCCGGTGAGGTCGGCCCGACTCATGCGGACGGCCGGGATGAGTCCCGTAACCAGCCCCGTCACCACCGCAATCGCCGCCGTGAACGCCACGAGCCGGCCGTCCACGCCGCTGTCCAGCGGCGTCCGGTTCACGTACAGCACCGCGCTCACCAGTCGTTCGCCGAACCACGCCACCGCCAGCGCTGCGGCCCCTCCCAGGGCCGCAAGTGTCATGCTCTCGGCCAGCAGCAGCCGGATGAGCCGCGCCCGGCTCACGCCGAGTGCGAGACGAACCGCGATTTCGCGCTGCCGCCGCAGCGCGCGCGCCAGCAGGAGGTTGGCCAGGTTCGCGCACGCGATGAGCAATACCAGTATGGAAACAGCGAAGACCAGCTTGGCCACCTGGTTGGCGGGTTGCGGCCTGAGCGTGGGCGCCTGGCCGGGCACCAGCGAGCCCAGCACCGCCACGCCAGTGGTGTCGCCCCCACCGCCAGGCTGCCGGGCATCGGCGCGTCGGAGCGTGGTGACCTGTGCCGCCGCCAGTGCGGGCGAGGCGCCGGGGCGCAGGTGTCCCACAATGCGGATCCACAGCGATCCGCGGCTGGCGAGCGTGCCGGGGCGGATGAAGGGGAAGAGCCCCTGGGCCGCGGTCACCGGCACCCAGACGTCCGTGGCGTTCAGAGTGGCTCCCGAGAAGTCCTTGGCGGCAACACCGATGATGGTGAACGGCGAACCGCCGAGGTCGAGCGGCTTGCCCACCACGTCCGCGGCGCCGCCGAATGCGGATTGCCAGTATCCGTAACTGATCACCGCCACGCGCTTGCCCACCGGCTCAGCCACTTCATTGGTGGCAAAGAATCGCCCGCGCGCGGGCCGCACACCGAACGTGGTGAAATAGTCGGCCGACACCGCCGTGCCCTGCACCTGCTGCGCCTGGGTGCCGCGTCCGAGGGCCAGCGGCCGTGGTCCGAACCACGCCGTAAGGTGATCGAACGCCGTGGCGCCGCTGCGGAGTTCCGTGAAGAACGGATAGGAGAAGCTGCTGGCGATATACTCGCCAAAGACACTCGACCGATGGTGGAGGTTGATCGTCTTCACGCGGCCCGCATCTGCGATGCCGGGGGGTGGCTGCAGGAAGAGCCGGTCCACCACACCGAACATCGTGGCGTTGGCGCCGATTCCGATGGCCAGCAGGGCGACCGCCGCCACCGTGAAGCCCGGCGAACGGCGGAGCTGTCTTATGGCGTACGCCACATCGTGGCGGATGGTGGTCAATTTTTCCAGGACACTCATGCGTCTCTCCCGGTAGGTGGCCGCGTGCATCAGGTGGCGCCGTGCGCTGGACGGCGGACCGAATCGTCGAAGGGCCTCGGCGCGAGCGGCCTGCGGCGTCATTCCGCGCGCCTCGAACTGCTGCGCGCGGAGGGCCAGGTGCGACGCGATCTCCTCGTCCACGTCGCGCACACTTCGGTCGGAGCGACGGAGCGCAAGATGCAGGAGCTTCCGGATTCCCGGCCGGATGAGCGGCATGGTCAGGTGCCCGTGGCCCAGGCTGTCACTTGACGCCGGCGCGCGATGAAGCGTCGGGTGCGCCCGTGAGCAGCGCCGTCACCATCTGGGCATACCGTACCCAGCGACGAGTTTCCTGCGCGAGCTGGGTGCGCCCCCTGGCAGTGACACGGTAGTAGCGCGCACGCCGGTTGTTCTCGGTGACGCCCCAGTCCGCCGCTATGAGCCCACGCCCTTCCATGCGGTACAGCGCCTGGTAGACCGCGGAGTCCTCGATTTCCAGGCCGCCGCCCGTGCGTTCTTCCAGCCAGGTGATGATTTCAACGCCGTGGGCCGGCGCCCAGGACAGGGCACGGAGCACCAGGACATCGAGCATGCCCTTGATGACGGGCAGCGGGGCCGTGGCTTTCATGTAGACTCTTAGTGGAGACGCTGGAATGAATACCGTCGGCCGTGGGGATCGTCAAGTGCGTGCGAGCACCGCGAAGGCCAGTCCACAGCGTAAAAGCGCAGCCTCTACCCGGCGCTTTACCGACTGGACGACAAGGGATGGATTGCCGCCGAGTGGGGGACGAGCCCGGAGGGACGGCGGGCCAAGATCTACACGCTCACGGCGGCGGGCAGGAAGCGACTGGCCGCGGAGCGGGCGGAGTGGAAGCGCTTTGCGGGGGCGGTTGAGCAAATTTTAAAGGCCACGTAGGCGGAGACCACCATGCGCACCTGGTCCAGGCGGGTTGGCTGTCGCGTCCGCGCCCTTGTGTCTGGTGCGCAGATGGACGCCGAGTTGACGGACGAGATCCGGTGATCGCGCTGCGAGCCGAATAGTCAAATCGGGCACCGCTTGCGGGCGGCGGCGCCCCGTCGCATCGTAGGGTGTCACCTTACATGCGGATTGGCCGATGACGCCTCCATCGCCTGGAACCAGCTCCCCACGCGCCGACAAGGCGCGGTGGCTCGACTCCCTCGCGCAGGACACCCGCTACGCAATCAGGGGCCTGCGCAAGACGCCGGGCTTTACGCTCACCGTCATCCTTGTACTCGCGCTCGGCGTGGGCGCCAATGCGGCGATGTACTCGCTCGTTGACCGACTGTTCTTCCGAGAGCCGTCGGGGATCGTCGATCCGGCGTCAGTGGTGATGCCGACCGAGGTTTTCCAGGGTGGCTATATGCCGGCAATGGGGTCCGCCAACATCGACGCGCTCCGGAGTAGCGTGAAGGGGCTGGGGACCGTCGCTCTGCAGAAGGGGGTCTATCAAGGCATCGACCGCGCTACAGGCCCACGCGTATTACGCGTCACTGATAATTACTTCCCAATGCTCGGCGTGCGCATGGCGCGCGGGCGTACGTTTGCGCCTGACGAAGCCGCCGACTCGCTCCCCGTCGCCGTGGTCAGCTATCGGTACTGGCAACGCACGCTTGACGGCGACTCGGCTGTGCTCGGTCACAGCATCGAGATCGCGCAGCAGCGCTATACGGTGATCGGCGTCACGTCGCCCGCCTTCACGGGCACCGGCCTCGAAGCCACGGATGTCTGGCTCCCCATGTCGACCAAGGCTGATGGCGGACTCATCATGCGTCTCAACACCGGCGTCACGCGCGAGCGGGTGGAGGCTGCGATGACCGTCGCGCTCCGCCAGGGGTTGCGGCCGAATACTCGCAGCGGGTATACGCCTCCCGTCATACGGGCGAACCCACTCGTATTCGGCCGCCAAAGCTACGGCGGTGGCAGTCCATATCTGGAAATAATCATACGCGTGGCGGGTGTGGCCGCCATTATACTGCTGGTTGCAATCGCCAATGTGGCCACCTTGCTCCTCATGCGTGCGACGCGCCGCAGTCGCGAGATCGCGGTTCGTCTCGCACTCGGCGTGTCACGCGGCCGACTGATGCGGCTACTGATGGTGGAGGGCGCGCTCCTCTCCTTGGCCGCTGGCGCGGCGGCACTTGTGGCCGGCGTCTGGGGCGGCGCGGTGGCGCGCGCCCGATTCATGCCCTTCTACCGCCTCACCTATCCGTTGATCGACTGGCGGTTTGTCACGTTCACGCTTGGCATCGCCATCGCCGCCGGGCTCCTCGCGAGCCTCGCGCCTGCTATTCAGGCCAGCCGGCCCGATCTTACGCACTCGCTCAAGGCCGGCGCGCGCGGGCAATACCGGAGATCATGGTTCCGCGGATCGCTGGTGGTCGCACAGGCGGCCCTGTCCGTGGTGCTGGTGGTGGGCGCCGGACTGTTCGTTCGGAGTCTGCACAACATCCATAGTGTTCCGCTGGGTATCGACATCGACCAACTCACGGTGGCGAGTGCGTCCTTCCAACGGGTGGATTCCGGCAAGACCTACCTGCCATTGATGCAGCAGGAGGCGGAGCGCCTGGCGTCGATACCTGGCGTTCAGGGTGCGGCCGTGTCACTCATGGCGCCGATGCAAGGCGAGATGGGTGGGATGGCGTTCCGGCAGGGGGGCGACACGATGTTCTTCAACGGCGAAGCGGGGCTTGCCGGCAACGCCGTTGGCCCGGGGTATTTTGCCACCGTCGGCATACGGCTGGTGGACGGACGGGATTTCACCACGAGCGACGTTGCCGGCAGCGCCCCGGTCGTGGTGCTCAGCGAATCGGCGGCGCGCGCGGCCTGGCCCGGCAAGCGCGCGGTTGGCCAGTGCATGGTGCTTGGTCGGGATACCAACCCCTGTACTACCGTGGTCGGGGTCGTGAGTGATGCCAACCTCGTGAATATCACGCCGGAGCCCGGGGCCCACTACTATTTGCCGGTAACGCAGTATCCGTACATTCGCTCACTCGCGATCACGGTACGCGCGCCATCCAGGACCCGCGCAGCGCTCGCGCAGGCCGTGCGCCATGACCTGACCGGTCGGCTTCCCGCGTCGACCGATCTTCGTATTGAAGACCTTCGATCGTCGCTCGATCCCCGCTACGCCCAGTGGACCGAAGGCGCTGTTGTCTTTACCGCCATGGGCATCCTCGCGCTCATCGTCGCCGCGATCGGGATGTACAGCATCATTGGCTACTCGGTGAGCCAGCGCATGCACGAAATGGGTGTGCGCGTCGCCCTCGGCGCGCGTCGAGGCCAGGTCATGCGTCCGGTGATCGTGGGTGGACTCAAGCTCGCCGCCCTCGGCGTGGTGTTGGGTATCGGCGCCGCCCTGGTGCTCGGCAAGCTGGTGGCGTCCCTGCTGTACAACACCAGCCCCCGAGACCCGGTGGCCATGGTGGCAGCGGCGGTGATCCTGCTGCTGGCGTCGGTGGCGGCGGCGTTCGTGCCCGCCCGCCGAGCGGCAAGGGTGGATCCAGTGATCGCACTGCGCGCGGAGTAGGAGGCGGAACGCTTTGGTGCGGACGACTCTGTCGGCTGGCACGGAGACCGCATAAGGTGATCGCCCGGAGCGTCACCCTCGACGCCACGACGCCCGATGTAACGACCGCTACTCCCTCACGGGAAATTGCTTCTGGACCTCAGCGACGCCGCCAGAGAAAATGTCACTGAGGGCCTTTCTGGCGTCCTCGTCCGGCACGCCCCTGGCCTTGAAGGTCCCCGTCCAGGTGAACGAGCTCATCCCACCACCCGCATCGGCGACGGCTATCGTCCCGTGGTAGTCCTCGACGGGGAGCGGCGTCTCGACAAAAGTGTACGTGTAGGACTTGCCATCCTCCAGCGCCTCGAGCTTCTCAACGAACCTGGCACCGTTGGCTTCGAACGCTCGCGTGGCACCAACACCCCGGCCCTCGATCCTGACGTCCTTCACGACGGGCGCGATGTTGGCAATTCCGTCCCACTGGCCCACGAACGCCCAAAGCTCGGCTGGGCTGGCCGCAACCATGACGGTTTTCTCTACCGTCAGCTCGGCACCGGGCTTCGTGCACCCCGCGGCAATGACAAAGGCTCCGCAGGCGGCCAAGGCGATCCATTTGTGTGTCAGCATCGGTGGATTCTCCTGGTGGGTGTTCAGGGCGCCATCCTCCTCCACGTTTCGTCAGGCACAAGCCACCGCCTCCCGACCGAGATCGGAAACCGCGCGCCCATGGCGGTCCGCCGGTTCACGGGGACGGCAGTACTTCGGTATTTACGTCGATTCTGGCTTTCCATCAACCCGAAGCAGCGGGGCCGATACCCGGCCATGCGACAGGACAACATGACTCCTCCGGGCCCCGCGTGTTACGTTGACCCCGACCCTGACGCACACGAGGCAACCGATGTTCATCAGTCGCAAGCCACCCAGGATCGTCCCGACAGGACAACTGCTGCCATGGGGACTGTGTGCCGGCCTGATGCTGGGCACGGTCGGCGCGCGCCAGGCCGGCGCTCAATTGCAGCATCGCACCTGGAACGTGGACGGCGTGGAGCGCGAAGCGCTGGTGCACGTTCCGACGGCGGCCACGACCACGCCCACGGCGATCGTGTTCGCCTTCCATGGCCACGGGGGCACGGCCCAGCGCGTGGCGCGGGCCTGGAACTACCAGGGCCTCTGGCCCCAGGCGATTGTCGTGTATATGCAAGGTCTTAAGACCCCCGGGCAGATCACCGACCCCGAGGGCACTCGTACAGGCTGGCAGCGCACGGTGGGCGATCAACAGGATCGCGACCTGAAGTTCCTTGACGCGGTGCTGGCCAGCCTGGAACGCGAATACCAGGTGGACAAGCACCGGATTTACGCCACTGGTCACTCCAACGGTGGAAGCTTTACCTACCTGTTGTGGGAAGCGCGCCCGAACACCTTTGCCGCCTTCGCTCCATCGGCGGCGGTGAAGCGCCCGCTGGTGACAAAGGGGGCGCGCCCCAATCCTGGCTTTGTGCCCAGGCCCGCGCTGATCATTGCCGGGCGAGCCGACCCACTGGTGAAATTCGCCTGGCAGCAGAGCATGATTGACGCGCTGCTCAAGCTCAACAAATGCGGCACCGGCCAGCCCTGGAAGGAGGACCCGCGGCTGACGATGTATCCGTCCAGCGTCGATGCCCCGGTGGTGACTTATATCCATTCCGGCGGCCACGTGGTTCCTCAGGACGCGCCGGCCCTGATTGTCAAGTTCTTCAGGGCCCACGCGACACCGGACGGCGAGCGTCCGCGGCGGTAGATTGTTACGATGCGCCACAACCCCCCGCCCACGCGGAGCGCACCGCGCGCGGCGGCGCGACGACAACGTCTCACGCGGATCGCGTTCTACCTCCACCTCTGGCTGGGGGTGATCTTCACGGCGGTGCTGGTGGTGATCGCCGCCACCGGAATCGCGCTCAACCACAAGCGCGGGCTGGGCCTGATGCCGGATGTGACGCACGCACCCAGCGCCCCATTCGAGCACGCGTTGCCACTCGCCCAGCTCGCCGCAATCGGACTGCAGGCGGGTTCCGCACCGGCGGGCGGCGAACCCATGCCACTGGCGCATGTGAACCGCATGGACGTGCGCCCCAGGGATGGTTACGTGAAGGTGCGCTTGCGCGACGCGGCGGTCACGGAAGTCACCGTGGATCTGACGACCGGTCGCGTGCTCCATGTCGGACCCCGCAGCGACACCTTCCTGGAAAAGGTGCACTCTGGTGAAGTGTTCGGTGACCACTGGGTGCTGCTCAGCGATGCCGCCGCCGTGGTGCTCCTCATCACCCTGGTCAGCGGCTTCTGGCTCTGGATGGCGCCGCGCATCAGCGGCCGCCGCCGCGACGACGACGCGGGGCCGGGCACGACCCCCACGAGCATACCGTCATGAGCGCCGGCGTGGCGGTGATGCTGATCGGACTCTTTGGCGTGCCAGCCGCGCTGCTGTGGCTTGGGCACCGGCTGCGACGGCGGACGGCGCGACAGCGCGCGATCTTCTGGTGGACACTGGGAGGCTACATCGTCGCGATTCTCGTGGCCACCATCGCGGCGTTCTGGCCGCCCCGCCACTGGAGCGAAGCCGACCTGCTGCGCGGCCTGGCCGGCTTCGCTTCGCTGCTCCTGTTGCCGCTGCTGGGCGCGGTCATCGGCGCCGTGCTGGGAGCGAAGGACAAGCACCAGACCTGAGAGCCGCGGATCCTGCCCCAGCCATAGATTGCGGGTGGTCATGACTCAATCCAGCCTGGAAACGACCGTGCGCACCCTGGCGCGCGAAGCCGGCCAATTGCGGCTGCGGACCCCGAGCCACGTCTATAACCCTTTGCTCTACGCGTGGACCGCCCATCGCGAATACCTGCGGCGCTACGGCGCCGCGCGCGGCCGCGTGCTGTTACTGGGCATGAACCCCGGACCCTGGGGCATGGCGCAGACGGGCGTGCCATTTGGCGACGTGGCAATGGTGCGGGAATGGTTCGGCATCGAAACGCGCCTGGGCCGAGTGCTGCCAACGCAGCATCCCAAGTACCCCATCCTCGGCATGGCATGCGCGCGAAACGAAGGCAGCGGCTCACGACTCTGGCGGTGGGCCAGTGAGCGGCTCGGATCGCCGGACGAGTTCTTTGCACGCTTCTTCGTATGGAATTACTGCCCGCTGCTCTTCATCAAGGACGGACGCAATCTCACGCCGGAGCACCTGAACCGGCATGAGCGTGACGCATTGACGGCGCTCTGCGACCGTGCGCTGGCGGACGTCGTCCGCGCGCTGGCGCCCACCGCGGTGGTCGGGATCGGGCGGTATGCCCAGCAGCGGGCCACCGAAGTGCTCGGCGCCGACGCGGACGTGCGCTACCTGCTGCACCCGAGCCCGGCCAACCCGAAGGCGAACCGCGAATGGCCGGCACTGGCGGAACAGGCCCTTGAGCCCTGGCTGCCTCAGCGTCCGCGCCGCGCTCACCGGCGCTCGGCTGCCCGGCCCGGGACCCCTTCAAGTCTGGCCGGCATGTAGCAGGAAGTCCTGCCAGGCGAGTAAACTACTCGAAGCTCATCCTGCTCAACGATTTTTGTGCCGCGGCGGCCTGCCCCAGTCATGGCCGCCACGTGCATCAGCATTCACGGAGATTTTCATGCCAGCCGACGTCGCCAAGATTCTCAAGAACCTGGACCTGGAAGCCGTAAACCCCGGCGTGTGGAGTCCCACGCTCGGCTGGGGCGGCAAGGGCAAGACCTTTGCCTCGATGAATCCGGCCACCGGCAAGCCGATCGCGGAAATCCGTGGCGCGTCCGCCGACGAATACGACCAGCTCATGCGCGACGCCGAGGACGCCTTCCGCGCCTGGCGCGAGGTGCCCGCGCCCCGACGCGGCGAGGTCGTGCGCCTGATCGGAAACACCCTGCGCGAACACAAGGACGCACTCGGCAGCCTGGTCTCGCTCGAAATGGGCAAGATCAAGCCCGAGGGCGATGGCGAAGTGCAGGAAATGATTGACATCGCCGACCTCGCGCTCGGCCAGTCGCGCATGCTCTACGGCCAGACCATGCACTCGGAGCGCCCGGGCCACCGCATGTACGAGCAGTGGCATCCCTACGGCGTCGTGGGCGTCGCCACCGCGTTCAACTTCCCCGTCGCGGTCTGGGCCTGGAACGCGATGCTCTCCACCATCTGCGGCAATGCGACCGTGTGGAAGCCTTCGCCCAAGGGTGCGCTGTGCGCCATCGCGGTGCAGAAGCTCGTCAACCGCACGCTGGAAGCGCACGATTTCCCGCCGATTCTCTCGTTCTTCTCCGAGGGCGGCAACGAACTTGCACAGAAGTTATATGCCGATCCGCGCACGCGGCTGCTCTCCTTCACCGGCTCCTGCCGCATCGGGCACATGGCGGGCGAAATTGTCGCCAGGCGCATGGGCCGCACGCTGCTCGAGCTTGGCGGCAACAACGCGATCATCGTGGACGAGACGGCGGACCTCAAGCTCGCCGTCCCGGCCATCGTGTTCGGCGCGGTCGGCACCGCCGGCCAGCGCTGCACCTCAACACGGCGCCTGATCGTGCACGAGTCCATCGTGGCCGATCTCACCGACAAGCTCGTGCACGCGTACAAGCAGGTGAAGATTGGCGACCCGCTCGATGCCGGCGTCCTGATGGGTCCACTTTGCGACGAGCACGCCGTCACCCGCTACAGCGCCGCGATCGCGCAGGCGCGCAAGGACGGCGGCGAGGTGCTCTGCGGCAACAAGGTGCTCGACCGTCCCGGCTATTTCGTTGAGCCCACCATCATCCGCATGAAGAAGCAGAGCGCGATTGTCACTGAGGAAACGTTCGGGCCAATCCTGTACGTCATTCCTTACAAGACCCTTGATGAGGCAATCGCCATACATAACGGCGTCACGCAGGGATTGTCGTCGGCCATCTTCACGATGAACCTGCGCCACGCCGAGCGTTTCCTGTCGGCCACCGGCAGCGATTGCGGCATCGCCAACGTCAACATCGGCACCTCGGGCGCCGAGATCGGTGGCGCCTTTGGCGGCGAGAAGGAAACCGGCGGCGGACGTGAATCCGGCTCCGATTCCTGGAAACAGTACATGCGCCGCCAGACCAACACCATCAACTGGTCCAGCGAACTCCCGCTGGCGCAGGGCATCAAGTTCGACCTGGGGGAATAAGGGGTTCCGGCGGCGGGCGGAATCCCAATCCCGCCGAGCGCTCAGGAAATTTGGGTCAGCACATGCCTGGCCACGACAATATCCTGAACCGCGACGCCGGTCAGGTCGCACACCGTCACCTGGTCATCCGCGGTCCGGCCAAGCGACGGATCGCGGATGACATCCCCGAGCTCGCGAACACTCCCCGCGGTCACGAGACCCGCCTGGAGTGCGTGCACCAGGTCGCCGTGATGTGAGGCCTGCGAGAGGCTGTCCACCACCACGACGTCCGCCCTCCCCATCAGCACCGGGTCGAGCTCCTGCTTGCCCGGGGAGTCGGCCCCGAAGGCGGAGACGTGCGTACCCGCTTTCACGCTTTCGGCACGAAAGAGCGGCGCCCGGGCCGTGGTGGTCGTGACGATGAGGTCGCACTCGGCAGCCAGCGAATCGGCATCGGCCGCGATGGTCACGTCGAAACCGAGCTCCGCCATGTCACGCACGTATCGGGCGGCGCGACGCTCGTCACGCCCGTACACCATGGCGCTCCGGCAGTCGGTGACGCCGCGCAGCAGGTCGAGCTGCAGGTGGCCCTGGACGCCGGTCCCGATGATTCCTATGCGGCGCACCGCGCGCGGCGCCAGCGCGCGCGCGACTACGGCGCCGGCGGCGGCGGTCCTCAAGTCGGTGAGGTAGCCGTGATCCAGCAGGATGGCCTTCACCATTCCCGTCCGCCGGTCGAACACCAGCATCAGTCCATCGCCAGGCGGCAATCCCAGCGCGGCGTTGCCGTCAAAGCCACCAGCAACCTTGATGACGAAGACGTCGTCGTCCTGCAGGTACCCGTACTTGATGTGCACATCCCCACGCGGTTCGTCAAAGCCCAGGTGCGCCACCGGTGGGACCACCGCTCGCCCCGAGGAATACGCGACAAACCCCTCGGCGAGTTCATCAATCAGGCGCGGGACATCCACGGCGCGCTTGATCGCATCCAGATGGACAATATGAGGGTCGGTATAATGAAAGGACGGCATTGCCTCAGGCACTGGTGGCGGCCAGCTCGCCGTCGCGCAGGGCCTTCAGTCCCACGCCAATGCGGCGCAGCCCCTCCCGCAGGTAGTCCGGCCGGCCGCCGGTCCAGATGCGCAGGTGACCCTCCATGCCAAGGTGGCTCCCGGGTACCACCAGGGTGGCCTGGTTCGCGCGCAGCCAGTCCGCGAACGCCTCGCTTGCCTGGTCCGCCGAGTAGCGGATAAAGGACATCGCGGCCGCCGTGGGGCGGATGAACGAGAGAAAGCCCTGGAAGGAGGCCACCCATGCATCCATCACCGGCTGATTCTCGTTCAGGATGGCGCGGGTGCGGCCGTAGAGATGTTCGCGCACGCGCGGCTCCACCGCCGTGCGGGCAACCGCATCCGAGAGCTTGCTCGGCCCGATCGTGAGATAGTCGTGCTGGCCCCAGCACTCGGCTACTACCGCCGGCGGGGCGACGATCCAGCCAATCCGGACACCGGGGATTCCGTACGCCTTGGACAATCCGCTCGTCACGATTACGCGATCGCTCATACCCCAGAAGCTTGGCGTGATGGGACCCGAGAGTTCCGCGCCCTGATAGACCTCATCGGCAACCAGGTAGGCGCCGGTCTCCTCACAGCGATCCACGATGCGGCGCATCGCGGTCGCGTCAAGCACGGAGCCGGTGGGATTGTTGGGGTTTGTCACGTACACGAGTTTCGTGGCGGGGGTCACCGCGCGCTCGAACTCATCCCAGTCTACCTGCCAGCGCGCGCCGTCATGCGGGCGCAGGTGAAAGACATCCACGTCGGCACCGACGCTGCGTGGCACGCCCCAGAGCTGCATGTAATTCGGGATCTCCATGGCAAGGTGGTCGCCGGCCCGCAACTGACTCAGCGCGAGGAGGTAGTTGGCCTCGGAGGTGCCGTTGGTGACCTCGATATGGTCCACCGTGGCGCCCGGATATAGCGCGGCCAGCCGCTCTCGCAAGGCAACCGTGCCGTTCGACTGGCTGTAGCCCAGCGGCGTGTCGAGCATCTCCTCGAGGTCGAAGCCGAGTGCTGCCATCTCCCGCAGCGTCACCGCGCGAATGCCGGACTCGCTCATATCGTAATCGACGATGTTCTCCCACGTGGACTGCATGCGCTCCATGCGGAACGGTTCAATGCTCATGGGTGCTGGCCTCGGGGTTTGCACGGGCGTGAAGGGGCGACTGAAACATACGACCTGACTTCCCCTCCGGGCCGGGAGCGGGCAGATTGGGGTGATGACCGGCATGCAAGCCCAGTTGACGGCATGGCTCTTCGACGCCAACATCGGCCGTCTGGTGGCGAGCGTCTTCGGCCTGCTGGTGATCATGGTGCTGGTCCGCGCCGCGCAGCGCGCGCTCGTGTCCCGGATCGATGCCGGCGACACCCGTTACCGCGTCCGCAAGGCGGTCGCGTTCGGCGGCTACGTGGTGACGTTCCTGTTCCTGGCCGCGCTGTTCAGCGACAAGCTGGGCGGGCTTACGGTCGCGTTCGGTGTGGCCGGCGCCGGCATCGCCTTTGCATTGCAGGAAGTGATTGCCAGCATTGCGGGGTGGCTTGCCCTCACCTTCTCCAATTTTTACCAGCCCGGGGACCGCGTGCAGCTCGGCGGCATCAAGGGCGACGTCATTGACATCGGCGTGCTTCGGACAACGCTGATGGAGCTGGGCGAATGGGTGGACGGCGACCTTTACAACGGCCGGATTGTGCGCGTGGCCAACAGCTTTGTCTTCAAGTCGCCCGTCTTCAACTATTCCGGCGACTTTCCCTTTCTCTGGGATGAAATTCGCCTGCCAGTCCGTTTCGGCAGCGACCGGGCCCGGGCCCGGGCCATCATCCAGTCGGTGGCGGACCGTGTGGTGGGCGAATACACGACTACGGCGGCCGCGGCGTGGGTCGGCATGGTACAGAAATATCGAATTGAGAACGCCGCCGTGGCACCGATCATTTCCCTCGTGGCCACCGACAACTGGCTGCAGTACACCCTGCGCTACGTGGTGGATTACCGGCGGCGGCGCAGCGTGAAGGACGCGCTGTTCAACGGAATCATGGATGCCGTGGACGCCTCCGGCGGCCAAGTCCAGCTCGCCTCCGCCACGTTTGAGCTTGTCGGCGCGCCGCCGCTGAGCGTTCGCACCAGGCTGGATCCGCCCTGATCCACTGACCCAGGCACCCTCAACGGCGGCCGCCCGATCACGGGAACCACCCTGCAACGATTTATGCCTCCACGTGACGCCCGGCCCCGCCGCATGAACTTCCTCCGCCACTACTTCGGCCGATTCATGGCCGCGCGACGAAGCAGCAGCCTGATCCGCCGCGGGATCATCCTCGATTCGCTGCCACGGGACCAGCGGACCGACCGGCCTTCCAGTACGCTGAATCGCGCGCTGGTCGAGCAGGCAACCGGCGACCTGGCGGAGCTGCTCACGCGGCTCGGTACGTCGCCGCAGGGCCTCAGCGAGGCGGAGGCCGAGCTGCTGCGCGAACAGCACGGCCTCAACGAAGTCGAGCACGAACGGCCCGTGCCTTGGTGGCGGCACCTCTGGTTGAGCTATAACAATCCGTTCAACCTGCTGCTGACCCTGCTCGCGCTGGTGTCCTACTTCACCGACGACCGGCAGGCGGCGGTCGTGATCGTGATCATGGTGCTCGTGGCCACGCTGATGCGCTTTGTCCAGGAGCGGCGTTCCAGCCGCGCCGCGCTCGCGCTCAGGGAACAGGTCACCAACACCGCCAGCGTGAGGCGGCGTGCCGAGGAAGTCGCCCCCGGGAGCGGGGCCGAGTCCGGACCGATGCCCCCGAGTCCGGTCGAAGTCCCGATCAAGCACCTGGTGCCCGGCGACATCGTGGTGCTGTCCGCCGGCGACATGATTCCGGCGGACTGCCGCATCATGACCGCCACCGACCTGTTTGTCGGGCAGTCCGCGATGACTGGCGAGTCGCTGCCGGTGGAGAAATTTGCCGCGGCGCGATCCGAATCCCGCTCCGCGCTGGATATGGCTAATCTCGTATTCATGGGCACCAACGTCATCTCGGGGGCCGCCAGCGCGGTCGTGCTGTCCACCGGCAACAGCACGTACTTTGGCACGCTGGCCACCCGCGTGACGCGCACCAGCGACGCGGCCGAAACCAACGAGTTCCAGCGCGGCGTCAACCGGGTGAGCTGGCTGCTGATCCGGTTCGTCCTGGTGATGGTGCCGCTGGTCCTGCTGATCAACGGATTCACCAAGGGCGACTGGACCGAGGCATTCCTGTTCGCCCTGTCGGTGGCGGTCGGACTGACGCCCGAGATGCTGCCGATGATCGTCACCTCCACGCTGGCCCGCGGCGCGGTCGTGCTGTCGCGCCAGAACGTGATCGTCAAGCGGCTCGACGCAATCCAGAGCTTTGGCGCCATGAACCTGCTGTGTACCGACAAGACCGGCACGCTGACGCAGGACAAGATTGCCCTCGCCCGCCACACCGACGTGCTGGGCCGGGAATCGGACGAAGTGCTGGGCTTCGCCTATCTCAACAGCCACTACCAGACCGGCCTGAAGAACCTGCTGGATCGTGCCGTGCTTGAGCACGTCGAGCTGAACACCGAGATGAAGCTGGCCCAGAACTACCGGAAGATCGACGAGATCCCCTTCGACTTCGAGCGCCGCCGCATGTCGGTCGTGGTGTCCGAGCGCGAGCACCACCATGAACTGATCTGCAAGGGAGCCGTCGAGGAAGTGCTCGACGTCTGTACGTCGGTTAGATACGATGGCAAGCTCCACCCGCTCGACGCCAGCGCCCGGGTCCGCCTGCAGCAGGTCACCGGGCGGTTGAATGGCGAGGGTCTGCGGGTGGTGGCGGTCGCCGTCAAGGAGCTCCCGCCGGACCAGCGCGTGTATTCGAGGGCGGACGAGTCCGACCTGACCCTGGTCGGCTACATCGCCTTCCTGGATCCGCCCAAGGAATCGGCCGCGCCAGGGCTCGCCGCGCTCGCGGCGCACGGCGTCACGGTCAAGGTGCTGACCGGCGACAATGAACTGGTCACGGTGGAGATCTGCCGCCAGGTCGGGCTCGAGGTCGAGGGCCTGCTGCTCGGCGCGCAGGTCGATGCCATGGACGACCGGGAGCTCGCTGACGCGGTCGAGCGCCATACGATCTTTGCCAAGCTCTCGCCGCTCAACAAGGAGCGCATCGTGATCAGCCTGCGTGGCAACGGTCACGTCGTCGGCTTCATGGGCGATGGCATCAACGACGCGCCGGCGCTGCGGGCCGCCGACATCGGCATTTCAGTCAACAACGCGGTGGACATCGCCAAGGAGGCGGCCGACATCATCCTCCTTGACCGCAGCCTGATGGTGCTGGAGGAAGGCGTGATCGAGGGCCGCAAATCCTTCAGCAACATGCTGAAATACATCCGCATGGCCGCCAGCTCCAACTTCGGCAACGTCTTCTCGGTGCTGGTCGCGAGCGTGTTCCTCCCCTTCCTGCCCATGCTGCCGCTGCAGCTGCTGGTGCAGAACCTGCTCTACGATGTCTCCCAGGTTGTCATTCCGCTCGACCACGTGGATGCGGAGCTCGTCAACCAGCCACTCACCTGGAACCCGAAGGGACTCGGCCGCTTCATGATCTTCTTCGGGCCGCTCAGCTCGATTTTCGACATCGTCACGTTCATCGTGATGTGGTATGTGTTCAAGGCCAACACCGTTGATGACCAGGCGCTGTTCCAGTCGGGCTGGTTCGTCGTGGGGCTGCTGACGCAGACACTGATCGTGCACATGATCCGCACGCCCAGGATTCCCTTCATTGAGAGCCGCGCCGCCTGGCCGCTGCTCGTCATGACCGTGCTGATCATGGCCATCGGCGTGTTCCTGCCGATGGGGCCGATGGCCGGCTACTTCAGGCTGCAGCCGCTGCCCTCGCCCTACTTCGTGTGGCTCGCCGGGATCCTGCTGGGCTACGTCCTGCTGACCTCACTGATGAAGCGGTACTACATTCGCCGCTTCGGCTGGCAGTGACCTGGCAGGGACGCGCCCGCGCTGTGCGGCTTACTGCTCCGGCGCCAGGATCAGTACGCCCAGCGGAGGCAGCACCAGGCGCAGGGATTGGGGATGGCCATGGCACCCGGCAGCTTCGGTTTCGACCGTCCCGAACGACCCCGCGCCGCTGCCGCCGAATTCCCGGGCGTCGGTATTCATCTCCACGCGATACCGGCCAGCCGCCGGCGCGCCAATGCGATAATCGTGTCGCGGAACCGGCGTGCAATTGAGCACCACGATGCGGTGGTCGTCGTCGGTCCGGCGGACAAACGCGAACACGGAATTCTCGCGGTCGGCCGCGTCGATCCACGCGAATCCCTCAGGGTCCGGATCGCGCTCCCAGAGCGCCGGCGTCTCGACGTACAGATGCCCGAGCGCTGCCACAAACCGGCCGAACGCGGCACGGTCCGGTTCGCCGGCCAGGTGCCAGTCCAGGCTGGTGTCGTGATTCCACTCGCGCTCCTGCGCCAGCTCGGTGCCCATGAACACCAACTGCTTGCCCGGACGCGCACACTGATAGGCCAGCAGCAACCGCAGGTTGGCCAGCTTCTGCCAGCGATCGCCGGGCATCTTGTTGTACAAGGAACCCTTGCCGTGCACCACTTCGTCGTGCGACAGCGGCATCACGAACCGTTCGGAATACTCGTACACCATCGCGAAGCTGAGTTCGTCCTGATGGTAGCGGCGGTGGATCGGATCCTGCCGCATGTACTCAAGCGTGTCGTGCATCCAGCCCATGTTCCACTTGAAGCTGAAACCCAGCCCGCCCTCGGCCGTGCGGCGCGTCACGCCCGGCCACGCCGTGCTCTCCTCGGCGATGGTGAGACAGCCCGGGTATATCGCATGCACGGCGTCATTCACGGTACGCAGGAAATCCACGGCACCGAGGTTCTCACGGCCGCCGTACACGTTGGGCAACCACTCACCGGCCTTGCGGCTGTAGTCCAGGTAGAGCATCGACGCAACGGCATCGACGCGCAGCCCGTCCACGTGGAACTCGTCCAGCCAGTACAGCGCGTTGGCAACCAGGAAGTTCCGCACCTCGTATCGGCCAAAGTTGAACACCAGCGTGCCCCAGTCGGGATGTTCGCCGAGCCTGGGATCCTCGTGCTCGTACAGTGCCGTACCGTCAAAGTGCGCCAGCGCGAACGCATCCTTGGGAAAGTGCGCGGGTACCCAGTCGATGATGACGCCGATGCCGTGCTGGTGACAGTAGTCCACAAAAAAGCGGAAGTCGTCGGGCGTGCCGTACCGCGCGGTGGGGGCGTAGTAGCCGGTCACCTGGTAGCCCCACGAACCGGTGAACGGGTGCTCGGCAATCGGCATCAGTTCCAGGTGCGTGAACCCGAAGTGCCTGGCGTGCGCCACGAGTCGCGGCGCGAGCTCGCGATACGTCAGCCAGCGGTTGCCGTCCTCCGGCACCCGCTGCCACGAGCCGAGGTGCACCTCGTATGTATGGATCGGCCGACGCGCGTGCGGCGTCTTCCGGCGGGCGCTCAGCCACGCGGCGTCATTCCAGGTAAAGGCCGACTCGTACACGCGGGCCGCCGTGCCCGGCGCGAGTTCCATGGACTGCGCCATCGGATCCGTCTTGAGCAGCAGGTGCCCCTGTTGAGTACGGATCTCGTATTTGTACAGCGCGCCTGGCTCGACGCCCGGGATGAACAACTCGTGAAGCCCCGACGACTGGACGGGATGCATGACGTGGCGATCGCCGTCCCAGGCACAGAAATCGCCCACCACGCTGACGCGATCCGCATTGGGCGCCCAGACCGCGAACGCGGTGCCCCGCACGCCGTCAATGGTGCGTGGGTGCGCACCGAGCAAGTCCCAGAGTCGGTGGTGCGTGCCCTCGTTGAAGAGATAGAGGTCAACGTCGCCGATGGTGCGGGTATGATCGGTCATACGGGGTGATTCAGCGGAATCCGGTGACTGAGCAGGATCAGGGAGTGACGTGCGAGCAAGACGCCTTCCCCAATTCGGCGGTGCCCAGGCTGGGCCGTGTTGACCAGCTCGCGCCAGAGTCCGCGTCCCAATACCGGCAGCGAGAACCGCCGTGACTTGGGCCCACCGTTCACCAGCAGCAGGAGGGTGTCACCGTCAATGCGGTGCCCGCGGTCATCCACCGCATCCGCGGCCTCGCCGTGCAGGAGCATGCCGAGGACGCGTCGGGCGGTGGATGTCCAGTCGTCGTGCTGCATTTCCTGGCCATCCGGGCGCAGCCAGGTCACGTCGGTGCGACCATCGACGGTGCCACGGAGGAAGCTGCGTCGCTGGAGCACCGGATTGGCCTGGCGAATGGCGATTACCTCACGGGTGAACTTCAACATCGCGCGTGCTGAATCGTCCAGCTCCCAGTCCATCCACGACATCTCATTATCCTGGCAGTAGACGTTGTTGTTCCCATGCTGCGTCCGGCCGATCTCGTCGCCGTGTGACAGCATCGGCACGCCCTGCGAGAACGCGATGGTCGCCAGGAAATTGCGCATCACCCGTTGGCGGGCGTTGAGGATCTCCGGCACCTGGGTCGGGCCCTCGACGCCCCAGTTGCGGCTCAGGTTGTCGTTGGTACCGTCGCGATTGTCCTCGCCGTTTGCCTCGTTGTGCTTCTGCTCATAGGACACCAGGTCGTGCAGGGTGAATCCGTCGTGGCAGGTGACGAAGTTGATGCTCGCGTGTGGATCCCGGCCGCTCGATCCGTAGAGGTCGCTGCTGCCAGACAGGCGATACGCCAGGTCGGGGAGTTGGCCGGGGTCACCCCGCCAGAACCGCCGCACGGTGTCGCGGTAGCGGCCGTTCCACTCGGTCCAGCCGGTGGGGAAGTTGCCCACCTGATAGCCGCCCTCTCCCACGTCCCACGGTTCGGCGATCAGCTTGACGCGCGACAGGACCGGATCCTGCGTCATGATGTCAAAGAACCAGGCCAGGCGGTCCACGGCGTGCAGCGACCGGGCGAGCGCGGGCGCCAGGTCAAAGCGGAACCCGTCCACGTGCATCTCCTGCACCCAGTATCGCAGGCTGTCCATCATCAACTGCATGGCGCGCGCATTGAGCGTGTTCAAGCTGTTGCCGCACCCGGTGAAATCGATATAGTAGCGCTGCTGTTCGGGGTTCAGGCGGTAATACGCCTTGTTGTCAATGCCGCGGAAGGCCACGGTGGGCCCGAGTTCATTCCCCTCGGCGGTGTGGTTGTATACCACATCGAGAATCACCTCGAGGCCCACCGCGTGCAGGGTCTTCACCATCGTCTTGAACTCGGTGACCTGCTGTCCCAGCGCGCCGGTTGCGTAGCGCGAGTCCGGCGCAAAGAAGCCGATGGTGTTGTACCCCCAGTAGTCAACCAGCCCCCGGACGGCCAGCTGTTCCTCGGTGATGGCGTGGTGTACGGGCATCAGCTCCACCGCGGTGATCCCAAGCGCGAGCAGGTGATCGACAATCGGTTCGGAGACAAGCGCGCTGTAGGTGCCACGGATTGCGGGATCGATAGCCGGATGGCGCGCCGTCATTCCCTTGACGTGGCACTCATAGATGACCGTGCGGTTCCACGGCGTGCGCGGCGGTCGATCGTTGCCCCACGAGAACGCCGTCTCCACGACGACGCACTTGGGCAGGTGCCCGGCACTGTTGCGGGTGTCGATCGTGAGGTCCCGCCCCTCCGAGCCCACCTGATATCCAAACAGCGACTCATCCCAGTGCACCTGGCCGCTGATGGCGCGCGCGTAGGGGTCGAACAGCAACTTGGCGGCGTTGAACCGATTTCCGTTCGCGGGATCGTACGGCCCGTGGACACGAAAGCCGTAGAGCTGGCCGGGGCGCAGGTCAGGGAAATATCCGTGCCAGACATTGTTCGTCTGTTCCGGCAGGGCGACCCGCACCGTCTCCGTGGCCGCGTCCGGGGAATCGAACAGGCACAGCTCCACCCGGTCGGCGTTCTCCGCGAACACGGCGACGTTCACGCCGCGCCCGTCCCAGGTCGCGCCAAAGGGATGGGGGTCGCCAGGCCAGACGCGAATCATGCCCCACCTCTCGTCGGAAGTACGTTCATGCGTCCGGTTCGTCGCTGGCGAGCAGTCGCAGGATCCCGTCAATCGGGACGTGCACCCATCCTGGCCGGTTGTTCAATTCATATCCCAGTTCATATACCGCCTTTTCCAGCAGCAGGAAGTCGAGCATCAGGCGCTGGTCGTGGTTGGTGCGCGGCAGCAGGTTGGCGGGGGCGATGGTGGTGAGATACTCATCCAGGAACGCGGCCTGCACCCACCGCACCCACAGGTCGGCGGCCGGCCGGAGCAGCGGGATATCCTCGGTGCGCACGCGTCCACTCCGCAGGGCGTACGACGCCGCGTAGTCAAAGGAGCGCAGCATGCCCGCGACATCGCGCAGCGGCGAACGCTTGTACCGGCGTTCGCTCATCGGCCGGGCGGGCTCGCCCTCAAAGTCGATGATCACAAAGTCGCGCCCCGTGTACAGCACCTGCGCCAGGTGATAGTCGCCGTGGCAGCGAATGCGTCGCCCCGTCAGCTTGTGATCCACGATGCGCCGGAAGCGGGCCAGCAGGTCGTCCTCCGAGCGAATGAGCTCGCGCACGCGGGCGCGGTCGTCCTCGTCGGTGACGTCGCGGGCATGCTTGCGCAGGCGCGCGAGCGCCTGGCGTGCCAGCGAGCGCGCGCCCTGGTAAAGCTCGCGCTGATAGTAGGTGGTGAACGCTTCCGGCGCGAAGTCGCGGTTGTCGGGACGGCTGGCCAGCGCGATGTGCATCTCCGCGGTCCGCCGTCCCAGGAGCCGAGCGCGCTGGGGAAACTGGTGCAGGAGCGCGTCGAGCGGCGCCGGCGGCGCGAGGCCCCGTAGTTCCAGCGGATGCCGGCGCGGCTCCGGCGCCAGCGACGCGCGATCGGGATGCGTGACGATCTGCTCCAGGTACTGGCCGATCGCGTCTATCGTATAGGTCCAGGCATCACCCTCGTTGGGTACGAGCTGTTGCAGGAAGCCAATGATCATGGTCTCCTGCTTTGGCCGCTGGTACTCCAGCACCGCCGCCACGTCCGGCGTGTGCGGAAACTTCGCCTGTTCCGTGAGGAATCGCTCCACCTCGACGTCCGGGTTGATGCCCTCATCCACCCGCCGGAACAGCTTGAGCATCAGGCGGTCGCCGAACACGATCGACGTATTGCTCTGCTCGCGGCGCACGGGTTGCGGGGTGAGCGCCACGTCGGACGCGACGAGCGCCTTGAAGTTCCGGGTGCGCGAGGCGCTGAGCGTGCCGTGCCGGCCCTTCCGCGTGCGCCGATCGCCGGCAAAGGCGAGCAGTGCTCCGGAGAACCGGTCGTCGGCCACGGCGTCGAACAGGATGCCGTCGCTGGTCTCGTCCTCGCCGGCCGTCGTCCGCAACTCGGCGATCACGGCGTGCGGCGACACTTCGGCAATGCTGTGGCGCAAGCCCTCGGTGGCAAACGCCAGCGGCAGCAAGTAGCGGTCCGTCTCGCCCTCGGTGTACGTGCATTCGACAATCGTGATCACCGCGGTCTGGTCAGCATACGTAAACGGGATCTGCTCGATGACCTCCAGTCCCTTCATCGTGCGCGACTTGCTTCCAAACCACCGGCGTTCCGCCAGGTAGTCCGGGAGCAGCTGCTCCAGCACTTCCACCGTGTCCTCCTGCAACAGCGCCCGCCAGGTGCCCGCCACCTCGATGAACGGATGCGTGCGCTCGGGCAGCGCCACGCGGCGCGGCGTGAGCAGGAACCAGTAGAATCCGTGCGGCCCGATGGTCAGGAAGTACGGCAGGTCTCCGATGGGCGGGAACGCGGTGCGCCCGAACGCCTCCACCGGCACCAGGCCGTTGAATTCCGCCAGGTCGAGCTCCACGGCCTGCACGTACCGCGACAGGTTGGCCACCACCAGCACGATCTGATCTTCGTGCCGGCGCAGGAATACCAGGACTCGGCGATTGTCAGGCTGCAGGAAGTCGATCGATCCACGCCCAAAGCCCTTGAGCTGCTTGCGCAGCGCGATGAGCCGCTTCATCCACCACAGTTCGGAGTGCGGATTTGCCTGCTGGGCTTCGACATTCCATGCTTCGTAATGGTACTCGGGGTCGATGATGACCGGGGAGTACAGTCGCTGCGGGTTGGCGCGCGAGAACCCGGCATTGCGATCGGCGCTCCACTGCATTGGCGTGCGCACACCGTTGCGGTCTCCCAGGTAGATATTGTCGCCCATCCCGATCTCATCACCGTAATAGATGATCGGCGTGCCAGGCAGGGAGAAAAGCAGGGCGTTCATCAACTCGATACGCTTGCGCTCATGGCCCAGCAGTGGGGCCAGGCGCCGCCGGATGCCGACATTGAGCCGCATCCGTGGATCCTGCGCGTAGGCACGGTACATATAGTCGCGATCTTCGTCGGTCACCATCTCGAGCGTCAGCTCGTCGTGGTTGCGAAGGAACAGCGCCCACTGCCCGCCCTCGGGCGGGCTCGGTGTCTGCTGCATGATGTCCACCACGGGGAACCGGTCTTCCATGTGCAGCGCCATGAACAGCCGCGGCATCACCGGAAAATGGAACGCCATGTGGCACTCATCGCTGTCGCCAAAGTACGCCACCGCGTCCTCGGGCCACTGGTTGGCCTCGGCCAGCAGCATCCGGTCCTTGAAGTGGGTGTCCACGTGGCGCCGCAGCTCGCGCAGGAACGCGTGGGTCTCGGGCAGGTTCTCGCACGTGGTGCCCTCCTGCTCGTACAGGTACGGGACCGCGTCCAGCCGGAGCCCGTCCACGCCCATCTCCAGCCAGAAGTCGAGCACGTCGAACAGCGCCCGCTGCACTGCCGGGTTGCGGAAGTTCAGGTCGGGCTGGTGCGCGTAGAATCGGTGCCAGTAGTAGGCGCCCGCCACCGGATCCCAGGTCCAGTTGGACCGTTCGAAATCCTTGAAGATGACGCGCGCCTCGGCATACTCCTCCGCCGTATCACTCCACACATAAAAGTCCCGCTCCTTGCTGCCTGGCTTGGCGTGGCGGGCTCGCTGAAACCACTCATGCGCGTCCGATGTATGGTTGAGCACCAGCTCGGTGATCACCCGGAGGTCGCGCCGGTGCGCTTCGCGCAGGAAGACCTTGAAGTCGCCAAGCGTGCCGTAGATCGGGTGCACCGCGGTGTAATCGGCAATGTCGTAGCCGTCGTCGCGAAGGGGCGAGGGATAGAACGGCTGCAGCCACAGCGCCGTCACGCCCAGGTCGCGCACGTAGTCCAGCTGCTGGGTGAGTCCCTTGAAGTCACCCACGCCGTTGCCGTCGCTGTCCTTGTAGGCGCGCACGTGCACCTGGTAGATGATGGCATCCTTGTACCACTGCGGATCGCGATTCATCTGGCGTGTTCCTGATGGGGAAGGACGCGGAACAGGTGCCCGGGTTGCACGGCGGGATCAAGCCGCACGTAGTTGCGGCTGCCATGCCAGGTGTACCGCTTGCCGGTGAGCAGGTCTTCCACGTCGTACGGCTGGCTGTCGTCGAGCCCCAGGTCGTGCACCGGAACATGCACCATGGTCTCGTGCACCGCGTGCGGATCGAGATTCACCACGATGAGCAGGTCGTGGCCGGGCGCCTGCTTATGAAAAAATAGCACGGCGCCGTCTTCGGTGTGGTGAAACCTGACGTTCGACAGCAATTGCAGCGCCGGCTGCTCACGTCGGATGCCGTTGATGCGCCGGAGATCGTCGTTGAGGTTGCCCGGCGCGTCCCACTGGCGCTGCCGGATCTCGTACTTCTCGGAATGCAGGTATTCCTCGCTGCCCGGTTCACGCGGCGTGTTCTCGCAGAGCTCGAAACCCGAGTAGATGCCATACACGGGCGACAGCGTGGCCGCCAGCAGCAGGCGCACCCGGAACGCCGCGCGTCCGCCGTCCTGCAGGTACTCGTGCAGGATGTCGGGCGTGTTCGTGAAGAAGTTGGGCCGGTAGTACTCGGCCATCTCGCCGTGCGCCAGCTCATTCACGTACTCGGAGAGTTCCTGTGCGCTGTTGCGCCACGTGAAGTACGTATACGACTGGGTGAAGCCGAGCCTGGCCAATCCCTTCATCCGGGCGGGCCGAGTGAACGCTTCAGCCAGGAAGATCACGTCCGGGTGGTCGCGGTGAATCTCCGCGATCACCCACGCCCAGAATGCGTATGGCTTGGTGTGTGGATTGTCCACGCGGAAGATGCGCACGCCATGGTCGATCCAGAATTTCAGGATGTCGCGACAGGCGTTCCACAACCCGGCGCGGTCGTCGCACCAGAAGTTCGGCGGATAAATGTCTTCGTATGTCTTGGGCGGGTTCTCGGCGTGCTTGATCGACCCATCGGGCTGGATGAAGAACCAGTCCGGATGGTCACGCACCCAGGGATGGTCGGGCGAGCACTGCAACGCGTAGTCCAGCGCGATCTCCAGGTCCAGCGCCCTCGCGGCGCGCACCAGGTGCGCAAAGTCGTCGAGCGTGCCCAGCCCTGGATCGATCGCGGTGTGCCCGCCATGCGCGTTGCCGATGGCCCACGGACTGCCCACGTCATCGGGCGCGGCCACCAGCGCGTTGTTACGCCCCTTGCGATTGGTGATTCCAATGGGATGGATCGGCGGCAGGTAGATCACGTCGAATCCGAGGTCGGCCAGTCGCGGCAGTTGGCGTTCCGTGTCGGCCAGGGTGCCGTAGGCGCCGGGCGTGGCGCCCTGCGAGCGCGGGAACAGCTCGTACCACGCGCCAAACGCCGCGCGCGGGCGATCCACCCACACCGGAAACTCACCGTCGGCGGCAATCAGGTCGGCGGGTGGCAGGTGGCGGCCCATCAGCGCGTCGAGGTCGGGGCTGAGGGCGTCGGCCACGCGGTCGTCGGTGGAGCGTGAGTCGTCGCGTATCGCGGCAGCGTAGCGCGTGAGCGCCTGGGCGTCGCGTCCGCGGGCTGCCGCCACCGCTTCATCAACCATCAGCGCGCCATTCAGCAGGTCCAGGTGCAGCGCGACTTCGGCCGCCGCCTTCTTTCGCACGTCGGCCCGCCATCCCTCGAATCGGTCGGTCCAGGCGTCCACGGCGAAGGTCCACCCACCCAGACGATCAACGGTGAACGCACCACGGCAGCGATCAAAGTCGCGGTCGTACGTCATCGGCGCCACGCGCCACTTGCGCTCGTTGGCCGGTCGGTAGCGCACGCGACCGGTGACCGGGTCGTGCCCATCCTTGTACACCGTCGCTTCGACCGTGACGGTATCGCCCACCGTCCGCTTCACCGCATATCGGCCGGCTTCGACCGCCGGCCGTACCTGCTCGATGACGAGTCTGGGAAGCACCCCGGGCGCGACCCGGCCCCTGTTCCTGCGCGGGTTCGCTGTGTCCATGCCTTGATGCTTAACCAATTTGCCCAGCCAGCGCCAGAATGGGCTCGTCCGGCGCAGAGCGGATCGGCTCCCCTCGGCGGCCGACCGATGATGGGGCGACCGCCGGCGCGCCGCATGCTGCGACATGCCGAGTTGCGTTCGGAACGCCGAGGAGCACAGACTATGGGTATGGCCGCACCGTACACCCGCTGGACCGTCGATCGCCTCCGCGCGCTGCCCGACGACGGGCGGCGCTACGAGATCATTGATGGCGAGTTGTTTGTGACGCCGTCGCCGAGCATTCGCCACCAGGACGCGGTGCTGGCGCTGGCGGTTCGATTGCGCGCGTATCTGGCCGCGCAGCGCGCCGGCCACGTGATCATCGCACCGGCCGATGTGGAGTTCAGCGACGATACCGTCGTGGAGCCGGACGTGTTCGTGGTGCCGCTCGTGGACGGACGCCCACCGGCGGATTTGAAGCACGCCGGTCGGCCCTTGCTCGTTGCGGAAGTCCTGTCGCCCAGCACCGAACGCACGGACCGCGGGCGCAAACGTAAGTTGTTCCAGGCGCGTGGTGTGCCGGAGTACTGGATCGTCAACGTCGAGGCACGTGTGTTCGAGCGGTGGCGGCCGGGCGAGGCGCAAGCAGAGTTGCTGACAGACCGGCTGGAATGGCGGCCGGCGCCAGGCGTCGAGCCGTTCGAGCTGGCGCTGGACGAGTTCTGGCGCGAAGTGTTCGAGGGGCCGGCAGCGCCGACGCCCGGCGGTCGTTAGCTTCGGGCCCGGCCTGCGGGCGGGCTTCTCACTCCGCTCGCAGGGTCTCCATGGGATCGACGCGGGCGGCGCGGCGGGCGGGGACGAGGCAGGCCACGATAGCGACGACGATCAGCACGCCCGCGGTGGCCGACAGGACCAGCGGGTCGTGGGGGGTGACGCCGTAGAGCAACGACGCCACCAGGCGGCCCATGGCGAGCGCCGCGACAACGCCAATCGCAATTCCAACGAGTACGACGC
>DASSOG010000025.1:0-32567 GCA_035700805.1 Gemmatimonadaceae bacterium | reverse complement strand
CGCCATGGGGCACGCCGCGCGTTACGTTCTGGATGCCGGGGGCGCGCCATTGGGCGCGTTTGCGCCATTTCGCGAGACCGCAGTCATCGTCGGGCCCGAGGGTGGCATAGAGCCCGCAGAGCTGGACCTGTTGCGCGCCGCCGGGTGGCTTTCGGCGTCGCTCGGGAGCACGACACTTCGGTTTGAGACCGCGGGCGTTGCCGCCGCGGCCATTGTCCGCGCAAGCCAGGGCCGGTGAGCGGCCCGGGAGGGAAGGTGCCGAACGATTGCCTGTTCTGCCGCATCGCGCGGCACGAGATCCCGGCGACCATCGTCGCGGAAGACGAGCACGCGCTGGCGTTCCGGGACATCGATCCCAAGGCGCCGGTGCACGTGCTGGTGATCCCGAAGGTGCACGTGGCCTCATTGAACGACGTTGCAGATCCCGGCCTTGTCGGCCATGTGGTTCGCATGGCCGTGGAGATTGCGCGCGCCGAGGGCGTGGCCGAGTCGGGTTACCGCCTCGTGGCGAACACCAACACCGATGGCGGGCAGACGGTGGACCACCTGCATCTTCATGTGCTGGGTGGGCGGCACATGACGTGGCCGCCGGGGTGATGATGAAGTCGGTGTGGCCCAGTTTGGATCGTCAGAGAAGAGGATGGTTTGCGGCTGGCGACGCAGATCGGACTGAGGGGGCGGGCACCAGCACTACCAGCCGTTGTCTCCGGAAAGAATCGTTCGCACGTCCACCCGCGTGGCGTTTCGTGCCGGTATCGCTATGGCGGCGACACTTCCTACGATCAAAACAAGCAGGGCAAGCGCGTATGTTCCGAGATCGTATGGCGAGACGAGGAAGAGCAGGGGGCCCACATATCGCGCCAGTCCGGCAATCAACAGGCCTCCGGCGAGGGCACCAACGAGGGCAGCCGTGCTTGCGCGGGTCACCACCAGCCAGATGATCCTGGAGGGAGTAGCCCCCACCGCCATCCGGACGCCAATTTCACGTGCCCGGACGCGTACGAAGTAGCTGGAGACGGCGTAGACGCCGGTCCCGGCGAGCAGGAGCCCGAAGAGGCCGATGACGCCAAGGATGGTCCACGCCGCCTGGAGTGGCGCGGTATCACGGGCGGTCAGGCTCCGCAGGGTTCGTACCACCGGGTGTGGTCCGCCGAGGCCAGCCTGGACCAGCCGTGCGCGCACGTGGCGTATGCCTGCGTCAGCGTCGCCAGCGATGCGAATGAACGCGAACATTCCATCGCGGGCGAGGTCTGGACGCTGGCTTGCCGGGACGAAATACTGCATCTTGACTGGGCGCCGCAACCCCAGTCCCGGCGGGTCAGCGATGACACCGATCACTGTAAAGCAGCGAAACGGTGGCGGCCCCAGTCGAAGACATTGGCCGAGGGCACCCTCGTCGGGCCAAACCGTGCGCGCCAAAGTGAGATCCACAATTGTCACAAGAGGTGCGCCTGCCGCATCCGACGGCGCAAACCGCCTTCCCTCAAGCAGCGTCGCGCCCACCGCGTCGAAGTAACCCGGGGTCACCGCCGTGACGTAGGGGCCGGTAAGGGTCCGGCGATTCCCGAACGCTCGCCGGGGAAGGTCAACGACGATCATCGAGAACTGGCTGAACGGCAGGGTTGAACCGAGTGCCACCGCTTCAACGCCAGGTACTCCACGCAAGCTGGCGGCGACTGCCGCGGCAGACTGTAGCGGGAGTGGGGTCTGCGGCGATGCCTTGGAGGGGAGTGGCGCGAACAACAACCCAGGCAGCGAAATGCCAATGCGCGAGCTCAGCGTCGCCCTGAAGCTCTTGCCGAACAGCCCAGCGCCAACCAGGAGCGCTAAAGAGAGCGCGACCTGCAGCGCGATGAGTCCGAATTGCCACCGCGGCGCGTTCCCCGACTGTCGTCCGTGCCGTGCGACGCCGGCCTCCCCATTGGTGCAGCGCCATGTGTACACGACCGGCAGGATCATCGCGCCGACTCCGGCAGTTGCAAGCACTGCGCACGTAATCGCGCCGCTTCTCCACTCGGAGGGCTGGACAGGCATGGCCCCGGTCCGTCCGAGCAGGCGATAGGCGATGTCCGCGAGGAAATGGGAGCCGACGAAGCCAACAGCAAGCCCCGCGAGGACAACCTGGCCGCTTTCGGAGATGTGCTGCGCTAAAAGGTTTGTCCTGGTGGCGCCAAGGGCCCGTTGCAGGCGTACCGTGTCAGCTTGACGGGCGGCACGGGCAAGCAGGAGGATGCCGACCTCAGCGGTGGCGATCAGGAGGATCGCCCCGCAGACCCCCGTCAACAGCATGGCGAGCGGGAGATGCATTCCGTCGTTGGCCCACGCCGGCGTCGTGACGGGAATGATGCGGATCGCATCATGGCTGGCGCCCGGAGCGGTTGTGGCGGGATTCACCGGCCAGAACAGCACCTGCCCCAGTTGATAGCGCCAAGCCGCGACCTGTTTTTCGGGTGGCTCGCGAACGAGGATACGGAATGGGTACCCATCCCGTATGCCGTGGGGGGCTGCGGCAGTTCCGTCGAGCCATGCGGCTCCCACGGGCAACCAGAGGTCAGCGGGACGCCGATCGGCTCCGGCGAACCCCGGCGTCGTGACTCCAACGAGATTGAAGACACGACCGCGGACGCGAAAGGTAGCGCCCAATGGCACCGAGTCGGCCCCCCCCAACCGACGCCAGAGCGCGTCACTAAGTACGACCTCGTGCCCGCCGTCCTCGATTCCCCACTCGTCTGGGCGGAATGCCCGTCCACGTTCGAACGACACGCCAGCGGTACGAAAATATGCCGGCGCGACGAAGCCAGCGCGGGCGGTGACGGAATCGGCCACCGCGGCATGCAAGGGGTGCAGGGTGACCGTGTCAGGATAGAGAAATGCAGCGCTAAGGATCGTAGGCGCGAGTTTGGCGATCTCCCTGACCTGCAGGTAAGAGAATACCGGGACCGGGGTGGACCCGTCGGCGGGGACGATCTCCAGCGTGCCCAGGCTCGCAGCGTCCGTGAGTCCCGGCGGGGGCGCCAGCAACATCCGGTCCAGCGCACGAAACGTGGCAATGGCGATACCGGTGCCCGTGCCGAGCACGGCCATGGCGAGCAAGGCAAATCCTGGCCGACGCCAGACTCGGCGGACTGTGCCCGGTATGCGGACCCTCATGGGCCCCTGCGTCCTGCGGGCATGGGATGTCGTGCGATTACGTCAGCGGTGTCCGCACCCCTTCTTAGGTCAATGATGCTGTCCAGGACGCGGAGCGACACCGCTCCCTCGATTTTCGTCGTGCCGATCACGAGGCTGGGGGTCCCGGCGACACCTATCGCGCGACCGGCGGATACGTCCCGTCGGATTGCGCCTGCGAATGCGGAATCGCGAACGCACGCCGTGAAACTCACGGTGTCGCGTACGCCGGCATCGCGGGCGAATGCTTGCCAGTCCGTACTTCCGAATCGCGCCTGGTTGGCGAAGAGCGTGTGGGCCATGGGGGTGAACCGCCCTTGAGCGCCGGCGCAGGCCGCCGCCATGGCCGAGGCATACGCGAATGGATGGATGCTTGTGAGCGGAAAGTAGCGATACTGAATCGCGATGGAATCGTGATGCTCGACCAGGAAAGAATCCAGGGTGCCCATGAATCGCGCACAAAAGGGACACTGGAAGTCGGCGAATTCAACCATCATGATCGGGGCATCCGCACGTCCAAGCACGTGAGCCTCCCGGCTGGTCGAGGGCATACCGGCCGGAATCGTGGAAAATGTCGTACCCGTCGATGGCGCACTGGCAGGTTGCGGTCGATTCGTGACGCGGTAGTACGCGACCCCCATCATGGCGACCGCGCACGCGACCAGTAGGGCGGTAGACGCCGTTGAGCGATTAAGAGCCGGCATTTCAGTACCGGAGGCTCCGGGCCACCGCAGGCGCCAGTTCGCCCACCCCCACCCACCGACGCACCACGCTGTCCTGCCCGACCGCAATGGAGCGCTGCCCGTTGCGGATATGACGACGTATCAGCACGAGCTGGGGAATGGCCGGCTTGGCATCGGGGTCCGACCAGATGTGCGCCACAACCGCGGAGTTCAACCAATTGTGGCCGATGATCAGCTCATCGAATTTATCGAATTCATAGAGCCACGCCTCTCCATCAGAAGCCGGACCCTCCAGCGACACGCCGACCGTTGAGAACGAGTCACCGCGCGCCAAGGCCACTCCGCGGATGGAGTCGATCAACTGCCGGGTGGCCGCGGCCAGTCCATGGATTTTGCTGAATCCGCATGTCGGCGAGCCGAAGAGGATAGCTTGCTCTTCGAAATACTCTACAGGGCTGGCGGCCTTCGTGTACTGGAGCGCGGCCGCTGGCGCCGCAGGGGTCGCCCTTCGTACGTGGAGCACCAAGGCCGTGGCTCCGGCGCCGATCGCGATGGAAAGGCCGACGATCGCTGCGGCGCGGAGCCGTCCTCCCGTTGGCGGGGGCCCAGGCACGTCAGTGCCCTCCATTGCTGAGCCGAATGCGATACGTCTCGGCGTGCAGTGAAGGGGCGCCTTCCCCCGTAATCAGCATGTTGCCTTGGACACGACGGGCCATCGGTACGGCCAGACTCCGGCCGATGACGCGCATATCGGGCGGGCTAAATAGCAGCGTTTCGAGCCGGCTCCCGGTCGCATCAATCCGCCTGACCTGCACGGCGATTACGCTGTCCGAAATCGTGAAGGTGGAGACCACGGCGTCTTTTGCGCCTCCAGCCCACGCCATCTGGACGCTGCTGTCTGGCATAGTCCGGAAACTCAGCCCGACAAAATTCGGCACCTTGAACTGCCACGCAGGTGTCCCGTCGGGCCTGAACGCGTACACTGTTCCGGAAGCCCGCAAGGCGACGATAACCAGCCCCAAGTGCGGCGCGCACGCGAGGTGGCCGCCCGCATCCACGATTGCTGCCCGCACATAGCGGTCGCTGCCCGGCGCCTGGCCAAATGTGCGCACACTCCCCCCCGAAATCATGTAGGCGTGCACCATCCGGTCACCGGTACGCTGCAGCACGTAGGCCGTGTCGCCGATCGCGCAGAGGTCCTTGGCCATGTCGCTTCCCACGTTCGTACTTCCGCGTTCCGTCATGGCTGCCGTCGAGGACCATCTGAATGCGTGCACCATCCCGGCGAACGTGTCGTACACGAGCACACCGGAATTTCCCATAGGCGCAATCAGGTAACCGGCCACGTGAGTCTTCGCTCCGGAAGCGGTCAGGCCGAGGGTGGTGCGCAGTTGACCCGCCGGGGTGAATGCAAAGACTCGGTCGCCTCGCGAATCCAGAATGTACGCCGTGCCATTCGCAGCGATGGCGAGATCCCTTCGGCTGCTTGAGGCGATACCTGCCGGAGGAACCTCAGCAACGTGCTGCAGGGCAATTGTCACGGTGCCTGCGCCCACGGGGTGTTGCGCCCAGAGAACTGACGTGCCGAGACCCCAGGCGGCGAGAGCGGCCACGGCGCACGGCGCCCGCTGGAGCGAACGCCATGGGCGCCCGTTCCAGCGCATCTGTCGTACTGGCCCCACACCGATCGCATCCACTATTGCGGCTCGCAACTGCTCGGCTTGCACGTGATGTCGTTCCCGCCACCGCTCAGGTCGCAATTGGTGTGCGGCTGCCATGAGCAATACAGGTCGAGTGTCCCCAGGTCCAGGGTACACACCTGATCATTGCACGGAGGACTGGCAGCCTTCGCCGATGGTGAAAACGCGAGGACGGCAGCACTGCCAATCACAAAACACGCCGCTATTTGAATGGCTGTGTGTGTGTGCTTGTCCATGACTATTCCTCCTGTATCGGAATTGAAACCAACGCCCCGCGTCCGACACCGCTGCATGGCGTAGCCACTGCCCGATCTGGGCGGCGGTATCCGTAAGGAGCCACTTGCACGAGGATTGGTTTAGTCTATCATCATTCCGCCACGACCGATGGCCGCGACACGATCGGGCAATTCGCCCGATGGAACCCTCCGGCGGCCATCAACGCGGCACGCAACGGGATATGGAGACGCACGCAACGCGCGGGTTTTGCGTAAATCCGCAATAGGTGTTTGCCTGATACCGGCAGTCCAGCTCGAGCGTTTCGGGATTGACGTTGCATACCGAGCTTGAGCACTCTGGGAGCGAAGCGCGCGCATCCGGGGACAAGGCGAGCACGGCGGCACCGCCCAGAAGCAGCCCCGCGATGATTCGTAAGGCATGCACCCAGGCAGTTGGGGCAAGCGTTCCAGGTGACATGGGGGCTCCTTGCGGGAGAAGATTCAGATCGCGGTGTGCAACACGTCGTCAACGTACCGCCTTCACACTTGCTCGTCCAGAAATTCCTCCAAGTGCGCACGCTTCGCCTCAGGCCACATGCGACGCACCGCCTGGTGAAATGTGGCTTTCACCGTGCCGGGTGCTATGCCCATGGATTGGGCGATTTCCGTTACATTCCGCCCGAGATACACGCGCGAGACCACCACCCTGCGTTGGCGTGCTGGCAATGCCACTACAAGGTCGGCGATGGCATCGTGGCAACCCCTCCAACCCTTGCCGGCGCGACGATTTTCGGGGGGGGGGGGGCGGGGACCGCATCCAGGTCGTCAGCATGCACTACCCGGCGCTGGGCGTGCCTTGCGCGGCTTCCGATCGTTCTTTCGATGCGGATTAGCCAGCCCAGAAACGATCCTCGGCCAGTCCACTGACTCCGCTTCTCCCAAGCCGCAGCCCAGGTCGATTGGACGATGTCATCCTCGGTCTCCGCAGCCGTCGAGAATCGTCTCGCATAGGCCCGAAGCCTGGCATCGTAGAGCGGTACTGATCGTTCGAACATCGCTCGATCATCCACTGCGGTGTCGGGGTCCCATGTCCCCGGCTGACCGATGTTCCGTGAGTGTCTCTTACTGCTGTGTGGTGGCATCGCGGTCAAGTTCCCCGACCCCTCGACTGGTCCTCATTGGAGAACGTGTACCAGCATGCCAGCTTCCGCAAGACCCAATGCGAGCGTGCTTGTCAGCAGCTGGGAGCAGGGAATCAGGCCCACGTGGATTCCCGTCGTGGTCAAGGTTACGGTCAGATCGGCTCGGCTTTCCGTCCTCAATTGACTTCCGGCCATGGTGTGCCCTAAATTTAAGGGCTGTCCACACTTATCCGGCGTCGCCAACGCCACGAAGGGGGGAGAGAGCTTTTGTCGGAAGTCATCATCCACGACGATGAGAACTTTGAGCGCGCGCTCAAGCGTTTCAAGAAGAAGTGCGAGAAGGCGGGCATCCTGTCGGACCTGCGCAAGCACCGTCACTACGAGAAGCCCAGCGAGCGCCGCAAGCGCAAGATGAACGCGGCCATTCGCAAGAACCGTCGCACCCGCACCGTCTGACCATGCCCGACCTGATGGCGCAGTTCCAGCAGGACCTCAACGCGTCGCGCAAGGCGCACGACAAGGCGGCGACGCTCCTGCTGGGCACCATCATCGCAGACGCACGGAACCGCTCCATCGAGTTGAAGCGCGACCTCACGGACGACGACGTGATCGAGGTCATCCGGCACGGCATCAAGAAGCGCCGCGAATCCATCGAGATGTACGCCAAGGGCAACCGGCAGGAACTGGCGGACAAGGAAGCGGCGGAGGTGGCCCTGCTCGAACGGTACCTGCCACCAGCCGTGGATCCCAGCGAGATTCGCGCCGCGGTGCGCGCCGCCATTGCCGGTGGCGCCGCGAATGTGGGCGCCGTGATGGGCAAGGTGATGCCGCAGTTCAAGGGCAGGGCCGAGGGTGGGACGATCAATGCCATCGTGCGCGAGGAACTCGCCGCGAAGGAGTGACAGTGGACCAGGCCAGTTATTCCGTAACCCGAATGGGCGATGCTCTCCGCCCATTCGGGTTTTGTATCCCCCGCCGGTAGCGCCCGTGATCGCGCACGCCCTGGCGGTCCTGGAATTCCCGCGCGTGCTGGCGCAGGTGGCGGGGCGCGCGGTCTCCACCCTGGGCGCCCACCGGGTGCGTGCGCTGGAGCCCAGCACCAGCCGCCAATGGATAGACGCCGAGCAGGCGCGCGTGGCGGCCGTACGCGCGCTGCGCGGCGGCGAGGCGCACTGGAGCCCGGAGCCCGTCCCCGACCTCACGGACGCGCTCACCCGATTGCGCGTGGCCGGCAGTCGCTGGTCCGGCGAGGAGCTGCGCGCCGGCGGCCAGTTGTTGCGCTCGGCTCGCCTCACCCGCGACGCCCTGTACGATGAGCAGTCGCCGGCCATGGCGCGCGCGGTGCTCGAGCCGCTGGCGGTCCAACTGCTCAGCCAGCGTCCGCTGGAGGACGCCATCGCCCGCACCTTTGACGACGATGGCAACGTTCGCGACGACGCCTCGGCGGAGCTCAAGCGGCTGCGGCGCGAACTGCGCAAGTCCGAAGGCGAGGTGGTCCGCATCCTGGAGCGCGTGATGGCGGGGCTCGCCGCCCACCACCGGCCCAGCGACCTCTCCATCACCATCCGCAACGGGCGCTACGTGATCCCGGTGCGGCGCGAGGGGCGAGCCTCCGTTGGCGGCATCGTCCACGACGCCTCGGCCACGGGAGGGACACTGTTCATTGAGCCCCCCGCCGCCATCGAGTTCGGCAACCGCATGCGCGAACTGGAGGCCGCCGAGCACGAGGAGATCGAGCGGATCCTGGCTGAGCTCACCGAGCGGGTGCGCGCCTTCTGCGAGCCGCTGGTGTCGTCGCTGGACGCCCTGGCTGAGCTGGACTCCCTGCACGCGCGCGCGCGATTTGCCGATGAATTCGAGTGTGGCGGCACCGCGCTGGCGCCCGAGGGCGATGGGTTCCGCATCGAGAACGGCCGGCACCCGCTGCTGCTGGCGCAGGGCATTCCGGTGGTGCCCTTTGACCTCGCAATGCTGCCGGAGGAGCACACGCTCCTGGTCTCCGGTCCCAACACGGGGGGCAAGACGGTGTTGCTCAAGGCGCTGGGGCTCATCTCGGCGCTGGTCCAGTCGGGCATCCCGGCCCCCGCGGGCGCGGAGTCGCGCATTGCGGTGGTGGACGGGTTCTTTGCCGACGTGGGCGACGAACAGTCCATCGAGGCCAGTCTCTCCACCTTCAGCGCGCACCTGAAGAACCTGGCGGAGATCGTGCGGGACGCCACCGATCGTTCGCTGGTGCTGATTGACGAACTGGGATCGGGCACCGACCCGCAGGAGGGCGCGGCGCTGGGATGGGCCATCCTGGAGACGCTCACGCGGCGCGGCACCACCACCATCGCGACCACCCATCTGGGAACACTCAAGGAGCTGGCCGCCCATGAGCCGGGCGTGGTGAATGCCTCCCTGCAATTCGACGCGGTGGCGCTGGCGCCCACCTATCGCCTGGTGAAGGGCTTCCCGGGGCGCTCCTACGGCATCAGCATCGCGCGGCGGCTGGCGATGCCCGAGGCCATCGTGCTGCGTGCCGAGGAGCGCATTCCGCAGCACGAACGCGATACGCGCGACCTGCTGGAACGGCTGGAGGCGCGCGCGCAGGAGCTGGCCGACCGGGACGCGGAGCTGACGGCGGTGCTGGAGGACGGGCGCGCGCGGCTGGAGTCCGTCACCCGCCGCGAGCGCATGGTGCGGGAGCGCGAGCGCGAACTGGAGCGCACCGCGCGGCAGGAGGCCCGCCGCTACCTGCTGGACGCGCGCCGCGACATCGAGCGCATGCTCAAGGAACTCAAGGCCGCGTCCACCGCCGAGGGGGCGGGTGCGGCGGCGGGAGCGCTCGACAACGCAGGCCGGGCCGCCCGGCAGCGCGCCGAGCAGCTGGCGGCGGAGCAGGGGCGCGCCCTGGAGGCGCTGGACGCCGCGGCCGCGCGCGCGGCGAAGCCGGCGTCCACCCCTTCTTCGGCGGCGAACGAGATCACGGCTGGCGCGCGCGTCGCCGTGTCCACCCTGGGCGGGCGCGCCGGCCGCGTGATTGATGTGCGGGGTTCGGACGCGGTAGTCGCCGTCGGCTCCCTGAAGCTCACCGTTCCGCTGGTCACGCTGTCCCGGACGCCCGAGCCGCCGCCGACGGAGCATCCGGCGGCCTGGCACGGCGCCCTCCCCGAAGCGGACGCGCCGAGCGAGATTGACCTGCGTGGACTGCGACCGGACGAAGCGGAGAACGCGGTGATGCACGCCATCGACTCGGCGGTGCGCGCCGATCAGCGCGTGCTGCGCATCATCCATGGCAAGGGCACCGGCGCCCTGCGCGAGCGCGTGTCGGAACTCCTGAGTCAGGATGTGCGCGTGAAGGAGTTCCGCCTGGGCGCGTGGAACGAGGGCGGTGGCGGCGTCACCGTGGCGGAGCTGGCATGATCCCGGACGAGATGGTGGAGCGCGTAGCCGAGGCGGCGGACATCGTGGCCATCATCGGCGAGCACGTGAAGCTCAAGCGCGTGGGCACGCGGTGGCGCGGACCGTGCCCCTTTCACCAGGGCACACACCCCAACTTCTCGGTGACGCCGGGTGGCGGCTACCGCTGCTTCTCCTGCGGCGAGACGGGGAGCGTGTTCACGTTCGTGCAGAAGCGCCTGGGCATGGATTTCGTGGAGGCGGTGAAGTACGTAGGGCAGAAGGCCGGCATTGACGTGCAGGAAGTGGCGCGCAAGCGCGAGGGTCCCGACCCGCGCGAGCCACTCTGGGAGGTGAACTCCGCGGCCGCCGAGTACTTTCGCCGGATGCTCTGGGAGGGCGACGCGGGCGCCGCCGCGCGCGAGTACCTGGCCGGGCGCGCCTTTGACCAGGACGCGGCCGACCGCTTCTCGCTGGGCTTTGCCCCGCGCGAAATCGGCCTCATGCGCGCGCACCTGCAGACGCTGGGCTTTGATGACGAGCGGCAACTGGCCGCCGGGCTGCTGGTAAGGCGCGAGGACGTGGAGGAGCCGCGCCCGCGCTTTCGCGGCCGGCTCATGTTTCCCATCCTCGACACGCAGGGGCGGGTGATCGCCTTTGGCGGGCGCATCCTGGGTCCGGGCGAACCCAAGTACCTCAACTCCGCGGAGTCGCCCACGTTCGTGAAGGGACGCACGCTGTACGGCATCTCGTGGGCGCGGAATGCCATTCGCCGGGCCGATCGCGTGATTTTGGTGGAGGGCTACTTTGACTGCCTCCGCCTGATGCTCGCCGGGCTGGACGAAGTGATCGCGCCGCTTGGCACCGCGCTCACCGGCCCGCAGGCGGAGATGCTGCGGCGGTACACGAAGAACGTGTACCTGCTGTACGACAGCGACGCCGCCGGGCTCAAGGCCACCTTCCGCGCGGGCGACGAACTGCTGCGGCTTGGCATGACGGTGCAGGTGATCACGCTGCCCGACGGCGAGGATCCCGACACTTTTGTGCGGGCCAATGGCCGCGAGGGGCTGGAGGCGGAGCTCGGGAAGTCCATGGATGTCTTTGAGCGCAAGATCCAGTTGCTCGAGCGGCACGGTTCGTTTGGCGACCTGCGCCGCAAGCGGCAGGCCATCGACAAGCTGCTGCCCACGCTGCGTGCCGTGTCGGACCCCCTGATGCGTGACCTTTACGTGGGGCGCACTGCCGAGGTGGCGGGGGTAGGGCGCGAGTTGCTGGAGCGCGAGATCGGGCACGGGCCGGAGCGGACGGGCTATCGGTCGCCGGAGCCGCCGCCTCCGGAGTACTTCGGCCCGCCGCCTGAGGCCGCCCCGTCCCCGCCGCCGGCGCGTCGCCGTGACCAGCGTCGCGCGCCCCGGGTGGAAACAGAGAGGGAATTGGTGCGTGTCATGCTCCATCAGCCCGTGTATCTTGATACAGTCGCGGAGCACGTGGGTCCCCAGGAATTCCGCGATGCAACGTTGCGCGCGATCTACGCGCAACTGGCGGTGGCCACCCCGAACAGCACCGTGGAGGATATTGTGCAGGGGCTGGACGAGGAGGCGACCGCGGTGGTGCAGCAGTTGATGGCGGAGGACGGTGGTCTCGACGCGGCGGATCGCGTGGTGCGTGACTGCCTGGCCAGTTTGCAACGCCAGCAACTGATGCAGGAGATACAGGAGCTTGACGGCCAGATTCCACTGGCTGCTGGAACCGAGCAGGACGCGCTCATTGCGCGCAAGCAGGAACTCAGTGCCGAATTGAAGTCGCTGGGCGGGCGCAGTTGGGCCGCCCTTCGGCCGGTTCGGCGCTCATAACCCAAGGGAGAGGCACGTGCATCAGGATGTCGCAACGCTGCTTGAAGTTCAGCAGGACGACGCAGGGATATTCGAACTCGAAGACCAGCTCGCGGCGCTCGCGCCGCGGCTGGCGGAACTGGAAGCGGGCACTCGGCGCGCCGAAGCGGCGCTGGCCGACGCGCAGGCGAGTCTCGCGGCCGAGGAAGCCCGGCAACGCGACCTGCAGGGCCGCGTGGAGCAGCATCGCGAGCTGCTCAAGCGCCACGAGGAAGTGCTGAACGTGGTGACGTCGCCGCGCGAGGCCGCGGCGGCCATGGCGCAAGCCGAGCAGTCGCGTCGCATGCTGGCCGAGGACGAACGCGAGATTGCCTCCGTGCATTCCCGCGTGGCGGACCTGAGGGGATTTGTGGCGCAGCGTGAGCAGGATGTGGAGGACACGCGCGGCACCCAGGCGGAGGCCCGCGCGGCGCTGGACGCCGACCGCACCGCCATCGAGGAGAAACTCAAGGCGGCGCGCGCCGACCGGAACAAGAAGGCCGGCAAGGTGCCGCGCAGCCTCCTGACCCGGTATGACCGCATCCAGCGGCGCGAGCGGTCCATTGCCCTGTATGCGCTCCGTGGCCATTCGTGCAGCCATTGCGATACCACCATCCCGATGCAGCGCCAGAACGTGATGAACGGCACCGGCGCCCCCGAGGTGTGTGAGGGGTGCGGCGTTCTGCTGTACGCGGGAGGCTGAACGATGGTACCGCGGAGGATTCTTCTCCGCAGCTTGGCACGGTGACCACTTCCCAACGCCGTCCGCCACTCCAGAGCCGGTGGGTGCTGCCGCCGGCGCCTGACGCCGGTGCGGTTGCCACCCTGACGCAGCAGCTCGGACTCCCCGAGCCCGTGTGCCGCCTGGTGGCCGCGCGCGGCTACCTCGACCCCGAGGCGGCCCGGCGCTTCCTGCGGCCGCGGCTGGACCAGTTGCATCCGCCGGAAACGCTGATGGACGTGGACCGGGCCGTGGAGCGGCTGTCCAGCGCCATCCAGCAGGGCGAACTCGTGATGGTGCACGGCGATTACGACGTGGACGGCATGTGCTCCACCACGATCATGCTCAAGACCATCCGCGCGCTGGGCGGACGCGCCGAGCCCTTCATTCCCGATCGGCTGCGCGATGGATACGACCTGAGCGACGCCGGCGTGCGCGCCGCGCTGGATCTGGGGGCCCGCGTGGTGGTCACCTGCGACTGCGGCACCAGCGCGCTCGAACCGGTGCGCCGGCTGCAGGGCGCCGGCGTGGACGTGATCATCACCGATCACCACCTGCCAGGCGGCCCGCTGCCCGAGGCGTTCGCGGTCATCAACCCCAAGCGGCCTGGATGCCCGTCGCCGGACAAGGACCTGGCCGCGGTGGGCGTGGCCTTCAAGCTCGCGCTCGCCCTCACGCGGGCGCTGGGCGGCAACGAGAACGCGGTCTTCAACCTGCTGGACCTGGTGGCCCTGGCCACCGTGGCCGACATCGCCCCGCTGCGCGGCGAGAACCGCGTGATGGTGCGCTTCGGCCTGCGGCTTCTTTCAGAAACGCGTAAGCCGGGGTTGCGCGCGCTCATCCGCGCCGCGGGCCTGGAGCACAAGCCGCTCACCGCGGGGCGCATTGGCTACATCCTGGCGCCACGCCTCAACGCCGTCGGGCGGCTGGACCGTGCCCTGCGCGGCGTGGAGCTGCTGACCACCGACGACGAGTCCACGGCCAACGGGCTGGCGCGTGATTTTGAGGAGCTGAACGAGCGACGACGGGCGCTGGACCACGACACGCTGGAGGAGGTGCGCCGTCGCCTGGATGCCCTGGACCTGGACGCGACCTACGGCATCGTGCTGGCGGGCGAGGGGTGGCACCCCGGCGTGATCGGGATTGTCGCGTCCCGCGTGGTGGAGCTGGTGGGGCGCCCCACCATCCTCATCGCGTTGGATGGCGCGGAGGGCAAGGGCTCCGGTCGCTCCATCACCCCGTTCGACCTGCACGCCGGCATCGGCCAGTGCCGCGATCTGCTGGTGCGCTTTGGCGGCCACCGCGCGGCGGCCGGCGTCACCATCGCGCGGGAGAACGTCGAGCCCTTCGCGGAGCGGTTCAACCAGGTGGCGTGCGCGGCCCTCACGCCCGGCGACCTGGTGCCCGACCTGCGGATCGATCTCGAACTCCCCTTCAACGCGGCTACCGAGGAGCTCGAATCCGTGCTGCGCCACCTGCAGCCGTGCGGGGTGGGGAACCCCGCGCCCGTGCTCGTGGCGCGCGCCGTGCGGCTGGGCGCGCCACCGCGCCAGGTGGGCCGGGATGGACTGAAGCTCCAGCTCACCAGCGACGGCTACACGCTGTCGGCACTCGGCTGGGGGATGGTGGATCGCAAGTCGGAGCTGGACCTGTCGCGTCCGGTGGATGTGGCCTTCCGCCTGGAACGCGATGAATACCGCGGCGAGTCCAGGCTGCAGGCGCGCCTGGTGGATTTCCGGGGCTGAGCATGCGGATCGTGGCGGGCAAGTGGCGGGGCCGCCGCATCCAGCCGCCTGACGACGACCGCGTGCGTCCCACGGCTGACCGGGTGCGCGAAGCGTGGATGAGCATCGTGTCGCCCTGGCTGCCGGACGCTCGCGTGCTGGACCTGTTCTCGGGGTCGGGCGCGCTGGGACTGGAGGCGCTGTCCCGGGGGGCCGCGGAGGCCGACCTCGTGGAAGTCTCGCCCGCCGCCGTGCGGACCATCAGGGCCAACGCGGAGCTGCTGGGCGCCGGCGTTGCCGCGCGCGTGTACCGGGCCGACGCCCTGCGCTTTGCCGCGGCCGTGGATGAGCATGCGTATGACGTGGCCTTTGCCGACCCGCCGTACGGACTGGGGCTGGCCACCCGGCTGGCCGAGCAGTGGCTGGCCGTGCCCTTCGCGGACATCCTGGGCATTGAGCATCGCAAGGACGAAGTGCTCCCGGCGCCGGGGGACCGGCGAACGTACGGGGACACCGCCATCACGATCTACCGCTGCTGAGAGCGGCGCGGTGTGCTATCATTCGCGAGGGCAGGCCCCGATGACACTCACACCGGGAGTTGCATGACGCGCATTGCCGTCTACGCCGGCAGTTTCGATCCCATCACCCGTGGGCATGAAGACCTGATGCTGCGCAGCCTGGGTTTCGTGGACCGGCTGGTGGTGGCCGTGGCGACCAACGTGGCCAAGCAGGCGCTGTTCACCGTGGCGGAGCGGGTGGAGATGATCCGCGCCGCGGTGGGAGAGGAGCCGCGCATCGACGTGCGGGAGTTCGACGGCCTGCTGGTGGAGTTTGCGCGCCAGGTGAACGCCACGCTGTTCATCCGTGGGCTGCGCGCCGTGAGCGATTTCGAATATGAATACCAGATGGCCCTGATGAACCGGCATTTGGCGCCCACGCTCGAGACGGTGTTCATGGTGCCCTCGCTGGACACGACGTACATCAGTTCCAGCCTGGTGCGCGAGGTCGCGCGGTTCGGCGGTGACGTGGGCGGACTGGTGCACCCGGCGGTGGCGGACGCGCTGCGCCGCAGGTTCGCGCGCGCATGACGTTCCTGGCCGACGTCCGGGACCGCGCGGCCGCGCTGCGCAAGCGGGTCGTCTTTCCCGAGACCGCCGACCCGCGGACCCTCCAGGCCGTGCGCGCCCTCAAGGCGCAGGCGGTGGTGGTGCCGTTCGTGGTGCTCGATCCGGAGCACCCCGACACGCACGCCGCGGTCCGGGCGCTGGGGGTCGAGACGCTGGATCCGGCGGCCGATCCTCGGGCCGACCAGATTGCCCAGTTCCTCTATTCGGCGCGCCACGATCGCGGCATGACCGAAGCCGAGGCGGCGCGGCTCTCGCGCATGCCGCTGTATTTTGCCGACGGGCTGGTGCGGCTGGGCGTGGTGGATGCCTGTGTCGCGGGGGCGTGTCATACCACCGCCGATGTGCTGCGGGCGGCGCTGACGCTGGTGGGGCCGGCGCACGGGGTGCACTCGGTGTCGAGCGCCTTTTACATGGTGGTCCCGCCCTTTCGGGGCACCGAGAACGACGAAGTGCTCACGTTCACGGATTGCGCGGTGATTCCGTATCCCACCGTGGAGCAACTGGCGGATATTGCCATTGCCGCGGGTCGCGACCGCCGGCGCATCGTGGGTGACGAGCCCGTGGTGGCGTTCCTGTCGTTCAGCACGCACGGCAGCTCCAGCGGGCCCAGCGTGAGCCTGGTGCGGAACGCCGTGCAACTGGCGCGGACGCGAGCGCCGGACCTCCCGATGGACGGCGAGCTGCAGGCCGATGCCGCGCTCATCGCGTCGGTGGCGGCGCGCAAGGCGCCGGCGAGCGCGCTGGGCGGGCGGGCCAACGTGCTGGTGTTTCCCTCGCTGGATGCCGGGAACATCGCGTACAAGCTGGTGCAGCGCCTGGCCGAGGCCACGGCGGTGGGCCCCATCGTGCAGGGGCTGCGGCGGCCGTGCAGCGACCTTTCGCGCGGGGCCACAAGTGATGACATTTTTCACACGGCGGCCGTGACCGCCCTTCAGTCACACGACGGCGTGGGGGCGGCGCCGGTCTCCGAGGAGAGGAAGGCATGAGCTATTCGATCTCGAAGCAGGGTGATGTGTCGGTGGTGGCCATCGACGGCCAACTGGTGGTGAGCAACCGGCAGGAGCTGAAGCAGGGGGTGCTCGACTCGCTGGAGGGCGGGGGGCGCAAGTTCCTCGTGGACTTCACCGACACCAGCTACATCGACAGTTCGGGATTGGGCGTGCTCGTGTCGCTGTCGCGGAAGATCCGCGACCATGGAGGCGAGCTGCGGCTGGCGGCGCTCAACGACGACCTGCGGACGCTGTTCGAGCTGACCAAGCTGGACACGCTGTTCCAGATCTCCGACTCGCGCGAGACGGCGCTGGCCAGCTTCTGAGCATGGCGCGTGGCCAGCGGGTGCTGGAGTTCCGGATCCCGAGTGACGTCCAGTGCATTGAGCGGGTTGTGGAAGCCGTGCGCGGCGAGTGCCGGCGCCTGGCGTACGCTGAGCATCAGCTTTCGCTCAATGTCCCCGTGGCGCTCACCGAGGCCATCTCCAATGCGATCCTGCGCGGCAACGCGCAGGATGAGCGCAAGTCGGTAGTGGTGGTGGCGCGCGTGGACGCCGCGCGCCTGGTGATCGAGGTGTCGGACCAGGGCAGCGGGTTCGACCTGGTCGCCTGCACGCGGGACCCCACCACGCCGGAGGCGCTGGAGAGCGAGGACGGGCGTGGGCTCTTCCTCATGCGCAAGCTGATGGATGAGGTGGAGCGAGTGAGCAAACGCGGACGCAATGTGGTGCGCATGACGCTCAGGCGCGCGGGATGAGCAACCTGACCGCGGTGCTCGCGGCGTTCAAGGAAGCCACGCGGTGCGACGCGGCGGTCTGGGTGGAGCCTGGAGGCGGCGGGCCTCCCGTCTGCGAAGCCGGCACGTATCGAGGGCCGCCGCTCACGCGGTGGCCCGTTCCGTCGGAGGCCCCCGTGTCGGTGGACACCCTCGGCGGGCCGGGGCTGGCCGCCGCCGTGCCCGGCCCCGCGCATGCCTGGCTCGTCGTTGGGCCCACCCCCTCCAGCCGGTCGGCGCTCAAGACGCACCTCCGGTTCCTCCTGCCCGTGGTCTCGCACTTCCTGCAGGCCTCGCTGGAAGTGGAGCACGCGGCCAGGGAGCTCGCCGAGCGGTATGAGGAAATCAATCTCTTATATACCATTGGTGAGATTCTGGGACGCACCGTGGCGCTGGAGGAGGCCACCTACGCCATCCTGACCGAGATCTCCGAGACCGTGGGCGCCAGCCGCGCGACCGTGCTGGTGCACGACCGGGCGTCGCGCGAGCTGCGCGTGGTGGCGGCGCTGGGCGCGCGGCCCGCCGCGCTCCCGTCCATTGCCGTGGACGACGAGTGCAGCAGTTCCGCCCGGGTATTCCGCACCATGTATCCGGAAATCGTGGAGGCCGGCAACTCGCCCTGCCCGCAGGAGCGTGAGTATCGCGATGGCGCCATGATGTCCGTGCCCATTGTCTGGTCCACGCGCGAGGGACCGGAGGCGCTGGGGGTGGTGAACCTCTCGGGGCGGCGAGGCGGCCAGGCGTTCACCGCCGGCGACCAGAAGCTGGTGTCCGCCATTGCCAGCCAGCTCGGCACCGCCATCCAGAACACCCGGCTGGTGCGCGCGTCCATCGCGCAGGAGCAGTTGAGCCACGAAATGCAGATGGCGCACAACCTGCAGATGAAGCTGCTGCCCGCCGGCGTGGAGCTGGCTCCCGACGCCGATGCCGCGGCGCGCGTGGTGCCGGCCGAGAGCGTGGGGGGCGACCTGTACAATTTCTTCCGGCTGGGGCGCGGCCGCGTGGGCGTGCTCCTGGGGGACGTGTCAGGGCACGGGTACCCGGCCGCGCTCATCATGACGCTGGTGATGAGCGCGGCCAGCATCCAGGCCAGGACCACCAGCGACCCGGGGGCGACGCTGGGCGCCATGCTGAGCGCGCTGCGGGCGGAGCTGGATGCCACGGAGATGCACCTGTCCGTGTTTTACGCCGTGATCGATCGCAGCGGGGGCAAGCTGCGCTTTGCCAACGCGGGGCATGCCTCGGCGTTCCTGGTGCACTCCGACGGCTCGGCGGAGCGGTTGCGCGCGCTCGACCCGCCGCTGGGCATGGGGGGCGAGGCGCCCGCGGTGGACTCGCGCAAGTGGGATGCCGCCGGCGACCTGCTGGTGTTGTTCACCGATGGCGTGAGCGACGCGCGCAACCACCGGGGTGAGCGGTTCGGGGAGGAACTGGTGCTCGACCTGGTGCGGCGACATCGCACCGAGGGGGCGGAGGCCATTGTGGATCGCATATTCCGCGAATTGCACGGATTCCTGGGCGATGCGCGAGTGCCGGATGACCTGACCGTCGTCGTGGTGCGGAGCTGAGCGGCGCGTGACGAGCCGCCCGCCGTCGGGCCTGCCCCCCGTCCGCAAGCGCCTGGGCCAGCACTTCCTGCAGGACCGGCGCGCGCTGGAGCAGATTGTCGGCGCGCTGGAGCTCACGGGGGGCGAGACGGTGGTGGAGATCGGGCCGGGGCGGGGGGCGTTGACGGAACGTCTGGTGCCGCGGAGCGGGCGGCTGGTGCTGGTGGAGTACGACCGGGCGTTGGCGGCGCTGCTGCGCGAGCGGTACGCGCAAACGCCCGGTGTCCAGGTGGTGGAGGCCGATGTGCTCACCGTGGACTTGCACGCGGCGGCCGGCGGTGACTACGTGCTGGTGGGGAATGTGCCGTACTACATCACCACGCCTATCCTGTTTCACGCATTGAAGCGGCCGCGCGCCAGCCGAGCCGTGTTCCTGGTGCAGCGTGAGGTAGCCGAACGGCTGGTGGCGGAGCCGGGCACGGGCGAATACGGGGCGCTGACCGTGAACGTGCGGGCCGTGGCCGCCGTGGAGCTGGTGGCGCGAGTGCCGGCGCGCGCGTTCCGGCCGCCGCCCAAGGTGGAGAGTGCGGTGGTGCGGGTGACGCCCCGCCCGGATCCCCTGGTGGCAGCAGGCGAGGAGGAGCCGTTCCGGCGGCTGGTGCAGCAGTGTTTTGGCATGCGGCGCAAGCAGATGCGGCGGATTCTACGAAACATTGCCGCACTGGACCCTGAGGCCAGCGATGCGCTGCTGCGGGAGGTTGGGATCGATCCCGTTGTCCGGCCCGAGACGCTCCCACCCGAGGCCTTCGCCGCACTGCACCGGGTTCTCTCCATCCAGCGGTCGAGCGGATCCGTGGAATCGTAGTTTGTTAATCGCGGTTGGTCAGCGCGAAACTCAGCCCTTCCAGCTCCATGGCCATGTTCACCGACTTCACGGTCACGTCGGCGGGCACCTGGAGCTGCGCGGGCGCAAAGTTGAGGATCGCCTTCACGCCGCACTTCACCAGCCGGTCGGCCATGGCCTGCGCGGCCTGCTCGGGCACGGCCAGCACGGCGATGTCGGGCGGCCGCCGCCGGACGTCAGCTTCCAGGTGGCTCACGTCGCGGACGGTCACTCCGTCCAGGTCGGTGCCCAGCACCGCCGGGTCGCGATCGTAGGCGGCCACGATCTGAAAGCCGCGATCCTGGAACCCCCGGTGGCGCGCCAGCGCGGCCCCGATCTTTCCCGTCCCGACGATGATCACCTGCCAGGTGCGCCCCAGGCCCAGGATGGCGCGCAGCCGGCCGGCCAGCTCCGGCACGGCGTACCCCAGCCCTCGCTTGCCAAAGGAACCGAACAGGGACAGGTCCTTGCGCACCTGCGCCGAGGTGGTGCCGCCGCGGCGGGCCAGTTCGTCGCTGGAGATGGTGGCCAGCCCGCGGGCCTCGAAATCCTCGAGGAAGCGCAGGTAGGCGGAGAGTCGTCGAACTGTCGAATCGGCAATGCGTTTCACGGTGACGCGGGGCTTGTGAATTGATTCACAAGATAAGGGGGCCGGGCGGCCGTCACCAGCCGCCGGTTAAGTTTTGGGCATGCCTGTCCACGCCTCATCCGAAATCGGTCGCCTGCGGGAGGTTCTGGTCCACACGCCCGGGCGCGAGCTCCTGGCGGTCACGCCCACCACCCGCGAGGACTACCTCTACGACGACATCATCGACGCCGACGCCGCCGAACGGGAACACCGGCGCTTTGTGGCCATCCTGGAGCGCTTTGCCACCGTCCATCAGGTGGGCGACCTGCTGGAGCAGGTGCTGACCACCGAGGCCGCGCGCGAGCAGCTCATTCGCTCCGCCATGGACATCGTGCCCTCGGAGCCGCTGGCGCGCGACCTCGCCGCGCTGGACCCGGCCCAACTGACGCGCATGCTGATCGAGGGGCGTGAGGAGGCCCCGGGTCCGCTGGCCAAGGCCCTCAATGAACCGGGGCACACGCTGCCGCCGCTCCCCAACCTCTTCTTTACGCGCGACAGCGCCATGGTGACGGGCGACCACGTGCTGGTGGGCTCCATGCGCTACGGCATCCGCTGGCCCGAGGAGCTGATCATGCGGTCGCTCTTCCGGCACCACCCGGCGCTGGCCAACGCGGGCATCCTGTTCGACGGGGCGAGCGAGCGGCGCATCAACCACACGCTGGAGGGCGGGGACGTGCACCCGCTGCGGCGCGACCTGGTGGTCATCGGCTTCAGTGAACGCTCAAGCTCGGCGGCCATTGACCAGCTCGCGTCCCTGTTCTTCGCGCACACGCCCATCACGGACGTGATTGTCGTGGTGATGCCCAAGCAGGACACGGCCATCCACCTGGACATGGTGTTCACGCAGGTGGACCGCGACCTGTGCGTGGTGTATCCGCCGCACTTCATCGGCTCGGAGCGGCTGAGCGTGCTCCTCTGGCACAAGGGGAGCGCGCAACTGCGCGAGATGCCCAACATGTTCGCCGCGCTGCAGGAATGCGGCATGCGCATGGAGCCCATCCTGTGCGGCGGCGAGAACCGCACGGCGCAGGAGCGCGAACAGTGGGCCTCGGGGTGCAACTTCTTTGCCGTGGAGCCGGGCGTGGTGGTCTCGTACCAGCGCAACGAGGCGACGCTGCGCGAGATGGAGCGCATGGGGTTCGAGGTCATCCCGGGCGTGGCGTTCCTCACGGGCCAGCGGACGCTCACCGAGGGTGGCCGAGTGGTGATCGGCTTTGAGGGCGCGGAGCTGGTGCGCGCGGGGGGCGGGCCGCGCTGCATGACCTGTCCGGTGCTGCGCGATGATCCATGGGCGTGAGCGGCCACGCGCCCTCGCTCCCCGCCATTCCGTCTCCCGCGGCTGACCGGCGGCTCGTTGACCTGACCTTTGTGGTGGTGGATACCGAGACCACCGGCACCGCGCACCGTGCCGGCGACCGGCTGACTGAATTTGCGGCGGTGGTGGTGCGCGGCGGACAGCAGGCGTCGCACTATACCACCCTCCTCAATCCCGAGCGGCCCATTCCGCGCTACATCACGCGGCTCACGGGGATTGACGGCGCCATGGTACGCGACGCGCCGCGGTTCCGCGACGTGCGCGCCCAGGTGCGGCACCTGTTCGATGATGCGTGCGTGTTCGTGGCGCACAATGCGCCGTTCGACTGGGGGTTCGTGAACATGGAGCTGGATCGGGCGGGGGACCGGCCGCTGTCGAATGACCGGCTCTGCACGGTGCGGCTGGCTCGGCGGCTGCTCTCGGACCTGCCGCGTCGCTCCCTGGACCACGTGACCACTTACTATGGTATCAGGGTGGAGGGCCGGCACCGCGCGCTGGGGGATGCCATGGCCACGGCGCAGGTGCTGGGGCGGCTGCTCGACGAGGCCTATGTGCGCGGGTGCGACACCTGGGGCGACCTGGATCGGCTGCTGCATCCGGGGCGGGCGCGACGGCCTGGTTCATGACCTGCGGAGTGGAATTTCCTGACTTATGAAGCCAATTATTGAAACGCGAATGCTGGGCAAGTGGCGGGTGCATGCCATCCAGGCCGGCGGGCAGAAGCTGGACGGCGGCGCGATGTTCGGCGTGGTGCCCAAGCCGCTCTGGGAGCGCCGCATTCCCGCGGATGAGCGCAATCGCATCCAGTTGGGCATGCGCTGCCTGCTGGTGGAGCATGAGCGCGGGCCCATCCTGATTGACAACGGCGTGGGGAACAAGGAGTCACCCAAGTTTCACGACATCTACGGCGTCGAGAATGCCGCGACCGCGGTGGAGGGCCGGACGTGGCTGGAAGACGCGCTCAGGCAGCTTGGCGTGGCCGCGGACGACATCGTCATGATGATTGACACGCACCTGCACTTTGACCATGCCGGCGGGAATACGTATCAGGACGCCGAGGGGCAGGTGCACCTCAGCTTTCCGCGCGCGCGCTATGTGGTGCAGCGCGCGGAGTACCTGTGGGCCACGAACACGAATGAGCGGACGGCGGCCAGCTATTTTCCGCACAACTTTGCCCCGGTGATGGACGCCGGGCGGCTGGAGCTGGTGGAGGGCGAGGTGGGGATCGTGCCGGGAATCACGCTGATGCCGACGCCGGGGCACACGCCCGGTCATCAGTCGGTGCGGCTGGATTCCGGGGGGGAGACCGCGCTCTTCCTGGCGGACCTGGTGCCGACGGCGGCGCATTTGCCGCTGCCGTGGATCATGGGGTATGACGTGGAGCCGCTGGTGACGCTGGAGACCAAGCGGCGGATCCTGCGGACGGCGGTGGAGCACGAGTGGCTGCTGGTGTTCGAGCACGATGCGACGATGCCCTGGGGCCGGGCCGTGCATGATGGGAAGGCGTATGGGCTGGCGAGTGTGGCGTCGGGGGGGTGAGCGGGCGGTCCCCGCAGCGGCCCTTGCTGGGTTGGACCGGCCGTTGCAACATGTCGGCAGGTGAGGCCAGCGTAGTGGAGGGTCCCCATGATACGGTTCGCAGCGATTGAGCAAGGCCGAACACATGGCTTGCGGGGGAGCGTAAGAAGCGTTGGGCTGTGCTGGGTGGTGGTGCTCCTCGTGGCCGCGGCGGGCACCAGGCCCTGACGGGCCCGGCTCACCCCAGGCTGCCTGGGATCGGCCCTCCCGTCCCGCAAGGAACCTGGGCCCTGCCGGCAGTTGACCCGGCCCCCAGGACCCCCTAACTTCCCTGCTCACAATCAGGTAAGTGACTCGGCGGGCTGCCGGGTCCACCCTCTGGCCCTTCGCTGTCGCGAGGGCGTGCTGCAGGAGTCCAAGCCGGATCGCCGCGTCCCCCACCCGCTGGGCGCCAAGGCCTCCATGCGGACTCCCTCAGGGTCCGCATTTTTTATTCTCCAGAACGAGGTTTTGATTATCCAGGACACCACGAAGCGCGTACGGGTGAACCGCCAGATTCGCATCAGCCCGGTCCGCGTGATCGGCGCCGACGGCTCACAGCTCGGCATCCTCGAAGTGGACGCCGCCCTCCGGATGGCGGACGAGAACGGTCTGGACCTGGTGGAGGTGGCACCCACGGCTCGGCCCCCGGTGGTCCGCATCATGGACTATGGCAAGTACAAGTTCGAGATGGCCAAGCAGGCGCGGGTCGCCAAGAAAAAGCAGCACGTGATCGAGCTCAAGGAGGTCAAGTACCGCCCGGGCATCAGCGACCACGACTTCGAAACCAAGACCAAGCGCGCGCAGCGGTTCCTGGAAGACAAGAACAAAGTGAAGGTGACCATGATGTTCCGCGGTCGCCAGGTCACGCACCCCGAGCTCGGCCAGGCCGTGCTCACCCGCGTGGCCACCTCCCTGGCCGAGGTCAGCAAGATCGAGAGCATGGGGAGACTCGAGGGAAAATCCATGACCATGATCCTCACGCCGAAATAAGCGAGCAGGCTATGCCAAAAATGAAAACTCACAGGGGCGCCGCGAAGCGATTCAGCATCACCGGCACCGGAAAGGTGAAGCGCTTCAGGGCCAACAAGAGCCATATCCTCACCAAGAAGTCATCCAAGCGGAAGCGTCGCCTGCGCCAGGCGAGCCTCATTGCCACCAGTGGCGATACCAAGAGAATGAAGCGCCTGTTGCAGGCGTAAGGAGAAAGACCCATGCCTCGCGCCGTATCCAACGTCCCGCGCCTCAAGCGCAAGAAGCAGATCATGAAGGCCGCCCGCGGCGGCTTTGGCGCCCGGAGCAAGCTCTGGAAGGCCGCCAAGGAAAACGTGGAGCGCGGCTGGAAGTACGCCTATCGCGACCGCAAGGCCAAGAAGCGCGACTTCCGCCGGCTGTGGATCACCCGCATCAACGCGGGCGCCCACCAGCACGACCTCACGTACGCCACGTTCATCAACGGGCTCAACAAGGCCGGCATCGAAGTCAACCGGAAGATCCTGGCCGACCTGGCCGTCCACGACCCGGCCGCGTTCGCGGCGCTCGCCGATAAGGCGCGCTCCGCGTTGACCGCCGCGTAAGTTGTAACGCTGCGACTCCCGGCGGCAGCGCGACCTCGGTCGTCGCTGCCGCCGTTTGCATTCGCCCCATCCCCGCCGCACTCGCTGCTCCCATGCCACTTCCTGAACATCCCTCGCTCGGCGACTACACCACCCAGATCGGCCAGGTGGCCGCGGAGGGCGTCGCGGCCTTTGCCGCCGCCGGTGACCTCGAGGCCCTGGACGCCGCGCGAATCGCCTACCTGGGTGACCGCCGTGGCCGGATCCTGGAGTTCCAGCGCGCCCTGGGCAAGCTGCCTAAAGAAGCGAAGCCCGAAGCGGGCAAGCTGTTCAATGCCGCCAGGAACCAGCTCGAGGCAGCGCTGGCCGAGCGACGCGACGCCCTGGCGCGCGTCGGGGCCAGGTACACGCCACCCGCCGACCTCACCATGCCCGCGCGCCACACCTGGAAGGGCGGCCGGCACCCGGTCACGCTGGTCATCGAGGAGATCGCCGCGATCTTTCGCGAACTCGGATTCACCATCGCACTGGGTCCCGAGGTGGAGACCGAGTGGTACAACTTTGGCGCGCTGAACTTCCCGGCGGACCACCCGGCGATGGAGCTGCACGACACCCTGTACCTGCGGGAGGACGTGCTGCTCCGCACGCATACATCGCCGGTGCAGGTGCGCACCCTGCAGCGCTACGCGCCACCGCTGCGCATCCTGGCCCCGGGCAACGTGTACCGTCGTGACTTCTTTGATGCCTCACACGCCCCGATGTTCGCGCAGGTCGAAGGGCTTTGCGTGGACGAGGGCGTCAGTTTTGTGGACCTCAAGGCCACGCTGGCGCACTTTGCCCGGCGCTTCTTTGGCACGGCGCGCGTGCGCTTCCGCCCCAGCTTCTTCCCGTTCACGGAACCCTCCGCCGAGATGGACATCGAATGCCAGCTCTGCCATGGGGCCGGGTGCCCGGCGTGCAAGGGGACGGGCTGGATGGAAATACTTGGCTCCGGCATGGTGCACCCGGCCGTGCTCGACGCCGCCGGCGTGGACAGTGAGCAGTTCACGGGCTGGGCGTTCGGCATGGGTCCCGCGCGCATCGCACAGCAGCGCTACGGGGTGGGCGACATCCGCGTGTTCTACGATTCCGACGTCCGCTTCCTGGAGCAGCTCGCTTAATGAACGTGTCGTATGAGTGGCTGCGCGCCTTCGTGCCGGTTGACCAGACCCCGGCAGAGTTGCGCGACCTGATCACCGCGCACACGGCCACCGTGGACGAGCTGGTGCGCCTGCGCGGCGACCTGGCCGGGATCGTGGTGGCGCGGGTGGTGGAAGCGGCGCCGCACCCGGATTCCGATCACCTGCACATCACCAAGGTGGACGACGGCAGCGGGGAACTGCTGGACGTCGTATGCGGCGCGTCCAACGTGACCGCGGGCAAGTTGTATCCCTTTGCGCATGTGGGCACCACCATTCCCACTGGCATCACGCTGGAGAAGCGCAAGATCCGGGGCCAGCTCTCCAACGGGATGCTCTGCTCGGCGCGCGAACTCAAGCTGGGTGACGATCACGAGGGCATCCTGGAGCTGGACGTGGACGTGCCACCTGGCACGCCCCTGCTGGAGGCCCTGCCGCTGGGTGATACGCGACTGGTAGTAGACGTGACGCCCAATCGGCCGGACCTGCTGTCACACCTGGGCGTGGCGCGTGAGGTAGCGGCGCGTACCGGGAAGCCCCTGGCGATCCCGGACCTTCCCGGAACGGCGCCCGCATGGACGGACCGGCCGCATGTGCGCGGGACCGGGGAAACCGGCGGGGTCACGGTCCAGGTGGAAGACCATGCGCGCGCTCCGCGGTATATGGGTCTCGTGATTCGCGGCGTGAAGGTTGGCCCCAGCCCCGACTGGCTGGTGCAGCGGCTGGAGAGCGTGGGGGCGCGGTCCATCAACAACGTGGTGGACGCCAGCAACTACATCCTGCATGAACTCGGGCAGCCCACGCACGCGTTCGACCTCGGCAAGCTGTCCGGGAACACCGTGATGGTCCGCGCGGCCAGGGCGGGGGAGAAGCTGCTCACGCTGGACGGCGTGGAGCGCGCCCTTGATCCCTCCGTCACGGTGATCGCCGACGCCAGGCGTCCGTGCGCGGTGGCGGGCGTGATGGGCGGCAAGGAGAGCGAGGTCACCGACGCCACCACCGACCTCTTCTGTGAGGTGGCCGTGTTCGACCCATCGCGCACCCGCGCCGGGCGGAAGCAGGTGGGACTCAGCACGGATGCCAGCTACCGGTTTGAGCGCGGAGTGGACTTCGCCCTGCCGCCCCTGGCGCTCCAGCGCCTTGCCCAGTTGATCCTTGGACTGGCGGGCGGACAGGTGGCCGGCCCGCCGGTGGACGTGCTGGACACGGTCCCCGTTCCCAAGGCCATTCCGGTTCGCGTATCGCGCGTGGCGCGGCTGCTGGGCGCGCCCGTCCCGGGCGCGGAGTGCGCGGCGCTGCTCACGGGCATCGGGTTCACCGTGGACCTGGAGGAAAAGGCCGGACTCCTGCGGGTGGTGGCGCCGTCCTGGCGGCTGGACATGGCCGGCGAAGTGGACGTCATCGAAGACATCGCACGCCTGAAGGGGTACGACTGGTTCCCCAGTGAAATCCGGCCCTTCCGCCCAGGCAATTCGCCTGACGATCCCGTATGGGTGCAGTCTGATGACGTACGACAGGCGCTCGTGTCGCTCGGCCTCCTGGAGGCGCGACCCATGCCGTTCACGGCGGGCGATGGGGGGAATGTCGGAACGACTGCCGACCGGACCTCCGACCGCGGTTTTGTGCGCGTGGCCAACCCCTTGGCGGAGGATGAGCCGTACCTGCGACGTGAGGTGCTGGACACCCTGGCCAGGCGCGCGGAGGACAACCTGGCGCACATGCAGGGCGACATACGACTCTTTGAAATCGGCTCGGTGTTCAGTCCGGCCGGGGATGGCGGCGCGGCTGGCACGGCGGGCGCCGCGGGTCGGTCGCCCGCCTCCGGTGCTCGCGGGCTTCCGGTGGAGGCGGTACACGTCGGGGCGCTCGTCATGGGCCGTCGTTATCCCGCGCACTTTGCCGGGCCCGCCGAGCAGGCGTGGGATGAGTGGGACGCCAGGGCCATCGCGCAGGTGGCCGCGCGTGCCGCGCATCCCGCGGGGGAGATCCGGCTGGAAGCCGGGCGCGAGGGCTGGCTGTGGCGGGTGCTCCTGGACGGCCGGGACATCGGGGGCGTGCTACATGTCGAACTGGACGCGCCCGTCTGGGCCTCGCCTGCGTTCGGGGTAGAGCTGGAAATGGCCGTCATGCCCAATGCCGACGTCGCGCCGCATGGACAGAACGCTCATGCCGCCGCGCCGGCGGCGCCGGCGCGGCACTGGCCGCGCTACCAGCCATCGCCCAGCACGCCGGCCGCCGAGTTCGACCTGGCGCTGCTGCTGCCGGGCAGCGTGACGGCGGGGCAGGTGGAGGCATGCATCCGGGATACGGCCGGCGAGTTGCTGGAGCGGCTGGAGCTGTTTGACCTCTATACGGGGAAGGGCATTCCGGATGGCACCCGCAGCGTGGCCTGGCGGTTGACCTTCCGGCATCCCGAGCGCACACTTCGCGACAAGGAGATCGAGGGACGGCGCTCGAAGATCCTGGGTGTCCTCGACAAGGAGCTACATGTCAAGCAGCGGACAGGCTGACGCGGAAGCGTTCGGCGAACTGGAAGCCCTGGTGCGCGCCCTGGGCGATGAGCTGGCGTCCATGCGCCGGCGGGCGTTGCTGGCCGAGGCGCGGTTGAAGGAACTGGAATCCGCTGGCGGGGACGGTCCCGTGAAGCCGAAGCTGGCGGACCGAATTGCGCGGCTGGAGCGTGAGAACGCCGACCTCCGCGACCGCATGGCGAGGGCCAGTGAACGGTCCCGGACCATGCTCGATCGCGTACACTTCCTGCGTCAGCAGGCGCAGGTGCGGGATGGAGGGAAGGCCTGATGACCGGACCGATACACGCCGTGAAGGTGAGCATCCTCGGGGAGGAGTACAACATCCGCAGCGACGTGCCGCCCGAGACCACGAAGGCCATCGCGCATCACCTGGATGAGGCCATCCGGGACGTGATGCACAGCGGCAAGGTGCTGGACACGCATCGGGCGAGCATCCTGGCAGCCATGCAGATCACCAATGAGCTGTTCGAGGCGCGCGCGAGCGCGGAAGCCACGGCCGGGGCGATGCGGGCGCTGGGTGAGGACGTGAAGCGGTGGCTGCCGCCTGGGAAGCGGGGGTAGGCGAGCGCGGCGGGACCAGTAGCTCTGCGCGGAGGCCAGTAACCTGGTTTCCCCCCTCTGGGCATCTCCCAGTCGGCGTTTGCGGTCCGCCCTGGGGTGTCGTTCCCCCGCCTGAACGAGCTCGTCCATGCCAAGCGCGCGGTCACCCCGGATACGGCGTTGCGCCTCGCGCGAGTGACGGGCATGAGCGCGGACTTCTGGCTGGGGCTGCAGCAGGACTGGGACTTGTGGCACGCGGTCCATTCCCCCGCGGCAGCAAGGATCGCGGAGCTGACCCCGTTGTCCGAAGCTGAATGACCGCTACCTGAATTCCTTCATCAGCTCCTGCAGCGCGGCATTGCCGGGGCACAGCTCCCCGTACGGGAGCTCCACCAGCGGCCGGGCCACCGTCCGGTTCATGGCGTGCAGGTCGCGCGTGCCCTCGTCAATGTAGAGCAGGCCGGTGGCCACCTCGCCGCGCTCCTGGTGGGCGCGCACATACGCGTACGCCGCGTCGCGATCGGTGGGATCGTAGTCGTCCGCGGTCTGGTGAAAGCGCAGGACGCTGCCGTCGTGCATGGTGACCGACACGGCGTCCTGGCCATCCGTCTTTGCCTTGATCTCGCGTCGGATGGGGACGAAATCCACGGGCGGCAGCGCCTCGTTGTGCTCGCGCGTGTAGCGATAGCTCTTGGTGGAGCCGTCGTGGTCGTTGAAGCTCACGCACGGCGAGATGATGTCAATCAGCGCGAAGCCGTTGTGCACCAGCCCGGCCTTGATGATGGGCACCAGTTGCGCCTTGTCCCCGGAGAACCCGCGCGCCACGAACGTCGCGCCCAGGCTGAGCGCCAGCAGCACGGGGTCAATGGGCCGCTGCTCGTTCGTCTCGCCCTTCTTGGACTTTGAGCCCACGTCGGCCGAGGCGGAGAACTGGCCCTTGGTCAGCCCGTACACGCCGTTGTTCTCCAGCAGGTACACCAGGTTCACGTTCCGGCGGATGGCGTGGGCCAGTTGCCCCAGCCCGATGGAGAGCGAGTCGCCGTCGCCGGAGATGCCGATATATACGAGATCCCGATTCGCGGCGTTGGCGCCGGTGGCCAGCGACGGCATGCGCCCGTGCACGCCATTGAAGCCATGCGACTGCTTCATGAAGTACGCCGTGGCCTTGGACGAGCAGCCGATGCCGCTCATCTTGGCCGCGCGATGCGCGGGCACGTCCAGCTCCCAGAAGGCCTGCACGATGGCGGCGGTCACGGAATCGTGCCCGCATCCGGCGCACAGGGTGGACATGGAGCCCTCGTAGTCGCGCCGCGTGAGGCCGAGCGCGTTCCTTGGCAGCGAGGGATGGCGAACGGGCGGCTTGACGATGGACGTCATGCGGGCACGGCCTCCAGGTGCGCGGTGACCGCCGCCACCACGCGCTGCGCGGTGAGGGGCATGCCGCCGTAGTCAAGTATGGAAGTCATATGATCGCGGGGGACGCCGGTCTCGATGGTGAGCATCGCGCGCAACTGCGCGTCCCGGTTCTGCTCGATGACGAAGACGGTGTCGTGCGCCTCCAGGAAGTCCTTCACGGGCTGGTCAAAGGGGAAGCCGCGAATGCGCAGGTAGTCCGCCACCACGCCCTGCGCCCTGAGCCGATCCACGGCCTCCATCACGGCGGCATGGTTGGCGCCGATGGTCACGAGCCCGATCTCGGCGCCCTCCTGCCGGTGAATCTCCGGGGCGGGGACGGCCCGCGCCGCGCCGGTGATCTTCCGCGCGATGCGATCCACCACGTCCTGGTACGCGTCGGAGTCCTCGGTATAGATGGCATTGCGGTCGTGCCCGGAGCCGCGCGTGAAGTAGGCGCCCCTGGGGTGCACGCCGGGATAAGTGCGCGGGGCAATGCCATCGCCGTCGGTTTCGGTATAGCGTGCGAACTTCGTGATGTGCTCCAGCTCCTCGGCGCCCAGCACCTTGCCGCGGTCGGGCACGTACGCGTCGTCCCAGGTGAGCCGGGGAATCATCCAGTCGTTCATGCCGATGTCCAGGTCGGACACCAGGAAGACGGGCGTCTGGTAGCGCTCGGCCAGGTCAAAGGCCTCGCGCGCCATGGTGAAGCACTCGGCGGGGTTGGCGGGGAAGAGCGCGATGTGCCGGGTGTCGCCGTGCGACGCATAGGCCACGGCCATGAGGTCGCCCTGCTGCGTGCGCGTGGGCATGCCGGTGGACGGCCCGGTGCGCTGGATATCAACGAAGACTGAGGGGACCTCCGCGTAGTACGCCAGCCCGATGAACTCCTCCATGAGCGAGATGCCTGGGCCGGACGTGGAGGTGAACGAGCGGGCCCCGGCCCACGCGGCGCCAATCACCATCCCGGCGGCGGCCAGCTCATCCTCGGCCTGGATCATCGCGTAGCGCCGCTCGCCAGTCTTCGGGTCCACGCGGTAGCGCTCGCAGAACCCCTTGTACGATTCCATGAGCGAGGTGGAGGGAGTGATGGGATACCACGCGCCAACCGTGGCGCCGGCGAACACGCAGCCCAGCGCCGCCGCCGTGTTGCCATCCATGAGCACGCAGTCCGCGGTCTTGTCCAGGCGCTTGAGGTGCACCGGCAGCGGGCAGGGGAAGTGCTCCCGCGCGTACTCGTGCCCCAGGGAGAAGGCACGGAAGTTGGCTTCGAGCAGCGATTTCTTCTTCGCGAAGGTCTCGCGCAGCATCTCGCCGATCACATCCATGTCAATGCCGAACAGCGCGGCCAGCGTGCCGGTATATACGATGTTGCGGAGCAGCGTGCGCGTGCGATCGCCCTGGAAGTTCTCCACGCACATCTGGCCAAAGGGCACGCCCAGCAGCGTGATGTCGTCACGATGCAGCGATGGGTCCAGCGGCCAGGTGGAGTCGTACACCAGCCAGCCGCCGGGGCGCACCGTGGCCACGTCCCTGGCGTACGTCGAGGTGTTGAGCGCCACGACCAGGTCAATCTCCTCCGGCCGCGCCGTGTAGCCCTCGCCGCTCACGCGGATCTCGTACCAGGTGGGCAGCCCCTGGATGTTCGAGGGGAACACGTTCTTGCCGGTGACGGGCACGCCGCTCCGGAAGATCGCCTGCATGACGAGGCTGTTGGCCGACGCGGACCCTGTCCCGTTCGCCGTGGCGATTTTGAACGCGAAGTCGTTTGTACGATCCAGATTCATCGAGCGTTTGGTCTGCTTCTCTCAGTGCGCATGGGGCCCCACCCCCAAGCGCGTCACGCGCTTCGTCCCCCGATCCCCCTTACCCGCTCTCTCCCTGGGGCCCCGTACCCCGCTCCGTTCGCGTGCCTCGCTCGCTGCGCTCACTCGCAATGCTCCT
>DASSOG010000024.1:0-15742 GCA_035700805.1 Gemmatimonadaceae bacterium | reverse complement strand
CTCACCCCCGCAACCCCTCCACCGTCTTCCGATACGCCGGCATCCCGTACACCAGTACCACAATGGCCGCGCTCATCCCCACCACGTTCACGATGGCCAGCGAATACCCCACCGCCGAGTCGGCCCGGAATACATAATCCGTAATCACGGCCACGAACGTGGGCCCGATGGCCGAACTCACCAGGTTCTGCACAAAGAAGTACACCGCCGCCCCCTGCGCCCGCATCCGCGGCGGCACCACCTCCGCCGCCGCCGCGGTGGCGGCCCCCCACGGAAAGGCGGCAAAGAAATTCACGGGCACCAGCCACGCCACGGCCAGCCACGCACTCGGCATGAACGGATAGGCGCTGGCGCACACGAGCATCCCCACCGCCCCCAGTACGCCCACCCGCAACGGCCCGTCGGCCTTGCCATGGCGCACGTACCAGTCGGCCACGCGCCCACCGGCCAGCACGCCCGCCACGCCAATGGTCATGGTCAGCACGCCCTGCACGGTACCGGCTTCGCGCCCGGTCCACCCATAGCGCCGGATGAGGAACGTGGCCAGCCAGGCGGCAATGCCAAAGTTCACCATGGCCGACAGCGCGTACCCCAGGCTCACGCAGCCAAAGCTGCGCAGGTTGGCACGCACATACGCAAACAGCTCACGGGTGCTGGCGCCGCGCGCGCTCGCCCCGCCCCGCCGCGGGGGCTCGCGCACGGTCAGGAACAGGAGCGCAATCAGCAGCCCGGGCGCGCCCACCACGAAGAACGCCGCCTGCCACGGATAAATGGCCCCCACCAGGGGCAGCACCACCTGGCCGTGCGTCTCCACCCACCCCACCACGGCCCCGCCAATCACGTACGCCAGCCCGGACCCCACAAAAATTCCCATGGAGTAAACACTCATGGCCGACCCCAGCCGCTCGGGGGGGAAATACTCCGGCAGGAACGACGTCACGGTGGGATTCAGGGTGGCCTCGCCCACGCCCACGCCCACGCGCGCCAGCAGCAGCCGCCCGTAGCTGCCGGCCAGCCCGCACAGCGTGGTCATCACGCTCCACGCGGCCACCCCCCACCCCATGATGGCCCGCCGGCTGGAGCGGTCCGCCAGCCACCCGATGGGCAGCCCCAGCAGCGTATAGAACACCGAGAAGGCCAGCCCTATCAATAAACTCATCTGCGTGTCGCTGATGCCCAGGTCGTGCCGGATGGGCACCACCATGAGGCTCAGGATCAGCCGGTCCACCCACCCGGCCAGGCTGGCCAGGGTCAGCACGCCCACCACGTACCACGCGTAGCGGCGGGTGGGCGGCCACGGGGCCGCGGGGGGTTCGGCGGAAGGCGGCCGGCGCGTGGCAGGCGGTGGCATGGACCCGCGTAAGCTACGCGCGCGGCGGCCGGGCTTCCACCGCGCGCTAAGTTTCCAGTGTGACCATGCCCCGAGTTCCCGGCCGCGGCGCCGAGGCCAGCGGTCGTCGCGCCCGCATGGGCGCCTCGGCCGCCGCCGGCCCCAGCGCCACGAAAAAGCCGCTCAACCCCAAACGCGCCTGGGCCGAGGCGCGCGGCCTGATTGCCGAGCACCGCCGCTCACTGGCCATCGGGCTCTCGCTCATGGTGGTGAGCCGCCTGGCGGGGTTCGTGCTCCCGTTCAGCTCCAAGTACCTGATTGACACGGTGATCGGCAAGCACCGCCCCGAGCTGCTCATGCCGCTGGCGCTGGCGGTGGGCGCGGCCACCATCCTGCAGGCGGGCACGTCGTTCCTGCTCTCGCAGGTGGTCAGCATTGCCGCGCAGCACGCCATCACCGACATGCGGCGCCGAGTGCAGGCGCACGTGCTGCGGCTGCCGGTGTCGTACTTTGACTCCACCAAGATCGGCATCGTCATCTCGCGCGTCATGACGGACGCGGAGGGCGTGCGCAACGTGGTGGGCACGGGGATCATCCAGTTGCTGGGTGGCCTGATGACGGCGATCATTGCCATCAGCGTCCTCTTCTACCTCAACTGGCACCTGACCACCGCCACGCTGGTGTTCCTGGCGGCGTTCGGCCTGATGATGGCATTCGCGTTCCGCAAGCTGCGGCCGATGTTCCGCGAACGGGGCGCCATCAACGCCGACGTCACGGGGCGGCTGGCCGAGTCGGTGGGCGGCATCCGCGTGGTGAAGGTGTACGTGTCGGAGCGGCGCGAGCGCAAGCTGTTCACGCAGGGGGTGCACAAGCTGCTCCGGAATATCGCGGGCACCATCACGGGCACCTCGGCGCTGGGCTCGGGCACCATGGTGCTGAGCGGCGTCATCGGCATCCTGGTGATGGTGATCGCGGGGCGGGCCGTGCTGCAGGGCACCATGTCACTGGGCGACCTGTTCCTGTACGTGTACCTGGTGGGGCTGGTGGCGGCGCCGCTCGTCCAGATCGCCTCCATTGGCACGCAGATCTCCGAGGCCTTCGCGGGGCTGGATCGCATTCGCGACGTGATGAACACCCCCGCCGAGGATAGCGAGGACGCGGGACGCCACGCGGTGGGTGAGCTCACCGGCGACGTGGCGTTTGAGCATGTGAGTTTCGAATACGAGGCCGGCGCGCCCGTGCTTCGCGACGTGAGCTTCGCGGCGCCCGCGGGCTCCACGACGGCGCTGGTGGGCTCCAGCGGGTCTGGTAAGAGTACACTTATAGGCCTGGTGCAGGCGTTCTACCGCCCGCAACAGGGGCGCGTCCTGGTGGACGGGCACGACCTGGCCACCCTGCGGCTGCGCGAATACCGCGCGCAACTGGGCGTGGTGATGCAGGACAACTTCCTGTTCGACGGCACCATTGGCGAGAACATCGCCTTTGCCATGCCCGGCGCCACGCAGGCCGAGGTGGAACGCGCCGGGCGGATTGCCCACGTGGACGAGTTCGTGGATCGATTCGAGCACGGGTACGACACCGTGGTGGGCGAGCGCGGCGTGAAGCTCTCCGGCGGCCAGCGGCAGCGGGTGGCCATCGCGCGGGCCATCCTGGCCGATCCACGTATTTTAATACTGGACGAGGCCACCTCCAGCCTGGACAGCGAGAGCGAGGCGCTCATCCGCGACGGACTGCGGTCGCTGCGCCGCGGCCGCACCACGTTCGTGATCGCGCACCGGCTCTCCACCATCGAGAGCGCCGACCAGATCCTGGTGCTGGAGGCCGGCCAGATCGTGGAACGCGGCACGCATGCCCAACTGATGGCGCTGAACGGCCGCTACCGGCAGCTCCACAACCGGCAGCATGGCATCGAGAGCGACCAGTACATCAACCCGGGCGAGGATTTCCTGCCCGAGGCGCCGTCGCCCCGCGAAAACCTGAAGGATGGGAGCCGACCGGCGCGCTCTTGAGCATTTGCATTTGACGCCGGCTCCCAAAATTCGTTAAGCGCGGAATCCGCACGTAGTGCGGGACACATCCGCACGCCAGAACGCTCAACGACGGCCTCGGAGGCCCCGTAACGAAGACATGACCGGGGCGCTGCCCCGCGTTCGCGCACACACCTTCGGGACCGTCCAATGAGCAGATCACTTTGCATCGCCCTCCTGGCCCTTGCCGCCGCGGCCTCCACGGCCGTCGCACAGGGCAGTTCGGTGGACATCATCCGCGGTCGCATCACGGGCCCCGACGGCAAGCCCGTGGTCAACGCCTCCGTCTCCGCCCAGTCGCTGTCCGATGAGACCGTGCGCGAAGCCCACACCGACGACCAGGGACGCTTCACCATCCTGTTTGGCGGGGGCGGCGGCGATTACATGATGACCGTCCTGTCCATCGGCATGGTGCCGAAGACCTGGGAGGTGCAGAAGGTGAATGACGATGACGCGGTGATCCTGGCCAACGCCACGATGGAGCCCGCGCCGTCGCGGCTCCAGACGGTGACCGTCAACGCCAACCGCCAGCGCCCCATTGCCGGGGACAACAGCCCGGACATCGGGGGCGCGGAGCAGAACGTGAACACCGCCGGCATTCCCGTGGAGGCCATGGGCGACCTGGCCGCGATGGCGGCCTACCTCCCGGGCGTCTCAGCCATCTCCAACGCCGACGGCAGCATGGGCTTCTCGGTGCTGGGCCTTGGGGCCGACCAGAACAGCGTCCTGCTGAACGGCCTGACCTTCGGCGGCACCCTGCCCCGCGACGTGAGCGTCTCGGAGCGCGTCTCCACCACCAGCTTCGACCCGTCGCGCGGCGGCTTCAGCGGCGGCCAGATCAGCGCCCGCACCTTTGGCGGCAGCAACTACATCAACCGCAACCTGCACATCACCTTTGACAGCCCGGGGCTCCAGTGGGCCGACCCCACCACGCGCTCGCTGGGCCAGCAGTACACCAACGTGATTGCCAGCGGATCGTTGAGCGGGCCGATCATCTGGAACAAGATGTTCTACAACACCTCGTTCCAGCTTGGGCGCCGCAGCAGTGACCTGCAGACGCTGCTGAACACCGATCCGTCGGCGCTGGAGCGCGTGGGTATTTCCCAGGACTCGGTGAACCAGCTCCTGGCCTACATGCAGGCGGCGGGCATTCCCGCCACCGTGGGCGCCGTGCCCTCCAACCGCCTCACCGACCAGGGCTCCCTGTTCGGGCAATTCAGCCTGTCGCCCACCGGCACTGAGACGTGGGGCATGCTGGTGAATGGGTCGTGGAACCGCGCCGGGGGCTCGTCGCTGTCCACCAACTCCGTCCCCGCGTACGGCGGGCAGAGCACGCGCACCGCGGGCACCATCCAGCTCAGCCACGCGGGCTACTATGGCTATGGCATCCTCAACGAGACCAGCCTGTCGGCATCCGTCTCCGGGAATGATGCCAGCGCCTACCTGACCATGCCGGCCGCGCAGGTGCGGGTGACCTCCGACTTTCCCGACGGCACCGCGGGCGTGTCCACGCTGAACTTCGGCGGCAACTCGGGGTATCCGTCGTCGTCCACCAACTACCAGTGGCAGGCGTCCAACGCCACGTCCTGGTTCACCGACGACAACTCCCATCGCCTGAAGCTCACGGAAGACCTGCAGGTCACGCGCTTCCTCACCGACCGGAACGCCAACTCGCGCGGCACCTTCTATTACAATTCGCTGTCCGACCTGGTGAACGGCACGCCCACCAGCTTCAGCCGGCGCCTGGTGCCGGCGCGCCGCTCGGGCGACGTGGCCACCCTGGCCCTTTCCATGGGCGATGCCTGGCGCCCCGCCGATCGACTGCAGGTGCAGTATGGACTGCGCGTGGAGGGCAGCCGCTTCAGCACCAGGCCGCAGTTCAACCCGCTGGTGGACAGTACCTTTGGCGTCCCCAACAACACGGTGCCCGACGAGATCGCGGTGAGCCCCCGGGTGGGGTTCAGCTGGCAGGTGGGCAACATGCCGGAGATCGAGGGATTCCGCGGCGCGTTCCACCGGCCGCGGTACGTTATCACGGGCGGCGTCGGCGCCTTCCGCAACAATCCGCAGGCCACGCTCATCTCCAATGCGGTGGACCAGACGGGACTTCCCTCCGCCGCCCAGCAGATCAGTTGCTCGGGCACGGCCACGCCCGTGCCCGACTGGGTGGAGTACGCGGCCAACCCGGATTCGATTCCCACCGCGTGCGCCGACGGGTCGTCGGGCAGCGTGTTCTCCAGCACGGCGCCCAACGTGGCGCTCTTCAGCCCGGGCTACCGCACACAGCGAAGCTGGCGCGCCAACGTGGGCATCCGCGGGCTGCTCACCCCGCTGTTCAACGGCAGCCTGACCCTCACCCTCTCCCGCAACGTCGACCAGGCGGGCTCGCTGGACCTCAACTTCAAGAACGCGCCGCAGTTCACGCTCGCGGCCGAGGACAACCGGCCGGTGTACGTATCACCCAGCAGCATCGTGCCAGGCACCGGCGCGATCGCGGCCGGCGCCGGCCGCGTGGACACCAGCTTTTCCCGCGTCACCGAATCGGTCTCCGACCTGCGCTCCATGACCCGCGAGCTGCAATTCGGCCTCTCGCCACGGTCCTTCAACTCATCCTTCCGCTGGAACTTTGCATATGTGTTCCGGGATACACGCGAACTGGACCGCGGGTTTGGCGACAACACCGCCGGCGACCCGCTGGCCCTGCTCTGGTCGAACTCCGGCCCCTCGCATGAGTTCGACCTGAACGGCTCGCTCACCATCAAGGGCGCCGTGAACATCTCCACCTCGCTGCGCCTGAACTCGGGCAGTCGCTTCACGCCGCTCGTGTCGGGGGACGTGAACGGCGACGGCTACTCCAACGACCGGGCCTACATCTTTGACCCGGCCACGGCCGCCGATCCCGCGGTGGCGTCGGGCATGCAGGCGCTGCTCGGCAGCCTCTCGGGCGGTCCCAGGGCCTGCCTGGCCGGGCAGCTCGGCGAGATCGCGGGCCGCAACAGTTGCCGAGGACCATGGTCGCTCTCGATGCAGGCCATCAACATCAGCCTGGTGTCCGACGCCGTGAAGCTGCCGTCGCGCGTGAGCATCGGCCTGCAACTGGCCAATCCGCTCACGGGCGTGGATGCGCTGGTGCACGGCGGCAACAACCTGTCAGGCTGGGGGCAGCGGCCATTCGTGGACCCGACGCTGCTGTACGTCCGCGGCTTTGACCCCGTCACGCAGGAGTACCGCTACGAGGTGAACCCGCGCTTTGGCAATTCAGCCATTGCCCAGACGGCCGCCCGGGCGCCCTTCCGGGCCACGCTGGACGTGCGCGTGGCCGTGGGCCCGGACCGCAACCTGCAGCAGCTCGAGGCGCTGCTGCGCGGCGGCGACCGCGGCCGCGGGCGGGGGTTTGGCGGCCGCGGCGGACGTGCCGGCGCCAGCAATGGCCGGCCGAGTGAGCTGGCCATCAAGAACCGGTATGTGCGCGGCTATCCCAACCCCATGGACCAGATGCTGCGTCAGCGCGATTCGCTGCAGCTCACCGAGGTGCAGACCGACAGCCTCATCCGCATGAACAAGGCCTTTGCCAACTCGGTGGATTCCATCTGGACGCCCATTGCCAGCTACCTGGTGGGCCTGCCCGACAAGTTCGACGTGCACGAGGCCTACGACCACGTGAGCGCCGGCCAGAACGCCATGATTGACCTGCTGGTGGCCTACGCGCCGCGCGTGAAGGGCCTGCTCACGAGCGAGCAGATCCTGAAGCTGCCCCCGTTTCTGGCGGCCTTCCTGGACCCGCAGACGCTGCGGGAGATCAGGCCGGGCCGCGCGTTCGGGTTTGGCGGCGGGGGCGGCGGGTTTGGTGGGGGCGGCGGCGGCGGGGGCGGGGGCGGCGGACGAGGCGGCCGGGGCGGCGGCTGATCAGCAGTTCTCGTCGAACGCCGCCACCAGGTCGGCCGCGATGTCCTCGGCCGGCCGGCCTTCGATCTGCCAGCGCTCCAGCATGAACACCAGCTTGCCGTCCTTCATCAGCCCGATCTGCGGTGACGAGGGCGGGTAGCCCGTGAAGTAGCTGCGGGCACGGGCCGTGGCGTCGGCGTCCTGCCCGGCAAACACCGTGGTCAGGTGGGCAGGGCGCCTGGTGTGGCGAATGGCCAGGCCGGCCGCCGGACGGGCGACGCGCGCGGAACAGCCGCACACCGAGTTGACCACCACGAGCGTGGTGCCCGGGGTGTCCTTCAGGGCCGCATCCACGGCAGCGGACGTGCGCAGCTCGGTGAAGCCAAGCTGCGTGAGCTCGGCGCGCATGGGCGCCACGAACTGCTCGGGGTACATGGTGGGGGCGTTGGGAAGTTGCATGCTCATGGACTGCTCCTCTAGTAATCGTCGCGCACGAGCGCGAGAATGGCCTGCTGCGGCACCACGAGGTAGCGCTCGTTCTCGAACGTGATCTCCACCGCAGCCTTGCGAAAGAACAGGGCGTAGTCGCCCTCGCGGGCCTGCATCGGGACGTAGCGCGTCTCGCGCGCCGGGGCCCGCCAGGGTTCATCCGCGCTGGCGTCGGGGCTCGGCATGGGGAGGCCCGGGCCCGTGGCCACGATAGTCCCGCCCTGCACCGCCTGGTTGTCCACCGCCGTGGGCGGCAGGTAGAGCCCCACGTTGGTGCGCTCCTCGCCATCCGTGACCTTGACCATCACCCGGTCGCCGACGACGATCAGCGCCTTGTTCTTCCGGTTCATGCGCAGAATATAGTGCTCAGCCGCCGGTGTCGGGGTCACCGGTTCGCGCGCGCTTCTCGCGAAGCTCACTGGCCACGATGCCACGCCGCACCACCGTCACCACCAGCGCCAGCAGCAGCGCCCAGCCGCAGACCAGGATCTCGCGCGTCCAAAGTGTGCTGAGCGCCATGCCCGGCCAGTCCTGGAACCCGGCGCGAGCGGTGCCGGTGGGTTCGCGCCCCACGGCGATGAGGAGCAGGCTGGTGGCCATCTCGCCCACCACGACGACCAGCGCAAACGTCGGAGCCCGCCATGTCCAGCGCCGGAGCGGGAAGTTGGCCAGGTGGCCGGTGGCCATGGTGCACAGGATGATCGGCCCCAGGATGATGCCCACCACGTACACCCACATGGCGTCCGACTCGTGCGTGAGCACCACGGAGCGGTACAGGCGCAGCACCACGCCAGTCACCAGCGCCATCTCCACCAGGTTGAACGACAGGCGCCGGAAGGCCTGCGCATCGTCAACCCGGAATTCACTCGTGTGCCTGGGAAAGAATTGTGCCATGGCCCCGAGGGTTCTTCTGCGTGGACAGCGCTCAACACGGACCGGTGCGTCCCGACCCGCCGCGGGGAAGTTACGACATTCAGGCCCGCGCGCTACCGGATCACGTGTCCGATCCGCCCCCAGCGGATGTCGGTGATGAAGGGCACAGGCCGGATGCTGGTCTGGCCGTCGCAGCCATTCAGGTCGCCCGGGCCGGGCCGGTAGGAGTAGTACACGAAGAGCGGGCTGCCGCGCACGTTCGCCTTGGGCACCACGCCCCAGTAGCGGCTGTCCTTGGAGCAGTAGCGGTTGTCGCCCATCATGAAGTAATGACCGGCGGGAATCAGCAGCGGGCCCCAGTCGTCGTGCGTGGGCGTGTCCGGCGCCGAGCCGAAGCGCGTGTCGTGCAGCGCCACCTGCCGCTGCCACGCGAAGAGCGGCGAGGAATCATCGGGCCGTGACTGCGCCGGATCGCCGCTGAACCCGAGCAGCGTGTTGCGGTGCTGGGCCACGCCGTTGATGTAGAGCACGCCCTGGCGCATGTAGAGCGTGTCGCCCGGCATGCCGATGAGGCGCTTGACCAGGGTAGGCGTTGGGTCGTGGCCCAGCGCCGCCTCGTCCGGCTGGTACGGAGAGATGAACACCACCACGTCGCCGTGGTGCGGCGAGGAGTAGCCCGGCAAGTGGACGTTGGTGAACGGGATGTTGGGGCCGTACACCAGCTTGTTCACGAACAGCCAGTCGCCCACGAGCAGCGTGGGGATCATGCTCCCCGAGGGAATGCGGAAGGCCTCGACGAAGAACGTGCGGATGACCAGGAAGATCAGGATGGCCCACGCGTAGGACTTGATGTTCTCCCACCGGCGACGGCCGGCGTCGGCGGGGGCCGAACGCCCGGCGCGGGCTTGCGCCACGACCTGCTCGGAGCCGGATGGCTTGGCGGCTTTCTTCCTGGTCACGGAGTGAAACGTAAGGGTGGAACGGCGTGGCGCGGCAGGTGCCCCTGAAAACAACGAAGGGCGCGCAGGATGCGCGCCCTCGCCGTGTCCAGAGCAGACGGACTACTTGACGTGCTTGTTGACGAGCTTGGTCATCTCGAACATCGAGACGCGGCTCTTGCCACCAAACACCGCCTTGAGGGCAGCATCGGCGTTGATCATGCGGCGCTCCTTGGAATCCTGGAGGCCATGCTTCCGGATATACGCCCAGAGCTTCTTGGTGAGCTCGGTGCGCGGAAGGGGATTGGAGCCGACCACTGCGGCGAGCGCTGCATCGGGCTGCACGGGCCGCATGAACGCGGCATTCGGCTTCCGCTTCTTCTTCGCGGCCTTCTTTGCCGGCTTGCGAGCGGACTTCTTCACCGCCTTCTTCGTGCTCTTTTTGGCGCTCTTCTTTGCGGCCTTCTTGCGCTTTTTCGCGGCCATGTGCTCTCTCCTGGAATGGTGGAACGGAGTCGTACTCTCAGAGGAAACCGCTGTCCGTCGCGCGGAAAGGTAAAACACTCTTGCGGCGGCGCAATAGGAATTTCACCGGCGTTCCCCTCTGAGAACCGACCGCTCCCCCTCTGGCGCGCGCCGTCCCCCCCCTCGCCGCGCCGACCCTGCGGCACTGACCGCACGCGGTCAGTGCAGGTGTGCCACCAGCCAATCGGCTAACGCGCCGAGCACCGCCGGCCGCACCGCGCGCACCCGGAGCTCACCGTAGCGCGAGGGATCGCCGCTGGAATCGGGGAGAAAGAGGTGGTCGGTAGCCGGGAATTTCCGCACGGTCACGTCGCGATCGCCACCGGCGCGGAAGGCCGCGGCCAGCGTATCTGCCTGCTCCGGCGTCACCTGCTGGTCGGTTTCCCCCTGCAGGATGAGCACTGGCACCCGCACCTGCCGCGCCGTCGCCAGGGGGTCGTAGTCCAGGAAATACCGCAGCCAGGCACTGTGGTCGGCCAGGCTGTCGGTGGCTCGCTGGCTCTGGGCCAGCGCCTCGCGCCGCTGCGCGGAGGAGAGCGACGGCGCGTTCCGCACCGCGTTCTCCTGCTGGAACTTGAGTATGCGCCTCCCGGAATACGCGGGGCCCGCCAGCAGGACGATGCCCTTGAGGCGCGGGTCGGTGGCCGCCACCATGGGGGCGATCATCCCTCCCTCGCTGTGCCCCACCAGGGCAAGTCGCGACCCGTCGATCTCCGTGCGCCCCCGCAGGTACGCCAGCGCGGCCCGGATGTCATTGGCAAAATCCGCCGACGTGGCGTCAGCGGGGCCGGCGCTGGAACCGTTCACGCCACGGTCGTCCAGGCGGAGCGTGGCAATCCCCCGCCGCGCGAGGGTGTCGGCCACCTGCCAGAAAATGCGATAGCCGTCCACCATCGGGATACGCTCGTCCCGGTCCTCCGCGCCCGACCCGGTGATGGTCACCACCGCGGGTACGGGCCCGGAACGCGCGGTGGGCAGTGTGAGCGTCCCCGTAAACGACAGCCCCGCGGGGGTGTGCACGGTCACGTCCTGCGCCGTGTAGGGCGCCCCGGGCGGCGCCCCGTAATTCACCTGCTGGATGCCCAGCGGCCGCGCGCCCGCCACGCGCACCACCTGTACATGCTGCGCGGGGATCGCCACCCCCAGCAGCGCGCCGTCGGCCCCCACCCGCGCGCGCATCACCGCGAGGCCGAGTGCGATGGTCACGGAGTCGGCGCCGTTGCGCGCCACGACACAGGGCACGGTCTGGCCGCCACTGACGGCGAAGACGGGCACGGTGTCCACGCTGCCGCCCATGGCGCGCGCGCGCCGCACCACCTGCTCAATGAGCGCGAACGAGGGGTTGATGTATGGCATGGCCCCCGGCCGCGTGGGCAGGCGCTCCGTCCGGGTCACGTTCCCCGTGATGTCCACCGTGACCGTGTCCCGCCCGAAGGTGAGCTCCGCGGACTGGAAGGGCACCGTGTCGCCCTGAGCCAGCCGGTAGTAGGCATTGTGCATGCTGCTCACGGCGCCGCCCGGCGCCAGCGTGAGGGCGTACCGCCAGCGCGAACCGCTGGTCTTGTCCAGCATGTCCACATCCACGCGGGTGGCGGTGCGTTGCACCACCTCGCTGCTCAGGGTGTCCCGCCCCAGCAGCATATGAAATGTGTACTGTTCCACGCCTTGCGCCCCGACGCCGGCACCCGCCAGCAGCCAGAGGCCGGCGGCGGTCAATACGAGTCGCATTCTCACGGCTGTTCCCCCCTCCACGTGAAGTAGGAATACACCACCGAACCCAGAGAGGCGCCCCCCACGGCAACCAGCAGCACAACGGTCCCGACGGCGGGAGGCAGGAACGCCGAGAGCAGCGCGATGACACCGGCCGCGGTGAGCAGGTAGCCGCCCACGCGATGCGTGCGGGCCCACACCGTGTCGCTGGAGAGCGTCCACGGGGTGCGGATGCCGAACCACCAGTTGGGTCGGGCGCGCGGGATCACGTTGCCCACGATGATCGTCAGGATCCCCACCCCCACCGGGACGGTGCGCGCGAGATCGGGCATGGGCCACCCCACCGCCGTGCCGAGCACCATCACGTGGATGGCGCAGAGGAAGGTGACAATGGCGGCGATGACCAGGTCGTAGGTGCCCTGGAACCTGGCGTAGTTCTCCCGATGCGGATCGATGCGGGGAATGAACCTGAGCAGCCCCCAGAGCGCCACGGCCATACCCGGCACCAGCAGCGCCGCCACGAGCCGGCTGCTGTAGCCGTTCGGCTGGCCGTGCAGGTCCCAGTGCGTGGCCACGCGCGCGGGGAGCTGCGGGTAGAGCCAGGCCGAGACCAGGAACGCGGTGAGAACAGGAAGTATGGGGAACCACTTACGCATGACGCCTCCCGCGCTCCGGACGCACCCAGGCCAGCAGTTGCCCGACGACATCGTCGAGGACGGTGGTGTTGAGTTCGTAGATCACCTGCTGCCCCTGGCGTTCCGAGAGGATGAGCCCCGCATCGCGCAGCACGCCCAGGTGGCGCGAGACCGTGGGCCACGCCGTGTCGAAGTGCTGGGCAATCCCGCCTGACGTCTGCGGCCCCTGGCGCAGGAGCTTGAGGATCTCGCGCCGGGTAGGGTCGGCCAGGGCCTTGAAGGCAGAGTCCATGGCCCGGAAGATAAGATGCTTAGCTAAATACGCAAGTACGGATCCCGCGGGCCGTCGGCCCCTGGCCAATCGGAGGAGCGCCGCGGCGGCTACGCCCCCGCTTCCAGCCCCCGCAGCAACGCCATCATCCGCACGTCCCACGGGTCCGGCGTCGCGTCGTCGTCCGCGATCTCCGGATTCTCCTGCGGCGTTTCCAGGATGCAGGGCACGCCCGCGGTGCGCGGATCGTGCAGCAGCCACCCGAATGGCTCGGCGCCGATCTGCCCCTCGCCAATGAGGACGTGCCGATCCTTGTTGGACCCCAGGGCGCCCTGACTGTCGTTGAAGTGAAAGAAGCCGGGTCGTTCGCCAGTGGCCCCCTCGAACTCGTCCAGGATCCCGGCCTGCACGGCGGCGCCCTGGTGAATGGCAAACCCGGACGCGAACAGGTGGCAGGTGTCCAGCCCATACCCGGTGCGTGGACGCAGCACCGTTGGCACGCGTTCCAGGATGCCAGCCACCTCGGCGGGTGTGCGCCCCATGGTGCGTCCCGCGCCCGCGGTGTTCTCCACCAGGAGCCGAGTGGCGCCCTCGGTGCGCTCCAGGGCGTAGGTGATGGCGCGCGCGATGCGATCCAGCGCCGCCTCCCGGTCGTCGTCGGTGGCGGCCCCCGGGTGAAAGCACACGGCGCCCACGCCCAGCGCCGTGGAGCGCTCCAGCTCCTTGGCCAGCCCATCGCGCGCGCGCGTCCATTTCACGTCGTCCGGGGTGGCCGTGTTGAGGACGTACGCCGCGTGCACCACCACGTCGGCGGCCTTGATGCCACCCTCCGCCAGTGCATCCTGGAACCTGGATATCCGCTCGGGTTTCACCGACACCCGATCGTTGTAGAACTTGGGAATGGCGCTGAAGAGCTGCAGCGTGTCCATGCCGGCGGCAGCGGCGCGGCGCACGGCCATGTGGATGCCGCCGTTCGCGATGGTGTGCGCGCCCAGCAGGCGGCGCGCCTTCGTGGCCGCCGTCATGGCTCCTCCCTGGGCTTGCTCAGGTCAATCATGCGGGCGCCCGCCACGTACTCCACCGACTGCGGGTCGCGCAGCTTGCCCAGCCGCTTCACCACGTCGGCCACGCGCATCGTCTGTTCATGGATCACGCGCAGGTGCTCGTTGGTGTCGCCGGTTTCCCGCTGATCCAGCATCATCAGCTCCACATGCCCCAGCAGCGCCGAGAGCGGGTTGTTGATTTCGTGCTGGAGCGCAATGGTCGTCTCGCCGATGCCCGCCAGCCACCGCGCGCGCGACAGCGCATCCTCGGCCGCGCGGCGGCGCGCCTCGTGCGCCATGCGCTCCTGCGCGATGACCAGCCGGGCGCGCAGGCTGTTCGGCGCGGTGGGCTTGGCGATGTAGTCGTCGGCGCCCGCGTCGAGCACGGCCCCCAGGTCCTCGTGCGAGTCGCGCCCGGTGAAGACCAGGATGAACGTCTCGCGGTTGGGGTCGGCCGCCCGGATCCGGCGGCACAGCTCCAGCCCATCCATGCCCGGCATCTCGATGTCGAGCACGGTGAGGGGAAAGCGGTGCTCGCCAAAGAGCTGCCAGGCTTCGTCGCCGTCGCGGGCGGCCACGGTCTCCCATTCGAGGCTCGCGGCCACGGATCTCACGAGCGCACGCACGGTTTCGTCGTCGTCGGCAATGAGGACTTTCACGGTTCCAGAGCGGTTGGGTGAGATGACAATGTGGCGGCTCCTCGCGCGGATGGCGAGCCGCCCGCGCGTTGGTCCGGCGCTGCCAATCCGGTATCTTTCAGCGACGTGGCGCGCCACCGGTGCGCCCCCCGGGCCCTGCCGGGCCCGGACAAATCTTCGAGACCATCGCCATGTCCGCATCCAATTCCGCCGCCCCGCGCGCGGCCTTCAATGGCACGCGCCGCGTTCCGCCCCCCGTCAACGAGCCGGTCAAAGGCCACGCCCCTGGTTCCGCCGAGCGCGCGTCGCTCAAGGCCCGCCTGAAGGCCATGGCGGGGGAGAAGATCGAGATCCCGCTGGTGATTGGCGGCACCGAGATCCGCACCGGCGACCTGGCCCAGGCCGTGATGCCGCACGACCACAAGCATGTGCTGGCCGACTGGCACCGGGCCTCGGAGAGTCACATCCAGCAGGCCGTTGCCGCGGCGAAGACGGCGCACGCCGACTGGGCCGACTGGGCGTGGGAGGATCGCGCCGCGGTCTTCCTGCGGGCCGCTGAGCTGCTGGCCACCACCTGGCGTGACACGGCCAACGCGGCCGCGATGCTCAACCAGTCCAAGACGGTGTACCAGGCCGAGATTGACTCGGCGTGCGAGCTGATCGACTTCTGGCGCTTCAACCCGCACTACGCGCAGGAGCTGTACGACGAGCAGCCGCTCTCCAGCCACGCCATGTGGAACCAGTTGGACTACCGTCCGCTGGAAGGCTTTGTGTACGCGGTGACGCCGTTCAACTTTGCGTCCATTGCCGGCAACCTGCCCACGGCGCCGGCGCTGATGGGCAATACCGTGGTGTGGAAGCCGGCGTCCAGCGCCATGCTCTCGGCGCACTACATCCTGAAGGTGCTGGAGGCGGCGGGGCTGCCGCCGGGCGTCATCAACCTGGTGGGCGGCGACGCCGCGATGATCAGCGATATCGTATTGTCGCACCCCGACCTGGCCGGCGTGCACTTCACGGGCAGCACCATGGTGTTCAACAGCATGTGGCAGACCATCGGCGCCAACATGTCGCACTTCCGCTCATATCCCCGCATCGTGGGCGAGACGGGAGGCAAGGACTTCATCCTCGCCCACGAGTCGGCGGACCCGCAGGCGCTGGCCGTGGCCATCGCGCGCGGGGCGTTCGAGTACCAGGGGCAGAAGTGCTCGGCGGCCAGCCGCATTTACATCCCGAAGTCGCTCTGGCCCACCGTGCGCGACCGGGTGGTGGCCATGATGGAAGACATGCGCATGGGCGATGTCCAGGACTTCCGCAACTTCCTGGGCGCCGTGATTGACGGCAAGGCGTTCCGGAAGATCAGCGAGTACCTGGCCGACGC
>DASSOG010000023.1:0-74494 GCA_035700805.1 Gemmatimonadaceae bacterium | reverse complement strand
GGGACGCACGGCGAAAACACCGACTTGCCCCGTTATCGGCAGCCCGTTCCGTAGCAGCACGCCCCAGCGCCAACGCATTACTGGCCGACTCGGTCCAGAGAGACGCGCAGGTGGTGGACATCGTCGGCGACCTGCTTGCGGGACTTCCTCCGCGACAGCGTAAAGCCCTGGAGTTGAGGTATTACGGTCGCCTGTCCGTCCACGAAGTCGCCGGACTCATGAAGGTCGCGGAGGGAACGGTGAAGGCCAGTCTCCACAACGGGATCCGTGGTATCCGATCTCACGCGAGCGCATCTCAGCTCACCGTGCTGCGTCGCCACCTCGACGCGCTTTTGGATTAATATGCCACCAGGCCTCACGATCCTCTTCCTGCGCGGCATTCGCGTGGTCGCGCTCGCCGCCATCGGCAGCGCGGGCTTCCTGATTCTGGCCCCCCCGACACCCCCAGCCGCGCCTAGTTGCAACAATACGGCGTGTGCGATCTTGCCTCAGACACTCGAGCTGATGTGTGGATACCACCTGAACAGCTATTGTGGCTTCACCGGGGAGGCTGGCGGCCCGATTTGTATCTCGGTCCCCCGTTGCGTTCCGCGGTCACCGGTTCGGTCGAGCCCGAAGGAGAAACACCCGAGACGGGGTGCTGAGTAAACCTTTACAGGTCAAGTGGCTCTTTCTTGCATGCGCAGGCCCTGCGGACCGTGAGAGAGGCGAGATCCGCAGGCCCTTCACCCATCTTTGGAATACCGCTTTGTGATGGCCCCGCCGCATTCCGGCACTCCATGATGCTGCATCCCGTTCCGCTGGCTGTTCGCGCTGCCGCTATCTGCGCGACACTCGCCCCGTCGCTCCTCGCCCAAGGCATGCCAGGCGCGGGGCCGCCGGCGTTGCATCTTGAGCGAGTGGCCTCAATCCCCTCTCCGGCCGTACAACCAAGGTCGATCCGGGACGTTGCGGTCACCCCCACTGGGACGAGCTTCCTTCTGGACGCGAGTGCCAGCGTGCTTTACGCATTCTCAAAATCTGGAGCGCTCCGGACGACTGTGAACTTGTCAGCGGCGTCGGGAAGGTCTGGCGTTTCGGGCTATTTGCTCGCGCCGTTCAGCGACGATGGTGTGCTGGTGTACGACGTGCTCAACTTCCGGGTTCACGCCTATCGGTGGCACTCACCCACAACGCTCGCTGAGGTCGGCAGCGTTGCCGTTGACGCCGCCACCCCCGAAGACCTTTGCACCATCGGCGATACCATCTTTTTGCTGGCGGCTGGAGGGGGACACATGATCCATCCCTATGCGTTGCACGGAGGCGGTGGCATGCCCTTTGGAACACCCCCGGGCAGCAACCGATTCGTGCGACGGGCGCGGATCAATGCAGGGGGGTACCTCGCGTGCTTCAGCGCCGCCAAGGTGATCGTCGTGGGCCTTGCCGCGTCGGGAGTGATACAGGCATACCGCACCGATGGCACTCTGCTGTGGCAGTTTACCATTCCCCATTTCTCGGGCCTCACCTTTCGGACCATGCAAGACAGCACGGTTCAGATGTCATGGAACGGCACTGCGCGCGATGCAGTGGTCTCGACCCTGTCGGTGGCGGACGGCGGCGTGGCTGTCCAGGTGAACCGCGTGGTTGGGCTGCAACAGCGAATTGAAACGACTGTGCTGCGCCTGAAGAGCGGGCAAGCGCTCAGCGTCCAGCAGGACATCCCGATGATGCGACGCGCTGCCGGTACCTGGGTGATCACAAGCGTGGACGGCCCTCCGTCCCACGCCGACATCTACGCCATCGTGCCACCTGAACCCGATCACTAGTATGCGTGTTTTCCCCCATCTGCGGGCGCACCCACTCTCCCTTCTCGGACCCGTGATCGCAATCTTCGTCGGCGCCGTGGCCACGGCGGCAATACGTCGCCATTTTTCGGGCCCTCCCGACGTGCCTGCGGCATCCCAATCATATTCCGAAGATGCTGCTCCATCGCCGTACGTGGAGGAGGAGGCTATCCTGTTCGGGTCCCCGACTTGCGGCGCAAGCACCATCAATGGCCTTGCCGCACGCACCGCGTCGCTGATCGACTCGCTTCGCGCCGCCGCCCAAGCCAAGGGCGATTCGTTTACCACGGTCGGGGTCTCCATTGACGGCCCCGTTGCGGACGGCCTATCCTGGCTGGAACCATTCGGAACGTTCGATGAAGTGGTCATTGGGCACAACTGGCTGAACTCGGCGGTAGCCGATCACATCTGGTCCGACCCGGGTGCCACACCCGCGCTTCCTCAACTCATCCTTGTCCGACGCCATGTCGCGCAGGGACAGCAAGCGATTCGCATCGGCCCGGACACCGTCGTCCATCGGTGGGTCGGAACGGGCGATCTCGCGCCAGCGATAGTCGCAGCGTTGCGGCATCAGTGAGAAGCACCCTGGAACCAAACCAGCGTCAGACGACGGGGGTCCTGGTCCTTGTGGCGCTGGTCGTGGGCACCGTCGCATACTGCCGAGCCACGCGAGCGCCGTCCGCCCAAGCGAACTCGTCTGGCGCGGCCACTTTCTCACACGTCGTCAACCGAAAGCTGCTGCAAACCAGCGGGGGCCATGTACTCGGCGTCGCTTCCGCACCGATTCAGGCGATTGAGTTTTCTGACCTTCAGTGTCCGTTCTGTGCCCGCTTCTCCGCTGTGCTGGACTCATTCCTTGCCGAACATCATGATTCCGTCAGCGTGATTTATCGCCATTTTCCTCTAACGACAATCCATCCCATGGCATACGCGGCGGCCATGGCGGCGGAATGCGCTGGTGCCCAGGGAATGTTCGGCTCCATGGTGCACGCGCTTTTTTCACACCAAAGGGATTTCGGCTCCAAGCTATGGATCCCGCTCGCTGCATTGGCCGGTATTCGCGACTCCGGTGAGTTCGGCCGTTGCATGCGGGACTCGTCGTTTGCATCGGCGATTCACCGGGACATGGAAGCCGGGCGGGCGGTTGGTGTGGCAGGCACCCCGAGTCTTGTACTCGGCAATACGCGAATCGAGGGCGCCGTGTCACTGCATACGCTGGACAGCATCCTGCTGACTCTTGGTGCCGTGCCTTCGCCTGAGTCCACGCCGTGAACCCCGAACCCACAACCCGGCGTCCGATCCGCGTTCGCCGCGCGGCCCCAAAGCGATGAGCCCCGGACTTCAGATTCGCCCTGGGATCCGCCGAGTCTGGCGCCGCCCCCTGTTCAGCCTCATCGCGGTCGTCGTCCTTGGCTGCGGAACAGGGATTGCTGCGGCCGCATTCCGGGCGCTGGACCGGATGCTGTTGGCGCCACCAATCGGGATTGCGGACCCGGACAATCTGGCCATTCTGGAGCTCGCCTCCAGGGGCACGGACGCACCCCGTCGGTTCTTCTCGTATACCGAGGTCCAGGGCGTTGCCGCCCTGTCTCCGCACATCCGCAGCGCCGCCTACCTGAATCCGGACACGGTGAACATTCTCGTGCTCCATGGCCCGACCACGACCGACAGTGTCTCGGCCCGCGCGGCGTTTGTTGCACCCACGTTCTTTGCCACTGCCGGCATTTCCATGGCGCAGGGTCGCGGCCTCGGACTGGAAAGCAAGGGTTTGCTCGACGTGGGCCGGGAAGTGGTGCTCGGCCATGCGCTCTGGCTGCGACTGACAAAGACCGAACCGATGAAGCTGGGTGCCCTGCTCCGCATCCGCGGCCGGGTGTTCACGCTCGTTGGGGTCGCGGCGCCCGGTGTGACAGGGCCTGATCGCCATCCTGCCGATCTCTGGCTCCCCCTGGGCGCTGCAGGGCTGGATGGCCGGTCCGCCACGGCTTCCGGCCTGGAGCAGGGCTTTCCGTTCAGCCTCCTTGTCCGGGAGCCGTCCGGCGCGGCCGCCGCCGGAGCACGCATCGAGATCGCGCGCGCGCTCCTGGGCACACCGGAACCGGGAACGGGGCAAATGGACCAGGGAGCCGCGCGTGTGCGGTTCCGCTCGGTCGCCACGCCGCAATGGGTCACGGACGGCATCCACCTCCCGTTGGCCCTGATGCTGGCCTCGGTGTGCGGTGCAATCCTGCTGATCGCCGTCGCCAATGTCGCCCTCCTGCTGGTCGCGCGCGCCTCACGCGCCACCGGCAACATTCGCATGCAACGCGCCCTCGGCGCGTCGCGCGTCCGATTGCTCGTGCAACACCTCTTCGAAAGCGGTCAGGTGGCCGTAGCCGGCGCGCTACTCGGTATACTCGTTTCATCTGCCTTTTCCGGTGTGGCCTACCACATGCTCTCCCGGCAGGGCACTTCGCTCGGCTCGCCGCAGACCTGGCGCGCGATCGCCATCTCCGGGATCGCGGTGGTGGGCTCCGCCGTGGGAGTCCTGGTGCTCCCTGCGCTGTACACCTGGCGGGTCACCGCACTCCGGTTCGGCGGGTTGCTCACCACGCGGTGGTCCACGTCCGCACGAGGATGGCAGTTCGCGCTCATCACCGTCCAGGTGGGCCTCACCTTCGCACTGCTCATCACCTCGGGTCTTTTCGCGAGAAGCTTTCGCACCGTGCTCAGCGACCGCATCGGAATCAGCCTGCCAGGTCTGCTGTATGCCGACCTGCCGTCCGCAGCGGCGGCAAGCTCAGCCCGAGGGGTCGCCCAAGCGCCCGTGGTCCTTGAGCAGATGCTTTCGGAGGCGCTGCGCCAACTCCCAAACGTGACGAACGTCGCCGCCGCGTCTTCCCTGCCGCTACATGAAGGCACAGTGATCCTCATCAGCATCCAGCAACTGACGCAGGGTGGTTCTGAGGCCATCGCGCTTCCGTATGTAACCGCCGTGACGCCGTCGTACTTCGCAACGGTTGGATCGACGCTCTTGCAGGGGCGGCTCTTCACCCGGGCGGACCGCGCGGATGCCCCTCGGGTGACCATCGTGGATCGCACGATGGCGCAAGCGATATGGCCCCATACGGATCCGCTGGGCAAGTGCCTGGACGTCGGCCGCCCGCCGTATCAGTGCTTCACCGTCGTCGGTGTCATTGCGGACTCACCGGGACTCCGGTTGCGGGACGCACCGCCCATGCGCTTCTTCGTGCCTGCCCAGCAACGACCCGATCTCCTGAGCCATGGCGGAAACCTGCTGGTTCGTGTTTCGGGCAACCCCGAAACCAGTCTCCGCGACGTGCGGACCCGACTGGCCGCCACAGGGCTCCTGGGTGATCACCCAACCGTCCGTCCTCTTCGGGCGCTCGCAGAGCGCGAGCTTCAGCCGCTCCAGACGGCGTGGGTGATCCTGGGAGTGGTGAGCCTCGTCGGGCTACTGCTCGCGGGGGCGGGCATCTACGCCGTATGCCTCTACTTTGTCCGCACACGTAGCCGGGAGCTTGGCATCCGGATGGCCATTGGGGCATCTGCCACGGCAGTCGTCTGGATTGTTCTGCGGAGCACGTTCGCCACCATCCTGTGCGGCGCCGCGCTCGGCGGCATCGCGGTGCTGTCCATATCCCGCTATCTCGCGCCGGTGCTATTTCACGTATCAGCTTACGACCCCGTGAGTTACGGTGCGGCCGTGCTGGTGCTCGTCATTGGAGCCATGGCGAGCCTCGTGGTCCCCGCCCGCATCGCCACCCGGATCGACCTGCGGCAAATCCTGACCGGCGAGAACACGTAGCCCGTCCTTGCGTTTGGTTGCGCAGGCGTGTGGTTCCCCGCTGCCGTTGACCGACCCGCGATCGGTTGGTACTTTGCTAGGCTAATCATGGACGGCCTTTCCGTACCGAGCCACGGCTTCAAGCTGCTCTCCGGCACTGCCAACCAGGGCCTCGCCCAGGAGATCGCGCGCGACATCGGCGTCGATCTCTGCAACGTGACCCTGTCGCGCTTTGCCGACGGCGAGATTTTTGTGCGGATCAATGAAAACGTGCGCGGCAACGACGTTTTCATCATCCAGCCCACGAACCCGCCCGCCGAGAACGTGCTGGAACTGCTGCTGCTCATCGACGCGGCCAAGCGCGCCTCGGCCGCACGGGTCACCGTGGTCATGCCCTACTACGGCTACTCACGCCAGGATCGCAAGGACCAGCCGCGCGTGGCCATCGGCGCAAAGCTGCTGGCCAATATGATCATGGCCGCGGGGGCAAACCGGGTGCTGGGCATTGATTTTCACCAGCACCAGTTGCAGGGGTTTTTTGACATTCCGGTGGACCATCTGTACGCGATGCCGGTGTTCACGGCGCATTATCGCCGCAAGAACCTCCGCGACATCGTGATCGTCGCCCCGGACGTGGGATCGGCCAAGATGGCCCGCGGGTTCGCCAAGCGGCTGAACGCCTCACTGGCCATCATTGATAAGCGACGCCCGGCAGCCAACGTGGCCGAGGTGGTGAACGTGGTCGGTGAAGTGGAAGGCAAGGATTGTATCCTGGCCGACGACATGATTGATACGGCGGGCACGATCTCGGAAGCGGCGCGGGCACTCAAGGAGTTGGGCGCGCACACGGTGTACGCCTGTGCCACGCATGCGCTGCTCTCGGGGCCGGCTCGCGAACGGCTCATCAAGGCGCCCATCGAGGAAGTGGCAGTGACCAACACGATCGCGCTCCCGGAGGACCGGCGCTTTGACAAGCTGACCATCCTGTCCGTCGGCGAGCTGCTCTCCAAGGCCATTCGCTTCACCCACTCGGAGCAGAGCGTGAGCAGTCTGTTCGACTAGGTTAGTTCCACCCCGGTACGTGGGGCGCGTGGCACCAGGCCCGCGGCTGATCACCAGCCGCACCGGCCCCGTCACGAACCCCCCGGCATGGTAGGGAGGACGCAGCCTCCTGAGAGTTGCACCGGTGTCCGGGTTTCGCTGCATGACATGAACACCTGAACGAAGGGAAACAACGATGGCAACCGCACAGTTCGCCGCCACCGCGCGCAGCGGCCAGGGCAAGGGCGACGCCCGCAAACTCCGCAGCACGGGCCAGGTACCGGCCGTGATCTACGGCAACAACCGCGATCCGCAGTCGCTGGCGCTCAATGCGCGCGACTTCGACAAGCTCCTGGAAAAGATTCCGTACGGCAGCACGGTCATCGAGCTCGACGCCGGCGGCCGGACGGCCATGACGCTCATCCGCGAGATCCAGCGCCACCCCGTGAAGAACAACGTGATCCACGTGGACTTCCAGGAGCTGGTGGCCGGCGAGAAGGTCACCGTCAACGTGCCGATCGTGTTCGTGGGCACCGCCGACGGCGTACGCAATGGTGGCGGCATCCTGGACCAGGTGCTGCACCAGGTGGAGATCCACGTGGATCCCACGGCGATCCCCAACCACCTGCCGCTCGACGTCACCGCGCTCGGCATTGGCCACAGCCTGCACGTGCGCGACCTCCAGCTTCCCGAGGGCGTGGAAGTCCTGAACGACGAGGACGCCACCATCTGCGTCGTGTCGGCGCCCAAGGCCGAGGAAGTGGTCGAGCCGGTCGCAGCCACGACGGACGCGGCACCCGATGCCTCGGCCGAACCCGAGCTCATCCGCAAGGCCAAACCCGAGGACGAGGAGGCGGAGAAGTAATCCGCTCGAGCTTTTTCCGCTCGCTCCTTGGTGGCCGGCCCCGCGACGACGACGCGATGAAAGTCATCGTGGGGCTCGGCAACCCCGGCCGCGAGTACGAGCGCACGCGCCACAACGTCGGCTGGTGGGTCGTGGACCACCTGGCCGACGTTTGGCGTCTGGATGCCTGGAAGAAGGACGGAAAGGCGCTCGTCACCACCGGCTCGGACGGCGGCGTGCGCGTCCGGCTGGTCAAGCCGCTCACCTACATGAACCTGAGCGGCGCCGCGCTCACACCCTACCTGCGCCGGGAGGGCTGGCACGCCGCGCAGGACCTGCTGGTGATCGGCGACGACGTCGCGCTCCCCATCGGGACCTTCAGGATTCGCGCATCGGGCTCGGCCGGCGGCCACAACGGACTCAAGAGCATCGAGGCCGCCGTGGGGTCGCAGCAGTACACGCGGCTTCGCGTGGGCATCCGCCCGGAAGACGAGCGGCACCTGCGCGGCGACCTGGCTGATTTCGTGCTCGATCCGCTTGGCCGCCGGGAGGCAGTCCTGGTGGAAGACCTGCTGCCGCGTGTGACGGAGGCCGTGCAGGCCTGGATGCACGAGGGCGTGGAAACCGCCATGAACAAGTTCAATCGCCAGGCGTAACCGGCCGACACGGAGGAGACGCGACGCACCTGGCCCGCCGGACACTCGCGCGACCAACCCGGAACGGCCTGCGAGTTCCCTGCGACGAACACGACCAGGGCGCGCGCCTGAAACCGGACTCCACCGAGAGTCACCAACCACGCTCCCACTCCGCTTCGCTCACTGCGCAACTTTGCGCCGCCCGGCATTCGGCGCATAACCGATTTTCTGCATCCGTTAGCTTTCCGCCGTCGGCGCCCCGCCGGCCGCCCCTCGCTCCTCGATCTTCCGCGCCTCCATGCTCAGCCTCGGCATCGTCGGTCTCCCCAACGTCGGTAAGTCCACCCTGTTCAACGCGCTCACAGCCGCGCAGGCCGACGCGGCCAACTATCCGTTCTGCACGGTGGACCCCAACGTCGGCATGGTGGAGGTGCCCGACGCGCGGCTCACCGCGCTCGCCGAACTGGTGAAGCCCAAGAAGACCGTGCCCGCCGTGGTCCAGTTCGTGGATATCGCCGGACTGGTGAAGGGCGCGGCCGAGGGCGAGGGGCTGGGCAACAAGTTCCTGGCCAACATCCGCGAAACCGATGCCATCGTGCATGTGGTGCGCTGCTTTGACGACCCCGACGTCACGCACGTGATGGGGGGCGTGGACCCGGCCCGCGACCGCGAAGTCATTGAGTTCGAGCTGGCTCTGGCCGACCTGGGCGTGGTGGAAAAGCGCCTGGACCGCACGCAGCGCGCGGCCCGCACCGGCGACAAGGACGCCAAGGCCGAACTCCCGGCCCTCGAGCATGCCCACGACGCGCTCAAGAACGGCACCGCGCTCTGGCACGCCGGGCTGTCAGCCGAGGAGCTGGCCGTCCTGCGCCCGCTCTCGCTGCTCACCACCAAGCCCGTGCTCTATGCGGCCAACGTGACGGACGCCGAACTGTCGGGTGCCGAGGGCACGCACCTCAAGGCCCTGCGCGCCGCGGTGGCCGCCGGCGGGGAGGACGCGGAGATCGTCCCCTTTTCCGCGCGGATTGAGGCCGAGCTGGTGGAACTGCCGCCGGCGGAGCGCGCGGAATTCCTGGCGTCGCTGGGCATCGAGTCGGCCGGGCTGGACCGGCTGATCCGCGCCGGCTATCACCTGCTCGGCCTCCAGACCTACTTCACCGCGGGCGAGCCCGAGGTGCGCGCGTGGACCATCCACCGCGGGGACACCGCCCCGGTGGCGGCCGGCGTGATCCACTCCGACTTCGAGCGCGGGTTCATTCGCGCGGAGACTGTGGGCTACGAGGACTTCATGGCCAACGGCGGGTGGAAGGAGGCGCGGGAAAAGGGCATGGTGCGGTCCGAGGGCAAGGAATACGTGGTTCGTGATGGCGACGTGATGCTGTTTCGCTTCAACGTCTGAAGGCCGGGGCGAGGCCGCCGACGCCGGGTGGCCCAGCGGGCGTCCGCCGCCCGGCCGGCCCGGACCCGAACCGGGGCTGAACCCGGCCCTGCACTTGCGGCCCGGATGGGTTACCTTTCGTGGCTCATGCGGTCGCAACCGCGGCCGTTCCAACATGCACTCTCCCCCCGCTCCGGCAACCAGCGGGGGGCGGACCCAACGACCAAAGGGAGGATTGCCGCGAGATGACTCGCCCATACGAGGCGGTCTACATCTTCGACTCGACGCTCGAAGATACCGCCATCAACGAAAAGCTGGCCCGCTTCCAGGAACTCCTGGGACCCCCCGCGGACCTCACGGTGGACCACTGGGGCCGCCGCCAGCTCGCCTACCAGATCGGCCGCAAGGACACCGGCTACTACGTGGTTTCGCGCTTCACCGCCGAGCCCACCTTGCTCCCGGAGTTCGAGCGCGCGCTTACCCTCGACGATGGAGTGGTGCGCTACCTGATCTCGCTGCATACGCACGAGACCGGAGCCCCCCCGATGAGCGAGGAAGAATTGGCGGCCGCCGAGCGCCGCCGTGACGACGACGACGACGAGGACTGACCCATGCGCCGACCACACAAGTCCTGCCCCTTTTGCGAAGGCCGCGTCCGCTTCGTGGACTACAAGGACGACCGGACGCTGGGCCGCTTCATCACCGACCACGGCAAGATCCTGCCCAGCCGGCTGAGCGGCACCTGCGCGCGTCACCAGCGCCAGTTGGCGACGGCGGTGAAGCGCGCGCGGTTCCTGGCCCTGATTCCCTACACCAGCGGCATCCAGGGCTGACATGACGGCCGCCGCCGCCCCGGTGCCCGCACGGGTCGAACGTGGATGGGGGAAACTCCTCCTCGCGATCCTGGCGTTCGTCGTGGTGCCCACCATTCCCCAGTTCCGGGCGCTGCTGCCGGTGGAGCACACGCTGGTGCTGCTCATCCCGGCGCTCGCGGCGTGCGGACTCGTGGGGTGGTGGGCCGGCGGTCGGCTGACGCTCGCCCTGGTCTTCGTGGCGCTGGCCACGTGGTCGCTGGTGACCCGCGGCGCGGTCCCGACGGTATTCCAGAACCTGGAAAGCGGCTGGAGCCTGCTGCTGGCCGGGGCCTTCGGGCTGGTCTGCCTGGTGGGTCTCCGGCACTCGCTGTTCGTGCGCGCGCTGGCGGCCGGGGCCATCGCCCTGGCGCTCGCGCTGGTCATGAGCCAGTTGGGCCCGGTGTCCCGCGGGGAGATTCACGGCGCGGTGGCCACGGAACTGGCCGCCCGCAACGCCAACACGATGGACCGGCTCAATACGTTCATCGGCCAGCACCCGGATGACTGGAACGCGCTGGTGCAGAAGATCCCGCAGTTGGCGGACGTGCCGGCCGAAACGGAAAAGCAGCTCCACACGCTGGCTGGCGCCGGCAGCGTGCTGTACCCGTCCTTCCTGCTGCTGGAGTCGCTCGTGGCGCTGGCCATCGCGTGGGCCACGTATCACCGGCTTGGCCGGGCGCGCCTGGGTCCCGCCCTGGCGCCGCTCCGCGAATTCCGGTTCAATGACCAGTTGGTGTGGGGCCTGCTCGCGGGGCTCGCCATCTACCTCATTCCCCTGCTCTCCGGCCTCGACCGGGTCGGGCAGAACCTGCTGGTGTTCTTCGGCGCGCTGTACGCGGTGCGCGGCCTCGGCGTGCTGAGCTGGTTCCTGGCGCCCGGGGCACTCACCATCGTGGCCCTGGTGGGGTTCGCCATGCTGTGGGCGCCCTTCCTCAACGTGATCGCCATTCTCGGATTTCTCTTGCTCGCTGTCGCGGCCTTCGGCCTCGGCCTTGGGGACACCTGGGCCGACTGGCGGAACCGCGCTCGCCCAACCCCATAATCCACCTCGGATACTTCCCATGGAAATCATCCTTCGCCACGCCATTGACGACCTCGGCAAGCCCGGAGACGTGGTCTCCGTCCGCGCCGGGTACGCCCGCAACTACCTGCTGCCGCGCGGCCTCGCCTACGAAGCCACCACCGGCAACCTCAAGCGCATTGCCCAGGAGCGCTCGCGCCTGGAGGCCGCCGAGGCGGAACGCCGCGAGGCCGCGCAGTCCATCGCGACCCGCCTCGAGCAGGTGTCGCTCACCTTCTCCGCGCGCGTGGGCGAGGAAGGCAAGCTCTTCGGCTCGGTGACGCCGGCCGATATCGTGCAGCAGCTTGCCGCGCAGGGCATCCAGGTGGAACGCCGGCAGATCGACCTGCACGAACCCATCAAGGCCCTGGGCGTGTACAAGGTGCCGGTGCGACTCCACGCCGACGTAAAGCCCGAAATCCGGGTTTGGGTCATCAAGCAGTAGGGGCAGGTCAAGCCTCGAGATGACCACTGCTGCTCGCCACCGGACGGTGCCCGACGCCGTCCGTCGCGCGGCCCGGTCGTGCGTGGAGAATCGCGCCGAGAACGTCGTTATCCTGGACCTCCACGGCGTGGCGGACATGACCGATTACTTCGTGATTGCCAGCGGCACCTCCGATACGCACGTGCGCGCCCTGGCCGACCACGTCATGGAAGACCTGGCGACGCTGGGACAGCGCCCCTACCACCAGGAGGGGCTGGTGCACGGGCGCTGGGTGCTGCTCGACTACGTGGATTTCGTGGTGCACGTATTTCACCCGGCCATGCGCGAGTTCTACCAGCTCGAGCGCCTGTGGGGCGACGCCCGGGTGGTGCCGGTGGGCGCCCACGGGGCGAGTGCGTGACTCGCCGCGCCGCGGCGCTCGTGGGGCTCGCCCTCGCGGCCACCACCACGGCGGGGCCGCTGCGCGCGCAGGACTACTTTGGCCAGAACCAGGTGCAGTACGCGCACCGCGACTGGCGCTACATCGAGACGGACCACTTCCTGGTTTACTACTACCCCGTGGAGCACGCCGCCGCGGTGGACGCCGCGCGCATGGCCGAGCGCGACTATGCGCGACTCTCGCGGATCCTGGACCACAAGTTCATCGAGAAGAAGCCCATCATCCTGTTTGCCACGCGCGCCGACTTCGGGCAGAACACGGTGACCGGCGACCTGGGCGAGGCCACGGGGGGCGTGACCGAGGCCCTGCGCCACCGCATGCTCCTCAACTTCACGGGCGATTACCGCACGTTTGAGCACGTGCTCACGCACGAGATGGTGCACGCCTTCCAGTTCGACATGTTCGCGCACGGCCATGCCGGCAGCGGGCTGCAGACCCTGGCCAGGGTGAACCCGCCGCAATGGTTCACCGAGGGGATGGCGGAGTACCTCTCGCTGGGCCCCACGTCGGCCCTTACGGATTCATGGATGCGCGACGCGGCCCTGAATGGCACCATCCCCACCATCAAGCAGTTGACCGACGAACCCGACAAGTACTTCCCCTACCGGTACGGCCACTCCCTGTGGGCCTACATCGGCGCGCGCTGGGGGGACGACGCGGTCGGGCAGATCCTCCGTGCCACCCCCAGCCAGGGCGTGGAGAAGGCCATTGTCCGCCAGACGGGGGAGTCGCTGGATGAGCTGGGCGCCCGGTGGAAGGAATACCTGCAGCGGCGCTACCTGCCGGAGGTGGCCAACCTCCAGTGGGTGCGCGACCTGGCCCAGCCCATGCTCAACCCCGCCCGGAGCGGCGGGGACATCTTCCTGGCGCCCGCGCTGTCCCCCGACGGCAAGCATGTGGCCTTCCTGGCCAATGGCAGCCGCGCGCGCGGGCAGGTGTTCATTGACCTCTGGCTGGCGGATGCGACCACCGGCCGGCGCATCCAGCGCCTGGTGCAGAGTACCACCAACGCGAACTACGAGGAGCTGCGGGTGCTGTACTCGCAGCCCGCCTTCTCCCCCGACGGCAGCCGGCTGGCCTTCACCGCGCAGTCCGCCGGCCGCGACGTGCTCTACATCCTGGACGTGAACACCCGCCGCGTCCTGGCCCGCCTGGACGCCCTGCCCTTTGAGTCAGCCACCAATCCCACCTGGTCGCCCGATGGCCGCCGCCTGGCCTTCAGCGGCAGCGAAGGCGGCCTCACCGACCTCTGCGTGGTGGATGCCGACGGGTCGCACCTGCAGCGCCTGACGCACGACAAGTACGGCGACCTGCAGCCCGCGTGGTCCCCCGACGGGCGCGTCATTGCCTTTGCCACCGATCGCGGCCCAGGGGCGGACCTGGCCCACCTGCACTTTCCCAGGTGGCGCATCGCGCTGTACGACCTGGCGTCAGGCACCATCACCGTGCTGCCCGGGCAGGCCGGCCTGAACCTGAACCCCGCGTGGTCGCCGGATGGCAGCGCCATTGCGTACGTCTCCGACCGCGCGGGCACCGCCAACCTCTTCCTGTACCGCCTGGATGACCACGAGCACTACCAGCTCACCAACCTCACGGGCGCGGTATCAGGGATCACTGAATACAGCCCGGCCATCACCTGGGCCCGCCACGCCGACCGCCTGGCGTTCACCTACTTCTCCGATGGCAAGTACACGGTCTGGTCCATGGACCACCCCGACTCGCTGGCCACCACGCCCTTCCATCCGCCGGCCGTCGTGGCCACGGCGCTGCAGCCCCAGCGCGCGCGGCGCGATTCCACCACGCTTCGCGCCCACGCCGATTCGGCGGTCAGCGTGGCCGCACTGCTCGACAGCGTCACCCTCGGGCTGCCCGATACCGCGGCGTTCCGCGACGCGCCCTACGGCATCCGGTTGCGCCCCGATTTTGCGGCACGCCCCACCGTCGGCTACGCGCCGGACAACTATGGACGGAACGTGTTTGGCGGTTTCCAGATGGGGCTCAGCGACATGCTGGGCAGCCACCGCGCGGAGATCGGGGCGGCCATCAACGGCCGGGTGAGCGAGGCGCGGCTCTCGCTGAGCTACACCGACCTCACACGCCGGTGGCAGATGACGGGGGGCTTTGCGCAGTCGCCGTTCTACTTCCTCACGGGCGATTCGGTGGCCATCAACCCGTCGCTGCCCGCCGAGGGCACCGAGCATCAGGAAATCAGTACGTATGTGGCCCGGCAGGTGTACGGGCTCGCGGCCTATCCGCTGGACCGGTTCCGGCGATTCGAGGTGGGCGGAGGATTCAACAACATCGACCGTGAGCGCTGGTTCATTGGCCGCTCGCTCCGCAACGGCATTTCCATCTCACCCTTCCGCTTCGACAGCACGCACCGGGACCACAGCCTGAACTACGTGGACGCGCAGCTCGCCTACGTCTTCGACAACTCCGTGTACAGCGCCACCGGACCCATTACCGGCCACCGGTACCGGCTGCAGGTCACGCCGGTCGTCGGGGCCTACAATTGGATGGAGTACCTGGCGGACTACCGGCGCTACGATCCCATCATCTTCAACCAGCTCACGGTGGCCACGCGCCTGTACGCGGATGCCACGGTGGGGCGCGACGAAGCCGCGTTTCCCAAGTACATCGCCCGCCCCGACTTCGTGCGCGGATACGATCGCAACAGCCAGTTCTCCTCGAGCTGCCCCGTGATCGCCGCCACACCCAGCAACTGCAGCGCCCTGCAGCTCCTGGGCAGCCGGGTGCTGGTGTTCAACGCGGAACTCCGCTTTCCCCTGGTGCGGCGCGACAACTTCGGGGTGCTGCCCGTCTCGCTTCCCTCACTCGATGGCGTGCTGTTCTACGACGAGGGGCTGGCCTGGTCCCGCAACCAGTCGGTGTACGCGCGACGCCCGCCGAACTTCGACCTCACCCACCAGCGCTACCCCGTGCGAAGTTATGGCGTCGGCCTGCGCCTGAACCTCTTCAACTACGCCCTGATAAGCTGGTACTATTCCATTCCCATGGATCAACCTGGACAACGCGGATTCTGGACCTGGTCGCTGTGGCCGAGCTTCTGATGCGGCGCGCCCTCGTGCTCGCGACCGTCGTGATGGCCGCGGCGTGTGGCGACCCGCGCGGCCTGGTGCCCGTGAGCGCCGCCGGCAGTGGCTCGCAGAGCGGCCCCGACGCGCTGGTCCTGCGCGTCCCGATGGCGGGCGGCGCTCCGCGCGTCTACTCCTACACGCACCTGGACTCCGTGGTCTGGACCGCCTCGAGCCGCGCCCCGGGCGTGGACCGCATGCTGGCGTTTGATCGCAACGCCGGCGCCCTGCTGTTCGTGGATTCCAAGGGGAACCCCGTGCGGCTGGACCTGCGCCTGGGGGGTTCCGACCAGGTCACCTCCGACACGGTGCGCGACGCCCGCTCCGCTGACGGGTCCGCCGTCTACGCCATCGGCGCCACCGGCAAGGTGGTCCGCTACACCACGGGCCAGAGCTGGACCTACACCCCGCCGGCCCCGGCGCGCGCCGTCTTTCCGCAGGATGATGGCTCCCTGCTGGTGGTGGGCGACACCGGCCGCCGCACCCGGGTGTGGCGGCTCTTTCCGCCCGAACCCAAGATCGTGAAATCCGCGGACTTCCCGTCCGCATGGCGTACGCTGCCGGCGCAGGCGGGCGAGCGGCTCTACGTCATCGTGGATTCCGGACTCGTCGGCCTGTCCACGCGGACGCTCGAGTGGACCCACCCCGTGAAGTTCCCGGAGCGCATTGCCGCGGCCGTGCCCACGCCGAGCGGCGACCGGGTGTTCGTGGTCACGGACTCCAGCCCCATTCTGCGGGTGGTGGATCGCTACACGGCCGCGATCTCGGCGCAGATCAAGCTGCCGGGACAGGCGTCCGAACTTCGCATCGATCCCCTGGGTCGCTACCTCCTGGCTCGGGAGGCCGGCCGCGACTCGGCGTGGGTGATCTCGGTGGGGACCAACCGCGTCCTGGGAACCGTGGGCACCGAGTGGCGCGCGGACCTGCCCTTTGTGGGGCCGGATGGCGCCATCGCATTGCTGCACCGGCGCAGCGTGACCTTCATTGACGGCGAGACGCTGCGTCCCGCGCGAGCCGTCAGCACCGGCGCGCGGGATTTCTGGTACCAGTTCCAGTGGAACGGCTTCCGACCGCGCGCGTCCTCGCTGGACCGACCGGTGAGCTTCAACCTGGCTGCGGCCGACAGCGTGCGCACCGCCGCCGATGCAGCGGCCGCCGACTCCGCCGCGCGGGCCGCGCAGCTCCCCGACAGCCTGGCCGCGTTGGCCGGTCGGGTGGCGGCCCACGATTCGGTGGTCGCGCCCGTGGGGTACATCGTCTCGTTCGCCGCGTTGCTCTCGGTGGAACGCGCGCAGCAACTGGCCTCGGAGATCATGGTGGAAGGCCAGCGCGCCCGGATCCTGGCGACCACGCGCAATGGCACGTCCATCTATCGCGTGGTGCTCGGCCCCTACCCCACGCGCGACGAGGCGGAGCGCGTGGGACGCGCATCGCAGCACACGTACTGGGTGTACGAGGCCACCCCATGACGGCGCTGGCGGCGGCAGGCCGTTCCGCGCGCGCGCGACGCGCCGCTCCGGCGCTGCTGGGCGTGATCATGACGGCACTTGCGCTCGCCCTGGGCGCGTGGCTGGCCGAGCGGCCCCTGGCGCGGAGTCACGGAGCCGACTACCAGCATCCCCCCCGGCCCACGGGTGACGCCGCGGCCGGGGTGCCGGCGCTGGTGGCCGTGGACGGCAGGGCGCACGTGCCACCGGGCGACGCCGCGCACCCCGCGGCCTTTGCCGTGCACGTCGCCGACGCGGACACCCCGGCAGGTGCTATTTTACGCCTTCAGCAACTGGGGCCTCGCGTGCCGGCCGGTACGTACGCCCCGGCTTCCAACCAGGGGCGCTGGACGTACGCGGTGTACGCCGGCGCCTTCACCAGCGATGCCGAGGCGCGCACACTCCTGGTCGAGATGCGCGCACGCGGACAATTGGGCCGGACGGACGGGACGGTGGATCGCCGGTCGCTGGCGCTCTTGATTGCGCAGGATATTGCAGGCGATTCAGCGGAGACACGCGTGGCGCAGCTCAGGGCCCGCGGACTTCCCGTGTATGCGCTGCGCCAGGCCGATGGCCGGGCGTGGCTCTACGCCGGGGCGTTCGCACCCAGCGACACAGCCGGCATGGCGCGCCTGACGGCCGCGTTGCACGCCGTGGGTCTCCGCGCCACGATGGCTTACCGGACAGGGAGATCGTTCTAGTGCGCTTGACCAAGCTCGAGATGCACGGCTTCAAGTCGTTTGCCGATGAGACCACGCTGACCTTCAACCAGGGGGTCACCGCCATCGTCGGGCCGAACGGCTGCGGCAAGTCCAACGTGTCCGACGCGGTGCGTTGGGTGCTGGGGGAACAGCGGGCCCGGTTGCTGCGCGGCGCGAAGATGGAGGAAGTGATCTTCCAGGGCGCGTCCGCGCGGCGCGCCGTGAACGTGGCCGAGGTGTCGCTCCATTTTGACAACGAGGACGGCTCGCTTCCCATCGCGTTCAAGGAAGTCGTCCTCTCGCGGCGCCTCTCCCGCTCCGGTGAAAGCGAGTACCTGCTCAACGGCGCCCCGTGCCGCCTGCGCGACGTGCATGACCTGCTGCGGGGCACCGGCCTGGGCGCGGACACGGGCGTGGTGATCGAGAGCAGGATGATCGACGCGCTGCTCTCCGACCGTCCCGACGACCGACGCGAGCTCTTTGAGGAGGCCGCGGGCGTGGGCCTGTATCGCGATCGCCGCCGCACCACGGAGCGTCGCCTGGAGGAAACCACGGTGGACCTCCAGCGCCTGGACGACCTGATCAGCGAAGTCACCACGCAGACGCGCTCGCTGGCGCGCCAGCGTCGGCGTGCCGAACGCCATGCGGAGCTCAGCGCGCGCCGGTACACGGTGGAGATCGCGCTCGCGGCCCGCGAAATGCGCGCCTGGCGCGACGAACTCGCGCGCCTGGAGGGACGGGTGGCTGAATTGCGCACCCAGCTCCCCGACTGGGACGCACGCATTGCGGCCGCGGAGCAGGCGCGGGATTCCGCGCACGGCGCCCGCACCACGGCCGAGGCGCGTCGCAATGAACTCTCGCGCCACCTCGCGGAGCAGCGCGAACAGGTGCAGTCCATCCGGGCGGAGATGGCCGTGGCGGAGGAGCGCCAGCGCAACGCCCGCCTCCAGCGCGAGCGCGCCGAGGTGGAAACGTCGCACGGCGAACGCACGCGCGCGCGGCTGGTGGAGGATCGCGACCGCGTGGCCGTCGAACGGCGGGAACTCGACGAGGCCTTGCGTGCGCTGCAGGCGGAACTCGCCGAGCGCCAGCGTCGCGAGGACGCGGGACGCGAGGCCGTGGCGGCCGCGCGCGGCGACGCCGAGCGCGCCGACACCCAGTTGCGCGAGGCCCAGGATCTGGCCCATCGCCTGGATCACGATCGCGAGCGCGCGCAGCGGGAACTGGATGAAACGGCCCAGCGCATCGAGACGCTGGCGCAGCAACGCGCAGTGCTGGCGGGCTCGCTGGAAGTCGCGCAGCAGGGCGTGGCCGCGGCCGCGGCCACGCTGGACACGGCGCGGCAGGAATCGGCCCGCGCGGACGCGGAGCTCACCACCGCGCGCGAAGCCGAACGCGCGGCGCGCGAAGCCGACGCGCAGGCGCGCGCGGAACTGGTCCGCCTGGAGCAGTCCGTCGCGGCGCTTCAGGGCAGGATGCACGCGCTGGAGGGGCTGGAACGCGAACGCGTGGGCCTGGCCCCCGCGGCCGCGCGCCTCCTCAAGGAGCGCGACCGGTTCGGGCAGGATGCCGTGCTGGGCCCACTCAGTGATTTCCTCACCACGGACCAGGCCTCGGCGCTGCTGGTCGAACGCTTCCTCGGTGCGTCGCTCCACGCCGTGCTGGTGCGCAATCGCGCCGTTGCGGAAGCCGTGCGCGCCTGGCATCGCGAGGCCGACCCCGGTCCCCTGCTCCTCCTGCCGCTGGACGCGGCGGCCCCGAACGTGCCATCGACGTCGGGCGCGCTCTCCGACGGCGTCCGGGCGGCGTCACCGGCGGAGTCGTGGGTGCGCGTGCTCCTCGGCGCCGTGCGGCCCGAGGCCGACGGCGGCGCATTCACGGACGCGCGAGGCGCCGTGTGGTTGCCGGGAAATGGCGGGGGCCCCGGGCCGCTGCGCCGCCGGGCGGAGATGTTCGAGCTGCGCGGTGAAGTGGAATCCGCCGCCGCCGGTCGCGATGCCGCGTCAACTGCCGCCAGGGCAGCCGCGGACGCCCTGCGGCAGACGGAGCAGCGAATTGCGACGGCCGCGGAAGCCGCAACGAACGCGCGGCAGGCGCTGAGCGCCGCCACCGTCCAGCACAACGAGACGTCGCGCACCATGGAGCTCGCGCAGCGTGAGGCGCAGGCGTCCGCGGACCTGGCGGGCCAACTGGAGGCGCGCCGCAGCGAGCTGGGCGTGGCCATGACGGCCATTGCACAGGACATCGAATCGCTCGGCCTGCGCATTGCCCGCGGCGAGCAGGAAGTGGCGCGCGCGCGGGAGACGCTGGCGCAGGCCGAACAGGAGCAGGAGCACGCCCGGGAACAGCGGGCGGCCTGGCAGGTGGAGCAGGCGCAGGTGCAGGCCCGCGCGCAGGTGGCGTCCGACCGGGAGCAGCGCCTCAACGACGAGCTGCGCTCGGCCTCCGAGCGCCTGGAGGCGCTCAGCGCCGAACTGGGCGGGCTGTCCAGCAGCGACACGCAACTGGCGGAGCACATGGCCGCCTGGCGCATGGACCTGGATGCGCGCCAGGCCACGCTGAATGACGTCGAGCAGCGCGTGGCGGAGGCCGAACGTGCGGTGGCCACCACGGACGCCGCGCTCACCGAAGCCGAACACACGCTCGATCAGCTGCGCCATGACGGAGGCGCGGCCGGCGAGGAGCTGCACCGCGCGGAAGTGCGGTTCACCGAGCTCTCCGGCCGTCGGGCGGCCATCCGGGAGCGCCTGGAGACCGAGTGGCGCAAACCCCTGGACGAGATGCTGGCCAACGCCGAGCCGCTCGACCTGGACGACGATGCCCTGCGAAGCGAGGCGGAGGACCTGCGCGCACAGCTCGAACAACTCGGCGCGGTGAACCTGCTCGCCATCGAGGAACACGACGAGACGGTCAAGCGGCTGGAGTTCCTGACCGCGCAGCGCACCGACCTCACCGAGGCCAGGAATTCGCTGGTGCAGGCCATCCGCGAAATTGACGCCACGGCGCGAGACATGTTCCTGGAGACTTTCGTGAAGGTGCGCGAGAACTTCCGCCAGATCTTCATGACGCTCTTTGGCGGCGGCGAGTGCGACCTGCGCCTGGAAAACCCCGAGGCCCCGCTGGACTGCGACATCGAGGTGCACGCCTCGCCGCGCGGCAAGCGCACCCAGCGCATCCACCTGCTCTCCAGTGGAGAACGCGCCCTGGTGGCCCTGTCGCTGCTGTTCGGCATCTTCCTCACCAAGCCCAGCCCGTTCTGCCTGCTGGACGAGGTGGACGCGCCGCTGGACGACGCCAACATCGGGCGCTTCGTCCACATGCTCACGGAATTCAAGCACCGGACGCAGTTCATCGTGATCACGCACAATCCGCGCACCACCACCGAGGCCGCCGACGCCGTCTATGGCGTCACGATGCAGGAACCGGGCGTGTCGTCGCTGGTGAGCGTGCGCATGAAGGGGGCATCGGTGGATGCGGCGGCAGACGCCGGCATCGCGGAGGCCGCCGCCACGGCGTAGCGATTGATGCGGCTCACCACGCTCGGTACCGGCACCGTCTCGCTGACCCCGCGGCGGGCGTGCGCCGGATATCTCGTGGAGGCCCAGGACACGCGGATCCTGTTCGACTGCGGCAGCGGCATCGCGCATCGCCTGGCGGAGTTCGACCTGCCCTGGCCCACCATCACGCACCTGGCGCTCACACACTTTCACGTGGACCACCACGGGGACCTGCCCACGCTCCTCTTTGCGTGGAAGTACGGCAGGTTGCCTGGCCGCACCGCCCCGCTGGGGCTCATCGGGCCGGCCGGCACGGGCGCCCTGCTGACGCAACTGGCGGCGGCGTACGGGGCGTGGGTGACCGACCCGGGATTCCCGCTGGTGGTCACTGAATTGGCGCCGGGCGTGCCCCAGCCGCTGGCGGACGGCGTGGTCCTTGAAGCCTTCAAGGTTCCCCATACCCCTGAGAGTGTGGCATATTCCGTGACGGCCGGCGGGTCGCGGCTCGTCTACACCGGGGATACCGGGCCGGACGGCGGGCTGGGAGCGTGGGCGCGGGGGTGCAGCGTGCTGCTGAGCGAGTGTTCGCTGCCCGATCACCTGGCGATCCCGGAACACCTCACGCCGGAGCGATGTGGGGAGCTGGCAGCCGACGCGGTTCCGGGGCACCTGGTGCTGACGCACCTGTACCCGCCGGTTGAGGATGTTGATATAGCTCGCGTAGTAGCGGCCCGGTACACCGGGCCGGTCACCATCGCGCACGATGGATGGGCAGTCGAATTCTGAGGAGCTGAGATGCTGGTCGTCATGGAGCACGGCGCGTCGACGGAGCAGGTCGAGCGCGTAGTGCAGGTCATTGAGGAAATGGGATACCAGGCGCGCACGATGCCGGGCGAGCAGCGCACGGCCGTGGGCCTGGTGGGCAACGATGGGCGCGTGGACTCGTCGCGCATCGAGGCGCTGCCCGGCGTGGCGGAGGTCATCCACGTCACCAAGCCCTACAAGCAGGTGTCGCGGGAATGGCAGCCGCAGAACAGCGTGGTCACCATTGCCCCGGGGGTGAGTTTCGGTGGACCGGCGCTGGCGGTGATCGCCGGGCCGTGCTCCGTGGAGAGCGAGCACCAGATCGTGACCGCGGCGCGCGCCGTCCGGGCCGCCGGCGCCACGGCGCTGCGCGGGGGCGCCTTCAAGCCCCGCACCTCGCCGTACGCCTTCCAGGGCCTCGGCAAGCAGGGGCTCGAGATGCTGGCGCTGGCCCGGCGCGAAACCGGGCTCCCCGTGGTCACCGAGGCCATGGACGAGGCGGGCGCGCACCTGGTGGCGGAATACGCCGACATGATCCAGGTGGGCGCGCGCAACATGCAGAACTACTCGCTGCTGCGCGCGGTGGGCCAGATCGGGAAGCCCGTGCTCCTCAAGCGCGGCCTGGCGGCGACCATTACCGATTTGCTGATGAGCGCCGAATATGTCCTCGCGGAGGGCAACGCGCAGGTGGTGCTCTGCGAACGCGGCATCCGCGGCTTCGATTCCACCACGCGTAACCTGCTCGACCTGACCGCGGTGCCCGTGGTGCAGAAACTCTCGCACCTGCCCATCATCGCCGACCCCAGTCACGGCACGGGACTGCGCGACAAGGTCACGCCCATGGCGCGCGCCGCCGTCGCCGCCGGCGCCGATGGCCTCATCATCGAAGTGCACCCCAACCCGGACCGCGCCCGGAGCGACGGCAACCAGTCGCTGTACCCGGAGCAGTTTGCCCGGCTGATCGTCGAGATCCGCGCCATCGCGGCGGCTATCGGCCGCTCGGTGCTGCCCACACCGGGAACCGCACCTATCTCCGTCGGGTAGCAGCCGAAGCCGCGACGCCATCACGGCGCCGCGGCGGCACTCCCACCGGCCATCCCCATGCGCCTTCCCTCCGCCACCGTGCTCGCGGCGTCCCTCTGCCTTGCCGCGCCCCTCCACGCCCAGGCCAGGTCCGCCGCCGAGACCGCGGTGCGTCACGCGGTCAGCGCATGGGCCGGGGTGCGCACCGTGCGCGCCTCGTTCGAACAGACCGTGACCAACACGCTGGTCGGATCCACCGCCAACGCCACCGGCAGCTACCAGCAGGAGCGGCCCGACCGGCTCGCCGTCACGTTCCAGGATCCCGACGGCGACCGCATCGTGGCCGACGGCCAGTGGCTGTGGGTCTATCTCCCGTCCAGCATGCCCGGCCGCGTGACTCGGCAGGCCGAGCCCGCCAACGGCAGCGGGACCGTGGATGTCACCGCGCAATTCCTGGACCGTCCCCTTGAACGCTATGAGATCGCCGACGCCGGGCCCGACACCGTGAGCGGCCGTCCAGCGCATGCCGTGGTCCTCACGCCAAAGGCGGACGGCCCACGCGAATTCTCACGGGCCAAGGTGTGGATCGATGACGGCGACGGTTACATTCGGAAGTTCGAAGTCTCGCAGTCCAACGGCGTCATCCGCCGGGTGCACCTGACGTCGCTCGCGGTCAACGTGCCTGTCAACGAATCAGCATTCCACTTCGTCGTTCCCAAGGGCGTCCGCGTGGTCGAGCGCTGACCGTCCGCCCACACCCCACCAGGAGAAGCATCCACATGTCCGGCCAGCAGCAGGACCCTGGGCAGGCCCCACCGCGCTCCAGCTCACGCCTCTGGATCCTGGGTGTGGTGGTCGCCGCCATCGTGATTGTCGTCGTGATGGCCGAGAAGCGGCGCGCGCCGCAGACGGACGCCCCCCCGACCTCGCTCCTGCCGTCGCCCGTGCCCGACTCGGTCATGCACTACCTGACCACGATCCCGGCCACCACCTGGGAGCAGGCCGGCACCACGAACGCCGTGCCGCCCATCTTCGTGGGCACCACCGGCGCCACCACGGGCAAGGCCACCGTCCTCTATATCGGCGCGCTGTATTGCCCCTACTGCGCGGCGGCCCGCTGGTCGGTGATCACCGCGCTGTCCCGGTTCGGCACGTTCGCGGGGCTCACGTACTCCGCGTCGTCCTCACAGGACGTCTATCCAAGTTCTCCTACGTTCAGCTTCTTCCGCAGCACCTACACCAGCGACTTCGTTGACTTCCAGTCGGTGGAGCTGCGGGGCGCGGAACCGCTGGGTGGCAGCTATCCCGCGCTCGAATCGCCCACCAAGGAGCAGGAAGCGCTGATCCAGAAGTACGACGCGCCGCCCTACCTGAGCCCGCAGGCGGCCGGCGGCATCCCGTTCATGCTCGTGGGTGGCAAGTACATGTGGAGCGGATCGCCATTCAGCCCCGGGCTGCTGGCTGATCGCTCGCAGGCGGCCATCGCGGCCACGCTCCCCGCCGGCACCGACCCCGCGGCACGGGCCATCCTGGCCAATGCCAACGAACTGACGGCGGCGATCTGCGCCGCAACCGGGGGACGCCCGGCAACCACCTGCTCCAGCCCGGTGGTTGCCGCCGCCATGAAATCCCTGCCCGCCACCACGCCTAGATGACCCTGCGCACCTTCGACCGCCTGCGCCTTGCCCTGTCGGTGGGCGGGCTGGTGGTCGCGGGATACCTGACGCTGCTGCACTACAACCGCGACGTCCCGCTGGTCTGCTCACACAACGGCATCGTGGATTGCGCCACGGTGCTGGGCAGCCCGGCCGCGATGCTGTTCGGGTTCCCGGTGGCGGCGTGGGGGCTCCTGTGGTTTGCGGGCGCGGTGGTGCTGGCCATCGCATCGCTCCGCGCCCTGCGCCGCGGGCACCGGGACCCGGTTCGCGGCGTCGCGCTCGCGTACGTCCTGGGCGGCACCGCGTTCATCCTGTATCTGCTATATCAGGAGCTGGGCGTCATCGGCCGGATCTGCGCCTGGTGCACGGTGGTCCACGTGATTGTGCTGGCCCTGCTGGTCGTGCAGGTACTCAGCGATCCGATGCGCGCTCCAGGACGCGACTGAACACTTCGTCCGGGTTGCCCCGCGCGTCCACGGCCACGATGGGCCCGCATTCCGGGTGCGCCGCCTGCCACAGGGCCTCCGTAAACCGCGTGAAGGCCGCATCCACGCGGTGATGGAAGTCCTCCGCGTTCCGCTCCATCCGGTCGCGCTCGCCGCGCCGCGCGGCCCGCGCCAGCCCTTCCTCCACCGGTAGCGCCAGCAGCAGCGTCAGGTCGGGCACCAGACCACCGGTGGCCAGGCCGTTGGCGGCGCGGACGGCGTCCTCGGGCAGTCCACGACCAACCACCTGATAGGCGTAGGTGGACAGGAAGAACCGGTCGAGCAGCACGTCATGACCGGCGTCCAGCGCGGGCCGTATACGAGTCCGCACAAGCTGCGCGCGGGACGCCATGAACAGCAGCGCCTCCGCCGCCGGGTCAATCTCCGACGCCGGATCCAGCAGCACGCGCCGGATCTCGTCCCCAACCGCGGTCCCGCCCGGCTCCCGGAACGTCTCCACCATGCGCGCCTGCGACCGCATCCACGTGGCCAGCCGCTGGAGCTGCGTCGACTTCCCGACGCCCTCCGCTCCCTCAAAGACGATCAGCCGGCCGCGTGACATCTCACCCCAGCACGATGATCGGGCTCGCCGCGCCCTTCTCAATGCCTTCGAGGATCCAGTCGTTCACCTTCCCCATCGTCTTGTCAAAATTCTCCTGCGCCGAGATCAGCCGCTGGTACACCGGCTCCGCCTGCACCTTGGTCAGGATGGCGTCCATCTGCTGCTCCATCTCGGTGGTGGGCCGCTCACCGCGCGCGATCATGCGCTGCGCATCAAGGCGGATGGTCTCCATCTCCTTGAGCTGCGCCACCGCGGCCTTGTCCTCGGCCAGCGCCTCGTTGGCGCGCTTCAGCGCCTGATATTCGGGGCTCTGCCCGATCAGTCGCCCCAGATCCTTCGCCTTCTCCTCGATCATCTCCACTCCCGTCGTCGTGCGAGTACAAACCGTTCGCGCCCGGCGAGATCCAGCCGCACCGAGACACTCGAAAAAGCTGCGTTTCCTGCCACCATCTCCGCCACCAGTGCGGCCCGCCGTGCATCCACCTCAAGCGCCAGCGTGCCCCCTGACTCCAGGTGCGCCGCGGCATCCCGTACAAGTTCGCGCGTGACCGCCAGCCCCTGGTCGGCGCTGAGCAGCGCGGTCACCGGCTCCCAGTCGCGCACCAGGGCCGGCAGGGCCGCCGCCTCGTCAAACGAAATGTAGGGTGGATTGGACACGATCGCCCGCGCGCGCATGCCCGCCACCGGCCCCAGCAGCGAGCCCTGCCGCAGCTCCACCGGGGCGGCCAGCCGCGGGCCCAGCGCCTCGGCGTTTCCCCGCGCCACGGCCAGCGCATCGGCTGATACGTCCGTTGCGATCACGCGGCGAAACCGGCCTTCCTCCGCCAGCGCCAGCGCGATGGCGCCGGACCCGGTGCCAACATCCACCACGGTGCCCCCCGGCGCGTGGCCAGTGGCCTCCAGCACCAGGTCCACCAGCAGTTCCGTCTCGGGCCGCGGGATCAGGACACGCGAATCCACGTGCAGCGTGAGGTGGCGAAAGCTGGCGCGCTCCACGGCGTACTGGAATGGCATGCCACGCGCCAGCCGGCGCGCCGCCTCCGTGGCGCGACCCGCCAGCGCCGCGTCCGCCGGATCGTCCGCGTGCAGCCTGGGCCAGTGGCGCCCCACGTCGAGCAACGCCGCCACGATCTCGTGCGCGAGCGCCTCGCGACGCTCCCCAGCCCGTGTGGCGAGTGCCTGGCTGGCGAGCGCCTGGCTGGCAAGTGCCTGGCTGGCGAGCGCCTGGCTGGCGAGCGCCACCACCTGCGCAATCGTGCGCGCGTGGGTCGTGCCCGGAGCGGACGTGTCCGCGACGGCCGTCCCCACGCCGGCGGGGGCCGGGTCCAACCGCCGATCAGGCACCGTTCAACCGCTCCTGCACGTCCGCGGTCCGGAGCGCGTCAATCAGCGCGCCCAGGTCACCGTCGAGTACGCCGTGCAAGTCATGCGTGGTGTAGCCAATGCGGTGGTCGGTGATGCGGCTTTGCGGAAAGTTATATGTGCGGATCTTGGCCGAGCGATCACCCGTCCCCACCTGCGTGCGGCGCAGGTGCGCGCGGGCGGCTTCGCGCTCCGCCAAGGCGCGGTCGAGCAACCGGGCGCGCAGCACTTCCATGGCGCGCGCCTTGTTCTGGATCTGCGAGCGCTGGTCCTGCTGGCTCACGACGATGCCCGACGGCAGGTGCGTGATGCGGACGGCGGAGTCGGTGGTGTTCACCCCCTGCCCGCCCGGGCCGGAGGAGCGGAAGATGTCCACGCGAAGGTCCTTGTCCTCGATCTTCACGTCCACTTCCTCGGCTTCCGGCAGCACCGCCACCGTGGCGGCCGAGGTGTGGATGCGCCCCGCCGCCTCGGTGGCGGGCACGCGCTGGACGCGGTGTACCCCCGACTCCCATCGCATGGCGCCAAAGGCCCCGTCGCCGGCCACCTTGAATATTACTTCTTTAATGCCGCCCAGGGTGCCGTTGGAGTACGACATGACCTCCAGCTTCCACCCGTGGCGCTCGCAGTACCGCATGTACATGCGGTGCAGGTCGGCGGCGAACAGGGCCGCCTCGTCGCCACCCGTGCCGGCCCGGATTTCGACAATCGCATTGCGGTCGTCCAGCGGGTCGTGCGGCACCAGGAGCGGCTTGAGCGCATCCTCCATCTCCGCGATGGCGGGTTCCAGGCGGGCGACCTCGGCTTCCGCCTCGGCGGCCAGGTCCGGGTCGTCAACGGAAACGAGCTCGCGCGCCTGCGCGAGCTCGTCTTCGGACTTCTCCAGCCGGGCGGCCAGCGCCACCAGCGGGCTCAGCCGCCGGTGTTCGCGGCCCAACTCCGCCAGCTTCCGTGAATCGCGCAGCGAGCCAGGGTCGGACAGTGCCCGCTCGACCTCGGCGGCGCGGGCAAGCTGCTCGGCGAGGCGGTCGCGGAGGCTCAGGCCTTCTTCCCGAACTTCTGGCGGAAGCGCTCGACGCGGCCGGCGGTGTCCACCAGTCGCTGCTTGCCCGTGTAGAACGGGTGGCACTGCGAGCAGACGTCCGTGCGGATTTCCGCCTTGGTGGAGCGAGTCTCGAATGTATTCCCGCAGGCGCAGATGACGGTCGCGGTCGCGTACTCGGGATGGATATCGGTCTTCACGGGAACCTCGATTCTATAGAGTCGTACAGAGCATGAAAATATAGCCAGGAATGGACGTAAAAGACAAGCGGGCAACGGGTTGCTGAATTGACTTCCCCTGCCAAAAGACCTAATTTCGCGCGTCGCCGCCTCTGGCAAGTCCGCTTCCGCCTCAATCCACCGCCGGCCGTCCTGCATGACCCAGACCACCCCCGATTTCCTGGCCACGGTCCCGCTGTTCAGCGGGCTCGACCGCCAGGAACTGCTTCGGTTCGCCGAACTCACGCGCGAGAAGACCTACCCGCGCGGGAGCGTCATCCTCTTCGAGGACGACCCGGGTGACTCCCTCTTCGTCGTCCGCCGAGGCCGGGTGAAGGTGGTGCTCATCGGCGAGGACGGCCGCGAGGTGATCCTGGGCGTGCTGGGCGTGGGGGAACACTTTGGCGAGCTGGCGCTCATTGACGACCGCCCCCGCTCCGCCCACGTGATTGCCATGGAGGACGCCGACCTGCTGGTGTTGCGGCGCGAGGACTTCCGGGCCCGCGTGGAGTCGAGCCCCAGCGTGGCCTGGTCGCTGCTCACCGAGCTCTCCCGGCGGCTGCGCCGTGCCGACGACAAGATTGGCGGGCTCGTGCTGCTGGACGTCCCGGGTCGCATCGCGCGCCTGCTGCTCGACCTCGCCGAGGAAGGGGGCGGCCCGCTCATCGAGAAGTCGCTCACGCACCAGACCATTGCACAGATGATCGGCGCCAGCCGGGAGACCGTCTCGCGCGCCATGAAGGAATTCCAGGACGCGGGCTGGATTTCGGTGGAACGTCGGCGCATCACGCTGGCGGACCGCGCCGCGCTGGAACACCGAGCCCAGATCCGCGTGTGACGGCAGTCACCCGTCCGTCGTGACCCCCCGCGTAGCCGCCACTTCCAGTGACTCACCAGTTTGAACGACCGCGCCGAGGCAGGCGAGCATGAGTTTGCGACTTCAATTCTGGGGGACTCGCGGGTCCATCCCGAGCCCCGGGCCACAGACCGTGCGCTACGGGGGCAACACACCATCGGTGGAGGTACGGACATCGGACGGCTGGCTGATCATCCTGGATGCCGGCACCGGACTGCGGGAGCTGGGTCGCTCGCTCATCGCGCGGGCGGATGGGGCCCCGATTACCGGTGACATTTTCCTCACGCACGCGCACTGGGATCACATCCAGGGGATCCCGTTCTTCGGGCCGATCTTCCAGCGGGGCAACCACTTCACCATCTGGGGGTCCAAGGCCCTGGAAACAAGCATCGACCGGATTGTCCGGGACCAGATGAACCCGGTGGTCTTTCCGGTGGCATTCGAGGAACTGGACGCGCGCATCGATTTTTCCGAGATTGGGCAGGAGCCGCACCGGGGCCACGGCTACGAGGTCTCGGCCTATCCGGTCCGGCACCCGGGCGGCGCGCTGGGGTACCGGTTCCGGGAGTCTGGGGCGGCGGCGCGGGCGCTGGTGTATGTCTCGGACAATGAGCTGGGCGCTGGCGGAAAGTTCGATACGCCGGATGGCTGGCATGAGGGGCTGGTGAAGTTTGTGCAGGGGGCGCGGGTGCTGGTGCACGACGCGACGTACACCGCGGAGGAGTACGACCACCACCGCGGGTGGGGCCATTCCACGTACGACGACGCCGTCTCGCTGGCGCTGGAATCGGGGGTGGAGCAGCTCGTGCTCTTTCACCACAACCCCGAACGCGCCGACGATGAGCTGGACGCCCGCGTGGCGGAGTGCAGGAAGCTGGTGAAGCAGCGCGGCGCCGCCCTGGACGTGGTGGCCGCCGCTGAAGGGATGACACTCACGGTGTAGCAGTGCACGGCAACACGAGTCTCGGGAGGAGACCATGAAGCGTTTCGTTCGCTCGGCGTGGGCGCTGGCAATTGCGGGCGCGTTCGTAGCGCCGACGATGGCGGCGGCCCAGGCCAACAAGCCGGTGGTGGCGGTCCTCAGCTTTGACAACAACTCGATCGGCAAGGATCACGCCGACTACGACGGCGTTGGCAAGGGACTGCAGGATTTCCTGACCAATGACCTGGTCACCAACAACACCTTCACCGTGGTGGATCGCGATCGCATCCAGCAGGTGCTGAAGGAGCAGGATCTGGCGAAGCAGGGGAGCATCGACCCGCAGACGGCCGTGCGCATCGGCAAGATCCTCGGCGCGCAGTACATGATCACCGGCGGCTTCATGAGCGATGGGCGCGGCAAGGTGGTGGCCACGGCGCGCGCCATCAACGTTGAGACGACGCAGATCACGAATCCGCAGAAGGTCACCGGCAGCGCCGACGACGTGCTGGGGCTGATCGCACAGCTCTCCACGAAGGTCTCCAGTGACATGAAGCTGCCGGCCATGAAGCATGACATGGGCATGGGCAACATGGACATGGGCGGCATGCACGAGACCAAACCGGCGGCAGCCAAGCCGGCGGAAACGAAGTCGGCCCCGCAGGTGAAGATGGACCTGCGCACGGCCATGCTCTACTCCAAGGCCCTCGACGCGCAGGACGCCGGCGACTCGACCAAGGCCACTGAGCTGTTCAGCCAGGTGCTCGCCAAGTTCCCGGATTACACCCCGGCCAGGCAGCACCTGGCCAAGGTCTCCGGCTCGTCTGGCGACTGATTGATCCTGCGGCATATTTGAGTCGCCGGCGGCCCCGAATTTCGCGGGCCGCCGGCGACTTGGCTTTTCCCGACCTCGTATCCCCCACCCCACGCCCGTCATGAAGCCGTTGCTCGTGCTGGCTACACGGCACCCCCTCTCCACCGCGGCGCTCGATCGCGACGGGGCGATCGACGTGACGCACGTGGACGGCATTCCCGCGCCGGCCACCCTCGACGCGCGGCGCGCGACGGTTGTGGTCTTCGACCGCGAGTCTGTCACCGCGGCGGGCGCGGACGGCACGCACCGGCTGGCCGCGCTGGCGGAGTCCGCGGCCCTCGTGCTCGTCGGCGGGTCGAACGCCGCCTCCGCGTCCGACGAGCTCCCCACCGACGTGATCGCCGGCAGCATCCCCGACGGCGCGTCGCCCGCCGTGGTAGCGGCACAGCTTCGCGGCGCCTTTCACCACGCCGCCACGCTCATCGCCCTCGGTACCGCACGCTACAACGAGCAGCGCAGCCGTCGCGAACTGGCCGACCTGGCGCAGGTGGGAGCCGCGCTTTCCACCGAACGGGACCTGACCCGATTGCTGGACATGATCCTGAGCCAGGCCCGGCGCATCACCTGGAGCGATGCCGGTTCGCTGTACCTGGTGGAACGCCACGACGACGGCAGCGCCCCTACCACGCTGCGCTTCAAGGTTACGCAGAACCAGTCGCTGCCGCACCTGCCGTTCACGGAATTCGCCGTCGCCATCGACCACACCAGCCTGGCCGGCCACGCGGCCGCCACTGGCGCGCCCATGGCCATCGACGACGTGTACCTCCTGCCCCAGGACGTGTCCTACCGGCAGAACCGCAGCTTTGATGACAAGTTCGGCTATCGCACAAAGTCCATGCTGGTCCTGCCCATGAAGACGCACCGCGAGGAAGTCATCGCGGTGCTGCAGCTCATCAATCGCAAGCGGCAATTCGAGACGGTGCTCTCCACCGCCGACGTGGCGGAACAGGAGGTGCTGCCGTACACGGAGCGGGACGTGGAGCTCGTCACCGCGCTGGCGGCGCAGGCGGGGGTGGCAATCGAGAACAGCCTGCTGTATGAGGATATCGAGAAGCTGTTCGAGGGGTTCGTCACCGCCGCGGTCACGGCCATCGAACAGCGCGATCCCACCACGTCGGGTCATTCGGGTCGCGTGGCCACGCTCACGGTGGGCCTGGCGGAGGCGGTGGATCGCGGGGGTTCGGGCCAGTACCGCGCCACGCGCTTCAGCGCCGAGCAGATCCGCGAGATCCGCTACGCCGGCCTGCTCCACGATTTCGGCAAGGTGGGCGTGCGCGAACAGGTGCTGGTCAAGCAGAAGAAGCTCTACGGCCCCGACCTCGCCATCATCCGGCAGCGCTTTGCCTACCTGCTCCAGCGCGCGGAACTGCAGTTCGAGCGCGAACGCGCTGACTACCTGCTGGAACACGGCCCCTCCAACTACGACCAGGCCGTGGTCCGCCTGAACGAAGCGCGCCGCGCCAAGCGCGCCGAGCTGGAGCGCTTCCTCGACGCGATTGTCCGGGCCAACGAACCGACCATCCTCCCGGAGGGGACGTTCGACGAGCTATACGAAATCAATAACCGGACCTTCCTGGACATCGACGGGGTGGAGCGCCCGCTGCTGCATGATGACGAGCTGCAGTTCCTCATGATCCGCAAGGGCAACCTGGATGAACACGAGCGGCGCGAGATCGAGTCGCACGTCACGCATACGTACCGGTTCCTGAACCAGATCCCGTGGACGCGGGCGCTGAAGGGCATCCCCGACATCGCCTATGGCCATCACGAGAAGCTGGACGGCCGCGGCTACCCGCGACAGGTGCGCGGCGAGGCGATCCCGGTGCAGACCCGCATGATGACCATCTCCGACATCTTCGACGCGCTCACCGCCACCGACCGCCCGTACAAGCGCGCCGTGAGCCACGACCGCGCGCTCGATATCCTCTCGGCGGAGGCAAAGGACGGGATGCTGGATCCCGACCTGCTGGAGACGTTCATTGAGGCCGGCGTGTACCACGCGGTCGCGCGGAAGGACGACTAGCGGCCGATCCGTACCCGCCGCCCCCCGGCGTCTCGATGGTCACCACATCGCCGGGTTGCAGTTCAAGCCGGCACTTCGCGGGGAGCTCGACATCGTTCAACAGGTTGCGGCCCGGTTGACCATCGTCGCCGCCGGCTGCCCCATGGGGCGGCGTGCGGCGCCGTTCCGTGAGCAGGGTGACCGTGCACGGCGCCAGGGCCCGGTATCGCCGCACGACCCCGTCGCCGCCGTGGTGCGCGCCCCCACCGCCCGACGCCCGTCGCACGGCGTACTGCTCGATGCGCAGCGGGTACGTGCCCTCCAGCGATTCAACAGGAGTGTTGAGCGTATTGCTCATGCCGACGTGCACGGCATCGGGTCCGTCCGCGGTCTCGCCGGCGCCCTGCCCGCCCCCCAGCGTCTCGTAGAACGTCCAGCCCGCGCCGCCGAACGTCACGTTGTTCATCGTCCCCTGGCCCTGCGCCACCACCGGCACGCCACCCGAGGCCAGCGCCATCATGAGCGTATCCGCAATACGCTGCGACATCTCCACGTTGCCCGCTGCCACGGCGGCCGGCCAGCGCGCGTTCAGCACGCAATCGTCAGGCACCACCAGCTCCAGGGCACGCGCAATGCCTTCATTGGTTGGCACGTCGTCGTCCAGCAGGGTGCGCAGGACAAAAACGGCCGCGGCCCGCGTGACGGCCAGCGGACAGTTCACGTTGCCGCGCACCACGGGGGAGCTGCCGCTGAAGTCGAGGTGCAGCGTGTCACCCACGGCACGCACGCGCACCGCGACCGCGACTGAATCGTCGGTCAAGCCATCGCCTTCCAGGAAGTCGCGCGCCGTCACATCCAGCGCACCCAGGCGCCCGATTCGCGCCCGCGCGCGCCGCTCCGTGTAGTCCAGCACGGCATCCACGGCCGCCGCCAGGGATGCACTGCCGTGTCGCTCCAGCAGCGTGCGCCAGCCCGCGGCGCCGGCCGCGCACGCCGCCAACTGCGCCCGCAGGTCGCCGCGCCGCTCCTCCGGGGTGCGCACGTTGGCCAGGATGAACCGCAGCAGCATCTCATCCAGCACACCCGCGTGGACCAGCCGCACAGGCGGAATCACCAGCCCTTCCTGCACCAGTTCAGTGGCCCCCTGCGGCATGCTGCCAGGGCTCATCCCGCCCACGTCCGCATGGTGTGCCCGCACCGCCGCAAAGCCAGCCACTCGCCCGTCCACGGCAATCGCCTCCACCAGCGTGAGGTCGGGCAGGTGTGAGCCGCCGCGATACGGATCGTTCAGGATGAACACGTCGCCGGCGCTCGGCTCGCACCCCATCACGGCGCGCACCGACTCGGGCATCGCCCCCAGATGCACGGGAATGTGCGCCGCCTGCGCCACCATCCGTCCGCCTGCATCAAACAGCGCGGAGGACGCGTCGCGTCGCTCCCGGATGTTGGGCGAGAGTGCGGTGCGCACGAGGACCGCGCCCATTTCCTCCGCGATCATCGCGAAGGCATTCGCCATCACGCTCAGCCCGAGTACATCGAATTCGCTCATACGCCACGCTCCAGCATCCAGCCGCCCGTGGGCAGCGCGCGTGCCGTCCAACCCGCGCCCACCAGCATCGTGGCATCGGCCAGCGCCACCGAACATTCACCCGCCACCTCCACCTCACACGCGCCACCGGCATCCGTCTGCGTCGTGGCATCCCATCCCGGCCCCCCTGGCCGCTCGAGCCGTGCCTGCCGAGCGCGTCCGGTGGCCACGCATCGCGCACTCACGATCTCCACGGCGGTCGGCAGCGTGAATCCCACGCGCGCGCGGTGCACGTCGGCAAACCGGGCCGCCACCTGGGCCGGGTCATCCCCAGGCCCGGCCAGCACATCCAGTTCGTGCCCCTGCCCGGCAAAGCGCGCGCGCAGCAGCCAGGTTCGCGACCAGGCTGGATCCGCCCCGCACCGCGCATCGGCACTGCGCATGGCCATCGACAGCTCGGCCGCGGTCATCGTTGCCGTGTCGCGCATGACGCTCACCATGCCCTCGCGCCGCTCCGCGGTGATGGCCAGGCCGAGCGCGCTCAGCACCCCGGCGTGCGGCGGCACAAGCACGCGCGTCATGCCCAGGAGTTCCGCGAGCCCGCACGCATGCAGCGGCCCGCCCCCGCCAAACGCCACCAGCGCGCACTGTCGTGGATCGACGCCGCGCTCCACGCTCACGCGACGCAGCGCGCGCGCCATCGCGGCATCCATCGTCGCAATGACGGCCCGCGCGGTGTCGTCAGGGCTCCGGCCCAGCCGGTCGGCCAACTCACGCATCCCCGCCCGCGCGCGCTCAACATCCAGCGCCACACCTCCGCTCAGCCGCCGAGCCCGGATGTGGCCAAGCACCGCGTGTGCGTCGGTCACGGTCGGCTGAGTCCCACCGAGCCCGAACGCCATGGGTCCGGGCACGGCCCCCGCGCTCCGCGGACCCACGCGCAACGCCCCGCCGTCGTCCAGCCAGGCGATGCTCCCTCCGCCGGCGGACACCGTCTCCACCAGCACGCGGGGCAGCGCAATCGGAACGCCAGCCACCTCGCCGCCGGGCTCCACCAGCGGCTCGCCACCCAGGATCAGGCCGGCATCAGCGCTCGTGCCGCCGATGTCCATGGTGAGCGCCTGCGTCAGGCCCGCGGCGCGCAGCACCGCCGCCGCGCCCACCACCCCGCCCGCGGGCCCGGAGAGCGCCAGTTGCGCCGCGTTCATCGCCGCATCGTCGGCCGAACGCATCCCGCCGCTGGACGTCATCACGCCGGGCGCGGGCAGCGCCATGGCCCGCAGACGAACGGCGAGCTGTCGCACATAGTGCGCCACGCCAGGCCGCAGGTACGCCTCGGCGGCCGTTGTTGCAGTTCGCTCATATTCGCGAATTTCGGGGTACACGTCGGACGAACAGACCACCTCCACCCCGGGCAGGCGCTCGCGCAGCGCCGCCGCGAGCGCGCGTTCGTGGGACGGATCCCGGTACGCGTGCAGCAGCGCCACGGCCACGATTTCAGGGGCAAGCGCCACGACCTGCTCCACGGCGCGCGCCGTGGCCGCCGCGGTGAGCAGCTGGATCACCGCGTCATGCCCCATGCGTTCGTCCACCGGCACCACGCGGTCCGCCGATACGAGTGGCGCGGGATGGTGGCGCGTGAGGTCGTAGAGCGAGGCGCGCGCCTGCCGCCGCAGTTCCAGCAGGTCCGTGAATCCCGCCGTGGCGCAGAGCACCACGCGCGCGCCGGCCCGCTCCAGCAGCATGTTGGTCGCCACCGTGGTGCCGTGTACCACACGATCTACGTCAGGGCGCGCCAGGTCGCGGAGCGCCGTTTCCACGCCCACGCTCTGGTCCGCGGGCGTGCTCAAGACCTTGCGCACCGCCACGCGCCCGTCGGCGTCCAGCGCCACGAGGTCGGTAAAGGTGCCACCTACGTCGATGCCAACCGACGTGCTCACGCCACCTCCCCGCGCCTCGCCACCCGCGCCGTCCACCACGCCCGTCCCACCAGCGCCAGCGTGGCGAGCACGCTCAGCAACCCGACAAAATCACCGAGCGCATCGTATGGCGTGCGGACATCGCTCGTTTCCAGCGCATAGACCGCCACCTGCGGGGTGAAGATCGGCGTCGCCGCCCGGATGCGCCCGACGGGGTCGATCCACCCGGAAATTCCGGTGTTGGCGGCGCGCACCACGGCCACGCGATTCTCGATGGCGCGCAGCACCAGGTGGGAGTAGTGCTCGTACGGCGCGTGGCTGTGCCCGAACCAGGCGTCGTTGGTGATGTTCACCAGGAAGTCCGCGCCCAGGTTCCGGTACTGGCGCGACTCCGCCGGGAAGATGGACTCGTAGCATACCAGCACCCCGAACTTCCCAAAGGGCTCCTGGTACACGACGGGACCGGCGCCCACGCCAAACCCGCCAAAGTACTGCCCCGCCCACCGGAACCAGGCCGGATTGAGGAAGGGCACCCGCTCCACCACCGGCACCAGCCGCCGCTTGTGGTAGGCCGGCTGCCGGACGTGACCGTCGGCCTCCACCAGCATGGCGGCGTTATAATACTGATATGTGGTACTGTCCTGCCATACGAGGTCAATAAACCCTGTCAACAGTGGCGCACCCGTCGCCACGGTGAGCGCGTGCAGCGAGTCACTCCAGTCAGGGTGCCGGAACAGGAAGTCCGGCAGCGCCGTTTCCGGCCAGAGGATGAGCTGGGGGCTCCCGTGAGCCTCCAGTTCACGCGTCTGGCGGGCCAGGATCCCCATGGTCCGGCCAAGGGTCTCCGCCTCGTGCTTCTGGTCTTCCGCGATATTCGGCTGCACCACTCCCACGCGCGCCACCGGCCGCATGGGCACGGTGCGCATGCGCCACCAGCCGTAGGCACTCACGCCCAGCAGCAGGCCCACAATCACCGCGCCACGGCGCAGGTTCTCGCGTCGCGCGTCCCGATGCAGCCACATCTCCGCCACCAGCCCGTTTGTCGCCGCAATCCAGAAGCTCACGCCGTGCACGCCCGAGATGTCGGCCACCTGCGCCAGCACCGGCGTGCGCGTCACGCCCAGCCCCAGCGGCAGCCAGGGGAACGCCAGGTCGGACATGTGGACAAAGGCCATCTCCGACGCCACCCACACGATGGGCAGCAGCACCGCCATGCTCCACCCGGTCATCCGGCGCGCCGCCAGCAAGGCCGCGCCCGCCAGCGCGATGGTGATCGTGATCACTACCAGCGAACCCAGATATCCCAGGATCGCAAGGTTCGTGAAAATCAGCAGCGCGGTCACCAGCCAGTACAACGCCGCGCCGTAGCCCAGGATGGAGAACCACATGGCCACGCGCGCTCCGCGCCATGCCGACTCCCCGGCGTCGGCCGCGCGCGCCACGGCCACCGCGAGCGGCACCAGGCACACGAACACGGGTCCTACCAGCCGGTATGGCGGAAAGGCAAAGAAAAACAGCACCGCCGAGGCCAGCGCTGCCAACAGGTCGCCACGCGTCGGGCGGAACAATCGCACGCTACTGGGCTCGCCCTGGCGCTGCCGCGCTTCCGCCTGCGGTTGGACCATGGCGGGCCGGCCCTACTGCACCACGCCCAGCGACGTGCCGGGATAGTATGTCCTGAGGATCGTGCGGAAGTCCTGGCCCGCGCGCGCCCGACCGATGGCGCCCCACTGGCACATCCCGACGCCGTGACCAAACCCGCGCCCGTTGATCGTGAGGCGCGCCAGGTTGCCGCTGTCGTCCATCTGCTTGGAGAGCGAGAAGAGCGTGCTCCCCAGGATGGCGCCGCCGTATGTGCGGAGCACGTAACGCATGTCATCACCGGTGAGCGTGAATGAGCCCTTGGTGGTGCGCACGTTGAGCGTGGCCACTCGGCCCGATTGCGTCCGGTTGGTGATCGAGACACCGCGCACCAGGCCAGGATCGCCCCCCGGCACCGCTGTGTACAGTTGCAGGTAGTGGGCCACCGACTTGTTCAGGTCCGCCACCGAGAGGGTGCGCGTCCACCGGAAGTGCGGCGACACCTCGCAGTAGTAGCGATTGGTCCCGGGAATGAGGTCGCTCACCGGTCGCAGGTACGGCACCGTCCCCCCGCCCCACACCTCCTCGGGCCCGGCGGTCTCGCCGCCACACGTGGAATGGTATGGCGCATTGACCACGCGACCGCCAAACGTCACCACGATGCCCGCCGTCGAGGCCACGGCGGCGTTCCCCACCGCGGTCTCCGCGTCCACCCCGCCATACACCTGGTCGCTCACCCCATCCGTCAGGTCGTAGTCCGTCTTCGCCAGGTCCGCCAGATGAGTGTACGCATAACTCCTGGCCGATACCGCCTGGGCCTGGATGGCCGCCGAATCGCCGGGAGTCCGGTCGCCAATCTCCAGCGGCACCACGCCGCGCAGGTAGTCTTCCACCGTCGTGGCCTCCACCACCTCCAGGCCATACGCGGTTCCAATCAGCGTGAGCGTGCCGCGGTAGCGCTTGCCATTCACCAGCAGGACTCCCGACGCGTCGTCCGCCCGCGCCACCAGGGCGTGCGGCTTCCACGCGGTGGGACTCCCGTCAGCGCGCACGGCACGCACGTCGCCGGCGTTGTGCTGGATGCGCATCTCCTCACCGGCGCGCGCGCGCGCCACGAAGCCCTGCCCATCCGCCGCGTACACCCCCCACGCGCCTGTGGCTGAGATGCGCGCCGTGGACGCGTTGGTCATGAGGGCCACGCGAATTGCGTGGGGCGCCGAAGCGCGCGGAGAGGGAACCTCCGGCAATCCGGCTCCCAACCGCCCGGACGTTGGTTTCGCCGGCGCCGCTTCGCCCAGCCGGCCGTGGATCACGGTCGAGCAGGCGACCAGGGTCCCGAGCAGGAGCATGGCGGCGCGTCTATGCACGCCGCGGCCCGTGATGTGGTGTCGGGAGCACCCTCACCGCCCAAAGCTTCCCATGGAGGCCAGCGCGGCCAGCGGGAGCTCCCGACGGCGGGCGGGGCGCTCGTCGGGTGTGGACACCACGCGAACGGCCGACGCGCGAAAATCGTAGTCGTCCACGCTGTCAATCACGACGTCCACGAAGGTGCCCGGCGCGCCGGCCGCGCCGCTGAGCCACGTGATCCCGTCGATGTCGTCGGCCTGCCAGGCCGTCCGCGCCTCCACCGCCCCGTCCTCATGCACGCAATCCACGAGCGCGCGCACGGTGCGCCCAACCCGTGCCTCGTAGCGGTCCGCCGTCACCAGCCGCTGGACCTCGTTCAACCGCTCCAGGCGTTCCTGCTTGGCCCACTCGGGGACGTCGTCGTCCATGGCGCCGGCGCGCGTTCCTTCCTGCGCGGAATAGGTGAACGCGCCCACACGGTCAAACTGCACCTCTTCCAGGAGTGCCAGGAGCTGCGCGTAGTCGTCGTCCGTCTCGCCGGGGAAGCCCACGATGCATGTGGTGCGGATGGCCACGTCGGGCACCGCCTGCCGGATGCGCGCCACGCGTTCGCGAATGGTGGCGTTCCGCTCGGGCCGCCGCATGCGCTGCAGCACCGAATCCGACCCGTGCTGGATGGGCATGTCCACATACGGGACAATCCGCGGCTCGCGCGCCATCAGGTCCAGAACCTCTGACGTGAGGCCCGCGGAGTAGACGTACAGCATGCGGATCCACGGTATATCGGTTTCCTGCAACAGCGCCCGCAGCAGTTGCGGCAGGCCGACGCCATCACGCACGTCGCGGCCGTAGTGCGCCAGGTCCTGGGCCACCAGGTTGACTTCGCGCGCGCCCTGCGCCTCCAGCAACTGGGCCTCGCGGACCACGTCCGCCAGTGCAAACGATCGGTGGCGGCCACGCATCAGCGGGATGGCGCAGAACGCGCAGCCGTGGTCGCACCCTTCGCTGATCTTGAGGTAGCGCACGTGCGGCGCGCCGCCCACGAAGCGCCGCACCCCGGGGTGCGGCCTGGGCGGTTCCGTAATCAGCCCGCGCGCCTCCAGTTCCGGGATCAGGCGATCCATCTCCGAGTTGCCCAGGAACAGGTCCACCTCGGGCAGCTCTGCCGCGAGTTCGTCCTTGTGCCGCTCGATCATGCATCCCACCGCCACCACCGCGCGCGCCGAGCCGGTGGCCTTGTGCTGCGCCGCCTCCACGATGGCGTCAATGGACTCCCGCTTGGCGGCATCGATGAACCCGCAGGTGTTGATGACAATCACGTCGGCTTCGCCCGCCTCATCAGCGAGTTCCGCGCCGCGGTCGGCCAGTTGGGCCAGGTACCGTTCGGAGTCGACCGTGTTCTTGTCACAGCCGAGGGTGATGAAGGAGACTTTCACGGGGGGAAGTCTAGTGAACACCGGGACCACCGGCCATCACCGGCGGTCGCGCACCCGGCGGCCACGGTTCACGCGGCCCGGGCGTTCGGTGTATCATATCCCATGGCCCGCACGCCGACCGACCGTGCGCGCCCGTCCCCTCACCACTCCGGACCATGCCCAGCACCTCATCATTCGACGTCACCACCGGCGTTGACCTGCAGGAAGTGGACAACGCGGTCAACCAGGCGCAGAAGGAGATCGCGCAGCGCTACGACTTCAAGGGGTCCAAGGCGACCATCGAGTTCAAGCGGGCCGAAAACCTGCTGGTGCTCGTGGCCGACAGCGACTTCCAGATGAAGGCGTTGTTCGACGTGGTGCAGACCCGGCTGATCAAGCGCAATGTTCCCGTCAAGAACCTGGACGTCGGGGCGGTCACGCCGGCCGGCGGCAACACGGTGCGACGTGAGATCAAGCTGAAGACCGCGCTGGATGGCGACACCGCGAAGAAGGTGTCCGCGGCCATCAAGGCCGCCAAGCTGAAGAAGGTCCAGGCCGCCATCCAGGGTGACCAGGTGCGCGTAACCTCGCCGTCGAAGGACGACCTGCAGGCCGCGATGGCGCTGCTCCGCGCCCAGGACTTCGGCGTCGAGCTCCAGTTCGGGAACTACCGGTAACTCGGCGGGTCGCGCCACCGCGGTGCCCCGCGCTCAGCCCAGGTAGCTCTCCAGCGCCCGGGCCCGGCTCACGTGCCGCAGCCGCGAGAGCGCCTTCTCCTTGATCTGCCGCACGCGCTCACGCGTGATGCCCAGCAGCAACCCGATATCCTCAAGCGTCATCGGTTCGGCCGTGTCGCCCAGGCCGAAGTACAGCCGCAGGATCTTGGACTCCCGCTCCTTGAGGTGTGAGAGCGCTTCCTCAATGGATTCCGTCAGCGCCTTCTCGAAGGTCAGCTCGTCGGGCGTGGGGTTCAGGTTGTCGGGCAGGTAGTCGAGGAGCCGGTTGTCCTCGCCGGGCGCCAGCGGGGCGTCGAGCGACAGGTGGGTCTGCGAGATGGACATGGTCTTGGCCACCTCTTCCTCGGTAATGTCCATGCCGTCGGCAATCTCGGCGTGCGTGGCTTCCCGCCCCAGCTCCTGCAGCAGCGCGTTGGCGCGCTTGCCAATGCGATGCAGCGTCCCGGCGCGGTTGAGCGGCACGCGCACGATGCGGCTCTGCTCGGCCAGCGCCTGCAGGATGGCCTGCCGGATCCACCAGACCGCGTACGAGATGAACTTGATGCCCTTGGTCTCGTCGAACTTGTGCGCCGCCCGGATGAGGCCAAGGTTGCCCTCGTTGATCAGGTCGGAGAGCGAGACGCCCTGGTTCTGGTACTTCTTGGCCACCGAGACCACGAAGCGGAGGTTCGAGCGCACCAGCGTGTCCAGGGCCTCCTGGTCGTGCTGGTGGATCCGCTTGGCGAGGGCCACTTCATCCTCGCGCTTGATCAGCGGGTACGCGCTGATGTCGCGCAAGTACTGATCGAGGGAGCCTTCCTCGGACGACGTCTTCTTGGGGCCAGACGTGGACATGCGAACAACGACTCCTGCGGGAGACGGGCGGGAGCGCTCAGGCGCGCCCAGAGGCGGGATCAGCTGCTGGCGGGCGTGACAACGACATCATCAGTGCACGAACTCGCCCAGGCGTTTCCACCGCACGTGGGTCAACCACGACAGGGCCTGGTCCGAATCCGGAGCATAGCTGTAATAGATCAGCAGGGGTGTGCCCGTGACAAGGGAGTCGGGCACGAACCCCCAATACCGACTGTCGAGGGAATTGTCGCGATTGTCACCCAGCACGAAGTAATGCAGGGGGGGCACGACGAGCGGGCCCCAATTGTTGCGCGAGGGATGATAACCCGGCACCGCGCGGGCGGAAGGGATCAGGTAGCTGCGCTGCCACATGAACTCCTCGCCCGACGGATCGTAGCTGAGCGCCTCATGCCGCACGTACGGCTCCACCACGCGCCCCCCGTTCCGGATCAGCACGCCGTCCCGCATGGCCAGCGTGTCACCCGGCAGGCCAACCAGGCGCTTCACGAAGTTCTGGGACGGATCACGCGGATAGTCGAATACGATGACGTCGCCAAAGGACGGATGCGCCAGCGCCGGCAGGCGCTCATGCGTGAACGGCACCTCGGCCCCATACGCCAGCTTGTTCACCAGCAGGAAGTCCCCGGGAAGGATGGTGTTCTCCATGCTGCCCGTGGGAATGTGAAACGCCTCGACGGCGAACGTGCGAATGACCAGGAACAGCGCGACCGAAATCCAGAAGACCTTGGTCCATTCCCACAGGAAGGCCACCGACCGCGAGGCCCGATTGGCCCGGCGCAACGCACCATCGCGCTGTTCCGGCGTCACCGTGCGCGACGGGGGAGCCGTAGGGGCCGGGGTGCCAGTGGCTTCGCTGTGATTCACGTCCATACGGACACTTGTCCAACTCCTGCGCGGCTCGCGGCCCCTGAGGCGGGAATCCTGATGGCCGGCGCGCGTGCCGCCGTGTGGTGTACTCTGGAATTAACCACGGCCGGGGCGGGGCGCAACCGGAACGTCAATGCACCCGCCCGCGCCTACCGGCACATCCAGCTGGCCGGGTGCGTCGCGTCGGGCGTCGCGTACCCGATGCGCGGCAGGATTTCCATGGATCCGAGCACCAGCCCCCACAGGAGAATCAGCAGGGAAAGCACGTGCGCGCGGGCCGCGCGATGCCGCCACGTCCAGACGGCGCTCCACCCGCCGCTCACGGCCACCACGATGACGGCCACCAGGTACGCCGACAACCCCCACCCGCATCGCGTCTGGTACGGCCACACAAGGATGGCCACCCCAAGCACCACCGAGAGCGTGAGCCGCGCATACACGCCAAACCCCCCAGTCACCCGGCCCGATCCGCCGCCGCCCGTCGCAGCCGGCGCGCCACCCGGCGTGGCCGAACTGGTCCGCCCCGACGCCGCGCCCCCGGACTGGCTCGCCCCGGTTCCGCCGGCCGAGCGCTGTGCAGGTCCCGACGCCGGCTCGGGCATGCGTTCGATCTGCTTGTCGATCTTGGCCAGGTCCTTCGCCCAATCGCGTTCGGCCACGGTGGCTCCTTTTCCGGGGTCGGGCTCAGTCCGCGCTTTCGCGGTTCAGCCCATGCCGTTCGATCTTCTTGTACAAGTTGGACCGCGGCATCTCCAGCGCGCGCGCGGTTTCGGACACGTTCCAATCGTACTCACGCAGCTTGCCCAGCAGGAACACCCGCTCGGCGGAGTGCTTGAAATCCTCGAACGTGCGGCTCTGCATCACCAGCCCCAGGTCCCCGCCCCCCGCCATCGGCTGGCCGGCCCCCACCAGCCGCCCCACGTCCGCCAGCGTCACGCCGGGGCCAGGCGCCAGGATGAGCAGCCGCTCGATCGTGTTGTGCAACTCCCGTACGTTGCCGGGCCAGTCCAGTTCCGCCAGCCGAGCCACCGCGTCCGCGGAAAACTCCCGCGGCAGGACGCCCTCGCGAGCGGTCAGCGTCGCGACGAAATGCTTCACCAGCAGCGGAATGTCCTCGCGCCGGTCCCGCAGCGGCGGCACCCGGATGGGTACCACGTGCAGCCGGTAGAACAGGTCTTCGCGGAACCGCCCCTCGGCGATCTCCTGCTCCAGGTTCTTGTTCGTGGCGGCCAGGACGCGCACATCCACCGAGACCGGCCGCGCGCCGCCAAGCCGCGTCACGGCACCGTCTTCGAGGACGCGCAGCACCTTGGCCTGCGCCGCCAGGCTCATGTCCCCGATCTCATCCAGGAAGAGCGTGCCCCCGTCGGCCTGCTCGAACTTTCCCGCGCGGTCCGCCACCGCGCCCGTGAAGGAACCCTTGAGGTGCCCGAACAGCTCGCTCTCGATCAACTCAGCGGGAATGGCCGCGCAGTTCACCTCCACGAACGGCCTCGCGCCGCGGGGGGACTGCCGGTGGATGGCGCGCGCCACCAGTTCCTTGCCCGTGCCGTTCTCGCCGGTGATCAGCACCCGCGCGGGCGTGGCCGCCACCTTGGCGATGGTCTCGATCACTTCCCGGATGGCGCGCGAGGTCCCGACAATCTCGTAGCGCGATTCGATGGTCTCGCGCAGCCGCGAATTCTCGGCGTGCAGGTCCAGGTGCGACAGCGCGTTGCGCAGCGTCACCAGGATGCGGTCGGTGTCCAGCGGCTTTTCCAGGATGTCGTATGCGCCGAGCTGGGTGGCTTCCACCGCCGTCTGGATCGTGGCATGCCCGCTGATCATCACCACCACCGCCGCGGGGTCCAGCGCGCGCAGTCGCCGCAGCGCTTCCAGCCCATCCATCCCCGCCATCTTTACGTCCAGGAACACCAGGTGCGGACGCCAGCGCGCATACTCGGCCAGGGCCTGCGCTGCGTTCGCGGCACTGCGCACCTCGTACTCCTCGAATTCCAGGAGCTGCGTGAGCGCGGCGCGAATGCCCTGCTCGTCATCGACGACCAGGATGCGGCGACTCACGGCTGCCCGGCGCGAGATCCCTGCACGGGCGGGCGTCTCCCCCCACGACACCGATGCCGCCGCGGCGTGCGGCTCACTTGAGCCCCTTGTAAAGCGTCAGGTGCCCGTTGGCGACGCGGATATCCGCCAGCGTCCTGGGCGTCGGGATGTGCAGCGTGTTTGACGCCACGCTGTCCAGCCCGACGCCATGCGCGATGCGCTGCAGGAGCCTGGGGATCAGTCCCGACGGGAGTGGCAACCGTCCCACCTTGATCTCCGTCACGCGAAACTCCGTGAGCCCGGGGTGTGGCACGTTGAACGTGCCGCCAATCTGCAGCCACTCCCGATCCCGGACCATGGAGGCCAGCGAGCCGATCACTTCAGTGCCACCCAGGTCGCGCACGGGCACGCGCGCGCGGACCAGCAACTCGTGGTCCACCACGGCGGCGGCCGCGCTGTCCGCGGGCCGCGGATCCCGGCCCAGCAGCGCCGTGAGCACATAGGACGCCGCGTCGCCGGGTTCGACGTTCTGGAATACTGGTCCACGCGTCGAGTTCAACTGGTCGAGCGCGGCCTGCGCCCGCCTGGCGCCCTCCGGCGTGAGCGGCTGCCAGTCGATGACCACGCCAGCCGCGGGCGCCCCGCGGTGCAGGTACGGAGTCCAGCGATCGCGCGTGAGCCACGCGACGCCGGCCAGCAGCACCAGCAGGACCAGGCAACCCAGGCGGCCAAGGCAGCCCATCGTCAGCGCGACCCGGGATCAGCCGAGCCGGGCCCCACGCCGGCCAGCACGTTGAGCGAGCCCGACCGGTACCCGCGCGGGTCAATCTCCACTGCGGCGAACCCCGCTGACTGCACCGCGGCCACCACCTGCGCCGCCCCCTCGGGGGCGATCCAGCGGGGCAGCTCGTGGCTGTCGATTTCCACCCGCGCCGTCTCCCCGTGGTAGCGCACCCGCAGGTCGCCGCGCACCCCGAGCCGCCGCAACTGCTCCTCCGCCACTTCCACCTGGCGCAGGCGCTCGATGGTCACGGCTGTGCCATACGGAAGCCGGGATGACAGGCAGGGGGAGGATGGCTTGCGCCATGTGGGAATCCCGCGCACCCGTGAGCGTTCCCGTATGTCGGCCTTGGTCATGCCGGCCAATTGCAGTGGCGACGCGATCTCGTGCTCACGGCCGGCCGCCGCGCCCGGGCGGTAGTCGCCGCGATCATCGGCGTTCATGCCGTCCACCACCACCGTGAACCCTCGCGCGGTGGCTGCCGGGATGAGCTTGGTCCACAACTCGGTCTTGCAGAAGTAGCAGCGATTCACCGGGTTGGCCGCGTAGCGCGGATCGTGCATCTCGTCGGTGTCCACCTCCACCACCGGGACACCGAAGTCGTCGGCCACGCGCCGAGCCGTCTCCCACTGCACGGCGGGATACGTCGCGCTCCGGCCGATGATCGCCAGCACATTCGCCGACCCCAGCGCATCCACGGCCACGCACGCGAGGTAGGCGGAATCCACGCCCCCGCTGAACCCGATGGCCACCCGTCGGCGCTCCTGCAGCCAGGCCACCAGCGCCTGTTCCCGCTCCAGGGCGTGGGCCGCGAACTCCTCGGCACTGCCCCCGCGGGTAGCAGACAGCGGCGGCGTGACAGGCATGGTAGGCATGATGCGAATTGTAGCGCACACACTGGGCGCATGGCAGGGCGCGGACGCGCGCCGCCCTGAAACGCACAATGCGCGACCCGCGTACGGCGCGCAGCTTCGCTTGCCACCTTCTCCGTGGATGAATCTCACATGCGATCACTGCGCCTCCTTGCCGCCCTGCTTTTCGTTGCGCCGTACGCCGCCCTCCCGGCCCAGGGACTCGACCTGACCGTCAACCATGTGGGGCTCGGCATTGGCAATGTGCCGCGCGTCGCCGGCTTGCGCCTCAACTTCCGCGATCGGAACCTGGTGTGGGTGCACGGCGTGAACGCCACCGTCTGGTCGTCGTGGGACCGGCCCACCGGCGACGTCAGCGGGCTGGCCCTGGGGGTGCCCGTCACCAACGCGCGGCGCATCCGCGGCCTCGCGCTCGGCGCTGGTGGCGTCGGTGCCTCCGACGAAATCATGGGGATTGGCGTCGGGGGCGTCGGCCTGGGTGCCGGCGGCTCCCTGCGCGGCATCTTTGCGGGTGGCGTAGGCCTGGGCGCCGGTGGGGACATCCGCGGGATCGGCATCGGGGGAGTGGGCGCGGGTGCCGGCGGGAGCGTGCGCGGCCTGATGATCGGCGGCGTCGGTGCGGGAGCCGGCGGCTCGTTTCAGGGCATCGGAGTTGGAGGCGTGGGGATTGCGGCCGGCGGTTCGTTCCGCGGCCTGGGAATTGGTGGCGTGGGCGTTGGCGCCGGCGGTTCGTTCCGCGGCCTCGGAGTTGGTGGAGTGGGGATCGGGGCCGGCGGCAACTTCACCGGGCTCGGCGTGGGCGGCGTCGGCCTTGGCGCTGGCGGCGACTTCCAGGGCATCGGCATTGGCGGGGTCGGCGTGGGAGCCGGCGGCAACTTCACCGGGTTCGGCCTTGGCGGCGTGGGTGTGGGTTCGGGCGGATTGCTCCACGGGCTCGCGGTCGGCGGCGTCGGCGTCGGTGCCCCGCGCATCAAGGGCATCGCCATCGGCGGATTCGGGGTCGGCGCGGAACGCGCCACCGGGCTCCTGGTGGGCGGCGCATACATCCGCATAGAGCCCAGCGACTCGGCCGGCACGGCGCGCCTGGACGGCATCGCGATGAGCGCGTTCAACAACATCCACGGGACGCAGCACGCGCTCACCATTGGCATACTCAACTATGCGTGGACACTGCGCGGCCTCCAGATCGGCGTACTGAACATCGTGCGGGACAACCCGGCGCCATTCCGCGTGCTGCCAATCCTCAACTGGGGCCACGAGTAGACAGGCCTCGCCCTGCCCCGCGGCCCCCCGGCGCCGGCCGGGGCGAGTCGCCCGGCTGTTCACGACGCCTACTTCGGTTGGTGCGCCAGGCCCTTGACAGGACCCCAGTGCAAAGTGGGAATTAAGGGCCCTCGACTTCCGGGATTCAGCCGGCCGTCCCCCCGACCACGCGTACTCCCGCCCTCGCCTGCCCTCCGAACCGCATAACACCCGCCAGCCCCCCCGACGCCGGGGCGGCCCCCGCAGGATCGTCGGGGCCGCGCTCGTCGCGCTCTCCCTGCTGGGCGGCCTCACGTGCAGCGACAGCCTCACTGGACCCGGGCATGCGTCGGGCCCCGCGCTCGTCGGGGTAGCGCCGGCGTTCTCCGCGGCCGATGCCGCGGTGCTGAACGCCCTGCCCGCCTTCGGGCTCGCCGTGGACAACATCCATGTCCGCATCGAACACCCGCCGGTGGCCCCGTTCGACACCGTCGTCAACATCGCGGCTGGCACCGATTCGCTGGTGCTCACCTTTCCCGTGGAGATCAACGGCGCCAGCGAGGAGCTGACGGTCCAGATCGAGCTGCGCAGCGGCACGATCGTCCTGTTTTCGGGAACACAGAAGGTGCTGGCCAATGCCGGGGCGATTCCCTCCGGATCGGCGCCCACCATCCCCATCGTCTATGTGGGACCTGGGGCGCGTGCGACCTCGCTGACCATCGCACCGCGCGACACCACCATCCGCGTCAACGGTTCCGTGGCCTACCAGGTGACCGCCCACGATTCCAGCGGTGGACTGGTGTCAGGCACCGCGGTGGCGTGGGCCGTGGCAGATCCCAGCCTGGGATCCATTGACGCCAGCGGCACATTCACGGCGGCGGGGAACGAGGGGCGCACCCGGATCACTGCCCGAACCCCGAACGGCCTTCGCGATTCAGTGTCACTGTTCATTACAGCCCCGCCGACCCGGGTGGTCGTCGTGGGTGGCGACAGTCAGTCAGGCGTCGTAGGCTCGGCGCTCGCCCAGCCCATCATCGCGGAAGTCCAGACCGCGTCCGGGACGCCCGTGCCGGATGTAGCCGTCACCTTCTCGGCGCCCGCCGCCGGCGTGGTGACGCCGACCGCCGCCATCACCGACACCACCGGGCGGGCGCAGGCCGTGATGACCCTGGGGCATACCGCCGGCTCGCAGCAGTTCATTGTCTCATCCACCGGCCTCACGAGCGACACATTGACGGCCGACGCGAAGGCCGGCGCGCCGGCGGCAATGGCCAAGGTGTCCGGCGATGCGCAGGCAGACAGCATCGGCACCACGCTGGCGGCGCCGTTCGTGGTGAAGGTCTCCGACCAGTTCAGCAATCCGGCAACCGGCGCCGTGGTAGACTGGCGTCGAACGGCTGGCGCGGGCTCGCTGGCAGGCGACTCCAGCATCACCGGTTCCGATGGCACCGCGAGTGTCGGCTATACGCTGGGCACCGCGCTGCGCACGGACACCGTGACAGCGGTCCTCCGCGCCGACACCAGCGCCCGGGTCCGCTTCACGGCCACCGCCACCCCCCGGCACCCCAGCAGCATTGCCCGCCAGTCCGGTAACGCGCAGACCGCCGGGGTGGCCAGCGCGCTCCCGAATCCGCTTGTGGTGCTGGTGCGCGACGCCGGCAGCCACCCCGTACCAGGGATCAAGATCACCTGGACGGTGATCGCGGGCGGCGGCAGTGTGAATCCGGATTCTTCGGTCACCGACTCGGCGGGCCAGGCGAGCACGACGCTCACGCTGGGCACCGCGGCCGGCCAGGACAGCGTGACCGCGAGCGCGGGGGCCGGCCTCACCACGCAATTCGGGGAAACGGCGGTTGCCGGCCCCGCGGCCGTGATGACGAAATCCGCTGGCGATTCGCAGACGGTAACGGCTGGCAGCGCCCTGCCCATCAAGCCAGCGGTCAGGATCACGGACGCACACGGCAATCCCATCGCGGGTGATTCCGTCGTGTTCGCGGTGACCGCCGGCGGGGGATCCGCCACCGGACTCCGGACCGCCACCAACGCCTCCGGCGTGGCCGCCGTTGGCGGGTGGACCCTGGGCAGTTCCGGCGTGCAGACCCTCACGGCCACCAGCGACTCGCTCTCCGTGGCATTCTCGGCCACGGCCTCGCCGCCCGCCGGGGCCTTCATCACCACGCAACTCTCCACGCACCTCGACACGCTCACGTCCCTTGGTGACACTGCCGCGTTCACGGCGCAGGCCCGCGATTCGCTGAATGCCGCGATCCCGGGGACCTTCGCATGGGTGAGCCGCACGCCGAGTGTGGCCACCGTGGACACCGCCGGGCACGTGGTCGCCGCCGCCAACGGGAGCACGTGGGTCGTGGCCACCGAGTCGCGGGGCAGCAAGGACTCCGCGCTGGTGGTGGTGAAGCAGCTCGTGGTCACGGTGCAGGTGACGCCTGGGACCCGCGACATCTACCGCACCCGCACGTACCAGTTCAGCGCTTCAGTGGTGGATGGCCGAGGCCACCCGGTGGCGGGGAGCCCCGCCATCGCCTGGTCGTCCACCGCGCCCGCCGTGGCGACGGTGGACAGCACGGGCCTCGTCACCGGGCTGACCCTGGGCACGACGCAGGTGAAGGCCACCGTGAACAGTATCGTCGGCGTGGCGGACATCACGATCCTCACTCCCATCACGCGCATCGAGGTCGGGCGCGACTCGTCCGGCACGCCGGTAACCGATACGACATCCCTGAAATCGCTGGGAGACACGCGCAGCTTTGTGGCTGTCGCCCACGACACGCTGGACGCCCCCATGACTGGGGTCACGTTCACGTGGGCCACTTCCAATGGCTCGGTGGCCATCCTGGATTCCGTCGGGTCGCCCACGGCGCGCGCAAAGTCGGCCGCCAACGGCGTGGCCACCATCAGCGCGGCGGCGGATGGCGTCACCGGCGGCGCGACCCTCAAGGTCGCGCAGGTCCTGGATTCGATCGACCTGTCACCCGACACGCTCACCGTTGGCGTGGCCGGCAGTGGTGCCCTCACGGCCCGCGGCCTCGACGCGCGGGCGCGGTTCATCTCGGGCGGGACGTTCACGTTCACGTCGCTGCAGCCCACCGTGGCCACGGTCAACTCGACCACGGGCGTAGTGACCGGCGTCCTCAATGGCACCGCGCGGATGGTGGCCACCAACGGCACGATCACGTCCGACACGGCCGTCGTTCTGGTGAACAATTCGGTGCCGCCGCGCATTTCGTTCGGGCGCGATACGTTGACCATCGGGCGCGGCTCCACCGTCCCGGTGCCGGTGTACCTGAGCAAGACCAGCGGCCAGGCGGTCACGGTGAACCTCACGGTGGGGGACACCGCGGCGCACTGGAGCACCACGTCGGTGACCATTCCGGCCGGCCAGACCTCGGTGAATGCCACCCTTATCGGGCACAACGCCGGCACGACGTTCGTGACCGCCACCGACGGCAGCGGTACCGGCTTCGCCGGCGACACCGCGGCACTGGCCGTCCAGGCGACGATGCAACTGGCCAGCACCGGATTCTCCATGAACGCCACGGACCAGGTGGCCACGCAGGTCGTCCTCTCCGATCCGTCGCCGGCGGGTGGCACCTACGTCACCTTCGCCTTCGGGACGCCGAACGTCGTCACCGTCTCGCCTGATCCAGCGTTCATCCCCGCGGGACAGCTCGCCGCGGACGTCCAGGTGATCGGCGTGGGCGCGGGTTCCAGCACCATCACCCCGCAGGCCGCCGGCGTGAACGGAACCGCTGCCACCAGCACCGTCTACGCCGCCAAGTTCAGCTTCTCACCCGCCTATGTCCTGCTGGGCGCGGGCCAGCAGGAGTCGCACGCGGCCACGGTTCCCACCTACACGAATCAGGCGGTCACGTTCAGCCTCGCTGGCAAGGACTCGAACGTGGCGCGCGTGCCCGCGTCGCTGACGATCACGAAAGGCGGATACTACGCGTACTTCACCCTTCGGGCGGTGGCCGCGGGTGTCGACACGATCACCGCGGCCGCCCCGGGATGGACGCTCAACGCACCGATGTCGGTCGTGGTCTCCACGCCGCACGTCGGCATCTGCTGCGGCGTTTCCATCGTCACCACCGCGCCGACCCAGAACTTCACCGTCTATTCCGAGGACTCCACCAAGGCCGCGCATGCGCGCACCAGTTCGCTCGTCGTCCACCTGGCGTCCAGCGACACGACGGTAATGAAGGTGCTGGACACGGTCGTCACGATCGTGCCGGGCGCCACCAGCAACAGCTCGGCGCGCGCGGTCCCGGGTGGAATGGGCGGCACGGCGTATATCATTGCCTCCGCCGGCGGCCACACGCCGGATTCGGTCCTCGTGACCGTGACAGGCCCCAAGCTCTCGCTCAATTGGACCCAGCGCACCATCGGCGTGGGCCAGCAGGATCCGAGCATGTACGTCAGCACGCCCAACCCGGTCAGCGCCCCCCTGACGGTCACGTTGTCCGTGCCGGACACCAACCAGTTGGGGGTGCCGGCATCAATCACGATCCCGAACGGCACGTACTACAGCTACTTCACGGTTCGCGGCAAGGCCGCCGGCCGGGATACCGTGATTGCCTCGGCGCTGGGATACTCGCCTGACACCGCGGTCTATATCGTGACGTCCCCGCGCTTCGTCCTCAACGGCGGCGGGACGATGAACAACTTCGGTCCAGGCCGGACCCTCAGCGTGACCATGCAGGATTCGACGGGCACCACGCATGCCCGCACCACCCCGCTGACCATTTCGCTGGCGTCCACCAACCCCAGCGTGATCACGGTGGATTCCGCGACCATCACGGTTCCCGCCGGCGCGGCGACCAGCGCGTCAGCCATGGCCAGCCCGGTTGATACGGGAACCGCCATGCTTGTCGCCACCTCGACCGGCTACCCGCCAGACACCATCACATATACCGTCCAGTCGCCGAAGCTCTCGTTCAACTTCACGACGGCGACCGTCGGCAAGCGGCAGCATGTGCAGTCCACCGGGGCGTATGTCTCGACCCCCGATTCCAGGACCGCACCGCTGACCATCTCCCTGAGCCACAGCAACCCGGCGGCCGATTCCCTCACGGCCACCTCCCTCACGATCCCCGCCGCTTCGTACTACGCCTACTGGGCCTACTACGGCCGAGCCTATGGAAGGGACACCATCATCGCGACCGCGCCGGGCTACCTGCCCGACACCGCGGTCGTGATCGTCACCACGCCGAAGCTGTCCGTCTCCGGCTTGCCCGGCACCACGACCACCACCAACCCGCCGTTCAACCTGACGGTGTACACGCAGGACAGCCTGTCGAACAGCCGGTATGCGTCCGACACCGTGACGATCCTGGTCCAGTCCACGGACACCACGGTGCTGCGCCCGGCCCAGTCGTATGTCCACGTGCTCAAGGACCAGCTCAATGTCGGTGCCGCGGTGAGCGTCGTGGGACCGGGGACCGCCGCGGTCATCGTCTCGGATTCCTCGGGGGCGGACTACCTGCCGGATACCACCAACTTCGTCACAGTCACTGGCCCCGCCCTGCACTTCAGCACCAGCGCCATCAAGCTCGGCATGCGGCAGTCCACCGGCCCGTCCGGGATCTATGTGTACACGCCCAACCCCGTGGCGAGTGACCTCACCGTGAACCTGGCGAGTACGGATACCCGCGTGGCCACCGCGCCGGCGTCCGTCACCATCCCGGGCGGGTCGAGCTCGGCGTACTTCAAGATCGATGCGGTGGATACCCTGGGCACGGTGCAGATCCAGGCCACGGCCACGGGGTACTCGGGCGTCTCCACCAACGTGCAGGTCACGCAACCCAGGTTCCAGATCAGCACGTCCACCGTGCTCAACACCACCGCCCCAGCGACAAGCGTCCTGGTATATGCCCAGGACGCGGATGGCGCCTCGCACTATGTCACGGAGGACGTCACCGTCACCCTCGCCTCGTCCAGCCCGTCGGTGGCCAGCCTTGACTCGCTCACCGTCACCATCCCCGCGGGCGCCTATTACAGCCACCAGGCGATGTGGTCTCCCGGCGTGGCGGGCACGGCGCAGATGTCTGCCACTGACCCGCGCGCCGCGTTCTACCGGTACACCACGGGCACCGCGAACCTCACCGTCAATACGCCCAAGCTCTCGCTGAGCTGGAGTACGGTCTCCCTGGGCATCGGGCAGTATCTGGATAATGTGTACGCCGCGGCCCAGGACAACCTGCCCGCCGGCGGCAGCGTGACCCTCACCTACCTCCAGACCCCACACACCAGCACGGTGCCCACGTCCCCACTGAGCATCGCACCCAACAGCTACCTCACCTACTTCCGTATTATCGGCAACTCCGCGGGCACCGATTCGGTGGTTGCCGCGCTCGCCAGCCCGGCGCACTACCCGGATACCGCGGTCGTCGTCGTCGGCGAGGGCCGCATTGACCCGATCAGCGGCTGGCCGGGTTCGCTGGCCGTGGGAGATTCCGTATCGGTTACGCTCTATGCGCGCGATCCTGCGCAGGGCACGCATCCGGTACTCGCCGCCACCACATGGACCCTCGCCCCCAACGCGAACATCGAGTTCCGCTCGGGCGGAGCCGTGATCACCAGCGCCACCATCCCGGCGGGCGCCTCGTACGTCACCTTCTACGTGAAGGCCGTGGCCGCCGGCACCGCCAGCGCCACGTTCACGGCGGCGAACTACACGCCCTACACGAACACGTTCACCGTAAACCCCTGATCGGGCTCCCTGGCGCCCCGCGCCCCTTGACGCTGTCGTCCGCTCGGGGCATGGTACGACGTGCGTAGCACGCACTGCCGGGCCGCCACCCCACGTTCCACGTCGCAACCGACCATGCGTTCCTCATCCGCACACCTCCGGCACGCGCACCGCTCGCTTGCCCTTGCGCTCGCCGTCTCGGCCGCCGCCGCGTTTCCCCTGCTCGCGCAGGCCGGCAGCTCCACCGGCAACGACTATACCAAGGCCGGCGTGACCTTCATGCAAGGCATGATCATGCATCACGCGCAGGCGGTGGTCATGTCCGACTGGGCCGTTTCGCACGGCGCCAGCCCCCAGGTCGCCACGCTGTGCAAGCGCATCGCGCTCTCGCAGCGCGATGAGATTGCCCTCATGCAGAACTGGCTGAAGGCACGGCAGCAATCCGCGCCCGACCCGCTCCACATGCTCAGCGGCGCCACCAGGCCCATCACCGACTCCAGCCCCTTGCACATGCCGGGCATGGACATGGGCCAGATGCCCATGCTGATGGACGGCATGCTGACCGCGGCGCAGATGCAGCAACTCGACGCGGCGCGTGGCCTCGCGTTCGACACCCTGTACCTCGCTGGCATGATCCACCACCATCAGGGCGCGCTCACGATGGTCAAGGACCTCTTCGCCACGCCGGGTGCCGGCCAGCAGTCGGAGCTCTTTGGCTTCGCCACGGACATCGACGCCGGACAGCGCGCCGAGATCCATCGTATGCAGCTCATCCTCAACTCCCTCACCAAGAACCCCTCCAGATGAGACCCTCCTCCCTTGCCCGCTGGGCCCGTCGTACCCACTCCACGCTCGCCGCCGGCGCGCTGGTCGCCGCCATTGTCATGCCCGCCGCCGCGAGCGCGCAGGCCAGCACCACCGACCCACGCGTCGGCCTGTCGGCCGGCCTCTACAACGCGGGCGTGGCCTCGGAGGGCATGACTCGCGTAGCCCACGTCAACAAGCCCGACGTGTTCCATCCCAATGATCCGGGCGGGCTCACCTACGCCAATTCCGACCTCGCCTTCGCCGGCAACTACCTCTATCAGGGCAACTTCAGCGGCATCCAGGTCTGGGATATCGCGAATCCCGCGAAGCCCAGGCTCACCGCCGCCAAGGTGTGCTTCACCGAACAGGGCGACGTCTCCGTGTACGGCCACCTGCTGTTCGTCTCCGCGGAAAACGGCGGCAGCCGCCTCGACTGCGGAACGCAGGGGATCAAGGACTCGGTGAGCAAGGAGCGCATGCTCGGCATCCGGATCTTTGATATCAGTGATCCGGCACGCCCGAAGCAAGTGGCCGCCGTGCAGACCTGCCGCGGCTCCCATACGCACACCCTCCTGCCCGACCCGCACGACAAGGGCGTGGTGTACGTGTACGTCTCCGGCCTGGCCCGGGTGCGGTCATCCAGCGAGATGGCCGGCTGCGAAGCGGGGGGCGGCGTCGATGACCCCAGCTCCGCGCTCTTCCGCATCGAAGTCATCAAGGTCCCGCTCGCTCACCCCGAGCAGGCCGCCATCGTCAGTCACCCGCGCATCTTCAGCGACCTTACGGCGCCCGCCACGCACGGCGTCTCGGTGGCCGATACGGCCAACGGCGCCGGCCTGGCCCAGGCGCGCCGATTCCTCTCGCGCATCGGCCTGCCCGCCACCGCCACCGCTGACGATTCCGCGCGCGCGGCCCGGCAGCTCGTGGTCCTGATCTACGGCGGCCAGGACGACCCGCGCGCCGATGCGGCCCAGGACACGCTGACGCAGCTCGGCGTCAACTTTCCGCGGCGCACCGGGAACCAGGTTGCGAGTGGTCCGTCGCAGTGCCACGACATCACCGTGTACCCCGCGGCCGGCCTGGCCGGCGGCGCCTGCTCGGGCTACGGCTTGTTGCTGGATATCAGCAACCCAGAAAATCCGGTGCGTATCCAGGCGATGGCCGACTCGAACTTTGCCTTCTGGCACTCGGCCACGTTCAACAACGCCGCCACCTCGATGCTGTTCACCGACGAGTGGGGCGGCGGCACGCAGGCCAAGTGCCGGGCCAGCGATCCCCTGGACTGGGGCGCCGACGCGATCTTCACGATCACCGACCGGCACCTGACGCACGTCGGCTACTTCAAGATGCCGGCAGCCCAGACCCCCGAGGAGAATTGCGTGGCGCACAACGGCGGCCTGGTGCCGGTGCCGGGACGCGACATCATGGTGCAGGCCTGGTACCAGGGCGGCATTTCTATATATGATTTCACGGATCCGGCCCAGCCCAGGGAGATCGCCTACTACGACCAGGGCCCCATTGACTCCACCAGGCTGGTCCTGGGCGGGTACTGGGGCGGGTATTACTACAACGGCTATGTCTACGGCTCGGAAATCGCCCGCGGGCTGGATGTCTTCAAGCTCACGCCCACCGCGGACCTGACGCAGAACGAGATCGACGCCGCGGCCCTGGTGCACATGGACGTGTACAACCCGCAAAGCCAGCCCCGGCTCTCCTGGCCCGATGCATTCCCGGTGGCCCGCGCGTACCTGGATCAGCTGGTGCGCGACAACGGCTTGCCCGCCGCCCGAACCACCGCCATCAAGGCCACGCTGGACCGCGCCCAGGGCGCGAGCGGTGCCGCCCGTCGGACCGCCCTCCGCGGCCTCGGGGCGGATCTGGATCGCGACGTGGCCGGCTCAAGCGATCCGCGCCGCGTCCGCCTGCTCGCCGGCGTGGTGAAGCGGATGTCCACGCAGTAGTCACGAACCCGGGTCAGGAAAGCCTGGCCCGGTAACGCAGGGCCTCCGCCACATGCGGAGGCCCTGCGTGCTTTTCCCCCGCCAGGTCGGCAATGGTCCGCGCCACCTTGATCACGCGGTGGTACGCCCGCGCGGAGAGGTGCATCCCGTCGGCCGCGCCGGCGAGCAGTTGCCGAGCCTCGGCGGTGAGCCCGCCGTGCAGGTCCAGCCAGCGGCCGGCGGCGTGCGCGTTGCAGCGCTCACCCGCGCGCTTCGCATAGCGCAGTCCCTGCACGCTCCGCGCCGCCTCCACGCGCCGTCGGATCTCCGCCGAGCGCTCGGCCTCCGCCGCACCCCCGCTTCCGAGTTCCCGCATGGGGACCGCACCCACCGTGACGTGCATGTCTATGCGATCCAGCAGGGGCCCCGACAGCCGCGCCCGGTAGCGCTGGATCTCGCTCTCCGCGCACACGCACGCGCGCGTCTCCGACCCGGCATGCCCGCACGGACATGGATTCATGGCCCCCACCAGCGTGAACCGCGCGGGGAAGCACACCGCCTGCGCGGCCCGTGAAATCACCACGCGGCCGTCTTCCATGGGTTGCCGCAGCGCCTCCAGGACATATCGGGGAAATTCCGGCATCTCGTCCAGGAACAGCACCCCGTGATGCGCCAGGCTCACCTCCCCCGGACGCGGCACCCCGCCGCCACCCACCAGCCCCGCCGGACTGATCGTGTGATGCGGCGCGCGGAAGGGCCGCTGGGTGAGGCACGCCCGCGCCCCGTTGGTCAGCCCCGCCACCGAATGAATGGACGTCACCTCCAGGGCTTCCTCGCTGGACAGCGCGGGCAGGATGGACGGCAGCCGCCGGGCCAGCATCGTCTTGCCCGCGCCCGGCGGTCCTATAAGTAATACGTTATGACCTCCGGCTGCCGCGATCTCCAGCGCCCGCTTGGCGCTCTCCTGCCCCACCACGTCGGCAAAGTCCGTCGAGTCCGCGGCGGCGCCCGGCGCCGCCGCCACTTCCGGCGCCGGCAGCGCTCCAGCCCGCAGCCACTCCACCAGTTGCCCCAGCGATGCCGGCGCCGCCAGCACCGCGGAGTCCACGAGCGCCCCTTCCGCGGCGTTGGCGGGTGGCAGCACGAGCGTCAACGCCGGCGTTGCCGCCGCGACGCGGCGCGCGACGGGCAGCACACCACGCACCGCGCGCACGGAGCCATCCAGCCCAAGCTCGCCCAGGATGGCCACGCGGTCGGCCACGGACTCCGGCACCACGCCGAGCGCCGTCAGCAGCCCGATGGCAATGGGCAGGTCGAACGCCGCGCCCGTCTTGTGGACATCGGCCGGCGAGAGGCTGATGGTGATCCGCCGCGGGGGCAGCGTGAAGCCGGAGTTTGCGAGCGCCGCCAGCACGCGTTCGCGACTCTCCTTGATGGAGCTGGACGGCAGCCCCACGATGCTCCACTGCGGCAGTCCCGGGGAGACGTCAACCTCCACCGTGACCTCATACGCGTCGATGCCGAGGACGGCGGCCGTGCGGATGGCGGCAAGCATGCCCCAATTTCCGGGCGTGGCATCGCGGTATCGCACCTATCGGTCTCGCCCCTCATCGCATTCCGGCAGGCGCTCGATCCCGCGACGCCGGCAGGCATCAGATGGGAGCCCTGGCAGCCGGAATCGCCCACTGCCTCCCGTCGCGCGGCGCGAGCGCGTATCGTACCTCTCATGCCCGACGCGCAGGAACGCCGATGATCTCCCCGGACACGTTCTTTCGGGACCTCGCGATCGTGTTCAGCGTCGCGGCGGCCACCACGCTCCTGTTCCAGTGGCTGAAGCAGCCGCTGGTGTTCGGCTACCTGCTGGCGGGCATGATCGTGGGGCCGAACCTCCTCGTGCCGCTCTCCGCGCATGACGCCACCGTCCGCGACCTGTCGGAGCTGGGTGTCATCCTGCTGATGTTCGCCATCGGCCTCGAATTCCGGCTGCGACGCGTCATGGCCACCGCGAGCTCGTCCGGGATGGCCGCCCTTACGGAAACCAGCATCATGTTCGTGCTGGGGTACGTGGCGGCCCAGGCCATGGGGTGGTCCACCGTCGAATGCCTGTTCGCCGGCGCGATGCTGGTGTGCTCCAGTACCACGATCGTGACGCGCGCCTTTGCCACCCGCGCCAGCGACGGGAAGACCCCCAGCCTGGTCCTCGGCATCCTGATCGTGGAGGACCTCATCGCCATCATCCTCATCGCCGGGTTGACCACCGTCGCGGCAGGCCAGGAGATGTCGCTGGGGGAGATCGGCATCACGGCCGCGCGGCTCATCACCTTTCTCGTGGCGCTCATCACGCTCGGCGCGCTGATCGTTCCACGCGCGGTCCGCGCCGCCGCACGCTCAGGCAGCGGCGAGGTCCTGCTGGTAGTGAGCGTCGGCGCCTGCTTTGCCGCGTCGCTTGCCGCGCTCGGCATGGGGTACTCGGTGGCCCTCGGGGCGTTCATCGGCGGGTCGCTGTGCGCCGAATCGGGGCAAAGCGAGCGGATCATCCACCTGGTGGAACCCGTGCGCGACCTGTTCGTCGCCGTCTTCTTCGTCTCCGTGGGCATGCTCCTGGATCCTCGCGTGCTGGTAGCGCACTGGCCCGCCGTGCTGCTGTTCACCGGGCTGGTGATCGGGGGCAAGGTCCTGGGCGTGACCGCCGGCGCGTTCTTCACCGGCAATGGACTGCGCCCATCCATCGAAGCCGGTATGAGCCTTACGCAAATTGGCGAATTCTCATTCATTGTCGCGGGGATCGGGACCGCGGCCGGGGTCATCCGCCCGGAGCTGTATGCCATCATCGTCGCGGTCTCCGCGCTGACCACATTCACCACCCCGTGGTTCATCAAAGCGGCCCGCCCGGCGGCCATTGCCATCGAGCGTCGCCTGCCTCGCGGAGTGCAGGTGATGGCCGCGCTCTATGCCTCGTGGTTCGAGTCACTCGCGGAACGCGACCGAACGTCGGGCGGCCGGGCGCGCATCCGGCGGCTGGTACGCCGCCTCGCGCTGGACGGGATCTTCCTGACCGTCGTGATCGTCGGCGTGGCGACCGACTCAACCCCGGTGGCCGGCGCCATCACGCGCGCCTGGGGATGGCCACACTCAGCCGCGATCGGGCTCGTCATGGCGGTCGGCCTCGTGCTCGCCGTGCCCATCCTGGCCCAACTGCTGCGCGCCGCACGGCGACTGGCGTTCGTACTCTCGGTCCGGGCCCTGCCCGCCCCCACCTGGCAGCGCTCGCTACTGGCCGACGCGCCGCGGCGCGCGCTGCTCGGCATCCTGCAGGCGGTGGTGCTCCTCGCGGTGCTGCTGCCGGTGGCGGCCGTGACGCAGCCGTTTGTCCCGCATGCCGCGCCCATCATCCTGCCGCTCATCGCGGTCGTCGCACTGACCGCCGGCGCATGGCGTACCGCCGGCGGCCTGACGGCATATGTCCGCTCCGGCGGTGAGTTGATCATCGCGGCACTGGAGCCACGACGCGCGGCTGGCGCTTCACCGACTGCGCTGGAACAGGCGTTGGAGGACGTCGCGGATGAACTCTCCGGGCTGGGCGACCTGCGGCTTGCCACCGTGGAGGGAGCCGGCCCGGTAGCCGGCCGCACACTCGCAGAAGTCAACCTGCGCGCTGTCACCGGCGCGAGCGCCATTGTGATCCTCCCCGGGGACGGCAGCCGCGCTCCCATCGCCGCGCCCGCGGCCACCACGCGCCTGTACGCGGGCGACCTGCTGGTTCTGGCCGGCTCCCGGGACGCCCTGGCCGCCGGCGTCGCCCTGATCGAGCACGCACAGATACCCACCGCCGCCATACAGGCCGGCTGACACCTGCCACCTCACCCATATCGTCATATGACATCCCATACGCCCGTCCGCCCGCCCATCACCCCGCACGGCCGCATGGCCACCCTGGCCTGGACTCTTGCGCTCTCCGCGGCCGCCGCCTGCGCGCCGACCGTCCCGGCGGGGACCACCGCCCAGGCCCCCGCGCCCGCCGCGAAAACCGACACCGTGTATGGAGCCCTCCGCTGGACCCGGGCCTCGGCCGAGCATCGTGTGCTGTACCTGCAGGTGTACCGGGCCGCCGACTCCGCGTTGGCCACCCGCAGCGCGGGACATGCGGCCGGCACGTGGGGCGTGATCCTGGACGCCGACGAGACCATCCTCGACAACTCGCTGTACGAACTCGAGCGCCTGCGCGCCGGGCTGCCCTATACCAACGCAAGCTGGAATGCATGGGTGCTGCGCGGCGCCGCGCCGGCGCTGCCGGGCGCGGTGGCGTTCACGCAGCGCGTCCGCGCGCTCGGAGGCCGCGTGGTGATCGTCACCAACCGGGACGATTCCGTCTGCGACGCCACGCGCGAGAACCTGCGACGCGACCAGGTGCCCTTTGACCAGGTGATCTGCAAGGCCGCGGGGTCGCCGGATGATAAGAATCCCAGGTTCCGCGCCGTGCAGCGGGGAGTCGCGCCGTCCACACTTCCGCCGGTGGACGTGGTGATGTGGGTGGGGGACAACATCCAGGATTTTCCCGGCGGGTCGCAGGCGCTGCGCTCCCCGTCGGCGGCCGACTCGCTGCTGTCCAACTTTGGAGCGTCCTGGTTCCTGCTGCCTAACGCGCTCTACGGCTCGTGGCAGGCCAACCCGGTGCCCTGAGGCCGCGCGCGCCCGGTTCGGCCGTCGCCGGGATCAGCCGCTGGTCAGGCGCTTGCGGACTTCGCGACTGCCGTTGGCCACCCCAAACGCGACACCGGCGCCGAACAGGAGCGCCGTGCCGCCGCCAATCAGGGGCAAGAGCCACACGACGGGGGTCGCGATCAGCGCCGCCACCACGCCGGAGACGATGGGCGCCTTGATGGAATGAATCCCGTCCACGTATCGCAGCTTGTTCGCCACGAAACGCCGAGCGGCGATGTACCCGAAAATTGTGGCGGCGGCCGTGGCCGCGAAACCGATGAATTGAAGCACGGGACCCCCCGGTTGCATTCTTCCTGAGGCGTACGCGCCGCGCGGCCCGGGGTTTCACCACTGGACCAGCGCCGAGCCGTTTCCCCTAGTGTACGAGTTAGTTCGCCAATACCTTCCTGTCCATTCCGTCCGCCGCGCCGTTGCCAGGGCGCGCCGAGTGCCCCAACCCCCGACTCCTCTCGATGTTCACCCTGCGCGTCGTCAGACACGACCGACCGGAACAGGTGCTCGCCGAGTGTGCCAGCGCGGTCGTGCCCGTGGCCGGCGAGATGCTCCTGCTGGACGTCGTGGATGCAAAAGGGGTGCTCGACGGGCCCAGCACCTGCTGGCGCGTGATTGCCGTCACGTTGCGCGTCCCGTCGGTGCAGTCGGCGCCGCGTGGCGATGGCGGGCCCCAGCGCGTGGAAGTCGTGGAGGTGGCGGTCCGGCCGGACATCGTGGGAATCCCGGAGCTTGCCAAGAGCGCCCAGGAGATTCTTTCTGAATCGCGGATGTAGATTCCGCTCACCGTGACGCACGCCGCTCCGCCCGACCCCTACGCGGTCACCCACCAACTGCCGCCGCACCTGGCGGGCTGGGAGTTACCCCCCAACTGGGCCTGGGGCCCTGAAGGGTTGCGCTTTGGCCACCGCCACTACCAGGAACTGGTGGACGCCCTGGGACGTTCGCTCTCGCTGGTGAGCGTGCCCGAGCCCTCCCACGCGGCGTGGCTGGCCTCGGAGGCTCGGCATCTGGCCCACCGCAATCACCCGGCGGTGCCCACCACATACCACTACTGGTCCACCGACGCGCAGCGACCGTACGGGCCGGGGTACCTCCGGCGCTGGATTGCCGGCGAAACCGTGGGCGCCCGCGTCCGGCGCGCGGGCACCGACGACGTGCCCGCGATGCTCCGCGTCATGCGCGAGGTCGGTTCCGCCATTTCCTACTTGCACGACGCCGGCTCCACGCATGGGGCGGTTTCCCCCGAGACAGTCTGGATTGCCCCCATGGGACGGCTGTGGATGCTGGGCTGGGAATGGGCGATACCGCGGGCGGAGATCCCCGACCGGCTGGCCCCCGATCCCAAGTGGATGCCCAGACCCCGTGAATGGCGGGATTCTCCGTGGACGCCTACGCCCGCCACCGACCAGTGGCAGTTGGCCGCGCTGTGTTTCTACTCGCTGACTGGTGAATTGCCGCCAGCACACGATGCGCCGCCCATCCTGCTGGTCCGCCCCGACTGTCCCAAATCCGTAGCGGCCGTGCTGGACCGCGCGCTGTCCCCGGATCCGTCTGAGCGCTTTCCAGGCATCGCCGCCATGCTGCGCGCCGTGGACCGCGTGGTCGGCAGCCGCACGATGTTCATCCTGAGTGACGAGGACACCGCGGCCCCCGACGAATCCGAGGAGGCCCGCCTGCGCTGGGCACTGGGCGACGACTACGACGTGCTGGCGCCGCTGGGCAGTGGATCCTTCGGTTCCGTGTGGCGCGTGCGCGACCTCTCACTCGGCCGCGAAGTGGCGCTCAAGCTGCTGCATCCGCACATCGCCAGCGATGACGTGGCTGTGGCCCGATTCCGCCGCGAGGCGCAGTTGGCGGCGCGCCTGGCGCACCCGGCCATCGTCCCCATTTACGACTTTGATTCGCGTGGGCAGGTGAGCTGGTACACCATGGAACTGGCCGAGTCCGGCTCGGTGGCCGAACTGGTGCAACGGGCGGGGGCGCGTCCGCTGGCCGAGATCGCGCCCCGGGTGGACATGGTGCTGGACGGCCTGGCGGCGGCCCATGCCATCGGGGTGCTGCACCGCGACCTCAAGCCCGAGAACATCGTCATCGACCGCTACCGTCGCTGGCGCATCGCGGACTTCGGCATCGCCAACATCTGGGGGCAGGAGGCCGCGGACACCGGCGGCACGCCCGCGTTCGCGCCCCCGGAGCAACTCCTGGGCGAACCGCAGGACACCGCGACCGACTGCTATTCGGTGGCAGCCATCGTGTACTTTGCATTATCCGGAACACCTCCATTCGGTGAGTCCGACGTGCGCGCCGTGATTGGGCGCGCCATGTCGCGCGACCTCGATCTCTCAGCGTTTCCGGAGGAGATCGCCGACTGGCTGCGGAAGGGGCTGGACCCCGACGTGAGCCGCCGGTTCCAGGATGCGTTGCGCATGCAGCGGGCCTGGCGCGACGCCGTTCGCGCCGTAGCCCACCGCGAGCGCCGCGCGCCCTGGTGGCGGCGGTTGCTGGGCAGCGACGAGGACGCCGGCCTGTGGGGCTCGGACGAACCGGCTGGAGCCTGACGCACAAGGAGCGCCCAGATGGCCATTACCACTACCAACCCCGCCACCGGACAACTGGTGCGGAAATTCGCGGCGTATGACTCGGCGGAGGTGGAGCGCCGCCTGGCGCTGGCTGCCTCCGCCTCGCGCACGTGGCGCGACACCAGCATCCAGGAGCGCGCCCGTGTGGTGGCGCAGGCGGGGGCGCTGCTCGATGGGCAGCGCGACCACTACGCCGGGTTGATGACCCTCGAGATGGGCAAGTTGTACACGGCCGCGCGGGACGAGGCGGCCAAGTGTGCCGTCACCTGTCGGTATTACGCCGACCACGCACAGGAGCTGCTCGCGCCGCGGCCCGTCGACGTGAAGGGTGAGCAGTCGCGCGTCGAATTTCATCCCCTGGGTGTGGTGCTGGCGGTGATGCCCTGGAATTTTCCCTTCTGGCAGGTGATCCGGTTTGCCGCGCCGGCGCTGGTGGCGGGGAACGTGGGGCTGCTCAAGCACGCCAGCTCGGTGCCGCAGTGCGCCTTGGCGCTGGAGGATCTCTTCCGCCAGGCCGGCGCGCCGGAGGGCGTATTTCAGGCTTTGCTCATACCGGCGGCCGAGGTCTCCGCGGTGATCGCCGACCCGCGCGTGGCGGCCGTGACGCTCACCGGCAGTGAAGGGGCCGGCGCCAGGGTGGCCGCCGCCGCGGGCGGCAGCCTCAAGAAGGCTGTCCTGGAACTGGGCGGCAGCGATCCCTTCATCGTGATGCCGAGCGCCGACCTGGACCGCGCCGTGGAAACCGCGGTCCGGGCGAGGACCGTCAACAACGGCCAGTCGTGCATCGCGGCCAAGCGGTTCATCGTTCATGCCAAGGTCGCCGAGCGCTTCACGACCCAGTTTGTCGCGGCCATGCAGGCGCTGGTGGTGGGCGATCCCATGGACCCGGCCACGCAGGTGGGCCCCCTGAGCAGCGAACAGGGAGCCGCGGATCTCGAGGCGCAGGTCGCGCGCTCGGTGTCGCTGGGCGCGCGCGTCCGGTGCGGGGGCGCGCGCATCGAGGGGCCCGGGTACTACTTCCAGCCGACGGTGCTCACCGACGTCCCCACCGATTCACCCGCGTACCGGGACGAGCTGTTTGGACCCGTGGCGTCCGTGTTCGTCGTGCCCGACATCGATCACGCCATCCGCGTCGCCAACGACACGCGCTTTGGACTGGGAGCCAGCGCCTGGACCAGCGACGCGGATGAGGCCGCGCGGTTCGCCCGCGACCTCGACGCCGGCAGCGTGTTTATCAACGCGATGGTGGCGTCGGACCCGCGATTCCCGTTTGGCGGGGTGAAGGCGTCGGGGTACGGCCGCGAGCTGAGCGGCTACGGGCTGCGCGAGTTCGTGAACGTGAAGACGGTGCGCGTGCGAACCTAGCTCACCCCGGACGCAGGAGGATCCGCACCACGCTCCCCTGCCCTTCGCGGCTTTCGAGATCGATGGTTCCGCCCCACCCCTCGACGAGCTGGCGGCTGATGGCCAGCCCCAGCCCGCTGCCACTGGTGCGCGTGGAAAAGTGCGGCTCGAACACGCGCGACTGGATCTCGCGGGGAATGCCCTGCCCATCGTCGCGGACTTCGATGATCACGGAGTCCCCACGTCGAAGCGTCGAGACCACGCGGCGCGCGCCGGCCAGGCGCGCGTTCTCGAAGACGTTGAGCAGCACCTCGCGCAGTTCCTCGGGCCGGGCCAGGGCCGAGCAGGACTGCTCCGTGCCGTCCAGCACCCAGGCGATTTCCTCCTGCCCCATGCGCTCCAGCCCCACCAGGTCGCGCAGCACGGCGGCCACGTCGGTGGCACTCACCTCCGGCCGCGTGTTTGGAGTTTCGCCATAGCGGCTGAATGCCCGGGCAATCTCATCCAGGTGGTCGATTTCGGACAGGATCCGCTTGACGTTCTCGTCGAGCACCTGGTCAAAGTCCACGCGCGCGTCGGCCCGCGCGCGCTGGAGGTGCTGCACGCCCAGCCGGATGGGCGTGAGGGGATTCTTGATCTCGTGCGCCACCTGCCGGGCCATCTCCCCCCACGCGAGCACGCGCTCCGCGCGCGCCATCACCGCGCGACTCGCGTCCAGGTCGGTCGCCATGCGGCGGAACGCGTTGAACACCGGACGGAACTCCACGGTGGGGTTGTCTTCCAGCACTGGCGCCCGCCCGCCCGCGGCCAGCGTCAGCGCCGCTCGGCGAAGCGACCGGATGGGGCCCGCCAGCCCCCGTGCCACGAGGCCGCTCAGCCAGAACGCGGCAAAGGCGCCCACCGCCGTCGCGAAGAGCACCAGGATGCCCAGGTCGCGACGCCGCCGTTCCAGCGTGAGGTCATCCGCCCGCGCGGGCGCCGCCAGCACCAGCGCGGCCCCAGGGCCACGCAGGGACCGGAAACCGACCAGTGCATGTGTATTCCCTAACGCGGCCTCCCGGCTCTGCGCCACTTCACCCCGCACGCCAAGCGCCACCTGGACCTCGGCCGGCAGGAACCGCCCGATGGGCGCCATGCCCGCCAGCAACGAATCACTGGCGGCGGCCAGCTCCCCGTCCCTGAACAGGAACAGCGGCGCCTGGAGCCGCCGGCTCTCGGCCTCGAGCCACCCCGTGCTGCCGGCCACGGGCGCCACCGCGCGCAACGTCTCGCGCACCAGCAGCTCGCGGCTCTGCGCCGCCCCCGACGCGAGTTGCTGGTAAGACCAGCCGGCGAACGCCACCGCCGGAATCACGAAGAACGCAAACAGCGCCAGCGTGAGCTGCATGCGGTAGCTGCGCCGCCAGCGCCGCTGCCGGTCGCGCAACCAGCGGCCAACGGCCCCGTCCGCCAGGACACTCAGCAGCCAGAGCAGGCCGACAATCGCCAGGTCCACCAGCGCGACCAGCACCCCGCGCTGCACCAGCGCGCCCGTAGATCGCAGTTCCACGCCGGCCAGCACGCGCGACGGCCCCAGGCCCGACGACGTGATCCAGTCCCCGCGCAGCATATCGCCCTCGCGCTGCCACTCCATGCTGGGAGGCGCGCGCGGCGCCGCCGAGGGTGGCTCCGCCAGTTGCAGCACGTACGGCGGCTCCGCCGGCGGCGGCTGGTCAATGCCCAGCAGGCTGGCAAATGGATCGGGGGCAATCAACCGTGTGCGCGACGCTGCCACGGCCACCACCACTCCACCCATTGCGGGAATACCGACGCCAAACTGGACCGCCGGCCGAGCCACGATCGGGTATTCCACGATCGTGTCTCCCCTGAACGCGCGCTGCGCGATGGCGCGCGCCGTAACCATGGACACGTCCATCGAGGACGGCTGCAACACCGCCGCCGGCGCCGTGTCGGCGGCCCAGAACGAAAACCAGACGGGAAGGCCGGCCGGCGCGAGCGCAGAAGTCGCGTACTGGTGCAGCAGCCACTGCCGCCCGGGCGCCGTGAACGGGGTGGACCGAACGCCAGCCGCATACCGCTCCACCAGGCGCGCCACCGTCGCGTCCGTGCGCCCCAGCCCCAGCACGTCGCTCTCCGCCAGTTGCATCCGCCCTCGCGTCACGGCCCCCCACACCAGCGTGGCAGCCCCCAGGGCGGCCACGGCCGCGGCACTGGATACGATGGCGCGCGACCGCCGGGCCAGCGCCAGCGCGCCAACCGCCACGATCCACGGAATGGGATACCACCACGGCCAGCGCCCGGCCGCCTCCCACGTAATGGGCGCCAGCAGCGCCGAGAGCGCCGCCAGCGCCGGTCCCGCCCACGGCGGGACGCCGCGCTTGGGGCCGAGTGCCGCGCTCCCGGCCGCGGCCCCCGCCAGCAGCACCACACACCCAGCCAGGAAGATCGGCACTTCCCAGATGAGCCAGAGCGAGGTGTTGACGCCGTAGATGGGAATCCTGATACCGCGCGCCAGGTCGCGCAGCAGGAAGGGGCCCAGCCCCGCGATCACCAGCACCACCAGGCCCCACCACGCCCGCGGCCGGTTGCGCGCCAGTCGCCGTACGGCAGCCAGCAGCGCGAACAGCACGAGCACGCCGGTCACCAGCAACGCGCCGGCGTTGGCCGTGAGCGCGCCACCAATGGGCGTGTAGTACAGGCCGCCGTCAAAGAGCCGTGACAGGTTCGAGAAGGCATTCAGGGGCACGAGCGCCGTGCAGGCCAGCGCGACGCCCACCGTCACCATGCGCCAGCGAAAGCGCCGCGCCAGCCGCCACGCGCCGATCACGAAACCGGCAAGCCCGAGCGCCAGCACCACTGCCGCCAGCAGCCGCGCACGCTGCTGTGTTTCCAGCCGCACGGCATCGCGCGTGAACACGGCCGCCCGCGCCCAGGTCAGCACCTGTCCATCAGCCGTCACCGCCTGCCACTCCGTCGCGTGCGTTCCATTGGCTCGCTCGGCAAAGTCGAAGCGCGGCACACCCACCCGCCGCGCCACCTCCGCGGCCAGCGCGTCCGCCAGCCGATCCGCCGGGGGGGCGGCGTCAAGCAGCCAGATGGTGACCGCACGGCGCGCGCCCTCCGACCTCGCGGCAAAGAGGCCCGTGTAGAGTCCATGGCGGGCCACACCCAGCGAATCGCCCAGTGAGTCCGTGGGCACCTGAATGCGTCCCGCCCACGCAAACGGGCGCCCGTCCGCATAGACCACGAGCCCCAAGCCTGGGGTGGCGTCTGCCATGGCCGCCAGTGCCGCAAAGGCGCCGGCGGTATCCGCAGGGGCACGCACTGCCTGCTCCGCGGCCGAGTGCAGCTCCGCCGCGACGGCGTCCACGCGGGCGTCCAGGGCCGACAGCGCGGAAGTCGTGAGCGTCGAGCGAATGGCCGGCCAGTCGCTATCGATCCGGTGCAGCTTCCACTGCGTCACGCCCTCCAGGAGCACCACGCCGACGAGCGCCAGCGTCGCCCCCACCGTCCACCACCGGGCGCGCACGCCCACATGACGCAGTCCAGCCACGGCCGCCACGGTGGCGACACCGGCGGCGGCGAGATAACCTACCGTGGTGGCCGCCAGCCACTGACTGGAGGCCAGGAGGGCCACGGCGGTCGCCAGTGGCCACCACGCCTCCCGCCACCGGTCCGCGCGAGTCCCGCTCATCCTTCAGCCCCGCACCATGGACGCCTTACCCCCGAGCGCGGCTCGCCCCCGTCGCCTGAAGGAGATGCGACCCGCCGAGGTGGCAGCTACCATCGCGGCCGATCCGCGGCTCATCGTCCCCGTGGGGACCTGCCAGCAGAACGGACCGCACCTGCCGATGGGCGCGGACTCACTGCTGGTGGAACGCCTGGCGGATGCGCTGTCGGCTGAATTCGGGGTCCTGCTTGCTCCCACCGTGGCGTACGGCGTGAACACTGCGTCCGAACAGAGCTTCGCCGGCAGTGCGTCCCTCCGGCGCAAGACACTGCATCGGGTGCTGAACGACCTGATGGGGGATTGGGAGCGCAGTGGGGTGCGCGAATTTGTGCTGCTCACCGCCCACGCGAACGACGCCCACCTGGAAGCCATGGAGACCGTGATCACCAGCGCGGCCCGCGTGCGCGCCGTGAACATCCTGGGGCTCGACCTGGGCGACCTGCTGGACGGCCAGGCCGAACCGATGCACGGGGACGAAGTGGATACGTCGCTCCTCCTGTATGTGGCGCCGGAACTGGTGGATATGTCGCTGGCAGAAGATTATACGTTGTCACCTCGCGCCCTGCGACGGTACCGCCGGGGATGGCTCCGCATTCCCGGGGAGAGCAGCGGCTCCATCGGGCATCCCACGCTGGCGTCGGCCGAGAAGGGGCGTCTCGTGTTCGATCGCATTCTGGAACGGGTGCGCGAACGGATCTTCCTCGCATCGGCGCCCGCCGAGTGAACCTGCTTCCCACCACCGGGTATTTCCACCAGATGAAATCGATCCGATACGCCTGTACCCTCGCGACCCTTGCCGCGCTCCCGCTCAGCGTGGTGGCCGCGCCGATTCACGCGCAGGACCAGACGGTGGACGAGGGGACCCTCGTGATCACCCGGAACGGCACGCCGGTGGGTCGGGAGGCGTTTCGCGTGGTGAGGACGCCCGGCGCCGGTGGGCAGGCCTATCGGGCCACGGCCACCCTGTCCATCGACACGCTGCGCCTGGCGCTGCGCCTGACCACCACCGCCTCCGGGGCGCCGCTCAGCTTCGAGATGGAAGTGCGCGCGCGCTCGGTACTCACGGCCCAGGTGAGCGGCAGTGGTCGTCCCGAGCGGTTCAACACGCTCACCCGGACCCCGCATGGCGAGGCCGCGCGTGCCTACGTCATGGGACCAGACCCGCTGCTGCTCGATGACGACGTGTTCGTGCCTTATTTTTTTGCGGTCCTGCCACCAACGCGCAGCCGATTCTCGATCATCAATCCCCGCGCGGGTTCGCAGGCTACCTTTCAGTTTCAGGAACGAGGCCAGGAATCGCTGCGGGTGGGCCGTCGCACGGAGCAGGCACGGCATTACGCGTTGATCACGCCCAACGGCGCCAGTCGCGATATCTGGGTGAGTGCCAAAGGGCTGCTCCTGCGCGTCGCCATTCCGGCCCGCGGGCTCGTAGCCCAGCGCGACGAGCTGCCGCAGTAACCCGGCGCGCGATCCGCTGCCGCCTCCGGGTCGCATGTCCAGTGCCGTCCGGGGTGAAACTGCGTTCCATCACCTCCCGTACATTCGCCTGACTCTTTACCACAGGATCTCCAATTCATGCGCTTTCCGGTGTCTGTTGCACTGCTCGCGCTCGCTGGTCAATTGGCCGCCGCCCAGAACCCGACCTCCCCGCCTGAGACGTCCATCTCCCTGGAGCAGGCCATCGCGCTGGCTCGGCAGAACAACCCGAACTATCTCGGAACGCTGACCGGGCGTCGCACGGCAGACGCGGCAGTTCGTGCAGCCTACGGCGCATTTCTTCCCAGCCTCAGTTCGTCCTTCGGGGCCAGCTACCAGGCGGCCGGAAGCCAGGTGTTCCAGGGGCTGACCTTCACGGGCTCGTCCGACGCCGTCACCTCGCGGTACAACCTGGGCGTCAGCTACAGCCTGAGCGCCGCGTCGTTCATGAACCCCAAGCTGCAGAAGGCCAACCGCGCGGCCACCGAGGCGAATATCGTCGGGCAGGCGGAGGCGCTCCGCGCGGGTGTTACCGGCGCCTACCTGGACGCCCTTGCCGCGCGGGCCAACGCGACTCTCCAGGACACGCTCGTCATCTCGTCGGAAGGACAGTTGGCGCTGGCCCAGGCCAAGATGCAGACCGGCCAGGGCACGATCCTCGACGTCAACAGCGCCGAGGTCGCCCTGGGGCAGGCCCGGATTGCCGCGCTCACGGCCCACAATGACGCGCGCATCAAGGTGGTGACCCTGTACCAGCAGATGGGCGTCCCGATGCCGGCCAGCCCCGACGACGTGACGCTGACCACCACGTTCAACACCACGCTGCCCGTGTTCTCCCTCGACTCGCTGCTGCACCTGGCCGAGGCGCGGAACCCGGCCATTGACGCGCTGCGGGCGTCGCAGCGCGCGGCGTCTGTCGGCGTCTCCACCGCCAAGGCGCGCTACACGCCTTCCCTCTCCCTCAACACCGGGTGGGGCGGCAACACTTACGAATACACGAATTCCGACTACCTCGTGGGTCGCGCGCAGGCTGGCCTGATGCAGGCGTACGGAAGCTGCCAGATCAACGATTCCATCCGGATCCGCGTGGGCCTCACCGCGTACGGCTGCGGCTCGCCGACGCTGAGCGCGGCTCAGGCCTCGCAGATCCGGTCGGAAAACAGCGTGTTCCCATTCAAGTTCACCAGTTCGCCGTTCTCGGTATCCGCCTCACTGTCCCTCCCCATCTTCGACGGCTTCAGCCGCGAGCAGGGCGTGCAGCAGGCCATCGCGCAGAAGCAATCGGCTGAGTACCAGCTCAAGGCGCAGGAACTGCAGACGCGGACGCAGGTGACCCAGGCCCTCCTGAATCTCGAACTCGCGTCCAGGACCATCGCCTTGCGCGAGCAGAACGCGGACAAGGCGCGTGAGGAATACCAGTTTGCGCAGGAACGCTACAAGGTGGGGCAGGCCAATTATCTTGATGTGACCACGGCCCACGCCACGTTCGTGCAGGCGCAGGTTGATCGCTTGACATCCATCTACGATTTCCAGAAGGCGTTCGCCGCGCTCGAGAGCGCCGTCGGCCGCCCCCTCCGATAGCCCACGGGGACTTTCATGAGCAAGCGCGTAAAGTGGTCCATCTCCGCCGTCATCCTCATCGCGATCGTGGCCGTCGTGGCGACCGCGGCCGCCAAGCGCAGCAATGCCGGCGTTGAGGTCCGCATTGCCCCCGTCACGCGGGCCAACCTCGTGGCGTCGGTCACCGCCAGCGGCCAGGTGAGCCCCCACACCAAGGTGAACGTCAGCTCGGACGTCTCCGGCAAGATCACCAGGCTCGCGGTCAAGGAGGGCGATCTGGTGACCAAGGGTCAGTTCCTGCTGCAGATTGACCCGGCCAACGCCGAAGCCACCGTCAAGCAGTGGGAGGCCAACGTCGCCTCCGCCAAGGCGCAGCTCGCGCAGAGCAAGGCCAACCTGATCCAGGCGCAGCAGGCCTACGACCGCTCGCTGGCCCTCCAGAAGGCCAATCCGCAGTTCGTCCCCCAGGCCACGCTGGACCAGCTCAAGACCACGCTGGACGTCAACCAGGCCGTGCTGGAGTCCGCCAGCCACCAGGTGGACCAGGCCAACGCGTCCCTGCAGAATGCCCGGTCGTCCCTGGCCAAGACCACCATCTACGCCCCGATGTCCGGACAGGTCACGCGACTCAACGTGGAACAGGGTGAGACCGCCATCGAGGGCACCTTCAACAAGGATGCCGCTACCCTGCTCACCATCAGCGACATGTCGCAACTGGAGACCAAGGTGCGCGTGGACGAGACCGACGTGGCGCGCGTGCAGGTGGGCGACTCGGCCGTGGTGCAGATCGACGCGTTCCCCGACACCACCTTCCTGGGTCGCGTGACCGAGATCGCCAACAGCTCCGTGGGCGGCGCCGCCGCCGCGGCGGCCACGTCGGGTCAGGCCGTGGACTACGAAGTGACCATCCGGCTCCTGAATCCCCCCAAGGACACCCGCCCTGATTTCTCGGCGACGGCAAAGGTGATTACCGCCACCCGTACCAACGCCCTGGCGATTCCGATCATCGCCCTGACCGTCCGGGAGAATCAGGCCACCCCCAGCGCCGACACGGCGGTGGGCCTTGGCCGCCCGAAACCCAAGGTTGAGGTGGGCAAGAAGGACGTGGAGGGAGTATTCGTGGTAGGGGCCGACAACAAAGTGACCTTCCGGCCCGTAAAAGTAGGAATCGCCGGCGAGCAGGATTTCGAGGTACTGGGCGGCCTGAAGGAAGGTGAGCGGATTGTCACCGGGACGTACGAGGCCATCAGGAACCTCAAGGACGGCACGGTCGTCCGGCAGACCGGTACCGACACCACGAAACTCCAGGACGGGTCCAAGTGAGCCAGCAGACCACCGAAGCGGGCGTCAGTTCCACCGCCGAACGCGCCATCGTCGTCTCCAGCACCGGCGCGGCGCCGGCCTCGCAGTGGGTGATCGTGACGCGCGGCATCCAGCGCCACTACGACATGGGGGGCGAGATCGTCCGCGCCCTTCGCGGCGTGGACATTGCCATTGCCCGCAATGAATACGTCGCCATCATGGGGCCGTCGGGTTCCGGCAAGTCCACCCTGATGAACGT
>DASSOG010000022.1:0-44759 GCA_035700805.1 Gemmatimonadaceae bacterium | reverse complement strand
CCGCCGCGACGTTACGGTGGCCATTCCGGAACTGCTGGGCACCGACTGGTATGTACGAACGCTCATCCGCAGGCCCGACTACCCGTATGACGCCGCAGCCGGGCCTGCCATGTTTCGCAATCACCTATGGCTCATGCCTAGCGGGCCTGTAATCAAGATGTCCATCCACGACGCCGATTCGGTGCCGCCGTACCGGGTGATCAACCACCCGGTTGAGTTCCGGAAGGACAGCCTGGTGGCGCACATCGACCCCAAAAACCTCCCCGGCGATGGGACCCGCGGCTATCTGACCCGCGGCGATCTGTTCGTGCTCAAGATGATCGCCGACTCCTCGCCTCAGCGGCCGGTGTACATCAGCCGGACCACCGGCAGCTATGGCCGGGCGCTCGGCTTCGGCCCCTACCTGGTGGGGCAGGGGCTCGTACGCAAGCTCTCAATGGCTCCGGTTCGCACGGGGCGTGATACCATCGCGATTCAGGGGTTCGGCTTCGAGGACGTGGCGCGGAGTGACTCGCTATGGCAGAACTATCGAGCGCCCGATTCGGTGTTGCGGCGTGGACAGTGGGTGGATTCCGCCTCAGTCGGGCTGCCGTATGACTACGCGTTCACGGGGCAGTTGCTGGCCGCCGGATTGATGGCGCAGGGCGATACGACGCGCGCCCGCGCGGTCATGAACCGCGTGGGCGCAATTGTGGTGGCTGCGGGGTTGGTATCGGGGCAGCGATAGGTCGCATCGCGACGCCCATCGCGGTTTCGAGGCGTCAAATGCGGCCCCGAGGGTGGTGACGCAACTCAGGACCCGCTGGACCAGGCCGGCAGCGACCACCGCGCAGTCGACGGCGGGGACTGGGCTGTACGCCACCTGCTCGGGATCATTGATAGCGCCGTGTGCAAATGCCCCTGCGGTCTCGGGCGCCCGGTAGCGGCAATCCCCGTCGCTCCAGTGGCTAACCCCGCAGAACTTCTCCCAACGTCGCGGTGTCGACTTGCGCGAACATGGCTGGGCGGCGGTAATCCGAGCGGAGGACCTGCCGTCGCTGATCCCGTGGCAGTCAGGCGGAATCGCGGGGTCTGATCAGCACTGACTCAGCACCCGCGGTCGGTTCCGCCGGCCTCATGCTATCCATTCACATTTGGCCTGGATGCTCACCGAGCCGATCGCGACCACGCTTGGGGCCAACTCGTGGCAGTGCCACGACGTGCTACTTCGCCGATTGACCTCGGGATGTGTCCGACCTCCCCGGCACTAAGTGAGTCTCGTCCTTAGACGACATCGAGAACACTGATCCGGCGACGAGCACGCACGCAACAATCCAGACAGCGTTTGAACCGGAGAACCATCCTGAAAGGGCAAGCAAGCCCGCAACGGAGAAAGCAACACGGAGCAGTGCTGCTGCGAGACGCATCAGACCGTGTGGTAAGCGACCCATCCAGCCAACGCACCCCACCCACAATAGTAGACCACGGATCCGGCCGCCCCACCAACCGCGCCGGCTGGTCCGCCAGCTGCAAAGCCCTCGACTCCTCGCGCGATCACAGTTCCCCCATTGGCAACAACGTTGCCGGTGCAGCCAGCCAGCATCGCCTTCGCCCACCCCGGCCAACGAAATACCGTATAAGGTTCCGGCAGGTCCCGCATGCCATCGCCGTAATTCTCCTCCTCCAAGTCGTTGTACGTGCTTAAGTTGGAGTATTGCTGCGCTGCAGCCGCCTCGAAGACCTGCGCGTCAAACGCGCTTAGGCCACCTTCATAGGCCTCATATGCGAAACCACCACCCATCGACAGGTCCCCGGAATACTCTTCAATCGCAGATGTCACCAAGTCATGATGGTAGTTAGCGGCGACGTATTCATCGCCACTACTCGCCTCGTCCGCGGCAATCATCTGCTTGCCGCCATCGCTGGCCAGACTCCTGGCCGCCCCCAACGGCGGCAAGCTGACGCACGGAGTCCCAGCGAGGTAATTCTTCAAGCGTACTTCCTTCGCGGCCGACGTGAGGTGCCTGCCGAGTTGATGATCGGCAGTTGCGACATGTTTCGAAATGAGAGCGGCCAATCCACTACAAAGACTTCGCACGGTGCGTTGCTAGCGCGGCCCGAACCAGCGATCTTGATTTTGAATCGCATCCTCCGCCGCATCGCGCATGGCCTTCTGCTCGACCCTGATCGCGGAAATCGCTACCGTGGAGAGCGCACTGTCCGTCATGGGCCAGAAGGACTGTGTCGAAAGGAGGACGGCAGTGCCGGCGGGCCTCGCAGTTGCCACGGGGTTTTCATTAGAGCACGCGCTAATGAACAGGGATGCCGCGAGCGCCAATCCTCGACCCCGGAGACGTCCTATCGGCCGTCTCATGCTACCTCCTCGTAAAGGATACGGTTCTCATGTGTCCCTCGTAGCCCGAGGGTTGGGCAGTTCCGTGCAATCATTGCTACCGTGATAATACTGCCGAGTAGGACGACCGCGACCAGGAGTCCAGTTGGTTTCATTAAATAGTACATAGCGGATACCGCACTCAGGTCTAGAACACCGTGGATGCTAGCCGCTGCCCAGACGCCAAGTTCATATACTATGATCCAGAATAAAATGCCAGAAGCAAGTAGGCGTCCTATTTCAGGAATAGGTTGCTCTGTAGAGGAAATGATGTATTGTAAAGTGAGATGCGGTGAAGCTGCATTGTGCGATCAATACAGCGAATACGGCATGCCAATGGCGGCGCTCATGGCCCAGGCACCTGAAGATGGCGTATGGTGCAAGGACACGAAAGACCACTTCCTCCGCGAGAGCGCCGACGAATACTGATATTGCATTTGCGTCGATCGTCCATCGTGATGCCAGGACGCCTGCCAAGACCCAAAAACTCAGAAGCCCAAAGAGCACTGCGATAGCACAACGGCGAATATCGAGACGCGCGGTCGTGTGGGTTACGAGTAGCCCAACCCAAACCAGTACCACGAACGAGAGGGGAACCAGCACCCCGGCAGGAAGGAGCCGGAAATGGAGGATTGTGGGAATCTTGGTTGCTAATACCAGACTGACAGGAATCCAGACGAGGATTCCACCGACCAATGGAGCCGATCCTTGCGCGTTGCTATCGTCAGACGGCTCTAGGAGCCAACTCACTTGCTATCGTCGGCGATGGATAAAGAGCAACCATGCCGCGCCCCCCGTTCCAATGGCAGTGATCAATGCCCGGAGCGGATCCCCTTGAGGTACGCCGGCGGGAAACATGAGCACAAATGCGACCAAGATCACCACGATCACCAGCCAGGATTTCCAGGCGCCACCGGGGGTTACCTCCCGCGTTCTTGATTGTAAAGCAAATAGCACAAGGACGAGGAGCACACTGAATCCCACGTAGCCGGGTAGGGAGGTGAGATGGGGTGGGGGCGGAGCATTTTGATATCCGGCCACGCGTAGGAAGAACTCGCAAGCCAGCTTGAATGCTGCCAGAGCGATTCCAAGGAGCACGACGATGCCTATGTCGCCACGCCTGAAACCGGGAATGCCCAATCGATGTCTAGTCTCTCCCGCAGGTCGCGTCATTGACTCCTCTTGGACTTTCTATGATTGCGAAATTACCGGCCTTGGATGTTGAGGCAGGCTGTGCCAATGTGCAATCGCGAACTGCCACAGATGAAGGTGTGACAAGCTATGATGCAGGCCCTTCAATGGGGCCCACTTTATGTAATATCTGCGAAATTGTCAAGAGTGTGTGCTAAACGTTGTCAAACGCCAGTAGAAATGTCCCCTGTATTCCACCAGTAGACATGTCCCCTGGGTCATGGGGGGTTGAGTAGGTGCGGGCAGCCCGGTGCAGCCGCTATCAGGATCCGGCGCCGACGAGACGGGCCGCGCGCGCTTTGCGGGCCAGGGCCTGTTGCTGCCAGCGCCGGTGTTGCTCGCGCCAGTGGTGATCGGGCACGGGCTTCGGACGCGCGATGCTGGGCGCCGGCGCCCGCGCGGGGGAGCCGGAGGGTTATGGAAGGACCACCGGCGGTTTGGGGAGCCGCGGCGTCAGGGGCATCCACGGCACCACGCGCTCCCCCCCGTCGGGCGCGACCGACACCACGCGCAGCGTGCCATCGCGCAGCTCGCGAATCAGCACCCGGCTCTTGGCGGGCAGCCGCTGATACCGTCAAATATCCTGACCACCTCAAAGGGGGCGTGCGGCCCGTAGGTTCGAGAGTAGGTGCGGGGCCTTGGCGGGCCGGACGCAGGGTTTGGTACCTCAGTCGGTCGAGGGATTCTAGGGCCGGGTCAGGAGATACCGAGACCTAACGCACAACTGTCCCCGAAGCTCGTGACCGTAGTCTCGGCGCCTACCCCCGCCCCGCCCCCACCATCTCATCCGCCAGATCCTCCAGCGCGTGCGCACCCTCGGTGCCACCCGCCACCGGCAACAGCGCCACCGCAAACACCTCGTCCAGCGTACTCACGGGGTGGAAGGTCATCTGCTGCCGTACCTCTTCGGGAATATCCTCAAGGTCGGCCTCGTTGTCCTTGGGCAGCACGATGTGTGTGATGCCGGCGCGGTGCGCACCCAGCACCTTCTCCTTGAGCCCGCCAATGGGCATCACGCGCCCACGCAGCGAGGTCTCGCCGGTCATGGCCACATCCTTGCGCACGGGGCGGTTGGACATCGCGCTCACCAGCGCGGTGGCCATGGTGACACCCGCCGACGGCCCATCCTTTGGAATCGCGCCCGCGGGCACATGGATGTGCACCTCCACCGACCCGAGCTTGTCCGCCGAGATGTCCAGCGTTTCGGCGTGTGTAGCGGCGTAGGTGAGCGCGGCCCGCGCGCTCTCCTTCATCACGTCGCCCAGTTGGCCGGTGAGGATCAGCGACAGGCTGCCCCACCCGCTCACCTGCACCTTGGCGTCCTCGGGCTGCGCGGGTGACGGCAGGTACATGCGCCGGACAGCGGCCTCCACGAACATGATGTCGCCGCCCGCCGGCGTGTAGTACATCCCCGTGGCCACGCCCACCTCGCTTTCCTCGGCGGCGCGCTCGGGGTGCACCCGCGGACGGCCCAGCAGCTCGCGCACCTCGTCGGGGTCAATGACGTTTTCCTCAATGGTGCCGGCGTCGCCGGCGGCGATCCGCCGCGCCACCTTGCGCGCCACGGCGCCAATCTGCCGCTCCAGTTGCCGCACGCCGCTCTCGCGCGTGTACTTGCTCACGATGGTCATCACGGCGTCGTCGCTGAAGCTGACGCCCTTGCCGGTCAGCCCGTTCTCCTCAAGCTGCCGCGGAATCAGGTATTTCTTGGCAATCGCCGACTTTTCACTCTCGGTATACCCCGCGAACTCCACCACTTCCATGCGGTCCAGAAGCGGCCCCGGAATGTTCTGGATGAAGTTGGCCGTGGCCACGAACAGCACTTCGCTCAGGTCGAACGGCACGCCCAGGTAGTGGTCGGTGAAGGTGTCGTTCTGTGCCGGGTCCAGCACCTCCAGCAGCGCGCTGGCCGGGTCGCCCTGGAAGCTCACGCCGAGCTTGTCCACCTCGTCCAGCAGGAAGACGGGGTTCTTGGTGCCCGCCTGCTTCATGCCCTGAACAATGCGGCCTGGCATGGCGCCCACATACGTGCGCCGGTGGCCGCGAATGTCCGCTTCGTCGCGCGCGCCGCCCAGCGAGGCGCGCACGTACTTGCGGCCCAGCGCGCGCGCGATGGACTTGGCAATGGAAGTCTTGCCCACCCCTGGCGGTCCGACAAAGAGCAGGATCGGTCCCTTGGCCATGGCTCGCGCCTTGGCCTCCTTTTCGTCCGTGATCTTGTGCTCGGCGTCGGGCCTGGCCAGCGAGGGGCTCGCATCCTCGCGCGTGGACTGCATCTTGATGGCCGGCATCTCGCCCGTCTTCTTGAGCTCGTCCGCCATCTGCTGCGCGCGCAACTGCCGTACGGCCAGGAATTCAAGAATCCGGTCCTTCACATCGGGCAGGCCGTAGTGGTCCTCGTCCAGGATGGAAGAGGCGTTCTTCTGGTCCAGGTCGTCGTCGGAGCGCGTGTCCCACGGCAGCTCGGCAATCCACTCCAGGTAGGTGCGAATGACCTGCGCTTCCATGGACTCGCGGCCGGCGCGCTCCAGGCGCCCCAGTTCGCGGTCCACCTCGGCTCGCGCGTCCTTGGGCAGCGTGAGGGCCTTGAGCTTCTCGCGCAGCTCCTCGATTTCCTTGGAGGAATCGTCGTCGCCCAGCTCCTTCTGGATGGCTTTCATCTGCTCGCGCAGGAACATCTCGCGCTGTCGGTCGCCCAGCTCCTCCTGCACCTGCGACTTGATCTCCTCCTGCATCTCGATGAGGCCGATCTGCTTCTGCACCAGCACCAGCACCCGGCGCAGGCGCTCTTCCACGCTCAGGATTTCGAGCAACCCCTGCTTTTCGGGCGTGGGCAGGTCCAGGTAGCCCGCCACGAGGTCGGCAAAGCGACCCGGATCGGTGACCGAGTCCAGCACCTGATGCACCACTTCCTCGGGGAGCCCGCGGCGCTCACCCAGATCGGCGGCCCGCTCGCGGATTTCCTTGTAGAGCGCCACGAACGCGGCGTCTTCCTCGTTGACCGGCTTCATTTCCTCCACGTCCACCACCACGGCGCTCAGGTAGCCGTCGGTGGTGCTGTACTGGAGGGCGGTGGCGCGCTGTTCACCCTGGAGCAGGAGCTGCACGCCGCCCAGTCCGCGCTGGATCTGGCCGATGCGAGCCACCACGCCCATGGTGTAGAGGATTTCCGGTGTGGCCTCGTCCGCGTTGTCGCGCTGGGCCACCGCAAATACCAGGCGGTCGTTCTTGTGCGCGGCCTCGATGGCGCGCAGGGTGCCAGGGCGGCCCGCCGCGATGGGGGCCGTGAGTCCCGGAAATACCACCGTCCCGCGGAGCGGGAGGACGGGGAGTGTGTGCCGTTGCGACATCTGGTCAGATACTCCTCAAGTGGGGTGGTGCGCCTGTCATGGATCTACCGGTACAGTGCACACTCCGTTCCACAATGCGGTGCACGTGCGCTAAGTCGGGGCCACCGCTCACTTAGTCACGTTCTGGCTCAGCGGGGGTACCCCGCGTACCGGACGCCGGTGTTGGAATTACGACAGGCTGGCGGGTTTTGCAACTTCTGAACGCAGCATTGACGTAGTGCTCCTGCCGAACCGGCGCGTCCTTTCCAGACGCACCCAGCGGTGCTAAAATGCCCCATTCCGCCCTGAAACGAGCCCATTGAGTGTCTGATCCCGTCGTCCCATCCGCGGACTCCGAGTTACGCGCGGTCGTTGAGCGCGCCTTGAGCGCGCACTACGAACTTGACACCGAGATCGGACGCGGGGGCATGGGCATCGTCTATCGGGCCCGCGATCGCCGCCTCAAGCGGGTGATCGCCATCAAGGTGCTGCCGCCCGAGCTGGCCTATCGCAGCGAGATCAAGACGCGGTTCCTGCGCGAGGCCGAGATGGCGGCCCAGCTCAGCCACCCCAACATCGTGCCCATTTACACGGTGGATGAAGTCGGGGGGCTGGTGTTCTTTGAGATGGCATACGTGCGCGGCGAGAACCTGGCCAGCCGGATCCATGAGCGCGGCGTGCTGCCGGTGGACGAGGTGCATCGGATTCTCCGTTCGGTAGCCGATGCCCTGGCCTACGCCCATGAACGCGGGGTGGTGCACCGCGACATCAAGCCCGACAACATCCTGCTGGACTCCGAAAGCGGGCGGGCCATGGTGACCGACTTCGGCATCGCCCGCGCCATGGGCGACGGCGACGCGCGCCTGACGGCCACGGGCATGGCCATCGGCACCCCGGCGTACATGTCGCCGGAACAGGCCGCGGGCGAACGGGTGATTGACGGGCGCAGCGACCTCTACGCGCTGGGTGTCGTGGCCTACCAGATGCTCGCGGGGGAACCGCCCTTCTCGGCGGCCAGCACGCCGGCCATGCTCGTGAAGCACATCTCCGAGGTGCCGCTGCCCATCGCGCAGCGACGGGCCGATGTGCCGCCCGACCTGGCGCGCGCGGTGATGCTGATGCTGGAGAAGGATCCGGCCAACCGGTTCCCGTCGGCGGCCGACCTGGTGAAGGCGCTGGACGGTGGGGCCATGCCCTCGCTCCCGGCCGGCCCAGTGGTGACGGCGTCGCCCGCGGCGACGGCCGGTGCCGCTGCCGCTGCGCCGGCCGGTGGCGGGTGGCAGGCCGGGGCCTACGACACCGGCGTGTACACCCCCACCTTCGAGGAGATTCGCCGCTGGGACGCGCCGCAGGTTCGCTACTTCCGCAAGCGCGTATGGCCGTACCTGTACGTGAATGGCGCCATCATCCTCATGGCCGCGCTGGGCATCACGAACCTCACGGGCATCACGGGGATCTGGAGCATCTGGCTGGCGTACCGGTATGCCAAGCTCTGGGGTGACGGGTACGACTGGCGCGACGTGTTCCAGCAACCGCGCGACCGCTCGCTGATGGAAGTGTTCGACGACCTGATGGAGCATGTGCGCGCCCTGGCCGACCGGAAGAAGCGACATGCCCTGCTCGAGGCGCGCCGGCAGCGCCGGATTGCGCGCCGGCAATCGGGGGCGACGGGACGCCTGCCGGGCGTGCGGTTGACCGACGGCACGCTGGCCCAGGCGGCGGGGCCGTACGCCGAAACCGTGCGCCAGGCGGAGGCAGACCGCGATGAGATTGTGCGTCTCATCGATTCGATGCCGGTGGCGGATCGCGATCGCGTGCCTGACGTGATCCGGTCGGCCGGCGCGCTCCAGGAGCGCGTGCAGGCGCTGGCCATTTCGCTGGCCCAGCTGGACCAGGACGCTTCAGCCGGTGGCTTGAACGCGCTCGAGGCCGAGATCAGCCGGCTGGAAGGCGAGGCCAATCCGCTGGATCATGCGGCCAGCGAGGAGCGTGTGCGTCGGCTGGCATATCTCAAGCGGCAGCGGCAGGCGGTGCGGGGTGGGGAGTCCCGGCGCGCGTCGTCCGCCGCGCGGCTGGAGACGTGCGCCCTCGCGCTGCGAAACATGAAGCTGGATGTGCTGCGACTGCGCGCGGGCACGCAGTCGCACCAGCACGTCACCACGCTTGCCACCAAGGCCCTGAACCTGGCCGACAACGTGGACGACGCCGTGGAGGTGGCGGACCTGGTGGCGCGAGGGGGCGCCGCGCGCTCCGCGGCCGGACCGAGGTGAGCGACTACCTCCAGGATCGGCTGGTTGCGGCGGTCGGCGATCACTACCTGATCGAGGCGGAAATCGGACGCGGTGGCATGGCGGCGGTGTACCGGGCGCTGGACCTGCGCCTGAATCGGCGCGTGGCCATCAAGCTGCTGCCGCCCGACCTGGCCTTCAACACCGACGTGAAGACGCGGTTCCTGCGCGAGGCGCAGATGGCGGCGCAGCTCAATCACCCCAACATCGTGCCCATCTATTCGGTGGACGAGCGCGACGGCGTGGTGTTCTTCGTCATGGCGCTGGTGGAGGGGGAGACGCTGGCGGAACACCTGCACGCCGAGGGACGATCTGCGTTTGATGAAGTGCGCCGGGTGATTGGCGACGTGGCCGACGCGCTGGATTACGCGCACCGCAAGGGCGTGGTGCACCGGGACATCAAGCCCGACAACATCATGCTCGACCACGCCAGCGGGCGCCCGATGGTTACGGATTTCGGTATCGCGCGCGCGGCCGCCGGTGACTCGCACCTGACCGTGACCGGCGTGGCGGTGGGCACGCCGGCGTACATGTCGCCGGAACAGGCCATCGGCGAACGGGAGATTGACGGGCGCGCGGACATCTACTCGCTGGGCGTGGTGGCGTACCAGATGCTCACCGGCGAACAGCCGTTCAAGGCGTCGAACACGCCGGCCATGCTGGTGAAGCACGTGTCCGAGGTGCCGCGCCCCATCGTCGAGAAACGGCCCGACGCGCCGCCCGCCATCGTGCACGCGGTGGAGGTGGCGCTGGCCAAGGACCCGGCGGCCCGCTGGCCCACCGGCGTGGCGTTCCGTGATGCCATCCGGGCGACTTCGGTACCCGCGCCCGCGGGGGGCGCGACTGCGACGGCCGCACCGCCCCGACTGGAGCAGCTCGCCGACACCGGCTTCATGCGGTCGCCTATGCCCCCGGCCTCACCGTATTCGCTGCCAAGGGCGATGCCGGCGCCGGGAGAGTTTGTCCCGCCGGCTCCGCCGCGCGGCTTTGATCGCGACGAGTGGCGGGAGTGGACGCAGGAACTGCGTGAGCGTGCCGCGGAGTTCCGTGGGCGGCGCGCCGACTGGCGCGACGACCAGCGGGAGGTTCGGAGTGTGGTGGCCCGGCGGGATCGCCCTGACCGCCCGCTGGACGAACGCGTGGCCGCATTCAGGCGCCACCTGGCGAGCAACATGGCCACGATGGTGCTGTTGTTCGGCATCAACATGCTCACGTTCCCGGAGTTCTGGTGGTGGCTCTTTCCGGCGCTGGGCATGAGCGTCAGCCTGGTCCGGCGGTGGTCGGTGCTCTGGTCCGACGGCGCCACATTGAAGCAGCTCTTTCGCCGCGGGCCGGTTCCGGAGGCGGACGCCGCGTCGCTCCCCGCCACGCCCCGGGCTGTCCCGGTGCCTCCGGCGTCCGGCCGGGGGGCACTGCCGTCACCCGCCGATCCTCCGCTGGTGGCCGACGCGGTGCTGGCCGGCGCGCACGGAGCCGCCGTCCGCCGGGCCAACGGCGACCGCATCGTGATCCGCGAGCTGCTGGCCAGCCTCACCACCACCGAGCGCGAGATGCTGCCCGAGATTGAGCCCACGGTGGCCGCGCTCAGCGCTCGCATTTCCGCGCTGGCCACGACGCTGCACAACCTGGACGCCGACGCGTCGGGCGCCAACCTGGGGCACCTGGACCGTCGCATTGCGGAACTGACGCGGGAGGCGGAGACACCGGAGCGCGAACGTCGGCTGGCGCTGCTCCAACGCCAGCGCAGTACGGTGCACGACCTCCTGGAGCGCCGGGAGAAACTGCTGCCGCGCCTGGAGAGCGCCTGCGGAGCACTGCACAACCTCAAGCTCGACCTGCTCAAGCTGCGTTCGGCGGGCATTGACTCCGCCCTGGGCGACGTGACCAGTGCCACGCAGCAGGCGCGCGCGCTGTCGCGCGACATCGGTCACGTGATGGAAGCGGTGGACGAAGTCCGCCGGCTCTGACTCGTTAGCTTTGCGCATGCTCCTGAAACGCACGCTCACGACGTTGCTGGCCGGCGCCGCGCTCACGGCCTGTGGTGGCGAGCGCGCGCGCTCCGCGGCGGACCGCGCCAGCGCCGATTCGTCGGCGCGCGCGGGAGTGCGCAGGGCCCAGGCAGCTCGGGCCGACTCGATCGCCGTGCGTGATTCCATCGCGCGAGCGGCCGCGGCGGACACGACGCCCGTTGCGCCGTCCAGGCCTGCCCCGAACCGTGCGCGTCCCGCGCCCGTGGAGCATCAGGCCACCCCCGATCCGTTGCGCGCGCTCTATGTGAGCCGGGCGAGCGCGCGCGGGGATGCGGTGTGGCGGCTGATCCAGACCGCGCGGCACACGCCGGTCAATGCGTTGGTGTTCGACGTGAAGGACGACGACGGACACCTGCTCTATCCGTCCACGGTGGGGCTGGCGCACCTGGTGGGGGCCGATACGGTGGGGGCGATCTCCGTGCGCCACCTGCATGCGATCATGGACTCCCTGCGGCGATACCGCATCTATGCCATTGCGCGTATTGTCGTGGCCCGTGATCCCGTGCTCGTTGCGCAGCGCCCGCAATGGGCCCTCATCCGTCGCGCGGATAACCCGGAACGGAATGCGTGGGTGGACGCGCGGCATCGGGAGGTCTGGGCCTACGCGGCGGACCTGGCCTCCGAGGCGGTGGCGCGTGGCTTCAGCGAGGTGATGTTCGACGACGTGCGCTTTCCCGACTCGCGTAATGAATCGGAGCGGCTGGAAGTCACGCCCACCGACGGGCGTTCGCGGTCGCAGGTGATCCGCGACCAGCTCGGCTTCCTGCAGTCGCGCGTGTCCGTGCTCGATGTGCCGATGTCCATTGGCGTGGAAGCCATGGCCGCGCTCGATTCAAGCGACCTGGGCATCGGCCAGCGATGGGAGATGGTGGCCGATCACGCCGATGCGATCATGCTGTCCATCCTGCCGTCCCGAATTCCCGCCGGCACCGCCGGGCTCCAGTACCCGCAGGAGCAGCCGGTGGAGCTGGTGAACCGGGTCCTGGAGGCGGCGCGGCGGCGCAGTGCCTCGCTGTGGCATGCCGCGCGCATTGTGCCGCTGTACCAGGATCCCGCGGCGCGTCCGACGGCCGGTGACCGGGCGTCGTTGCGCGCGGAGCTCGAGGCCGGCTACGGCCTGGGCGTGAAGAGCTGGGTCCTGTGGAATGCCGAGGGCCGCTACACCGAAGGCGCGTTCCGCAGCGACAGCACGCGCAAGGCTACCGGGCGAGCAGGCGGCCGATCACGGCGCTGAGCGCCGCGGGCGTGTCTTCCGGCAGGTAGTGGCGGGCACTGGGTACCACATCCAGCGTGGCGCCGGGAATGGCATCGCGCAGCCGTCCGCCCGTGGCGGGCGGAATAAAGGGATCGGTTGAGCCCCACACCACCGCCGTCGGAACGCTGATGCTGTGCAGGCGCGTCCCCAACGCCACCGTGTCGCGCGCATTGAGGCTGCGCAGGTGCTTCACGAACATCGCGCGCCCTGCGTCGCCGGCGAAAGCGCGGGCATACTGTTCCAGCGAATGCGCACCCTGGGCCGCGTTGGCGTATCCGCGCTGCAGCGATGTGCGCAGCATGGACTGCAACCAGCTCGGCGGCACCAGCCCTATCAGGGCGTGGAGCCGCCGCCAGAACCGGACGGTGCGCGTGGGCCAGGCATCGAACCCCACGGACGACACGAGGCAGAGCCGGCTCACGCGGGCGGGGAACCGCACCGCGAGCGACTGGGCAATGCCGCCTCCCAGTCCGTGCCCCACCACCGCGGCCTCGGTGATGTGCAGTGCGTCCATGAGCGCGACTACGCGGTCGGCATGCGCGTCAATGGTGAGCCGCTCGCCGTTCGGGCGATCGCTGCGCCCGTAGCCGAGCAGGTCGAGCACCACGGCACGGTGGCCTGTGGGGAGCAGGGGCACCACGTCGTTCCACAGGTGGCCGGAGGATGGAAAGCCGTGGATGAAGAGCACGGGCTCGCCCGAGCCACGGGTACCGGCTGCGTAGTAGTACATCCGCGCGCCACCCACGTCCACGAACTCACCGCGCATGGCAACCGGCGCGGGCAGGGTTGGGTGTGGAGACGGTAACGTACATGGTCAGGGAAGATCGTGTCCCCGGGCCGGCGCGGCCAGCCATTGCCGAAATGCAAGCGGGCCGCCCCACTGGGACGGCCCGCCTTACATCATGCTGCGTCAGCGAGGCTCAGCGCCCGCCGCCGCCACCGCCGCGACGACCACGCTGCGGGCGAGCGGCCACGTTCGCGTCCCACGTCTTCTGCTGGTCGGGCGTGAGGACCGCGCGCACTGCGTCTTCGTACTTCTTGTTCATGGCCTGCATCTTGCCAAACATTTCCTGACGGTCACCACCGCTCTGCATCTCCTCGCGGAGCTTGCCGGACTCTTCCGCCATCGCGGCTTTGATGCTGTCCACTTTCTTCTGCTGATCTGCCGTCAGGGTGATCGCCGTCGGCTGGGTGAGCAGCCGATCAATCGTGTTGCCGCGACCGCGTCCACCACCCATTCCGCCGCCCTGCGCGGAGGCCACTGAGGCCGTACCCGCCACGCACAGCACCGCCATTGCGAACATCGCCAGCCTACGCATGAATGACTCCTGTCAAAAGAAGGGTTGCCTGCACTCAAGTGATTGTGCCGCAGGGACTTACTTGTTTCCCTCTAGCGCATCACCCGAAAAACGCTATGCTTACGCGCCCGGAATGGAGGACGGTACGACTTCGCTGTTTTCACCCGCATCCGCGACGCCGTGACGCTACCACCAACTGCAAATTTCGACTCCGACTTCGACGAAGACGTACTGGTCCAGCCCGTCGTTCCGCCGCCTCCACCGCCACCTCCACCGCCGCCTCCCGTTCGGTTTCCTCTCGGGTGGCTGCTGGAGCATGCCTCGGCGGCCATCCAGTACCGGGCCCTGACCGAAGTGGCACAGCTGGAGCCACCGTCCGACGTACGATTCGAGACAATCCCCTATACGTACCGACCCGCGTTGTTGTTGGCGCTGGGCCAACTGGGCGATGGCACCTGGTCCCACACCATGCTGACCCTCCCAGGGGCCCGGGCGTCGCACTTCGAGGGGGTGGGCACCATTAACGCCATCGTCCGCCTGGTTCAGTACGGCTGGGAGGGTGATTCGGCTCCGTTCCTGCAGGCCCGGCGCGTCCTGTTCCGGCTCCTGGCCGAGGATGATGACCCCGAATACCTCTTTGAGTTCGGCGGCAAGGCGGCGCCGGACGGGGAAGTGGCCCACCGCAACCGGGGAATCCTGCGCGAGGCGGCGGCGGCGGCACTGGCGCAGGCCGGGTATCAGGGCGACCCGCGCCTCCGCGGCGCGGCCCGGCGCATCATGGACCGGATCAACGACTTCCTGCGCTCGCCGCTGGCGGAAAAGCCGTGGATCCGCGTGGGCAACCAGCATGTGCTGGCCCCGGAAGCCGCCCCGCCCTCGGTGTATGCGCTGAACCTCCTGGCGCACATGCCGCTGTTGTGTACTGAGCACGCCGAGGTGATGGATCGGATCTATGCATGGGTCACGCAGCCACAGCCGCGCCAGGACGTGGTGCAGCTGGTGGGCGGCTTCATGGCGAAGCAGGCGCACCTGGTGATGGGAGACCAGTTGCCGCATCGCAACGCGGCCGATGCCGACGTGCCCGCGGCCCTCGCGTGGCTGGAGTGCATGGCCAGGCTGGGATTCCTGAATCGCAATGAGACCTGGGGCGGGTTGCTCGAGCGGTTCCTGGAAGACCGGGACGCCGATGCGGTGTGGCACCCGCACAAGGGACGCCACGCGGTGAAGTCGTCGAACCCGTTCGTGTGGACCAGCTATCCGCTGGAGGACGAACTGGCGGGTGAAGAGCGGTGGTCAGACGTCACGTTCCGCCTGGGGCTGATTGCCCGGCTGGCGGGGCGCGAGATCGAGCTGGCCTGACGTCGAGCGCCGCCGGGGGGCGGCGTGGGCCGCCGGGCGCGCAGGAGTTGTATCCCGCGAACGTTGCCGGCATTACCGCGCGCCTGATACCCGTGGGCGCGGGCCTTCGGCTTCGGATCCTGGAGAGCGGTGACGCGGCCGGCCGGCCGGTGCTGCTGCTGCACGGCTGGGGCATGTCAGCGTACTCATTTCGTGCTGCGCTGCCGACCTTTGCGGCTGCGGGATTCCGCGCGGTGGCGGTGGACCAGACCGGGCATGGGCTGAGCGACAAGCCCTGGGACCTGGCGTGCTATGCGCGCGAATCGATGATCGCGGCGGCGGGTGCGGTGCTGGACGCCATGGACGCGCGCGACGCCCTCGTGGTGGGGGTGAGCATGGGGGGCGGCGTGGCGGCCGGCCTCGCGGTGGCGCATCACCCGCGGGTGGGGCGCGTGGCGCTGGTCAACCCGGTGGGGTTTGCGCCGGTGCGCTTTACCACCATGGCCCAGGTCATGACGCCGCTCAGGTTTCGGCATCACGCTTCACGCCTGGTGTCGCGGCCATTGGTGCGCCTGATGCTCCGCCTGGCATACGCGGATGCGTCGCGGATATCCGAACGCGACGTGGAGGAATACTGGGGCACGGCCAGCCAACCCGGCGCCGCCGCGGCGCTGGTGGCGCTGCTGCACCGGTTTTCGTGGCATCGCTTCGCCGAGGCGGACCTGCGGGGCATCGGCATCCCCGCGCTCCTGGTGGTGGGCACGCACGACCACCTGATCGTGGGGAGCGAACGGCATGCCGCGCACATCCCCGGGTTGCGCGTGATGCGCGTGGCGGGTGGCCACCTGGTGAACGAGGAGCGTCCGGAGGTGGTGGATGCCGCACTGGTCAGCTTTGCGCGCGAGTAGCGACTGCCGCCGGAACCCATTAGCGTTCACCTTCAGATGCCAATTGAAAAGACCACGCCGGACGAGGAGCAGCAGGCGCCGGGGTTCGAGACGCTGGGCCTCTCCGAGCCGGTGCTCGCCGCAGTGCGCGACGCGGGCTACACCACCCCCACTCCCATCCAGGCCGCCGCCATTCCGCTGGTGCTTAGCGGGCGCGACGTCATCGGGCTGGCGCAGACCGGCACCGGCAAGACGGCGGCCTTTACGCTGCCCATCGTGGACCGGCTGCTGGGAGGGCCCCATCGCACCCGGGCGCTCATCCTGACCCCGACGCGCGAGCTGTGTGTGCAGGTGGAGGAGACCGTGCTCCAGTACGCCAGCCATTCGCCCCTGGGCGTGGCGCCGGTGTACGGGGGGGTGTCGCTGGAACCGCAGGAGCAGGCGCTGCGCGCGGGCGTGGACCTGGTGGTGGCCACGCCAGGCCGGCTGATCGATCACCTCGAGCGCCAGAACGTGGTGCTCGACGATCTCGAGGTGCTGGTGCTGGACGAGGCCGACCGGATGCTCGACATGGGGTTCGCGCCGCAGATCAACCGCATCGTGGCCCAGATCCCGCGCTATCGGCAGACCCTGCTGTTCAGCGCCACGATGCCACCCGAAGTCGAGGCACTGGCGCGGAAATACCTGCGCAAGCCGGCGGTGGTGCAGATCGGCCTCCGGTCCTCGGCCGCGAGTACGGTCTCGCACGCGGTGTATCCGGTGCCGGCCAACCGGAAGTCGGAGCTGCTGGCCGAATTGCTCCGGGACGCGCGCATGGAGACGGTGCTGGTGTTCACGCGCACCAAGCATGGGGCCGACCGGGTGGTGCGCCACCTGGAACGTGAAGGCATCCAGGCCACCGCCATGCATGCCGACAAGACCCAGGCCCAGCGGACGCACGCGCTGCAGGACTTTCGCGACGGAAAGATCCGGGTGCTGGTGGCCACCGACATTGCGCAACGTGGCCTGGATATCAACGGCATCTCGCACGTGATCAATTACGACGTGCCGCAGCAGCCCGAAGACTACGTGCATCGCATCGGGCGCACGGGGCGCGCGCAGGCCAGCGGCGCGGCCTATACGTTCATGGCTCCCGACGAGATTGCGATGGTGCGCACCATCGAGCGCGTACTGGGCGAGCCCATCGAACGTATCTCGGTTTCTGGATACGATTTCGGGACGGTGAAGGAAGCGTAGGTCGCTGGGGCGTGGTGGCGGCGGGTGCCGGCCGGCAACCCGCCGGGCTACTGCTGGATGACCAGCACCCCGACTTCGCCGCTGAACCCGTCGCGCATGGTCGGCGTGCCCGGCGGCGGCAGCCACTTGCCGCCGTCCACCCGGACGTCCATCTGGTGCACGCCCGGCGCGATGGGCACCAGCGCCTCCCACAGGTCGCGGCCGCGCTGCACCATGGCCACCGGCTGCCAGTCGGTGAAGTCGCCCATGACTTCCACGCGGTGGACGCCGATGACCCGCACCTGCACGCGCTGCAGGGAGGCGCCGGCAGCGGCAATCTCGAAGCGGCTGATTCCACTGCCTTGCGCTTCAACCGGCACCGCACCGCTGCTCATGGCGGGCCATGCCGCGAACATCGCGCCCAGGTGCGCGTAGTTGCGCGCGGGCAGGCCGCGGGCGGGATTGGCCGGCTGCCGGCCGCCGCCCACCACGAGCGCCATCTCCGGGGAGACCCAGACGACGGCGGTGGCCGAGGCCCAGCGCCGGGAGTCGTCCGTGACGTCGGTGGCGTCGCCAAAGCGATAGCCGGTCTGCGCGTCCACCTCGAACGCCGCGTGCTCCCAGTGCACGCTGCCCTGCACATCACTGAAGTGGGATTGTCGCAGGCAACTGCCGGGATCCGCGAGCGCCGTGCAGGACTGCAATGTGCCGGTGGAGTCGTCGGCGGCGGCGATCCTGGTGAACGAGAAGTTGGTGAGGGTGCCGGTGATGGTCGCGTCGCCCAGCGTGGTCCACGCCCCGGCGCCCGCCACATCCACCGACGACACCACGGCCACGCGCCAGGGGCGCGCGACGCCGCTCTCCAGCCACATGCCACCCTTCTGCGAGAAGATCAGGTGGACGCGGGCCCGCGCCTCCACCTGATCATTCTGGTTCACTGCGTCGTAGTACGCGCGGCTGGCATCGGCCATGAGCTGGACGCTCACATGCTTCCGCGTGGGCGAGGTAAACGTGGCGCTGGCGTCCCCATCAGCGAATTGCCAGTCGTTGCCGGCCAGCCAGGCCGAGCCGTGCGCGGCAAAGTCCACGAGCCGGCCGTTGTAGCGCACGTCCGGGGTGAGGCTGAACGCGTTGAAGGGCACGACGCCCGCGGATGAACTGCTGACGGCCCCGGCCTCGAACCGCGTCACCAACTGCGCCGAAGCCGGCCCCTGCGCAAACAGCAGGGCCAGCGCGGCAAGCAGGGCTGCAGTATTTCGGTTCGGCTCGGTCATGCGACGAGCTCGTGTTCGGGGAACCGCGGTCCGCCCTACTCGGAACCCTTGCCGGGTGGCCTGAGCGGGATCGTACGAGCCCGCTTCAGCAGGGCATCGCCCGGGGCGGCGCCTGAAAGTATGTCCTGTCCGACGGCCTTGGGCAACCCCAGCAGGTCGGCGTCGCCCGCGCCACGTGTCCAAAGCTGCAGGATCGCGTTTGACGCGGTGTCGCTCGGTACGCCGCGCGTGACCAGGTCGGTGAGGACGATGAGCGGTACCGTCACGGACTTGCCGTGGCTGGCCTTGTGGAGTCCCTGCAGGGCGCCCTCGGGAATGCCGGCCTGCAGCGCGAAGGCGCCGGCCTTGAGTTCCTCGGGGGCTGCCTGCGCGCCGAGGCTGGTGCGCGCGCCGCGCAGCGACAGGAAGACGGTGCGTACGGCGGCCGCAATGCGCGGGCCGTCCACGTGCTTGCTGATGCCCTCCTGCGCCTTGGACAGGATGGGCTGGGTGGGCAGTCCCTCACTGCGCGCGGAGTCCATCAATACCTGCACCACGTGACGCGTGGTGGCGTCAAGCTGGGCCAGTGGATCGGAGCCCTGTGCGAGCAGGCCAAGGGGCGCCGCCATGCACAGGGCGAGCAGGGCGGAGACGGCGCCGTGTGTTCCGCGGCGCATCAAGTGGAAGCCCCCTGACCCACGAGCAACAGCGAACTGGGGCCGAAGCCGTCGTCGGGCGCGCGGATGGCCTTGGGATCGGCGACGAACGTGGCGCCGTTGGTCCCGTCCACTTCAAAGCTGTACCGGTGCAGCCCCGGCGGGAGCTTCACCTGCACCATCCAGGTGCCGTCGGCGGTGCGCGTCATGGGCGCGGCGACGGCGTTCCAGCCGTTGAAGTCGCCCACCAGTGAGACGTGCGATGCTGCGGGCGCGTGGAGCACGAACTCGTGCACCACCACGCGATTGGACGCCGGGAGCTGCGAGGTCGCAGCGGCAGTCGCTTGCTGCCCGGCCGTCTGGCGGCCGTCCCGGTGAGTCAGGGTGAGCGTGCCGAGTACGCCGATGCCCACCAGGCCGGCGGCCAGCAGCGCGCTGGTGAGCGGGGCCCTGGTGACGGGGCGTGGCGCGGTGATCCAGCTCAGGCTGCGGCGCGGGCGCACCGGTCGCGGCAGGGCCCGCGCCTCGCGGACAATGCGGGCGCGGAGGTCGGGCGAGAGCGCGACGGGGCGGCGCGCTTCGCGCGCGATCCACGCCACGTATGCCTCCTGGGGCTCCCGTTCAAACTCAGTCATGCTTGATCCGCTCCCACCGTTGGCGCAGCTGGTCGGCCGCGCGCTTCACTCGCATCTTCAACGCGGAGACTCCCGCGCCCGTGAGCGCCGACATCTCCTCGTAGCTCATCTCCTCGATGTACTTCAGCAGGAACGCCTCGCGCAGCAGCGGCTCCAGCTCGCCAAGCACCCGCTGTACGAACTCCTCGTCCTCGCCCGACCATCCCACCACCGCGTGTTCATCCGTGGCATTTGCCAGCGCTGCTTCTTCCCGCACGAACACCCGCTCATGCCGCGCTCGCCGCGCTGCGAGGCTCCGGCACTGGTTCACCAGGATGCGGTAGAGCCAGGCACTGAACCGGTCCCGCTCCTGGTACTTGCCCAGTGCGCGATACGCCCGGAGGAAGGTGGCCTGCAACGCGTCTTCCGCGTCGTCGCGGTTCCCCAGCATCCGTACGGCGTACCGAGCGCACTGCTCGTAGTACCGATCGACCAGTGTGGCGTAGGCATCAACGTCCCCGTTGAGCACTCGCCGCACGTCGGCAGCGTCGTCGGTCATCTCATCAGGAATAACTCACCCCCGGCAGTAGGGCGTCACATGGCGGCCCGCGTGATGTGGGTCACCGGCAAGTCCCGTCGGCCTTCGGACCTCATCGAGCGCGGAAATCTACTGCTGAAAGCGCATTACCCCCTCCCGCTACTGGCGCCGTACCCGGCCCAGGCGGGAGACGATCACCGATTCGTTCACCCGTCCCCGGCTGAGCACCACCGTCAGGTTGGCCGCCCCGTAGCCGAAGCCCCGGGCGTCGTAGGCCATTGAGTCGCGGGTGACGCTCAGTGTCACACCATAGATGGACCCTAGTGGGCGCGTCCGTGTTCCCACGCCGGGTACGCGCAGCAGGGCGCGGCGGTGCAGCGTATCGAGCACCAGCCACACGGGACGGCGGCGGGCCAGCGCCTCGCGCCGCGCGCGCGCGAACCAGGTGACCAGGTCATCGCCCGCCGCCCGCACCGCGGCGCGATCCATCATGGCGGCCGCCGGCGGTCCGACGATTCCCAGCAGCAGCCCGGTCATGGCCAGCACAATCACCAGTTCCAGCAGGGTATTTCCGCGAGTGTGGCGCATGCCGCAAGGTGGATCGATGGCGGCGGCCCCTGGCATCGTTCCCGCGCAGCGTGAACCCGCGGCACGCCGTGGACGCCACCGGCGCCGCCATCCATCTTCCTGCCACACCCTCATGCCGAGGCATCCCGACCATGCGCACCCACCGGCTGCTTGCGCCGCTCACCCTTGTCCTCCTGCTGGGGAGCTGCGTGAATCCGCGCACCCAGACCAACATGGCGCAGGCCGTGATGGACATGGGGACGGCCGTGCAGAACATGCAACAGGACCTGGCCGATGCCACGTACCAACTCGACTCACTGCGCGCCGTGGTGGCGTACCAGGACACGCTCATCCAGCGGCTGGCGACGCTGACCCATGTGCCGTGGCCGCCGCCACGGGACTAGCCGCGCGCCGTGACACTGGGCAGCCTCGTCCGTGTCGTGAGCGCCGGAACCCCGTGCCCGCGGGGTTTGCATCCTGCGGGGGCGCGCCTCACCTTTGCACCGAACCCGGCGTCGCTCAGGGGGTATGACGTCCTACCCCCCCGGTCGTCGAGGAGGTGTCGCGTTTTCCAGGTTGCCGTCTGCGTGCATTCATGAAGCCAATTTTCCTTGTCGCCGTGGCCTGCGGGCTCGGGCTTGCCACGTCCGCGGCCGCACAGCGTCCGCAGTCCGCGGCTCGGCTCATCCCGGTGGCGCTGCGGCCGCCGGCGGGCATGTGTCGGATCTGGCTCGAAGGTGTCCCCGCCAGCCGCCAGCCGGCGCCCACCGACTGTGCATCGGCGCTGCGCAACCGGCCGCCCAGGAGTCAGGTCATTTTTGGCGATGACTTCCTGCCGGCCGACTCCGATGGACGCGCGGGCAATCCACGCGCCGGCGGGCGCGACCTGCCGCTCAGGGGCCTGGCGCCGCTGCCCAAGGGGCTGGAACCCAGGCTGCCGGACTCCTCGCATGCCGGGCGCAGGGCCGGCGACTCCGCGAAGAAGTCCGACCCACACAAGGCGGTTCCGCCAGTGAAGCCGGACTCCACCGCCAGGGCGCACCCCGACAGCTCGCGCGTGCGCGGGTGACCTGTGGGGTTCCCGCGGGGCCTGCATGCGTGCAGGTTCCGCCATCGTGACACGTCCGGTCCATGATCGCACCCTCCCGCCCGATCACGACGCCTTTGTCCGCGCGGTAACGCCGGCGGGGCGCGTGATTGTCATTGCGCCCACCCGCGCGGCCTGCGAGACGATCGAGCTGGCGCTCGGCCTGCACATCGAGACCTTCCTGGAGACGCACTTCGGCGCGCGCGTGCGGGAGCTGGCGCGGGCGCGGAAGGGCTTTGGCATTGTTGCGGGCACCGGTTCGGGCAAGACGCTGGCCATCCGGCCCATTGCCGAGGAGCTGCTGGGCACCACGGACCTCCGGGTCGGCGTGGTGAATCGCGAGCGCGAGGCCACGCCCGAGACCCCCACGTGGAACGTGGTGATCGTGACCACGGGCATCGCGCGGCGCTGGTTCCAGGAGGGCGACATTGGCGCCGCCGATACGCTGGTGGTGGACGAAATCCACCAGACCTCGGCGGAGCTGGAGCTCTGCCTGGCGCTGGGCAAGCGGGCCGGGTGTCGCTTTGTCTGGCTGTCGGCCACGGTGGATCCCGCGTTCTATAAGCGATACCTGAACAGCGACGACGTGCTCCAGGTGTACGCGTTCGATGCCGACAAGGCGGCGAAGGTGCGCGTGCTCAACCGTCGCGTCCGCGACTTCCTGGACTATCGCACGCTGCAGCAGTTCCAGCGCCAGCGGCGCGGGGTGGCGCTGTTCGTCCCCACGCGCCGCGGCGTGGAGGAGGCGGCGGAACTCGTGGCGGAGCGCGCGCCGAAGATGAACGTCGCGTTCTATCATGGGGGCGAGCCCATTCGCGTGATCCGTCCCTTTTTGGACGGTGGCGAGCGGAAGCCGTTCTTCCTGGCGATGACCGCGGCCGGCCAGAGCGCCCTCAACGTGCACGGGCTGGACACGGTGATCATCGATGACACGCGGTTTGCGAACATCATCGATCACGGGCGCAACGTGCTCACGCAACTGCACCTGGGTGCCAATGAGATGTTGCAGATGGCGGGACGGGTGCATGGGCGCGTGGCGGGCGGGCATGTGTACATCCTGTCCGACCAGGACATTGACTTCGCGTCGCTGGAGCCCACGGCGCCCGAGTTCCAGCTTGCCGGCGACTCGGAGCGCGTGGCCATCACCTGCGCGGCGCTGGGTGTGCGCGCGGACGACCTGGAGCTTCCGGTGCCGCTGGACCGCACGGCGTATCGGGCGGCGGTGGCGCTGCTCGAGCGGCGAGGTGTGGTGGAAGACGGGCGGCTGACGGCCTACGGCCGGACCGTGGAGGCGCTGCCGGTGGAGCGGCCGTGGGCGGAGCTGATTGCCAACGCGGACGACGACCTGATGCCGTACCTGGCGGTGATGAGTTCCGTGGATTCGCTGCACCGGATGACGCGCATGGAGCGGGACCTCTCGGGGCTGGTGGTGGCCGGCAGCGACCACCTGACGGCCTACAACGTGTATGCGGAGGCCTTTGCCCGCGCCGGCTCCATGGGGGAGGTGTACGGGCTGCCGCGCCACGTGTTTGACGAGGAGCGCGCGGAGCGCTGGGCCGAGGGGCGCGGCGTGCTGGTAAAGGCGGTGGAAGACGCGGCGCTGGGGATGGCCAGCGTGTACCGCGCGGTGGGGTTGCCGCTGCCGAGCCGGATGCCGCGGGCCAGTGAGGCGACGCTCGCGGCCTTCCAGGCCCTGCTGGCTCGCTTCATGCCGTTCACGCTGGTGATTGATGAACTCACCGCCGGCGGCGACGAGGCGCGAGTCTCGAAGACGAGCGTGTGCGGGAGCATGGGGGCCATTGCCGGCGACCTGCGCTACTTTGCCGATCGCTTTGGCGTGGCGCACGCCGGCATCGAGGGAACGCAGATACCGGCCGCGCTCATTCGCCAGTATGCCACGCGCGACGAACCAGAACTCTCATATGACGCGCGGCGGCGACAGGGGACGCTGGTGGTGGTGCGGCGCGTGGAGTACTTCGGGTTCGAACTGGAGCGGGACGTCCGTGACGTGGACGAGTTCCCCGCGGGGCAGGAAGGGCGCGCGCGCGAGCTGCTGGCCGAGGCCGTGGCCCGGGGCGAATCGCGACATCCTGCCGCCCGGCGGAATGCGGCCGCCGTGGAAGGGGTGCGAGAGGCCTGGCGCCGCTCGGGCGGAACCACGCCGCGGCTCGGGCTCGCGGAGCTGACGGCCCACTACGCGGGCCAGCTCGCGTCGGTGACTTCCATGGACGGGTTTCACCGCGCGCGCCTGGAGTTCGACCCGGATGCGTTCGTTTCCGCGGAGCAGCGGTCGCGCCTGGCGGCGCTTCCGTCGCGCGCCGAAGTGCGCGGCCACGCCGTGGAGATCCACTACGACGTGGAAGATTCCGACACTGGCCCGCTCGGCGTGGCGCGGCTGCGCATTCCCGAGAAGGTGGCGCGCACCCTGGTGGCGCAGGAGCTACCTGTGCTCGACCGGCCGCTGCGGTTCGTGGTCACGCGGGGCAAGCGCGGGGCGGTGCGCGCCGATTCGCTTGACGAGCTGCAGGAGTTGCTGGCGCGGCCCTTTTCCCCCGACGAACTGCGGGCGGTGGGGCGGCCGCATGGCGAGCGACGCGGCAAACGGGGTCGTGACCGACGCCGGGCGGACGGCGATGCTAAATCGGGGGGCGGGCGAAACTCCGGTCACGGCGGAAAAGCGCGTCGCGGCGGCAAGCCGCGGCGGGGGCGCCGCGGCCGGTCAGGGTAGGCGCCGCGCCCGGCGCCGGTGGCGGGCGGCCTTGGCGCGATTGCCGCACGTGGCCATGTCGCACCACCGGCGGCCACCGTTCCGGGTGGTATCGTAGAACACGCATGTACAGCGCGGGTTCGCGCACCGGTGCACCCGCGCCAGCTCCCCCAGGATGAGCGCGTCGGCGGCTGACTCGACCAGGGGGATCATGAGCCCCGCAAAGGCGTCCCCGCCCGGGACGAACGTCCGGAGGTACGAGCCATCCTCGCGCGCCTCAAGCCGGCGCGTGCCGGCGCTTCGGCCCAGGACGCGATTGATCTCGGCCACCGCCTCCTGGTGCCGCGCCGGGTCACGGGCCCCGTGCTCGGCCAGGTCGCGGAGCGCCGAGCGAACTCGGCGGGCGTCCATCAGCGCGGCGCTGGCGCCGGCGGGCTGCTGCCGGGCACGGCGCCGCATGCCCGACGCCCGGTCGGCGTCAATCACGTGCGCGCCCTCCAGCCAGCGGACCAGGGACTCGAATTCCGCGAGCGCGTCGGTGGCCGTCGTGTCGGAATTCACGAAGTCCAGCCACAGCCGCTCTCCCAGATACACGTATACCTGGCCGTTGTCAGGGGCAGGTGAAGCGTGGAGGGGGCGGGGGAGGCTCACGGACGGGAAGTGGAGCAGGGACGCGCGGAGGGGGAAACATGGGGCGACCGTCACGGCGTGGCAAGCGAGCCGGGCCGCCCCGGGTCACCCGTCGGTGATGGCCGGGTGCTCGCCGCTGGTCGGCAGGCCGCTGGTGCGCGCGTAGCGGCGGGCCAGCGCCTGCAGGCCGTCGTATGCGGCGTACTTGTAGGCGTCCGCCAGCGACGGATAGTTGAAGACGCTCTGGATGAAGAAGTCCAGCGTGCCCCCAAAACTCATGCACGTCATGCCCACATGGATGAGCTCACATGCTGAATCGCCCACGATGGAGACGCCGAGCACGCGCTCGTCGTCGGGGCGGAAGAGGATCTTCAGGAAGCCGTCCACGTCGCCCAGGATGAGCCCGCGCGGGTTGAGCCGGTATGAAGCGCGACCGACTTCATAGGGCTCGTTGCGCCGCTTGAGGGAATCCTCGCTCTCACCCACCGTGGCGATTTCCGGGATGGTCCACACGCCGTACGGCAGCAGCGCGGCCACGCGCTGTTTGTACTTGAGCTCGAAGGCATGACACACGGCGACCCGGGCCTGTTCCATGGACACGGAGGCCAGCGCGGGAAAGCCGATCACGTCGCCGGCCGCATAGATGTTGCCCACGCCCGTGTGGTAGTGCTCGTCCACCTGCAGGTAGCCGCGCGCATTCGTCTTCACGCCGAGGGCCTCGAGTCCCAGGTCCGCGACCGTGCCGTGGCGGCCGGCGCAGTAGAGCACGCACTCGGCGGACAGCACCGTCCCGTCGGAGAGGGTCACGTCAGCGTAGCCGTCGTGCAGTGCCACGGCCCTGGCGGTGGTATCGGCGTGGATGACGATGCCCAGCCGCGCGGTCACCTGCTGTCGCAGGGCTTCGCTGAGCTCGGCGTCCAGGTGCGCCAGCAGGCGCGATTTGGCGTCGACGATGGTGACGCGCACGCCCAGCGCGGCAAAGGTGCAGGCGTACTCGCAGCCAATGACGCCGCCGCCGATGACGATCATGCGGCGCGGGATCTTCTGCACCGTCAGCAGCGAGTCACTGTCCACCACCACGGTGCCGTCGATCTCGAAATTCTCCGGCGGCTGCGGGTGCGACCCCGTGGCCACGAGGATGACGTCGCCCGTGATGCGGCGCGTCGGCTTGCCATAGCGCTCCACTTCCACCGTGTGCGCGTCGTGAAAGCGGGCCGAGCCCTGGATGGACTCGATGGCATGACGGTTGAGGTTCTCGCCGATCAGCTCCCACTCGGTTTCCACCACGGAGCGCTCGCGCTGCATGAAGTCGCGGACGGAGATGTCGCGCTTCACGCGCAGGTCAATGCCGTAGAGGCCACGCTGGCGGATGCCGCTGAAGTAGAGGGCGGTTTCGCGGAGCGTCTTGGAGGGGATGGTGCCGGTGTTCACCGCGGCGCCGCCGGGCCTGGGCGCGCGTTCAATGATGCAGACGCGCTTGCCGAAGTACGCCGCCTGGGCAGCGCCCTTCTCGCCGGCCGGGCCGGCGCCAATCACAACGAGGTCGAAGTGGTCGCTCATGCGGCGGGGTCAGGGGCGGGGATGTCGTGGCGCGCGGGCGGGGACGGCGACGGCGATGCGCGGCGGGCCGTCGGGGCAAGATAGGCCCGGTCGCCCCCGTCGCGCTAGATTTGCGGGCATGGCGAACGCCGCAGAATCACCCGTCTACTTCCGCAAGGGTTTCGGCCTCAAGACCGAAGTCCGGGGCGACCTCGCGTCGGACTACGACGGCCGGCTGGTGGACTACCTGCGCGCCAACGACTACACCATGGCGGTGGGCGATGTCTCGATCCACATGGCCCGGGACTTCGGCTTCTGCTACGGCGTGGAGCGCGCCGTGGAGTACGCGTACCAGGCGCGCCGCAAGTTTGCCGACAAGCGGATCTTCCTGGTAGGCGAGATCATCCACAACCCGTTCGTCAACGGGCGCCTGCAGGAAATGGGCATCGAGATCCTGCGCCCCCGCGACGAGAAGTTCGACTTCAGCGGCGTGCGCGCGGAGGACGTGGTGATCATGCCGGCGTTCGGCGTGACAGTGGACGACTTCGCGACGCTGCGCACCATCGGGTGCGTGCTGGTGGACACCACCTGCGGGTCGGTGCTCAACGTCTGGAAGCGCGTGGAGAGCTACGGGCGGGACGGGCTCACGGCGCTGATCCACGGCAAGTACTACCACGAGGAGACGCGCGCCACCGCGTCGCAGCTCGGCAAGTATCCGGACAGCCAGTACATCGTGGTCCGCAACATGGACGAGGCGCAACTGGTGTGCGGCTTCATCGAGGGCCGGGTGGACGCCGCGACCATCCTGGAGCGCTTTGCGCGCGCGGTGTCGCCAGGGTTCGACCCGGCGCGGCACCTGCGGCGCATTGGCGTGGCCAACCAGACCACCATGCTGGCGCGGGAATCGCTGGCCATCGGCGAAGCCGTGGGCGCGGCCATCGAGCGCCGGTACGGGGCTGAGGCGCGCGCGGCTGACTTCCGCACGTTCGACACCATCTGCAGCGCTACGCAGGAGCGGCAGGATGCGGTGACGGAACTGCTGCAGCAGCCGCTGGACGTGATGGTGGTGATTGGCGGATTCAACTCCAGTAATACCATTTCGCTGGCGGCGCTGTGCAGTGAGCGCGTGCCGACGTACCACGTGGATACCGCCGCGGGCATTGATCCGGAGCGTGGCACGGTGCACTATCGCAAGGCGGGCATCCACCACGAGGAAGCGGACCGGGAGCGCTGGCTGCCCGATGGCCCGGTGCGCGTGGGCGTGACGGCCGGCGCCAGCACCCCCAACGCGAAGATTGGCGAGACGGTGGCACGCATCCTGGCCACGCGCGGACTCGTCGCGGACCTCTGACCTGGCGTGGCGCCGCGGCGCCACGTACGAGCCCTGCCCGTGGATTTTGAGGAATACCTGGCGTTCGGTGACTCGTCTTCCGGCGACCTCTATCCGGCGCTGGACGCGGGGGCGACCACCGTGGCCGTGGCGCTGGAGCGGCGGCCGGCAGCCGGCGTGGTGGCGCCCCTGGGCGCGGCTTCATTGCTCTACCGCAACGACGACGCGCGCTGGCCAGAGTTCGCGGGGCGCGACCTGGTCACGGCCTCTCCCGGCATCACGTTCCGCTCGTTCGTGGAAGACGGCGCCACCATTGGCGACGTATTCGGTGAGCAGCTTGCCACCGCGCAGGCAGGCGATGCGCGAACGCTGATGACCCTGACGGTGGGAGCCAGTGAGCTCATGAGCCTCCTCGCCCGGCGGGCCCCCGCGGCGGTCACGCACCAGGCGGCCACGGACATCGCGGACGCATACGAGTTCCAGGTCGATGCGCTCCGGAAGCTGCGGCCCAACAGCACGCTCGTGCTGGCCACCGTGTGCGACCCCTCGGATGGCACGGCCCTGCTGCCGGGCGTGAGCACGGCCACCCAGCCTGTGCGCATCGAGGCGCTGGCCATGGTGAACGAGCGCATCCGGACGCTGGCCGCCGGGACGCCGGGCACGCTGCTGGCCGACCTGCACGCCCGCTTCCTGGGGCATGGCGTGTCCGCCGAGGCGAAGGATCGCTGGTACTGGCGCCGGTCGCCGCTGGATCCCAATGCGCGCGGGGCGAGCGAGGTGCGACGGGCCTGGCTGGACGCGCTGGAGGCGGGTCAGGGCTGAGGGCGGGCGGCGGCGCGGGAGAGGGCCGCCGTCAGGTCGTCCGGGGTCAGGCCGTGGGCGTAGGCGTCGCGCAGTGCGCGGTCGGCCACCTGATCAGCCAGCACTCGGCGTTCGCCGATTCCCCGCGCCGCGTGGCGAACGAAGGTGCCGCTGCCGCGGCGCGCCTCGACCACGCCGGTGGCGGCGAGTTCGTGGTAGGCCTGGAGCACCGTGTTGGGGTGTACGCCGAGCTGGGGGGCCAGCGATCGGAGCGGGGGGAGGGCGTCGCCAACCATGAGCTGACCGCAGGCGATGGCGGCGCGGATCGCGTCGGCGATCTGGACGAAGACGGGTCGCCGGTCGTCGGGCTGCAGCGAAATGTCCATGCGAAAACTTAGTGCTCTAGTGCGCTAGAGCGCAACAGGATTCGGCCAGGGCTAATCCGGGGCCTGCTCACCCTCATCGGTTGTCCCGTCGGTCGCCTGTGCCTGAAGCTCCTGCATGGCCTCGGCGCGGGTGGGCGACACGGGGAGCCGGGCCAGCACGGCCTCGCGGCACGCGGCCAGCACTGCCTCGAGCGCCTCGATGCCGTCGTCCGTGGCCTCATAGAACAGGTCGTTGACTGCTGATTCCGCGCGCTCGAGCTGTTCCACCAGGGCCTTGGCGTGCGCGCGGCTGGGCATCACGCCACACACCTTCGGGGTGGCGCGGTTGCCGCAGGGCTTGCGCAAGACGATCACGGCGCCGCGCTTGCCGGGCTGCACGTAGTAGCACGATCCCGGGCCCTTGGCACTGCGGGTGCGTCGGACGGTCTTCCTTTTCGTGGAGCGAGGGCGTTGTCTGGCCATTTTCGATCGTCTTCTCGTCTCGTCGCGGAACGGATGAACAATAGCGCGGACGACTGTGTGAACCTAGGGCTGGCCCCGTCGACCTCGTGCCATCCGCCAGCCGCGGCGGTTCATGACGTGTATCCCTGCCGAGTAGCTTAAGGCATGCGAATCTCCGGTGCGACCGTGCTGATCGCCGTCGCAGCTCTTTCCGCCTCGGCACAGCCGCCCGCGAAGCTCGGCCTGGCGCCGAGTGGCGCGCGGCCCGACACATCCATCGTCCCGCCGCCGGTGCAGCGGGAGTTTCGCGGGGTGTGGGTGGCCACGGTCAACAATATCGACTGGCCCTCGAAGCCCGGGCTGAGCACCGCCGATCAGCAGCGGGAACTTACGGCCATCCTGGATCGCGTCGCGGAGCTGCACCTGAATGCGGTGATCTTCCAGGTGCGCCCGTCGGCCGATGCGCTGTACGCGTCCAAGATCGAGCCCTGGTCCGCGTACCTGACGGGGCGCATGGGGCAGGCGCCCGACCCGCTGTGGGACCCGCTGGCCTTTGCGGTGCGCGAGGCGCACGCGCGCGGGCTGCTGCTGCACGCCTGGTTCAACCCGTTCCGCGCGCGCTACCCGGGAGACAACGGGCCCGCGGCGGCCAATCACGTGAGCCGCACGTCGCCGGGCATGGTGTACCGCTACGGCGGCTACCAGTGGATGGACCCCGGCAACCCCGCGGCGCGTACGCGGGCGTTGCGAGTCATTATGGATGTCGTAACGCGCTACGACGTGGACGGCGTGCACCTGGACGACACCTTCTATCCGTATCCGGTGACCCGGGGTGGGCGCATCGTGGAATTCCCGGATGCCGCCACGTACCGCGCGTACCGGCGCGCGGGCGGGACGCTGGGGCGCGATGACTGGCGCCGGCAGAACATCAACACCTTTGTGCAGGAGCTGTACGCACAGGTGAAGCGCGCCAAGCCCTGGGTGAAGGTGGGGATCAGCCCGTTCGGCATCTGGCGTCCCTCCAACCCGCCAGGCATCCAGGGCTTTGATGCGTACGACCAGCTATTTGCCGATTCGCGCCTCTGGCTGCAGCGCGGGTGGGTGGACTATCTGGCGCCGCAGCTCTACTGGCGCATCGATCAGCCCGCCCAGTCCTATCCCTCCCTGCTGAGCTGGTGGGTGCGGCAGGACGTGCAGGGTCGGCACATCTGGCCCGGGCACTATGCCATGCGCGTGGCCGATCCGCCCGGCAAGGCGCGCCCGTGGCCGGCGTCGGAGATCGTGGACCAGATCCGGCTCACGCGGGACCAGGCCGGCGCAGACGGGGATATTCTTTTCAGTATGTCCGCATTGATGACCGACGCCGACAGCCTCGATGAACGGCTGCTGGCGGGCCCGTACGCGGAGCCGGCGCTGGCGCCGGCGTTTCCGTGGCTGGACTCCATTCCGCCGGCTCCTCCCCTGGTCCGCGCCGGCCGGGTGGAGGACGCTGTGACGCTCGTGCGCTTCTCGGCGGGCGACACGCTCGCGCCGCCCGCGCGCTGGGTGGTGCAGGCCCGTGCAGACGGGCGGTGGTACACCCGCATCCTGCCGGCTTCGGCGCGGGCCGATACGCTCACCGGCGCGGCCGGCAGCGCCGACGCCGTGGGCGTGATCGCGGTGGACCGTGCCGGCAACGAGAGCCAGCCCGTCGTGATCAGGCTGTCCATCCCGGGCGTCCCGGCGCCCACGCTCCCCGCGCCATCCACTGCCCAGACCCCAACAGGAGGAAACACGCATGAGTGGCATCCAGCGCCCCAAGGCCGATGAGTTCGCCCCCTTCTACGCCAACTACGTGGAGGGCGTGCCCGACGGCGACATCGTGGCGACGCTGCGGCAACAGGCCGTGGACCTGACGGCGTTGCTCGGCGGGCTGTCCGCCGAGCAAGCGGAACACCGGTATGCGCCGGACAAGTGGACCATCAAGGAAGTGGTGGGGCACGTGACCGATACCGAGCGGATCTTCGCGTACCGCGCGCTGCGCATCTGCCGCGGCGATGCGACCCCGCTGGCTGGGTTCGACCAGGATACGTACGTTGTCAGCGCGCAATTCGGGCGTCGCACGATGGCGGAGCTGCTGTCCGAGTTCGGCGCGGTGCGGGCGGCCACGGTGGCCCTGTTCGCGGGGATGAGCGACGAGGAGTCGCGCCGGGCCGGGTCGGCGAATTCGGTACCGGTGACCGCGCGGGCGCTGGCCTGGATTGCGGCTGGTCACGAGCGGCACCATGCTCGTATCCTGCGTGAGCGTTATCTCAAGCGTGGAGCCTGAGGCACATGGTGGAATCACAGTTCAGTTGCCGGATCGTGCCGTTCGTGGTGGACACCACCGCGTCGGCTCCTGCCCGGGAAGTCCCATGACCAGTGGCACGAAGTCCGCGCGCCATGTGGTGCGGCTGGCGGGCGTGGTGATCGGCTATTCCGAGCTGGAGGAAGCGTCGCCAGGTCAGGGGATGGCGCGGGGTGCATTTCGACCCGGCATCGGGTATGAGCTGGTAGAGCCGGTGTTCCGGCTCTTCCGTGAGGCCGTGCCCGTGGCCGGCGGCAGTGTGGTGGACAACGCGAAACTGGAGCGCTACCACAACTCGCGGGATGCGCTGGGGCTGACCCTGGAAGAAGCGGACGGCATCCCGGTGCGGACGAGTTCCATTCATGTGGCGGATTATGCGACGTCGGAGCGCGCGGACGCGCGTCAGCTCGAAGTGCTGATCACCGACGTGGGCTACTGGGCCCGGCGCCTGGCGCGCGAAGAAGGGCAGGCCGGGGCCGATCCCGACGGATCGGGATGATCCCGAACGAACGCCGAATCTTGAAAATCGGGGCTTCGTAGCGGCAACCCGCGACCTATCTTGTGCCCCGTGAGAAACCTCTTCGGATTGAATCGCAACGCCACGCGCGTCTGGCGCAGCACGCAGTTCCTGGTGCGGCTGCTGGCGCTGGTCATGGGCAGCCTGGCGTTCTCGATGGTGCTCACGGTGACCGAACCGCCGGGGCCCGGGCTGGAGGTGGCGTCGGCCCTGTACCTTGGCGCGGCCCAATCGCTGGCCGACGGGCACGGATACCGCGTACCGATGGCCGGGTGGAGCGATCCGGACAGCAGTGTGATACCGGAAAAGCTGCCACCGGGATTCCCGATTGCGGTAGCCTTGCCCACGTACTTCGGGCTCCCGGCCGCGCAGGCGGCACGTCTTGTTGAGGCGCTCTCGGCGTTCGTGGCCATGACCGTCCTGCTGGCGGTGGTGGGCGATGCCGCGGGGGCCGGGGTGGCGCTGCTGCTGGGGCTGGCGCTGCTGGTGATGCCCATCATGGTGGACCTGCATCTGTCGGCCTTGAGCGGGCCCCTCTTCCTGGCGTTGCTGGCCCTGACGCTTGCCGTGATGGTGGCGGCGCCGGAGGCGGCGGCCGTGGCGGGACTGTGCGCCGCGCTTGCCTTCGGGGTGCGTTACACGGGCGCGGCGTTCGTGCTGGCGGTGCCGGTATGGATGCTGCTGCGGGGAGAGCGCCGGGCGGTCCGGGTGCGACGCGCGGTGGCGGCGCTCATACCGGGAGTGGTATTGGGTGCGGTGTGGATGTGGCGCGTCCGGGTGGCGCCTTCGCAGCTCGGTGGGGCGGACGCCTTGGCTGGGCTGGGCGCCGCGGCCGGCATCGTGCCGACGAACGCTTCCGTGGGCGGGGTTGTCCGCGGCGCGCTGGCGTGGCTGGCGCCCGGTGTGCCTGGCCGGGGCTGGGTGTGGGTGCCCGCGATGGTCGTGGCGGCGCTCGCGCTGCTTGCCCTGGTCGTGGGCGCGCGGCGGGTGAGCCGGCTGTACCGGCTTATTCCCCGCGACGCCCCGGTGCAGAGTTCCACCCACATACCCCAGCTCATGGCCGGGCGCGTGCTCGGCGCCGCCGGGTTGCTGGCGGCCTTTTACCTGGCAGCCCTTGTGGTGCAGGCGGCGATGGGAAGCGTGGTCCCGCTGGACGATCGGGCCATGGCGCCCTTTGTGCTGCTGCTCTCCACCGGAGTGGCCGTGGCGGCGGGCACGTGGGCGCGGTCGGCCCCGCGGCTTGCGCGCGTGGCGATGGTGGTGGTCGTCGTCGTCTGGAGTGCGGCGTCCCTGGCCGTGTCGCACGCGCGCGTGCGCGATGCGCTGGCCAACGGGTCGGGCCTGGCCTCCGACACGTGGCGCGGGTCGCAACTGTTCGGATGGGTGCGGGGCGACGGCGCGTCGGGGCCGCTCTACACCAACTGGCCGTCGGCCGCGTGGCTGGAGCTGGGCCGGCCCGTGCGCGGGATTCCCGTGTCGGGCGACGCGGCCACCCTCCGCGCGTTTGGCGACACGCTGGCGGCGCGGGGTGGTGGCGGGGTGGTGCTGGCCTTTCGGGCCAGCAGCCCGGCCTTCGTGAATACTGATTCGCTCATCCGGGCGCTCGACCTTCGGGTGCTGGCGGAGTATCCCGATGGTCGCGTGCTGGGTCCGCCCAGGCGGTGAGGGTCAGCGCAGGATGACGCCGACGCGGAGCCCGTTGGGCGGGCCGGGGTGTACGAAGAAGCCCGCGAAGTGCCCATCGCGCGCGATGCGCACGGAATGGAGGAGCGCCACGCCGCCGTAGATGAGGGCGATCTGCGTGGACGTGAGCCCGGAGGTCTTCTTCATGTAGGCGATGTCGCTCACCTTGGCGGTGCGGCCGAGGGTGAGGTAGAAGACCGTGGTGGCCAGGCCACCGCTCAGCACGCCGCGCTGGAACGCGCCGCCGCCGTGGGACGGGGTGTCGAGGATGACCTCATCGATGATGGCCTGCGCGTCGAGACCGGCGCTGGAGAACATGAACTGCTTGTGCGGGTTGGCGGTCGCGTCGATGCCGGAGTAGACCGTCGGGCGGCCGCGGTCGAGCCCGAACGTGGGATGCGCGCCCTGGAGCAGGGACGCGGCGACGTGCGCCGATTCGTGGGCCAGGAGGCTCGTGGCGAAGCCGGCGGCGAATCGCATCCAGGCCCTCCGCGTGCGCGCGGGTGGTGATGGTGCGGGTGCTGACGGCGCCAGTGCTGACGCCGCGGGTGCGGGTGCGGCGGCGGCAGGAGCGGCGGCGGCGTGCGCGGTGGCCCCCGGGAGCGTTGAGGCGGGCGCCTGGGCCCCTGCCGTGCTGGCAGTCAGCGCGAGAAAGAGGCCGAGCAGCAAGCCCGCGCGGCCGGCCGTATCGCGGCGCGTCCGGGGTGCATAGGTTGAAGAGGGGCCCGCGTCGATGGCGCTTCCGCCCGTCACCCGGGCACACTGGAGGTGCGGCATGGCGACAAAACTATCGGATGTGGAGATCCAGCGCGCGCTGGGCGGGTTGAGCGGGTGGGCCCGCCGTGGCGGCGCCATCACCAGGACGTTCACGTTCCCGCACTTCGCCGACGGCATTGCCTTTGTGGCGATCGTGGCCGGGCTGGCGGACGCGATGGATCATCATCCGGATATCGACATCCGGTATACCAAGGTGACGTTCGTGCTTTCCACCCATTCGGCGGGAGGCGTGACGCAACTGGACCTGGACCTCGCGGCGCGGATTGACGAGGCGGGAGCCGCGCAGGCGTAATTTCACCCTGAACCGAAAGGAGCGGGACTAATGATGCACACGGTTGAGGAGCACATGGCCGCAGTCCTGGCCCGCGACTGGTGGGTGCTGCTGTTGCGCGGCGTCATCGCGATCGTGTTCGGTGTCCTGGCCTGGCTGCAGCCTGGCACGTCGCTCCTGGCGCTGGTCCTCCTGTTCTATATCGCGATCTGGGCGATTGCCACCGGCGCGCTGGAGATCGTGGCCGCGATCCGGCTGCGGAGGGAGATCGCGGGTGAGTGGCTGCTCATACTCGCCGGCCTGGCCTCGGTGGTGTTCGGCGTGGTGCTCATGGTGAACCCGGCGGCCGGCCTGCTCGTGCTGCTCTGGCTGGTGGCCATCTATGCGGTGAGCTTTGGCATCCTGCTCACGGTGCTGGCGTTCCGGGTGCGCGCCTTTGGTCGCCGACTGGCGCGTTCATAGGACTACCGGCTGAATCCTCACCGGGGCCTCGCTTCGGCGGGGGCGCTGCCGCCGGGCATCAGGTGGCAGCGGGTGTAAGCGGCCTGGTGGAAATCCTTGTCCACCAGGCCGCCGCGCGTCAGTTGCGTCGATTGCCACCCAGCAGCGACAGGATGAACAGGAACAGGTTCAGCAAGTCCAGATAAATGGTCACGGCCGCGAACACGTAGTCCTGGTCACTGAACCTTCCGCTCCGCGTGATGCGCCAGGTGTCGAACACCAGCAGGCCCGCGAAGACGAACACGCCAGCGCCGGAGATCCACATCGAGCCGCCGACGCTCGGGAAGAAGAACCCGAGTACCATCGTGCCGAGCAGCACCCACAACCCAACGATGAAGAACCCGCCCCACGCGCTGAAGTCCCGCCGGCTGAACATGGCGTACAGCGTCAGGATGCCAAAGGTGGAGAAGGTCAGCACGCCCGCCTGGGCCAGCACGCCCGGCTGCATCTTCGCGTAAAACACCAGCATCGGCGCGAGCCAGATGCCCACGATGAAGGTGAAGAGCAGCGTGAGGATGATGTTGCGCGGAAAGTTGCGGGCCTGTGACTGGGCCATGAACAGCGGCACAAACCAGCAGATGGCCGAGATGAACGGGTGCGCGGCCACGGCGTACATCAGGGATGGTTGCGTGGTGGCGAACGCGGCGCCCAGCAGCGTGACGACGATGCCGACAAAGACGAGGCCGTACGTGCGGCGGACGAGTGACGCCCGTTCCAGCCCCGACAACACGCGAGGTGCCGTGCCCACCTGATATTGCGAGAAACCCATGATCCGGAGCGCTCCTGAGAGGGTGAGGATCGACTGCCCGAATTGTACCCGGTTGGAGGGGTCGGGTGCCAGTGCGGGGTGGCTTTCCTCGCGCAAACCCGTGGCGCCTTAGTGCTTGCGAAGCTCCACGTTTCCGTTCACGGTGCGAATGCGGATGGTGGGCCCGCCCTTGCCCAGCGTGGCCCGCAGGTGCCTGGGATCGATGCGCCCATTCAAGGTCACGGGGAAGTCGCTCACAAACCGTCCGTTCACGGTCTGCAGGTCTATGTCGGCGTCGATATTGCCGCCGAACTCCACCACCACCGATCCGTTCACGCTGCTGAAGCGCATGTCACGTGTGGGCTGGTAGTGCAGCATCGTGACGTGCACGGATCCGTTCACGGTGCTGGCCGACACCGGCCCGCCATCGGTCTCCACCGTCACGCCGCCGTTCACGGTGCCGGCCACCACTTCGGACGTGGCGCCGGTGACGGAGACGCCCTCGTTCACGGTGTGGGCGCTCACGCGCACGCCGGCCGGGACCGCCACGTCAAAGGTCACCGAGATCCGGTTACGGCGGGAATCGCGGTCGTCGCGGTCGGAGTCATAGCCGGTGGGCGAGCAATCAGCGTTGGACCCCCAGAGTGCGCAGACGAGCACGTCCTGGTCGCCGTCGCCGTACCGCTGCACCGCGTAGCTGACGTACGATGCGTCGCCGCGATACACCCGCTTGGTGGCGGTGACGACCACGCTGTCACCGCTGCCCTGGTGCACGTCCACTCGGCCGTTCAGGTTGCGGACGTTGATCCAGCGTCCGTCGGGCACCCGCCACGCCCACCGGGTGGTAAGCGTGGAATCCTGGGCCCGGCCGGTGGCGGGAAGCCCCACGGCCAGGAGCGTGACGAGCGCGATGAATGGACGCATGAGAAGAAACCTGTGCTCGGAGGTTGAAGGGCGCTACTTCACGGCGCGGAGCGACACGTCGCCGCTCACGGTGGAAACCTTGAACTGACGCCCGCCCGTGCCAATGCGGGCATCGATGCTGCGGCGGCCCACATGCCCGTTCAGCGTGAGCGGGAAGTCGGTGTCGAGTTCGCCGCTCACGGTGGACATCGCGAAGTCGGCGTTCAAGCTGGCAGGCAGCGTGATGGTCACGTCGCCGCTCACGCTCCGGAAGGTGAGGTCGCCCGTGCCGGCGAGCGCGCCGACCCTGACGTCCAGGTCGCCGCTCACGCTCCGCGCGCTGATGCCCCCGCTGCCGCTCATCGCGGCGATGGCCACGTGGACGTCGCCGCTCACGCTCGTTGCCTCAACGGAAGTGGCATCCAGGTCGCTCAGTCGCAGGTCGCCACTTACGGTGGTGGCGCGCACGGCGCCATGCGCACCCTGGATGCGGATGTCACCGCTCACGGTGCCGACGCTGGCGGTCATGGTGGCGGGCACGTGCACGGTCACGTCCATCTGGCCGCGGTCGCGCCACTGCCGGTTGCGCGAATGCATATGGGCCCCATCCTGGTCACACGACTCATCGGTGTCCCGCCAGAGCACGCACACCACCACCTGGTCCGCGTACTCGCGGACCACGGCGTAGATGTCGTCGCCGGCGCCGTCGGTGCGATGGGCCGTGACCGAGACGGTGCTGCCCGACCCCGGCAGGATGGTCACATCGCCGTTGATGTTGTGCACCGAGACCGCGGTGCCCGCGGCCTCGGACTTGGACCACTGGAAGTCGGGCTGCTGCGCGCCGGCCGTCAGGGCCGATGCCGCCAGGAAGCTCAGGGCGAAGAACGTGCGCATGGATGAACCCTCATGAAGGGACTTGGGGCGAGGAAGGGGAGGCTGGCGGTTCATCGCCCGGCCCCACGGTGGATTTCGATGTCGCCGCTGAACGACTCGGCGCGGATGCGCGCCTCGCCGCCGCCAATGACGAACGTGAAGCGCTTGCTGGTGCCGAGGCCGATGTCGTGCTCGCCCGGCTGCAACGTGATCGGGAACGCGCTGTCAATCGAGCCGCTCCAGGTGGACACGGTGAGCTGGGCGCTGGTGTTGGCCGGAATGGTGAGCGAGACGTCGCCCGAGTGCGTGGCCAGGGTGTACCGACCCGCCGGATCAATGCCGCCGTCGAAGGTGAGGTCCCCGCTGGTGGTGTTCGCGTCCACCGCTTGCGATGTCACGCGATGCAGGGTGACGCTGCCACTCACCGAACTGGTCGTGACATTCCCGTTGACGTCGCTGAGGGCGATGTCGCCGCTGATGGTGCTGGCCCCAATGGCGCCCTTGAGCGCGGACGCGGTGATGTCGCCGGAGAGCGTGGTGAGGTCCACGTGGCCGGCGGCATTCTCCACCTGGACGTCGCCATTCTGGGTGTGGACCGAGACATCGCTGCCGGTGCCGCGGATGGTGATGTCGCCGCCCATGGAGCGCGCGGTGACCCGCACGCCGGCCGGCACCACGAGCTCGACGCGGGCGTCACCGCGGTTGGATGCATCCACCGAGATGCGACCGCTGGACGCGTCGAGGCGGACCTGCCCGCGGCCTCCATAGCGGCGCAACGTGACCGCGTTGGTGGTGCCGGTACGGATGGTGATGTCCCCCTGGTCCGTGAGGACGGCCACGAGTCCACCAGGCTGGAAGGCGATGGTGGTATCCACCGCGACGCGCTGCGCGGACAGTGGCGCGCCCGCGACGGCAAGCAGGAGAATCCCGAGCGAGAGACGCATGGACATGACCCTACGTGGTGGAGGGAAGGGCGGCCACGGTGCGAAGTACCTGCACCTTGGTGCCCAGCGACTGGTTGAGCGATTGCATAAGGAACCGGCTCCGTGGATCCTTGGCGAGCGCGGCCTTGCACTGGGCGATGGCGGAGTCGATGACGGCAACGTTGTGTTCGAGGATGGCGACCGTGCTGGAGTCGAGCCGCGGACGCCGTTGCGTGATGATGGCGCGCAGGCCGGCGATCTCCGCGTCGTAACTGTGCTCCACCGCCTGTGGCGTGGCGCTGGCCAGCCGCACGCCGGCGGATACGGGCGAGGGCACGTCGGTTGCCCGCGTGGCCGCGGCCTGCAGCGAGACCGCGGGCGCCGTCGTGTAGCGCGCCGCGCCATAACCAATACCTGCCGCCACGAGGATGGCCGCCGCGGCGGCAAACCCGAGCACGCGCGGCGACATCCACAGCGGGCGCCGAGCAGCCAGCGGGACGACAGGGGCCTGGATGCGCGCCTGGACGCCGGACCAGAGATCGCGCGATGGGTGGAGCGTGGGCAGCCGCGCGGCGTCGTGCTCGATGCGACGCAGGTCGGCGAGCAGCGCGCCGCACTCGGCGCAGTGACGCGCGTGCGCCTCCATGGCCAGGCGCGTGGCGCCGTCCAGTTCGCCTTCCAGGAGCGGCATCAGCGCGTCAGCAAAGACTTCGCAGGTGATGGCGTGTACTGAATCACTCATCGCATCAGTTCCCTTCGCAGCAGGAGCCGGGCCCGGTGGAGCTGGGCCTTGGTGGCCCCGGTGGTGACGCCGAGCAGCTCGGCGATCTCTTCGTGCTTGTACCCTTCGATGTCGTGCAAGGTGAAGACCCGGCGCGCTCCCGGTGGCAGTCGTGTCATCGCATGTTCCAGGTCGAGCATGTCGCCAGGCTGGACGGTGGGGCGTTCCGGCCCCGCGTGTGCATCCATGCCCAGCGTCTCGTCCTCCTCCTCGAAGCGCGCGTGGCGTCGCGCCCGCTTCTTGCGGTCGTTGAGCACCACATTGACGGCCAGCCGGTGCAGCCACGTGGAAAACGCACTGTCCCCCCGGAAGAGGTGGAGCTTTTCCCAGGCGCGAACGAAGACATCCTGCGTGAGCTCCTCGGCGCGCGCGCGGTCCGCGACCATGCGCGCGCAGAGCGAGAACACCCGGTCGACGTGTGTCCGGTACAGTCGCTCGAACGCGGCCCGATCCCCCGCCGCGGCGCTGGCCGCGTCGGTGTCAGAAGGCCGTGGGGTCGGCGCGTCGAGTGTGGCCACAGCGGTCATTCGTCGTCGGTCTCCCTCCGTACACCGGATGAGATACCCGACGGGGGCAAAGGGTTTAAGCCCTGCGGGCGACGAGTGGCGGCAGGTCCGCCAGCCGCTCCAGATAATACGTCGGCTGGGCCGGGGCCAGCTCGGCGCGCGTGAAGGGACCCCACAGGGCAGCGACCGTGGTGACGCCGGCGGCGCGGCCCGCGGCCATGTCGTGGATGGAATCGCCTACGAACATGGCATGCGCGGCAGTCGCCTGCAGCCGGTGCAGGCCAAGCTGGACGGGTTCCGGGTCGGGTTTGTGTCGCTGCGTGGAGTCCTCGCCAATGATCGTGTCGGCGAACTCCAGCAGGCCCACCCGCTGCAGCCCCTGGCTGGCCGTCTGGACCGACTTGCTGGTGACAATGCCAATGGGGCAGCCGGCGGCGCGCAGCGCGGTCAGGGCCTCGTGGGCGCCGGGATAGGCGCGAACCAGGCGGTCGTGGTGCACCACCTGATACTCGCGGTAGGCGCGGATGAACTGCCGGATTTCCTCGGCGTCGGTCGTGTAGTGGGCAAAGCTGTCCACGAGCGGAGTGCCCAGCCATCGCAGCCAATCGGCGTCAGACGGAACCGGGAGCCCCCGCGATTCAAACGCGTGGCGCTTGGAGTTGAGGACGAGTTCAATGGAATCCAGCAGGGTTCCATCGAGGTCAAAGAGGATCGTCTGGGGAGGCATCGGCTGAGGAGAATCAGGATGAAAGATACCGTGTCGGGCCGTCCCACCCGGGGGACGAGCATCGAAATGGAGCATGGCCGGTAGTGATCCGGAGTCCTCTTGAGTCCCCCGCCTGAGCGGGTATCTTTGCCCCATCCCGTCCGACGGAATTGTCCAATGAAATCGTTCCTGCTCTCCGCCGCCTCCGCCTGCGTGCTGGCCCTGCCGGGCGCGGCGCAACAGCCCCAAGCACCCGCCGCGCCCCGGATTCCCGTGGAGCAGTACCAGTTGCCCAACGGGCTGACGGTGCTGCTGTCGGTGGACCATTCGGCGCCCGTGGTGGCGGTGGACGTGGAACACCATGTGGGTTCCAAGAACGAGGAACCTGGCCGGACGGGCTTTGCCCACCTGTTTGAGCACGTGATGTTCACGGGTTCCGGACACGTCCCGTACGGCGTGCACGACCGGTACACCGAGGGCGTCGGCGGCTTCAACAACGGCTCCACCAACAACGACAAGACCAACTTCTACGAGTCGGTGCCGTCCAACTACCTGGAGACAGAGCTCTGGCTGGAGTCGGACCGGATGGGCTGGCTGCTGGATGCGCTGGACATCGACAAGCTGAACGCCCAGCGCGACGTGGTGAAGAATGAGCGGCGGCAGAGCTACGACAACCGCCCGTACGGCCGAGTCAGCGAGATCCTGAACTCGCAGATGTACCCGCCCGGGCACCCGTATCACTGGCCCGTGATCGGCTCCATGGCGGACCTGAGCGCGGCGAGCGAGGCGGACGTCAAGGCGTTCTACAATAAATGGTATGGCCCGAACAACGCGGTGCTGGTGGTCGCCGGCGATTTTGATCCGGCGCAGGCCAAGGCGTGGATTGCGAAGTATTTCGGGCCGATTCCGTCGGGGCCGGCCATCACGCGCCCCGTGGTGCCGGCGGCGCGCCTGGACAGCGCCAAGCGCTTCGTGTATGAGGATAACGTCGCCTTGCCGGAGCTGTTCATTGAATGGCCCGGCGTTGGCGTCCAGTCCAGCGATCGCGCAGCGCTGGAGGTCATGGGCTCCATCCTCAGCGGAGACCGCACCCAGTGGCTGACGCAGGAGTTTGTCTACAACCGGCGCTGGGCGTCGCAGATATTCCTGTATCCTGACGCGAACGAGAACGCGGGCACCATCGACCTCCAGGTGGTCCCGATTCCCGGCACCGACCTCACGGCGCTGGAATCGGCCATTGACTCGGTGATCGATCGCTTCAAGGAGACCGGGCCCACGGACGAGCAGATGAAGAAGGCGACGGCGAGCCTCGAGTTCGCCTCGTACAGCCGCATGCAGTCCATGCTTGGCAAGGCCGTCACGCTGGCCAGCGGGTGGATCTACCATGACGATCCGTCGTGGTATGCCAAGGACGTCGCGCAGACGCTGGCCGTGACCGCGGCTGACGTGAAGCGCGTAGCGAATACCTGGCTCGGACCCAATCGCATCGTGCTCTCGGCGGTGCCCATGGGCAAGCGCAACCTGGCTTCGCACCCCGACCAGTCGGTTCCGATCACTTCGCCGTTTGCTTCCAAGCCGGAGGGTGGACGATGACACGCATGTGGAAGTTGGCGGCCGTACTGGCCATTGTCGCGACCCCGACCGCGCTGGCCGCGCAGGGTGGCGCCTCCACGTTCGATCGCACGAAACCGCCGGCAGCCGGGCCCACGCCCGCGTTCCGGCTCCCGGCGTGGACAGTAGATACACTCTCGAATGGCGCGCGGCTGGTGGTGGTCCAGCGACGCGACCTGCCGATTGTCACGTTCTCCATGCACTTCCAGGGCGGCACCAACCAGTTGGGCACCAGGCCGGGCGTGTCGAGTTTCGTGGGCGCCATGCTGAGCGAGGGCACCACGTCGCGCAGCGGCGATCAACTGACCAATGACCTGGCCCTGCTGGGTACGGACATCAATTTCTCGATCGGGCGGGAATCGGGCAGCGTGAGTTTTTCGAGCCTGTCGCGCAACTTCGACCAGGCGGCCGACATCATGGTGGACATGATGCTGCATTCCACCTATCCCGAGGCGGCCCTCGAGCGCCTGCGCGCACAGCGGCTGGCCGCATACACGCGCGGCCAGGACGTGGTGGGTGTCGTGGCCGGTCAGGTGACGCCGAAGCTGCTCTACGGCGACCAGCCGTACGGCCAGGTGGTGAATGAAGCGGACCTGAAGGCGGTCACGCGCGCGGACGTAGCACAACTGGCGAAGGCGTTCTTTGTCCCGGTCAACGCGACCGTGTACGTGGTGGGTGACATGTCGCGGGCTGAAGCCAAGGCAAAGCTGGAGCGGGCCTTCAAGGCCTGGCCGGCCAGCGGGCAGAAGCTGGCCATCTCCTATCCGGCCGCTCCCGCGCTGGGCCCCACGACCATCTCGATCGTGAACATGCCGGACAAGCCGCAGTCACAACTGGTGCTCGCGCGCACGCTGCCGCCGGAGTATTCGCCGGACATGCCCAAGATTGACGTGATGAACGCCATCATGGGCGGCATGTTCCAGTCGCGGCTCAACGCGGACATCCGGGAGGCGCACGGGTTCAGCTACGGCTTCAATTCCTTCCCGCAGTGGGCGGATGGGCCTGGCATGTTGCGCGCCCAGGGCGCCGTGACGCGCGAGAAGACGGACAGTTCGCTGATCCTGGCCATGCGGGACATCCGCGGCCTCACGGGATCGGTGCCGGTGACCAGTGACGAACTCACGGCGGCGCGCAATTCGCTCACGCTGTCGCTGCCGTCCGACCTGCAATCCAACAGTGGCGTGGCGGGCGTGGTGTCGCGCGTGGTGGATAACGACCTGCCGCAGGATTGGTGGACGCGGTACATCGCGGCCGTCAATGCCACTACCAGCGCGGATGTCTCGCGGATGGCGGCGACGTACATGGATCCGGATCACCTGATGATCCTGATCGTGGGCGACAGCGCGCGGATTGCGTCGTCCATCGCGGCCACGGGCATCGCGCCGGTGGTGTTCCGGGACAAGACCGGGAAGCTGATTTCGAAGTGACCTGATGCAACGCCCGCCGCTGAAGGCGGCGGGCCGGCGGCTACCCGCGCATGGTCCGCAGCGCGGTGGCCCACTTCAGCAGCTCGTCCAGCATGGTGACCGCGGCCTTGGCCTGCACGTCGCCGGGATCGAATACACCGGTCTCGGCGTTCAGGTGCTGCGTGAAGAACGGAATGGCCACCATCTGCATGATAGGCATGACGTTCACGGCCGTGAGCACCTGCTTGCTCATCTGCGCGCCCCGCGTGCCACCCGACACCCCGCCGTAACTCACGAACGCAGCGGGTTTGTATGCCCACTCCCGGGACAGGTATTGCACGGCGTTGATCAGCGCGGCTGGCGCGCTGTAGTCGTATTCCGGGGTCACGAACACAAAGGCGTCCGCCCGCGTGACGATCGCGCTCCACCGCTTGGTGTGCTCGTGCTCGTACTGGGCGAGTCGCGGATGCCGGGGT
>DASSOG010000021.1:0-14738 GCA_035700805.1 Gemmatimonadaceae bacterium | reverse complement strand
CCTTGATCCGCTCCTGGATGGGGGTCCAGTTGTGGTGGATCACGCCGAGCACGTGGTAGCAGTCGGTCACCGTGGGGACGGTGACGCGCACGGCCATCAGGTCGTAGATCTCGTCGAAGGGCTTGTCGCGCTTCTTCATCTTCTGGTAGATGGACCAGAGATGCTTCACGCGGCCGGTCACCTCGAACTCGGGCACGCCCGCCTTCTGGAGCTCGAACTCGAGCGGCGTCTTGAGCTTGAGCACCATCGCCTCGCGCTGGGAGCGCTTGGCGGCCACCTGGGCCACGAGCTGGGCGTAGTCGTCGGGCTCGAGGTGCTTGAAGGCCAGGTCCTCGAGCTCCGCCTTGACGCCCGCCATGCCGAAGCGGTGCGCCAGCGCGGCGTAGATCTCGCGCGTCTCCAGGGCGATGCGCTGGCGCTTCTCGGGCGGGAGCCAGTCGAGCGTCCGCATGTTGTGCAGGCGGTCGGCCAGCTTGATGATGATGACGCGCGCGTCCTTGGCAATGGAGAGCAGCAGCTTCCGGTAGTTCTCCACCTGCCGTTCCTCGGTGGACGCGCCGGTGGGCAGCTTGGCGATCTTCGTCATGCCGTCCACGATGCCGGCAATCTCGGCGCCGAACTCGCGCTCGACGTCGGCCACGGTCACCTTGGTATCCTCCACCACGTCGTGCAGCAACCCGCCCGCCACCGTGGCGGTGTCCAGTTGCAGCTCCGCCAGGATCTTGGCCACCTCCACGCAGTGCGTCACGTAAGGATCGCCCGAGTTCCGCACCTGCCCTTCGTGCGCCGCCGCGCTGAATTCGTACGCACGGCGCAACACCTCGACGTCCAGCCGCTCGTACCCGGGCAGCTCGGCGTCAGGCCAGCCCGGAATCGCCTCGCGCAGCGCGATGGTACTCACAGGATGCCGGCCTCGGCGAAACTGGTATATCGGCCACGCCCGATGATCACGTGGTCGTGCACCGGGATGTCCAGCAACTGGCCCGCCGCCACCAGTTGCTCCGTGATCGACCGGTCCTCGGCCGACGGCGTGGGGTCGCCACTGGGATGGTTGTGCACGAGGATCACCGCGGCGGCGCGCTCGGCAATCGCCTCGCGAAACACCTCGCGCGGGTGCACCAGCGACGAGTTGAGGATTCCACGCGTCACCGTCACGTCCCGCTCCAGTCGATGTTGTGCATCCAGTACCGCCACGTGAAACTCCTCCACCGGCAAGTCTTCCAGCCTCGGCGCGAACACCGCCACCACGTCGCGCGGGGACTGCACCGGCGCCCCATCCTCGCGTTGCTCCGCCGCCATCCGGCGCCCGAGCTCCAGCGACGCATGCACCGTCACCGCGCGCGCCAGCCCCACCCCGCTCACCGCCCGCAGCGCCGCCACCGGCCGCATGGCGATGCCCCGAAGCGACCCGCCCGCGGAGCCCAGGATATCCTCCCCCAGCCGCAGCGCCGAGCGTCCGGCGCCGCCCGAGCCCAGGACGACCGCGAGCAGTTCCGCCGACGACAACGACCGCGCGCCCAGGTTCACCAGGCGTTCCCGCGGGCGTTCCGACCGGGGTAACTCCTGAATAGTTAGCGCACGCGGGCTGGGCTGGCTAGACATCGGATGGCTCCTCGGGAGTGAACACGGGCGAATTCGCTCGTATCCAGAGGATGCGCCAATTCCAGCGGTTGACCGGGACCAAAAGGACGCGGGCCGTGCCGAGCCGTTGCCATGGCCGGCGGGGCCGGCGGGGCTGGCGTTGATCCGATCCCTTGATGCGCCACGCCCTGCCTCAATGGCTCCAGGACCGTTCCACCTGCGGGCACAATGGGATGCCTCAGTGGATAAGGGCAGCGTACCCCCCTCCGCACAGGAGTCAAGTGAGCGATTCGTAAATTTCAATCGCCAGCAGACATAACCCCCGGATCCCGCGACTAACCATCCCCCGGCAAAGCCGGGGCATCCTGTTCTTTAATAGGTCACGCGGCGGCGCCGTGGCACTTCTTGTACTTCCGCCCGGACCCGCACGGACACGGATCGTTCCGGCCCACGTTCGACCAGTCCACCGCCCCACCACCCGCGCCGCCGCCATTGCCGGCCGGCCGGCTTGCGGGTGCGGCATTCGCGGCGGGATCCAGCGTGCGCGTCCGCCCGGCTCCCACCACCATGGCCTGCCCCCGCGGGGTGGCCGGGGCGGGAGCGGGTGCCGCGGCGGCATGGGATTGCTCGGGTGCGTGCCCATGCGCCGCCACCGGCGCGGGGTCGGCGCCGTTGTCCTCGGCGGGCACCTCCTCCAGCACGCCCAGCGCGTTGTAGCGCTTCCGGGGCGCGGCTGCCTGCACCGGCGGGGGAGGCGTCGGCTGCGTGAACGTGATCTGCGCCCGCAGGAATCGCTCGGTGAACGTGGTGTAGATGTCGTTCATCAGGTCCACGAACATCGAGTATGCCTCTTCCTTGTACTCGATGAGCGGGTCCTTCTGCCCCCACGACCGGTAGTGGATGGAGTTGCGCAACTGGTCCAGGTCGTACAGGTGGTCCTTCCACTTCTCATCCAGCACGTTGAGCATCACGAGCGCCAGCAGCCGGTCGGCAAAGCCGCCCTGCTCGTCCCGGATCTCGTTCAGGCTGGCGATCTTTGCCGTGAACGCCTTCTGGCCCGCCGCCACGGCCGCATCGGCGGCGTCCGCGGCCGTGGTGGGACGCAACTCGGGGGTATCCAGCTCCGGCACCGAGAGCAGGTAGTGCATGAGCAGGTCCTGCTGCAGCAGCGGGATGTCCCACTGTTCTGCATTCTCATATTCCGCCAGCGCCTTCTCCACGCGGGTGCCGAGCGCCCGCCCCACCATGCGCGAGGCCTCGCCCTTGAGCTCCTCCCCACCCTCCAGGGCAAAGGTGCGCAGCGAGTAGATCACCTCGCGCTGCTGGTTCATCACGTCATCGTATTCCAGCAGCCGCTTGCGGCTCTGGAAGTGCTGCAGCTCCACCCGCTTCTGCGCCTGCTCAATGGACCGCGTGATGAGCGGGTGCGTCAGCACCTCGCCGTCCTTGGCGCCCATGCGGTCCATCAGCTTGGCAATCCGGTCGGAGCCGAACAGCCGCATCAGGTCGTCTTCCAGCGACAGGAAGAACTGGGACGAGCCGGGGTCGCCCTGGCGACCGGCACGACCACGGAGCTGGCGGTCAATGCGGCGCGACTCGTGGCGTTCCGATCCGATGATGTGGAGCCCGCCGATCTCGGAGATCTCCACTTCCTTGCCGTCCAGGTCCTGGATGATGGACGGCCTGGACTCCGTGACGCCGGGACCGAGCTTGATGTCCGTCCCGCGGCCGGCCATGTTCGTCGCGATCGTGACGGCGCCGGGCTGCCCCGCTCCCTCCACGATCTCGGCCTCGCGCTGGTGGTACTTGGCGTTCAGCACGTTGTGCACGATGCCGCCGCGCTGGAAGAGCTTGGCCAGCGTCTCCGACGCATCGACGCTCGCGGTGCCGATCAGCACCGGATATCCCAGTTCGTGCAACCGCCTGGTCTCGTCCACGATGGCGTTGTACTTCTCGCGCCGGGTCTTGAACACAAAATCATGGCGGTCGTCGCGGATGACCGGCCGGTTGGTCTTGATGACCGAGACTTCGAGCTTGTAGATCTCGAAGAACTCCCGCTCCTCCGTCTCCGCCGTACCCGTCATGCCCGCGAGCTTTTCGTACATCCGGAAGTAGTTCTGGATGGTGATCGTGGCCAGGGTCTGGGTCTCCCCCTTCACGTTCACGCCTTCCTTGGCCTCGACCGCCTGGTGCAGCCCCTCGCTCCACCGACGCCCGGGCATCGTGCGGCCCGTGAACTCGTCCACGATCAGCACTTCGCCATCCTGCACCACGTAGTTCACGTCGCGCTCGTACAGCGCATGCGCGCGCAGCAACTGGTGGATGATGTTCAGCTTTTCGCTCTTGGCGGCAAAGTCCACCTCCACCTGGCGCCGCTTCTCGATCCGCTCCTCGGGCGTGAGCGACGTGTCGCGCTCCACCAGGTGCACCTGCTCCGAAATGTCGGGCAGGATGAATGCCTCGTGGTCGTTGGGGGACATGAAGTCCACGCCGCGGTCCGTCAGGTGCACCGCGTGTCCCTTCTCGTCCAGCACGAACAGCAGGTCGTCCTCCAGGTCCCGGTACTGCTGCCGCGACGCCGGCAGGCGGCGGTCGGCGATGTACTGGAGTTCCATCTTCTGGACCAGCGCCTTGTTCCCCGTCTCCTGCAACACCTTGAGCAGCCGCTTGTTCTTGGGGCTGCCCAGTTGCGCCTTGTACAGCTTCAGGCCGGCCGCCTGCGTGTCGCCGTTCGCCAGGTCGCGCTCGGCCTCGCCCACCAGCGTGTTGGCCAGCTCCGTCTGCTTGCGCGCCAGCCGCCCGACGGCGGCGTTGTGCTCGAAATAGCGCCCGTCGTTGTCGTTCCCCACCGGGCCCGAGATGATGAGCGGCGTCCGCGCCTCATCGATCAGGACGGAGTCCACCTCGTCCACGATGGCGTACACGTGCGGCCGCTGCACCTTCTGGTCCAGTTGCACCACCATGTTGTCGCGCAGGTAGTCGAAGCCGAACTCGTTGTTGGTGCCATACGTGATGTCGCACTGGTAGATGGCGCGACGCTCGGGCGTGCCGGGCTCGGTGTCGTCCAGGCACCCCACGGTGAGGCCGAGGTACTTGTACACGTGCCCCATCCACTGCGAGTCGCGGCGGGCCAGGTACGAGTTCACCGTCACCAGGTGCGCGCCCTTGCCGGCCAGCGCGTTCAGGTACAGCGGCAGCGTGGCCACCAGCGTCTTGCCCTCACCGGTCGCCATCTCGGCAATGCGCCCCATGTGCAGCTCGATGCCACCCATGAGCTGCACGTCGTAGGGCACCATGTTCCACTCGACTTCGTGCCCGGTCACCATCACCCTGGTCCCGAGCAGGCGACGGCAGGCGGCGCGCACCGTGGCGAACGCCTCCGGCAGGATCTCGTCCAGCACCGCGGCGATGGTCTCGCGCAGCTTCCCCTCGACGCCACTGGCGCCGTCGGCGCCACTCAGCTCGCGGTCCAGGCGCTCGCGCTCATTGGAGTCCGTGACCGTGCGCTTCTGCTCGCGCAACGCCGCCACCTGGGCCTCCAGCTCGGCGGTGCGCGCGCGAATGATCTCGCGGAACTTCGCCGTCTGGCCGCGCAGTTCCTCCTCGGACACCCCTTGCAGCCGCGCGTCATGCTCGTTGATCGCATTGACGATCGGCTGGATGCGCTTGCGTTCGCGATCGTGGCGATTGCCAATGACCGCGGTCACTAACCCTTTGATCATGCCGTCCCCTCTCGATACAAACCCGCCGTGGCGATGTAGTCCGCCACGGCAGCCGCCACGAACCCGCGAATCGGGAGCCCCCGCCGCACCCGCTCCCGGATCTCGGTGGACGACACGTCCACCAGCCGGGTCTCGAGCCAGGTCACCCGGTCGGGCGCGATGCCGGCTGGAACCGTCCTGTCCTCCGCCCCCTGCCCGGCCCGGCGCATCACCGCGATGGTCGCCAGTGCCGCCACCCGCGCCGGCTCCCGCCACTGCGCGAACAGCCCGAACGCGTCCGCGCCGATCAGGAAGTACCGCTCCGCCCGCGGGAATTCCCGCGCGAACGCGTCCAGCGTGTCAACCGTGTAAGATAATCCCTTCCGGTCGATTTCGACGGGGGAAACGCCAAAGCGCGGATCGCCGTCCACCGCAAAGTGGATCATCGCCAGCCGCTGCGCGCCGCTCGCGTGGGCTCCGCCGCGCTTGAGCGGCTGTTCCGCCGCGGGCACGAAGATCAGCCGGTCCAGCCCCAGCGCATCCACGGCATCACTCGCGGCCAGCAGGTGCCCCACGTGCGGGGGGTCGAAGCTGCCGCCGAGGATGCCCAGTCGCATCACTCAGGGCGAGGTGTCGCCGGCGCGGGAGCCGGGCCCGGGACCGGCGGGCCCGAGTCCACGGCCGCCGCCGACGTATCGGCCGCGGTGGGCGCGCCCACGCCGCGGCAGTTCTCGCGCACCTTGGCGTCGCCCGGATACAGCGAGCGCATCTGCTTGCAGACGTCGCCCAGATCCTCGCCGTAATGGATCTGCCGGTACGCCTCGGCCAGGTGCAGCAGCGCCTTCCGGGCGTGATCGGTGGCCGGCCACTTCTGCACCACATCCTTGAAGTAGAGGATGGCCGAGTCCCAGGCCTTGTTCCGAAAGTAGAACATGCCAGTGTCGTAATCCTTGGTGGCAAACCACTCGTTCAGCTCCGCGATACCCTTGCGCGCCGAGTCGGCCACGGCCGGGTTGGTCTGCGCAAAGAGCTGCACCACCAGGGTGTAGGTCTGCAGGGCGGTCAGGCCGTACGTCGGGTCCAGGGAGGGCTTCCGCCAGAGCGACTGGTAATCGCGACCGGCCGCCAGCGCCGCGTGCGGCGCCAGCGTGTCATCGGTGAACGACTCCGTGAGGCGGGAGAACGCCTGCGCGGCCAGCAGCTTGTCGCCATTGCGCTCGTGCGCCAGCCCCAGGTACCAGTAGGACCGCACCAGCAGCGTGTCGCGGATGCCCAGGTCGAGCGTGAGCTTGTCGAACCCCGAGATGGCATTCGACCAGTGGTGCTTCTGGAATTCGGCGAACGACGCCTTGTACAGCGCCTCGTTGGTGGGGAACTTGGTGACGACGAACGCCGGGTGGCAGGCCGCGACGGCCAGCGCGATCGCCGCCGCCGCGAGGGTCCCACGGGTCTTTCCATGCATAAGCCGGGAAAGATAACGGGGCGAGCGCCCGTGGGACGCCTTCACGCCTTGACGGCGCGGCCGGCGCCAACCACCCGCGGCCGCATGCGCTCGGTGCCCATCAGGGTGCGCAGGAACTCGATGGTCCGCGTGAGCCCCTCGCGCAGGGGAACCTGCGGCTCCCAGCCCAGCATGGTCCGCGCGCGCGTGATGTCCGGCTTGCGCAGCCGAGGATCGTCCTGCGGCAGCGGCGCGTGCACGACGGGCGCGGGGCTGCCCGTCAGCTCCACCACCAGCTCGGCCAGTTGCGTCACCGTGTACTCGTTGGGGTTGCCGATGTTCGTCGGCTGGTGGTCACCCTTCATGAAGAGGCGGTAGATGCCTTCGACTTCGTCCGATACATAGCAGAAGCTGCGCGTCTGGTTGCCCTCGCCATACACCGTGATGGGCTCGTGGTTCAGCGCCTGCACGATGAAGTTGGAGACCACGCGGCCGTCGCGTGGCCGCATGCGGGGGCCGTAGGTGTTGAAGATGCGCACGATGCGGGTGTCCAGGCCGTGGTAGGTGTGGTAGGCCATGGTGATGGCCTCGGCAAAACGCTTGGCCTCATCATAGACACCACGCGGCCCCACCGGGTTCACATTGCCCCAGTAGGCCTCGGTCTGCGGATGCTGCAGCGGATCGCCGTACACCTCGGAGGTGGACGCCAGCAGGAAGCGCGCGCCCTTGGCCTTGGCCACGCCCAGCGCGTTGTGAGTGCCCAGCGACCCGACCTTGAGCGTCTGGATCGGCAGTTCCAGGTAGTCCACCGGGCTGGCCGGGGACGCAAAGTGGAGCACGCCGTCCACGTCGCCCGGCACGTACGTGAACGTGGAGACGTCGTGGCGGATGAAGGAGAAGCGGTCATTGCCCATCAGGTGGGCGATGTTGTCCGGATGGCCGGTGACGAAGTTGTCGATGCCAACGACGGAGTGGCCCTCTGCCAGGAAGCGGTCGGCCAGGTGGGAGCCCAGGAAGCCCGCGGCGCCGGTGATGACGATCCTCACGCGCGAGTCCCCGCCCGCGAGCCGGTGGCGGCCCCAGGCGCCGCGCTCCGTGCGGTGTCCGGGCTCGCCCCCGCCGCGTCGACGGATCGGGAGGACGCCTCGTCGGCCGCGCCAATCGCGCGTCCCGGACGGCCGATGGACACGTACTGGAACCCCTCGGCGCGCATCTTCTCCGGATCGTAGAGGTTGCGGCCGTCCACGATCACCGGGCGCCTGAGGAGTTGCCGGATGCGGCCAAAGTCCGGGTGGCGGTATTCGTTCCAGTCGGTCACCACCACCAGCGCGTCCGCGTCCTGCAACGCGCCGTAGCTGGTCTCGGCGAACTCCACCCGCCCATCCAGCCGGCGCCTGGCTTCGGGCATGGCCACGGGATCGTGCGCCACCACCGTGGCGCCCGCTTCGCGCAGGGCCTCGATGAGCACCAGCGCCGGCGCTTCGCGCATGTCGTCCGTGTTGGGCTTGAACGCCAGCCCCCAGAGCGCCACGCGGGCGCCGCGCAGCTCGTCCTGCAGCAGCGCCTGGAGCTTCTCGAACAGGCGGTGCTTCTGGCGCTCGTTCACCTCCTCCACCGCCTGCAGGATCTGGAGCGGCGCCTGGTACTCGTTGCCCGTGCTCACCAGCGCCTTCACGTCCTTGGGAAAGCACGAGCCGCCGTAGCCGGGCCCCGGGAACAGGAAGGCCGGCCCGATGCGCGCGTCGCTGCCAATGCCCTTGCGCACGAGGTCCACGCTGGCGCCCACGCGCTCGCACAGGTTGGCGATCTCGTTCATGAACGAGATGCGCGTGGCCAGCATGGCATTGGCCGCGTACTTGGTCATCTCGGCGGATGGCACGTCCATGAAGATGATGGGCTTGCCCGTGCGCACGAACGGCGCGTACAGCTCCGCCATGACACTCCTGGCATGGTCCGTCTCCACGCCGATCACCACGCGATCGGGCTTCATGAAGTCGTCCACCGCCGCGCCTTCCTTGAGGAATTCCGGATTGCTGCAGATGTGGAAGGGGAACTTCGCGTTGGCGGCAATGGCCGAGGACACCTTGGCCGCGGTGCCCACGGGGACCGTGGACTTGGTGACCACCACCATCTCGCGCTTCATGTGCTTGCCGATGGCGGTGGCCACGGCGAGCACGTGGGTGAGGTCGGCGGAGCCGTCCTCGTCCGGGGGCGTGCCTACCGCGATGAACACCACGTCGGCGTCGCCCACCGCCGCCGCGACGTCCGTGGTGAAGCGCAGGCGCCCGTCGCGCTGGTTGCGCCCCACGAAGTCCTCCAGGCCCGGCTCATAGATGGGCAGCTCGTTCATGGTGAGCCCCTGGATCTTGTCGGCATCCACGTCGGCGCACGTGACCGCGTTCCCGGTCTCCGCCAGGCAGGCGCCCACGACCAGCCCCACATAGCCCGTTCCCACTACCGTGATATTCATGAATCGTTACAGTCCCGTGAGTGCGGTGAAATCGGACGGCCCGCGGCCGCGGCCCGCGCATCGCCGGCCGCGCGGGCGGCCATCACCCGGCCACCGGCGCCCGGGTATCCGGTTCGCGGATGGTGGCCAGGGAGAAGATGCGCGCCCGCGAGGGGCGCAGCTTGGCCGTGGCGTTGCGGGTGTCAATCACCAGGTCGGTGAGGTCCACCACGTGCTGGTAGTCCACGTTGCGGTGGGCGGTCACGATCACCACCGCGTCGGCGGCGGCGAGCTCGGCGTCCGTGAGCGCCACGCCGAACCGCTCGTGCCCATCGTCGCGGACCACGGGGATATACGGATCGTGGAATGCCACCTCGGCGCCCATGGATTCGAGCAGCCGCATCACGTCCAGCGCCGGGCTCTCGCGCACGTCGTCAATATCCTGCTTGTACGCCACGCCCAGCACCAGCACGCGGCTCCCGTTCACCGCCTTGCGCCGCTCGTTCAGGCCATGCGACACCTTCTCCACCACGAACGCGGGCATCTGGCTGTTGATCTCGCTGGCCAGGTCAATGAAGCGCGTCTTGTAGTTGAGCGTGCGCATCTTCCACGCCAGGTAGTGCGGGTCCAGCGGAATGCAGTGCCCGCCAATGCCCGGGCCCGGCGTGAACTTCATGAAGCCGAAGGGCTTGGTGGCCGCGGCGTCAATCACGTCCCACACGTCCACGCCCAGCTTGTCGCAGACAATGGCCATCTCGTTGGCCAACCCGATGTTCACCGAGCGGAAGGTGTTCTCCAGCAGCTTGGTCAGTTCGGCGGTCTCGGCGCTGGCCACCTCCACCACCGTCTGGATGCACACGCGATACAGCGCCGCCGCCACCTCGGTGCACGCCGGCGTGATGCCCCCCACCACCTTGGGCGTGTTGGACGTGTGATACGTGGGGTTCCCCGGGTCCACGCGCTCGGGGCTGAACGCCAGGAAGACGTCCTCGCCCACCGTGAGGCCGCCGCGCTCCAGCACCGGCTTCAGCAGTTCGCGCGTGGTGCCCGGGTACGTGGTGCTCTCCAGCACCACCACCTGCCCCGCGTGCACGTGCCGAGCCACCGTCTCGGTGGCCGACAGCACATAGCTCATGTCCGGGTCGCGGGTCTTGACCAGTGGCGTGGGCACGGCAATGGAAATCGCGTCCACCTCCCCCAGGCGTTGCTCGTCGGTGGTGGCCTCGAACTTGCCACTCTTCACCAGCGGCGCGAGCACGGACGACGGCACATCCTGGATGTGCGACTCGCCGCGGTTGAGCTGCGCCACCACGCGCTCGCTCACGTCGTAGCCCACCACCCGGAGGCCCGCCTTGGCGAATTCCACCGCCAGCGGGAGGCCCACGTAGCCGAGCCCGATGATGCCGACCACGGCGTCGCGGTTCTCGAACTTGCCCAGCAGTTGGGATTTATTCATCGGGAGTGAGGTTACCGTCCGTAGAAGCTGCGCACCGCCGCGACCACTTCGTCAAGCTGTGCCGGGGTGAGTTCCGGATACACCGGAAGGGAGAGCACTTCCTGCGCGGCGCGTTCCGAGGCCGGGCAGGTCCCCGCCTTGTACCCCAGGTAGGCAAAACAGGGCTGCAGGTGCAGGGGCAGCGGATAATAGACGGAACTGCCGATGCCCTTGGCCTTGAGGTGCGCCTGCAGGTCGTCGCGGCGTTCGCAGCGCAGGGTGTACTGGTTGAAGATGGACTCGTTCCGGGGCGCGATGACCGGCGTCTTCACGCCTGCCAGACCAGCGAAGGCCTTGTTGTAGAACTCCGCGTGCGCGCGCCGCGCGGCGCTCCAGGCGGCCAGGTGGGGGAGCTTGGCCGAGAGCACCACCGCCTGGAGCGCGTCCAGCCGGCTGTTGTAGCCCACTTCGTCGTGGAAGTACTGCCGCGAGCCGCCGTGCATGCGCAGCCGCTTCAGTCGCTCGGCGAGCTTCTGGTCCTGCGTGACCATCATGCCGCCGTCGCCGTAGCCGCCCAGGTTCTTGGAGGGGAAGAAGCTGAAGGTGCCGATGGTGGGCACCTCGCCGGCCATGCGCCACTCGCCGTCCATCTGGCGCCGGGCGCCGATGGACTGGGCCGCGTCTTCGATGACGGGGATGCCGTGGGCCACGGCCATGATTTCCTCGATGGCCGCCACCTGCCCGAAGAGGTCCACCGGGACGATGGCCTTGGTCCTGGGGGTGATGGCCGCCTTGATGGCGTCCACCGAGATGTTGAAGGTGTCGGGGTCGATGTCCACGAACACCGGCGTGGCGCCGACGTTGTGGATGGTGCCGGCCGTGGCAAAGAAGGTGAACGGCGTGGTGATCACCTCGTCGCCGCGGCCCACGTCCAGGGCGCGCAGGGCCAGGAGGAGCGCGTCGGTGCCGCTGGCGCAGCCGACGGCGAACTTCGTATGGGAGAGTTCGGCGACCTCGCGTTCCAGCTTTTCGACCGGGGCGCCGAGTATGAATAATTGAGAATCAATCAGGTCCAGCACGGGTTGCACGATCGCGTTCCGGATCGTGGCGTGCTGGGCGCGCAAGTCCAACAGAGGAACGGACATAGCGAGGGTTGAAGGAGGCGGCTTCTCCGGCTTTCCGGGAGCGTTGAAAGGTCGTCAGATGCGGGCGGGGTGTCAATCAGTGACGGACCCTGCCACGCCTCGGACGCCTCCGGCCTCGCGCGTTCGCCTTATTTGCCCTTGTATGGCGTCTGCTTGAAGTCCTTGGTCCAGATCATGATGACCGGCCAGCAGTGCGTGCCAAGGGACGGGTGGATATCCGGCTCTTCAATGTTGGAGCGGCGTGCGAACCGATATACCTCGATCACCGCCACGTCCTTCATCCGCACGGCGCGCTGGAGATCCAGATCCGGAAAGATCAGGTGCATCGGGCCACCGGGGGATGGCGACTCCCTCATCGGAAGACCCGGTAACGGCTTGCCATTCAGAAATGCTCGGGCATGGCACCGCGGCAGGAACGCTTCGCGCGTGAAGGGCCAGACCGTCGTATCCGTGGCAAGAATTTCATCCACGGACATGCCTGGGTATTCCTTCATCAACTGGGGTCCGAAGACCGTGGCCCCCAGGTGTTGTCGCATCCGATCCATCACCCGCGTGGCTTCCCGCCCGCTCGCGGGCAAGGCTTTCGACGGGGATCAGGCGCTTGACGTTTCACCATTGGGATGCCTCCAGGGATTGCGCATCAGTGACCGGCACGTTGCAACGCCCGTTCCAGATCAGCGAGCGGCAACGCACCCACCCGCAGTACGCCGGCGATGATCACCCCCGGAGTCCCTTGGACCCCAATCCGCCTGGCGGTGGCGACATCGCTGTCAACGGCGGGCACCGATGCCATAGTCAGGGTACAGCGATGAAACGTAGTGGAAATTGATGGAACACGACCGCTCCGCAAAAGTGGGCGCCAAGTGGCCGGCGCCAATAAGACCGGCCCGGGAGAGCTGATCGCGGATCGCCGTGACCAACCGATGAGCACTACGATCGTGACGAGGACGGCACAAACACCGGTGATTCCCGTTACCACGTTCAACAGGACATTTCGCACCCCCACGGTTACCCCCTGGCGAATGGGACCAGCCGAGCGTTGCGCGGCAACCTCGCACCGCGCAACGCCTCACGACTCACATCACGAACAACTGCACACATCACTCTATCTGCATACTGTCACACTCGACGTAACCTCCGTCCCCGCACTCAGCGCTCCACCCGTTGATACAATACTCAATCGGACCCGCTCGGTGGCCGGCGGCGCTGTCTCGATGGTTGCCACTCATCGCCAAGTGTTGACGCGTCCACCCGGTGGCAGTATGGTGGCGTTGCGGGTTCGGCGCCGACGCAGGTGGAACCACCCCATCGTGGCCACAGCTCTGTGGCAGGACCGCAGCTCATGGGAAGTTTCGGAGGACGCGAGCAGCGCTGGAAGGAGTTGATGGCGCGCTACACGGGGCCGCTTGTCGGCTACTTCAGGAAAACGAAGGCGGGGCCCGACGACGTCACAGAGCTGCTCGGCGATGTGTGGGCCGCAGCGGTGGAAATGGAGCCGGCGATTTTCGGCGCGAGCGATCCCTGGCCGATCCTGCACGCGATAGCCAAGCCGATAGCCGTCGAGTGGAAAGCGCGTGCGCGGCATGAGATCCCACTGGCCGACGCGATGCCGTCGGCGGCAGTGGCCAGCGAAGCGCCAGGGCCGGACCTGAGCGAGCGTGAACGCCGAGCCCCGATGCTTCTCTGGCAGGCCGCCGCGCTGGCCACACTGAGCGAAAAGCAGCGGTCGGTTGTTGACCTGCGAATTCGCTACGGCATCCCGGACGACATGCTAGCGGAAGCGCTCAACATCCCGCGCTCAACGCTCAGGGTGTATGCGAAACGCGGGTTGGCTCGCCTGCGGGAGTATGCCAGAGAATACCCCCCCCCCCCCGGGAAGAAGCTGATTGATGCCATTCGAATACTGCAACTCCAATGCCCCTTGTACGGATTCTGCTTGAAGTCCTTGGTCCAGATCAGGATGGTCGGATGGCAGTACGTGCCCGCGTTCCGTGGGTCACTGGTTCTTCGATATTGGACCGTCGCGCGAATCGATACACCTCGCTAACCTCCACGTCCTTCATCGGCACGTAGCGCCGGATATCCAGAACCGGAAACCTGAACCCGCAGCGAAAGCGCGCATAGGACGGGGTCCACCAGCCGGCGCAGGCCGCGGAGCGGGTGATCGCGGGGCATGCGATTCTCGATCGACCGAATGCCGAAGAGGATCGTCTGCTCGTCGGCGGCACCGCGCATCGCATTGTTCCCGCTCGGGGGTGCGCCAACGTACGGGATCAGGTCGCCCTCGAGGGTTACGTTTTCCTGAGTTTTTCAGCACTCTGTCAGAGGGCTACGCAGAGCGACCGGGCCGGGTTAAGCAGCCCTGGCCGGGGGTTTGATCGGCGAGGCCGGATTGGGGGGGCGGCGGGTGTTGCAGGCGGTGAGGTTGCGGTGAATTCTCGCGGTGGCTGTGACGACGGTATCGTACGCGGGCAGGCAAACCCCTTGATACATGCGACCGTACCGGCCCCCCCGCGACGAAGATGCTGCCCCATCTGCTGGTGCTGAACGCATGGGCGGCGGGCCTACACCACAGCCGCCGGCCCATTCGCCCAATCAACCGACGCTGCAGGCCGGTCCGACGCCGGGACCACAGGTCCCCCGCCTGTGCGACTGCCTGAATCCAGAACAACGCCGGGGAAAGGCGGAGCCTCAGGCAAGGTGTAACGGATTGGAGGCGAATTGACATCAAAGTAGGCAGCCGCGCGAACGCTCCTCCGGCGGGTAGCCCCCGTTGGCCCAATCTTGGGTTTCTTGTTTCACGGTACTACAGAACGGATAAGCCGCACACTGCTGCATTCGTGTCGGTTTGAACCGTACCGGGTTTTGTGGAGACTCGGTTAGTTGAGTGCTTCGACCGGCGTCACGGCGGTGTTGGGATGGTAATACTGCTCCTCGTACTCCGCGGGGGGAAGATACCCAAGCGGTTCCAGCAGGCGTTGCGTGT
>DASSOG010000020.1:0-69516 GCA_035700805.1 Gemmatimonadaceae bacterium | reverse complement strand
GACCGGAGCTTCAAAGTTCACACACGATTCAGTCACGGTACCGGAATGCCAGCCCGTGACCGCACCCGTGTGGTCCAAGTGAACCCCTTCCCACGGCTGGTCATCGAAGTACTCCGTGACCCGACGGCTCGTGCTGTCCTTGCTGATCCACAGCGTGGTGAGCGAGTCGCGCTTCACCGTAACGGCGATGTAGCCCGAATCGGCCACAGGATTCGCATCATAGTCAAGCACCGCAACATCAGCCCACCTGCAGTGCGTGTACGGACTGTCACACCCGCTCTGGCTCCAGCTAGGATCCGCGTATTCATGACCCATGACGTACCCGCTAGGGGGCGGGTTGATGGACCAGCTCGCGCCTTGGTGGACGGTCGTGTTGTCGGCTCCGCCACCCCAGGTTTGCGTACAGTGTGACGCCGTCAAGGCCGTCCACTCCGTCGCATTGTAGGTCAGCTTGACGTTGACGCCCAGGCTGCACAACTTCGGCGAGCTTGGACCGGTCAACTCAATGCCCACCCCACCCGGGACACCGGGATAAAACTGATCTTTCAGATCGATCGACAGCGGCCGCGGCGGAGCCGCTCTGATCACGCGAACGGCGTTTCCGGGTATGGCAAGCGCGCTCCCGGCCGTCGCGATAGCGTTGTCCACGCCAGCATCCGGCGAGAAGATGTCTACAGTGTTCGTGGTGACGTGAACGGCGAACCCGGATGGACCCTTCATGGCGAGAACAGCCTGCAAACGTTGCTTCCAATCGTAAAGCTGGGCGTAGTCGTACTCGACTGGAACCGGCGTCATTGCGCCGAGCAGAGCGGGGTCCTGATTCCCCTGATAGTGCCTGCGCACGGCATCGATTGCGGCGCCCGCGTCCCCGACACCAGTGATCGCGACGTGCAACATGCGATCGCGTCCGATAAAAACACCCGCGAAGCCTGGCACACTATCCGAAATATCCAGGAACGTTTGCTCAATGTCCCCAGGCCGGCTCGCACCCGGCGCCTGCGTTGTGACGGTCAGACCGGAAAGGTCTTGCGGGGGGGGGGAAGGAATTCTATCCGCTCCACAACCAACCGCACCTGCGATTGCCAGTACGGCCAACAGCTTGGTGGTATTCATCGGTGTACACCTCGTTTGCGACCGAGATCCGATTGAACGCCCAGTCGGCCACGTCGCCAAGCTGATGCGAGTGCGGCACAGAAGGCGCCAAATAGACCATGACATCTTCCGCCGCTAACGCATAGGTAGCTATCCACACCGATTGCGTCAAGTCGGAAATCGTTTGTCGTGGGGGGTCCATCCCCAAGCCACAGCAGTTGCGCGATCCTGAGGGATTGCTAACACCGCCTCATCGTTGCGGTTGCGGCCAAGCCCAGCGCGTGGAACACGCCGGTGCCTTCGCCAAACCACTACATCACCGTCCGGAATGGATTGCTTCACACGCCTCGGGCAGAAAACTCCTTCGATGATGCGCCGTCACCCCCCACACCCCCAACCCTTCCAGGTGCGCCGGCGTCCCATACCCCACGTTCCGCTCCCAGTCGTAGCCGGGGTGCCGCACCGCCAGCGCCCGCATCAGCCGGTCGCGCGTCACCTTCGCAATGATGGACGCACACGCCACGCTGTAGCACCGGCCGTCACCGCCCACCACGGCCGTGTGTGGGTATTCCAGGATGCGAATGGGCTTCCCATCCACCACCAGGTGATCGGGCGCCACCCCCAACCGCCGGATCGCGCGCCGCATGGCCAGCACCGTGGCCTGGTAGATGTTGAGCGCGTCCACCTCACGCACGCTCGCGGCACCCAGCGCCACGGCCAGCGCCCGCTCCCGGATCTTCACCGCCAGCCGCTCGCGCTCCGCGCGGCGCAGTTGCTTGGAGTCGTTCACGCCGGCAATGGCCCGCACACCCGGCGGCATGATCACGGCACATGCGACAACGGGGCCCGCCAGGGGGCCCCGTCCCACTTCGTCTATCCCGGCGAGCAGCGGCCCAACCGTCCGGCGCAACTCGCGCTCGATACCATTCCAGCGATGCCGGCGCGCGTTCGAAGGCCGCCTGCCCGCCGCGCCTGCCACGGCGCTACTCGGTCTCGGCCGAGCCTTCGCTGGGAACCGTCACGCGCACCTTGCGCTCCTTGATGCGCGTCGCCTTGCCGGTGAGGTGCCGCAGGTAGTACAGCTTGGCGCGACGCACGCGCCCACGACGCAACACGACCACGTCGGCAATCATGGGACTGTGGACTGGGAAGATGCGCTCCACCCCCACGCCGTTGGAAATCTTGCGGACGGTGAACTTCTCGCTCACCCCTGCACCCTTGCGCGCAATCACCACGCCCTCGAAGGCCTGCGTCCGCTCCTTGTCGCCCTCCTTCACGCGCACGTTCACGCGCACGGTGTCGCCGGGCCGGAACGGCGGGACGTCACTGCGCAGCCACTGCTTCTGGGTCTCGATGAACGCGTGCATGTCGGTCTCCGGGCCAAGTGCCCGTCAAATATCGGGTTATCTGGGATAGACTGAGAAAATTAGCCGGACAACGGTCGCGACGCCAGAGGGCATCTTACTCCCACGCGAGCGTCCCTGCCCCTGACCGCCCCAGCCTGATACGGACTCTACGGACTGCCACGGACCTCACGGAATAAGACAGGGGAACAGCCCCTCCGTCCAACTCCGTTCCGTCCGTAGAATCCGTATCCACAGAGTCCGTATCCACTCCCCAAGGTGCCTGTCCGCCCACGATCGCCGCGGCACCGGGGCCAGCTTACCCCTGCGCGTCCCGGCGTGCGTTTGTCAGCCGTTCCCCCTCGGCCTTCCGCCACGCCGCAATCTTCGCGTGGTCTCCGGACAGCAATACATCGGGCACCGTGAACCCGCGGAACTCGGGCGGCCGCGTGTAACTCGGCGCACTGATTCCCGCATCATCGTAAAACGAGTCGGTCCGCGCGCTCTCATGGTCCGACATGGCCCCCGGCAGCAGCCGGACGGCAGCGTCCACGATGGCCAACGCCGCGGGCTCCCCCCCGCTCAGTACATATGGCCCCAGCGACAGCTCCTCCGTGGCCAGGTGGTCGGCCACTCGCTGGTCCACATCCTTATAATGCCCGCACAGCACGGTGAGCTCGCTGCCAGCGGCAAAGCGCGCGGCGTCGGCGTGGGTGAACTGCCGCCCCCGCGCCGACACCAGGACGATGGGCGCCTTCGCCCCCAGCGCCTCGACGGCCTCAAAGAAGGGCGCCGGCTTCATCACCATCCCCGCCCCGCCGCCATACGGCGCGTCGTCCACGGTCCGGTGCCGGTCGTGCGTGTAGTCGCGCAGGTCCACCACCCGGTACTCCACGCTGCCGGCCTCCCGCGCGCGCGCCGGGATGCTCAGCCCCAGTGGGCCCGAAAAAAAGTCGGGGAATATCGTGACAATGTTGACCCGCAACATCAGGACCCGTCCCCGCGTGCGGCGACCCTGCCGATCACGGGCGGCATCAGTCCAGCAGCCCCACCGGCGGGTCAATGGTGATCACGCGACTGTCGCGATCCACCGCCTTCACCACGCGCTCGTCAAAGGGCACCATCACGGTTCCCCCCACCGGCCGTTTTACGTCAATGGCCAGCCCCTGCGGCAACTCGAACACATCCTGCACTTCACCCACACTACCCCCAGACGCCAGCACCACGGTCATGCCAAGCAACGAATGGATGTACACCTGTTGCTCGTCCGGCGGCGGCACCTCGGCCGCGGGCACCAGGAAGTAGCGCCCGCGCCACTGCTCGGCGGCCGAGCGGTCGGGGATTTCGGTGAAGCGCACCAGCAGGCCGTCGCCCATCGGGCGTACACCCTCCACGTGCAGCTCGGCCCCGTCGGGCGCGGGATCGCCGGCCGCCGTACCCACCATGACGCGACGGCCGGGCGCGAAGATCGCGTCCGGCCCGTCGGTGATCGGCTCAACCAGGACTTCGCCCCGGATGCCGTGCGCCTTGCGAACCCGCCCGACAATCAGGAGTTCGGGCGCGGTCATGCGCGTGCGCCGGTGCGGCTCAGCTCTCGCTGGGCGCGTCGTCGGACAGCGCGACCGCCTGCCCCTTGAGCTTGGCGGCCAACCGCGCCTCATGCCGCGCCTTGAGGATGCCCGCCTTGCGCAGGAGCGAGCGCACGGTGTCGCTGGGCAGGGCGCCGTTGTCCAGCCAGTGGTTCACGCGATCCGTCTTCAGGTTCAGCGCCGTCTCGCCCTGCCGGGGAGCGTACTGGCCCACGATCTCAATGAAGCGCCCGTCGCGCGCGCGCTTGGAATCGGCGACGACGATGCGGTAATACGGCTGCTTGCTGCGGCCTTCGCGCCGCAGGCGGATCCTGACTGCCATGGTAATGCTCCTGGTTGTGGCGTGACGATGCTGCGGCGGGCTCCTCGCGCACCGGGCAGTTCCCGGTCGCACCCGCTCCCTTTGAACCCTGAAAATTAACGCATTCCGCCCAGCATGCCGGGCCGGAATCCGCCCCCCCCTCCCCCTGCCTTCTTCATCATCTTCCGCATCTCCCGGAATTGCTCCAGCAGGCGGTTCACCTCCGACACCGGGCGGCCCGCCCCCTTGGCCACCCGCGCCCGCCGCGAGCCGTTCATCAACCCGGGCTCCTTCCGCTCCGCCGGCGTCATGGACAGCACGATGGCCTCCAGGTGCTTCATCCGCCTGGGGTCCGCCTGCTTCATCTGCTTCAGCATCTTGCCGTTCACCCCGGGCAGCAGCTTCAGCAGGCCCTCCAGCGGCCCCAGCTTTTCAATCTGGCGCATGGCGGTCAGGAAGTCGTTCAGGTCCATGCCGTCCTTGCGCACCTTCTTTTCCAGCTTCTTCGCCTCGTCGGCGTCAAACGCCACCTGCGCCCGTTCCACCAGCGTGACGATGTCGCCCTGCTGCAGGATGCGCCCCGCCATGCGGTCGGGGTGGAAATCCTCCAGCGCGTCGGTCTTCTCGCCCACGCCTACGAACTTGATGGGCTTCTTCGTGACGCCGTAGATGGACAGCGCCGCGCCGCCCCGCGCGTCGCCGTCCAGCTTGGTGAGCACCACCCCCGTGATCCCCAGCCGCTCGTCAAAGCCCTGCGCAATCCGCACCGCTTCCTGGCCCGTCATGCCGTCGGCCACCAGCAGGATCTCGTCCGGCCGCACCGCCGCCTTCAGCCGCTCCAGCTCCCGCATCATCTCGTCGTCAATCTGCAGGCGGCCGGCCGTGTCCACGATCACCACCTTGTCGCGGGCTCGACGCGCCTGGTCCAGCCCCGCCAGCGCGATCCTGGTCACGTCGGTGGTGGACCGGTCGGCGTGCACCGGGACGTCCAGCTCGCGCGCGAGCGTCTCCAACTGGTCAATGGCGGCCGGGCGGTACACGTCGCAGGCCACCAGCCGCGCCGAGCGTCCCTCCGCCTTGAGCTTCCGCGCCAGCTTCGCGGCCGTGGTGGTCTTGCCCGAGCCCTGCAATCCCACCATCATGACCACCGTGGGTGGCACCGAGCTGAACTTCAGCCCCTCTCGGCGTTCGCCGAGCATCGCCGTGAGTTCGTCGTGGACGATCTTCACGAGCTGTTGCGCCGGCGATACCGTGCGCAACTGGCTCACCCCGATGGCCTGCTTCGCTACGCGCTCCAGGAACTCGCGCGTGAGCTGGAAGTTGACGTCGGCCTCCAGCAGGACACGCCGGACCTCGCGCAGCCCTTCCTTGATGTCGTCCTCGGAAAGCGTCCCGCGCCCCCGCAACCGCGAAAACGCGGCTTCCAGCTTGGCACTCAGCTCATCAAACATGGCCGTTAAACGTAGAATCCATTATAGTTTGGGACAAGGGAACGCGATATTTCCAATCGCGGCCCCCGTCCCACCGCACCGCCGTCCGACTCGCATCCCATTTTTCCCGGCGAATGCCTAAAGTCTCTCGGCAGGAAGACCTGTTTACCGTGCTGTTGCCGCGCACCATGCCGCTCATGGCGCTGCGCTCCACGATCGTCTTCCCCCACGGCACCATCGCCGTGCAGATGGGTGCCCCCGAGAACATCGCCCTGCTCGACGCCAACCCCGAACCGGGCGCCATGGTGGCGCTGGTGGTGGCGCCCGGCGAGGCCGACGATCCGCTGGACACGGCCGCCGTGGTGAATCGCATCGGCGTCTCCGCGCGCGTTACCGAGCGCCTCAACCTGCCGGGCCACACGGTGCAAGTTACCCTGCAGGGCCTGCAGCGCATCCTCATCGAGGACGTGCAGCAGGTGGAGCCCTACCCCGTGGCCATTGTCCGCGACGCGCAGGAAGTGCCGGTGGACGCGCCGGACGGACGCCAGCTCATCACGCGGGTGATCGCCGCCGCCGAGTCGGTAGCCGACCTGGGCGAGAAGATTTCCGCCGACGTCCCGTCCATCCTGCGCATGAACGTGTCGGACCCGGGGCGCTTTGCCGACCTGGCCGCCACGAACATGGGATTCCGCATCTCGGACCGCGACGAGGTGCTGCAGCGGCTGGACGTGGGACAGCGGCTGCGCTTCGTGCTCACGCGCCTGGAACGCGAGGTGGCGCGCGCCCGCGTGCTGGACGACGTGAAGAAGCAGACCGAGATCAAGATTGACGAGCACCAGCGCGACTTCTTCCTGCGGCAGCAACTGCGCGCCATCCAGACCGAGCTGGGCGAGGCGGACCCCAACGAGAAGGACGTCCTGGACCTGCTCAAGCGCATCGAGGACGCGGGCCTCCCGGAAAAGGCGCTGGCCGAGGCCACGCGCGAGGTGGAGCGGCTGCGCCTGCTGGCGCCCGCGTCCAGCGAATACCAGGTGGTGCGCACCTACCTGGACTGGGTGCTGTCCCTGCCCTGGAGTCGCACGTCGGAACATCAGGAAATTGACATGACCCGCGTGCAGGGGACCTTGGACGCCGGCCACTACGGGCTGCACGAGGCCAAGGAGCGCATCCTGGAGTTCCTGGCCGTCCAGAAGCTGCGCGGCGGCACCTCGCGCGGCCCCATCCTGTGCTTCGTGGGTCCGCCGGGCACGGGCAAGACGTCGCTGGGCGAGGCCATCGGCGCGGCGGTGGGCCGGCCATGCTACCGCATTTCCGTGGGCGGGGTGCGCGACGAAGCCGAGATCCGCGGCCACCGCCGCACCTACGTGGGCGCCATGCCGGGCCTGCTGCTGCAGGCGCTGCGGCGCGTGCAGGTGCGCGATCCCATCCTGATGATCGACGAGATCGACAAGATGTCGGGCGGCGGCCCCTCGGGCGATCCGGCGGCCGCCATGCTCGAGGTCCTGGATCCCGTGCAGAACCGCACCTTCAGCGATCACTACCTGAACCTGGAGTTCGACCTCTCGTCGGTGCTGTTCATCTGCACCGCCAACAACCTGTTCGACATCCCCGGGCCGCTGCGCGATCGCATGGAGATCATCAAGATCGCGGGCTACACCATGGAGGAGAAGGTCGAGATCGCCTGGCGCTACCTGATTCCCCGGCTGCTGGATGATCACGGCCTTTCCGAACTGGACATCCAGTTCACCGACGAGGCGCTGACGTTCATTCCGCACCGCTATGCGCGCGAGGCGGGGCTGCGCTCCTTCGAGCGCCACCTCTCGGCCATCCTGCGCAAGCGCGCGCGTCGCAAGGCCGAGGGCGAGGAGGGCGCGTGGGTGATTGACGCCGCCCGCGTGGAGGCGCTGCTGGGAGTGCCGCACTACGTCAGCGAGCCCGCCGAACAGGAACCCGAAGTGGGCGTGGCCACGGGACTCGCGTGGACCGCCGGCGGCGGCGACGTGATGGTCATCGAGGCGCTGTGCATGCCAGGCTCGGGACGGCTCATCGTCACCGGGCAGCTGGGCGAAGTGATGCGTGAATCCGTGGACGCCGCGTTCTCGTACGTTCGCTCACGAGCCGACCAGCTCGGCGTCGCCGAGACCACGTTCAAGGAGAAGGACCTGCACATCCACCTGCCCGCCGGCGCGATTCCCAAGGATGGGCCCAGCGCGGGCATCACGATCACGCTGGCCATCGCGAGCGTGCTCAGCCAGCGCCCCGTGCGCCGCGACGTCGCCATGACCGGTGAGGTGACGCTGCGCGGCAAGGTGCTGGAGATCGGCGGCGTCAAGGAAAAGGTGCTGGCCGCCTACCGGGCCGGACTGCGCCAGGTGATCCTGCCCGCCGCCAACGAGAAGGATGTGCGCGATGTGCCCGACGAGATGCGCGCCAACATGAAGTTCGTGTTCGTGGATCGCATGGACGAAGTGCTCCAGCAGTCGCTGCTGGACCGCGAGGGCAAGCGCGCCGCGCCGCCGCGCCGCCGGTCCACCGACCGGGCGCGGACGCGGAACGCGAGTGCCAAGCCGCACGACGGATCGCCGTCGGGAGAGCCGCTGGCCGCCGACGCACCCTGAGCGCGCTGCCCATGGTCGACGCATCCAGCCAGTGGCTGCAGTTCGGGGTCCATGTGCTCATCGGCACCATCGCCGGCGGCGCCTCCGACACGGTGGCCGTCTGGATGCTGTTCCACCCGCGCCGCAAGGTGCTCGGCTTCCAGGGCGCCATCCCCAAGAACCAGGCGCGCATGGCCAAGAGCCTGGGGCGCACCGTGGGCGAGCGGCTGCTCACGCCGGGTGACATCATGGACGAGCTGGCCAGCGCCGGCGTGCACGAGAAGCTGGATCACACGCTGGCGCTCACCATCGGCAACGTGCTGGACACGGAGCGCGCCTCGCTGCGCGAAGTGCTGCCCGCCCCCGTGCTGCTCGAGGTGGAACGCGCGCTCACCGCGGGCGTGCCCAGGTTTGTCGAACGCCTGGCGGAGTTCACCGACTCCGCGGAATTCGAGGCGCGGGCGCGCGCGTTCATCCAGCGCCGTCGCGCCGAATTGCACGAGCGCCTGGTGGGCACCGTGCTCACCGCCGAGCGCCGCGCGGCCATCACCGCCCGCGCCTCGCAATGGGCCACGGAGTTCGCGCAGTCTGACGACCTGGCGCGGGGTGTGCACGACTACGTGGAGCGTCGCGCGCGCGACATGCTCACCACGGATGAGCCGCTGATGGAACAGGCGCCCCCCGCTATCGTGTCGGCCATCGACGGCGGCATTGAGGCCTACCTGCCCATCGCGGTGGAGAAGCTGGCCGGCGTGTTGCGGGACCCGCAGGCGCGCGAGCGCATTCGCGTGCGGCTCCACGCGCTCTTTGCGCGGTTCGTGGACGAGCTCCGGTTCCACGAGCGGGTGATCGCCAAGCTGGTCATTACGGAACGCACCCTGGACAAGGCGCTCGATTCCGTGGAGAAGGATGGCGCGGAGCAGTTGAGCGAGCTGCTGGAAGATGCCGAGGTCCGCCAGCGCATCACGCACGCCGTGCACGAGGCCATCACGTCGTACCTGGCGCAGCCGCTGCACCAGATCGTCGGGCCGCCCGACAGCCCCCGCGCCACGGCCCTGGTGGAAACCGTCGCCGCGGGCCTGGTGCGCGTCCTGCGCGCCAGCCAGACGCACGACCTGCTGGTGGAGAAGCTGGACGAGGCGCTGGCCCGGGCCGAGCAGAAGAGCTGGGGCGAACTGCTCGCCTTCCTGGATGATGAAACGCTGATGGACTGGGTGGTGTCGGCGGCGCGGTCGCCCCGTTCGCGCGAACTCATTGCCGACGCGGCCACCACGGCCGTCCGGCGCCTGCTCGATCACCCCATCGGGCGGCCGGGGCGGTGGCTGCCGGCGGACAGCGCCGAACGCCTGGCGGGCGCCTTTGCCCCCGCCATCTGGGACCTGGTGGAACGCCAGCTCCCGGACCTGATTCAGCGGCTGGACGTGCAGACGATGGTGGAGCGCAAGGTGCTGACCTTCAGCGTCGAGCGGCTGGAGGAACTGATTCGCGGCGTGATCAACCGCGAGCTGAAGCTGATCATCCTCACCGGCTACGTGCTGGGCGGCCTGATCGCGGTCATCGGATTTTCGCTGTCGCGACTGGCGGGGATGTAGCGCGACCTCGCCGCGCCGGGCGGCGAGTGACCCGGCCGCGATTTACTTGAGCTTCACCGCGGTCGGATCCAGCAGGCTGGTCGTCGTGCCCTTGGGCACATCCACATACACCACCACATGCCGACCGTCCACGGTCAGCGGCGTGACGGACACGGTGCGTGAGCTGCCGTGGTACGTGCGCTCGCCGGTGTACGTCAACGTGGGGTTCGGCGTGCGGTAGCGCCGGTACACCACCTCCTGCAGCGCCTCGGCAAACTGCGCGGCGTCCACCACGCTGCGCCACACGGATACCCACGCAACGGCCGTGCCGCCGGGTTCCTTGAGGATCCGATAGCGGTCGCCGGCCCAGCCCTCCGCGGCGTTGGTGGCCAGCGCGAGGTCCTGCGCATGCTGATAGATGAACAGCCGAGTCTCGAACTCACCCAGGTCGTTTTCGTAGATCGTCGTGCCGCGCGTGCGGGGCAGCACCACCCGCACCGGCACCTGCCGCACGCTGTCAAAGAACGCCTCCTGGTGCAGCACCTGGGTGGTGGAGACGGGCATGTCGGTAAGTGGCAGCTTGTCCGGGTAGTGCTCCTTGAACCACTTGATGAACTGCGCGCCGCTCAGGTAGGGAAAGAGCAGGTCCTCCTGGATGGCCAGCGGCGCTGACGCGAACACCGGCTGCGACTTCTGCGACTGGCGGATCAGGTCGCGCACCTTGTCCCACCCGCCGGGCAGCAGCGTGGCCAGGTCCTGCCCGCCCGTCATGATGGACATCTGCTCGTACGTGGCCTCGCCCTCGATCACCGCCTGGGCCGCCATCTGGCGGTCGTTGTCGCCGGTGGCCCGCTGCAGCGAATCCAGGTTCACATATTGGTCCTGCAGCGCGTGCACCAGCTCGTGCGTGACCGTGACGCTCGCCAGGTCATGCGGCGCGTCCTTCACCACGTACAGCTCCTTGGTGTCGGGGTCGTAGTAGCCCACGATCTGCTCGGTGAGCAGCTTCACCAGGAACTGGCGCATGTCCAGCGTGTCGGGAATGAGCCCGAAGGCCTTGTACGCGGCCTCCTGGCCGGCCAGCTCGGCGGTCGGCGTCTCCTCCTCGAACTTCTTCAGCAGGAAGTCCCGCACCTGCGCGCGCGACAGCACGGAGAACTTTGGCGGCGTCTTGAACTTGACGCCCATCGCGCGCTCCACCTTGGGCACGGCGTCCATCACCAGGTCGCCATACGGCCCCTGCCCGTACTTCCCGTTCCGGCGCCCGCACCCCGCCATCGCCACCAGCGCGAGCCCCAGCAGCAGTGCCGTTCGACACTTCATTCCCACGTGACCTGACCTCCTGACATGAGCGAGACGACGCGGGCCACGTCCTGGCCGCGTACCACGATGCCCTCTTCCGCCAGCCGCCGCTCCACCTCCACGTCCAGCGCGGCGCCCGAGGGCACCGGCGCCGGGCGCGAGGCGACCGACGGCGCGCTTGGCGGGTTCACCGGCGCGGCCTGGGCGGCTGACGCGGCACCCACACCGCTCGAGGGATGCGCCGGCCGGTCAAACCCGTCCGCCTCGTTGAACGCGGCCTCGATGGCCGCGCTGAATCGCTCGAGCACGTCGAACCCCGCCGACCCGAAACCGGCTTCGTCACCGCTGCCACGGGCCTGCCCGGGTTCCGCCTCGCGCCCGCTTCGCTCGCGACGCCCCGGCTCCCGGGCCGAAGCCTTCGGCGCTGCGCCGCGCCGCCGCTTCAGCAGCGCCTCGGTGGCGGGCGAATACGTGGCCCCCGCCTGCAGGTGCGCGCACGCCTCGTCCAGCGCGTCAATGGCCTTGTCCGGACGCCGGCGATCCTTCACGTGCGCGTCCGTCAGGGCCACCGCCGCCTGGAGGGCCTCGTCGCTTATCAGCACACTGTGATGCCGCTCCAGCCGGTGCTTGCGCGCGCGGAGCACGTCCAGCGTGTCCTCCACGCTCAACTCCCGCACCGGCACCTTCTGGAAGCGGCGCTCCAGCGCCGAGTCGCCCAGCACCCAGCGGTCGTATTCCTCGTCCGTGGTGGCGCCAATTACGCGGAAGTCGCCACGCACCAGCGCCGGCTTGAGCATGTTGGCCGCGTCCATGGCCGCCCCCATGGCGGTGCCCTGGCCAATCAGGTTGTGGAGTTCATCAATGAACAGGATCACGTCCGGCGACGCCTGCACCTCGGCCACCAGCGCGCGGATCCGCTCTTCGTACTGCCCGCGATACGTGGAGCCGGCCAGCAGCGACACGTGATCCAGCGAGAGCAGCCGCACCTCGCGCAGCGCAAAGGGCACCGCGCCCTCCGCCATGCGCTGCGCCAGCCCCTCGGCGATGGCCGTCTTGCCCACCCCCGCCGGCCCCACCAGCGCGGGGTTGCTCTTGCCATGCCTCAGCAGGATGTCGATGACGCGGGCAATTTCGTCGTGTCGCCCGCGCACGGGTTCGAGGCGGCCCGCGCGTGCATCGGCGGTGAGGTCGCGCGTGAACCGCCCCAGCGCGTTCGCCACGCGCGGCGATTCGTCAATCACCGGCGCACCGGGCGAACGCGCCGGCGGTCAGCCGGCCAGGAGCCAGACAAATACGGCATTGCCCCAAAGCAATGCCACCACCGCGGCGGGCGCAAGGAAAACGCCGAACGGCACCAGCGGCGGCTCGAACGTCGCCTGCCCCAGCGGCAGTTCCCCCTGCTCCAGGCGCCGGTCCCGCCGGAACCACGCCGCCGGGTACACCACCAGGATGAACGCCGCCGAGCCAATGGCGGCCGCTATGAATACGGTCAGGATCGCGCGCGGCGGACCCACCATCGCGCCGACGAACGCCATGAGCGTCATGTCCCCCATCCCCATGGCTTCCTTCTTGAAGGCGATCTCGCCCAGCCAGCCGACAATCGCAATCATCCCCGCACCCACACACGCGCCAATCACGGCGTCGTACAGCGAGGCGAACGGGCCGGGATCCCCGATCACGGCGGCGTACGCGGCCGTCACCAGCGCGAACACCAGCCCGAACAGCGTGAAGCCATCGGGAATCAGGTAGTGTTTGGCGTCCGTGATGGCCACGCCCAGCAGCACGGTGCACGCGATGGCCACACGCAGCGCCGTAAAGGTGGGCCCGAAATGCACCACGCACGCCACCCAGAGCACCCCCACCGCCAGCTCCACCAGCGGGTACTGCACCGAGATCGGCTCCGTGCAGCAGCGGCAGCGCGCGCGCAACGCCACCCAGCTCAGGATCGGGATGTTGTCGTACCACGCAAGCTGGTAGCGGCAGTGCGGGCAGCGCGAACGCGGCCGCACCACCGATTCCCCCGCGGGCCAGCGCCCGATGCACACGTTCAGGAACGACCCGATCACCGCGCCGAAGAGGAACGCCACCACTGCCCAGTAGGTCTGCATGGTCACGGCCGTAGCTCGTAGAGGAGGATGCCGGTGGCCACGGCGGCGTTCAGGGACTCCACCGCCCCGGAGATGGGCAGCGCCACCGTGTGCGAGGCTCGCGCGCGGGCCTCGCCTGAGAGTCCGGCGCCTTCGTTGCCAACCACGAGCGCCAGGCGCGCGGGCGCCGGCGTGCTGCCCAGCGGAGCCCCGTGCGCATCAGCCGCCCACACCGCCAGCCCCGCCCGCGTGGCCAGCGCGTCCACTTCGGCCCACGTGGCCGCCTGCGCGTGATGGTGAAAGAGCGCGCCCATGGCGCCTCGCACAACCTTGGCGTTCCACAGGTCCACCGTGCCCGGGAGCGCCAGCGTGGCCGAAACACCCAACGCGGCGGCGGTGCGCAGGATCGTGCCCACGTTTCCGGGATCCTGCAGCGCATCCAGCACCAGCACGCGAAGCCCATCCACCGCGGCCACGGCGTCCAGCGAGCGCTCCGGCACCGGCGCAATTGCCAGCACGCCCTGCGGCGATTCCGTCTCCGCCGCCGTGTGGAACTCGCGCAGCGGGACTTCCTCCAGGGTGATGCCGGCCGCCACGAGCGCCTCGCGCAGCGCCGCGCCGCGCGGCGCCTCCAGCAGTTGCGGGCCCACCAGCACGCCCAGGGGCGCAATGGGCGAGCGCAGCAGCTCCTCCACGGCGCGCACCCCTTCGCACACGAACAGCCGCTGCCGTTCGCGGGCTTTCCTGCGGCGCAGGTCTCGTGCTAGGGTTAGCAGGCGCACGTCGATGGCCAGAGAATGGTGAATTCCCCCACGGGAGGACGGAAACAATGAAACGCTTGCTCGCCGGCCTCGCCAGCACCCTGCTCGTGGCCGGGTGCGCGGTCTCCACGCAGCAGGAAGTGAACCTGGGCGCCGGCTACTCCGCCCAGATCAACGCCCAGTTGCCGATCATCCAGGACCCGGCCGCCAACCTGTACCTGACGGCGCTGGGCGATTCCATTGCCCACCTGGCCGACACGCGCAACCTGACCTGGCACTTCTACCTGGTGGACGACACCACCATCAACGCCTTCGCGCTGCCCGGCGGATTCATCTACGTGAATCGCGGGCTCATTGCACACGCCACCAGACTGGACGAACTGGCCGGGGCCATGGGTCACGAGATTGGCCACGTGACCGAGCGCCACACGGTCAAGACCATGAAGAAGCAGCAGGGCGCCGAAGTGGGCATCGTGGGGCTGTGCGTGGTGCTGGGCAGTTGCGACAATCCGCTGGCGGCCAACGCCATCAACGTGGGGACGAGCGCCGTATTTGCCAAGTTCAGCCGCGAGGACGAAGCCCAGGCCGACTCCGACGGGGTCGCAAACGTCATCCGCGCGGGCATCAGCCCGGAGGGCATGGTGGACCTGTTCCGCGTGCTGCTCAACGCGCGACAGACCGCACCCTCCACCGTGGATGCCTGGTTTGCGTCGCATCCCATGGAGGAGGACCGCATTGCGCACGTGCAGGCGCTCATTGCCACCTACGACCCGGCGGTGCTGAAGGGACTCACCACGAACACGCCGGCGTACGACGCGTTCCGCAAGCACGTGATGTCCTTGCCGCACGTGGCCAGGCCGGACGGCAAGTAGCGCGCAGCATTCGCGGAGCCCCGCGCCCGACCGGCCATCACAGGCCCGCCACCACGCCGGACACCAGCGTCTCGAAACGGTCGGCCACCCGCGCCGTGGTCTCGATCACCTCGGCGTGATTCACCGGCGTGTCGGACAGTCCCGCCGCGCAGTTCGTGATGCAGCTCAGCCCCAGGACGCGCACGCCGGCGGCCCGCGCCGCGATCACCTCCGGCACCGTGGACATGCCCACGGCGTCCACCCCCAGCGTGGCGAGCATGCGCACCTCGGCGCGCGTCTCATAGCTGGGACCCAGCAGCCCGCAGTACACCCCCTCCGCGAGCGCGATGCCATGGCCGTCGCCCACGCGCCGGGCCAGGGCCCGCAGCGCCGGGTCGTACGGCTCCGACATGTCGGGAAAGCGCAGGTCGCCGGCTTGCACCGCGCCGATCAGCGGGTTCCGGAACATCAGGTTTACGTGATCGCGAATGAGCATCAGCGTGCCCGGCGCGAACTCGCGCCGGATGCCGCCCGCGGCGTTGGACACGATGAGCACCGGCGCCCCCAGCGCATGCAGCACGCGCACGGGAAAGGCGGCCACCTGGGCCGAGTGTCCCTCGTACATGTGGAACCGTCCCGCCATGGCCAGCACCGGCCGCCCGGCCAGCGTCCCGGCCAGCAACTGGCCGGCGTGACCGGCCACCGTCGAGGGCGGGAAGCCGGGGATCTCGCGATACGGGATCACGGTGGCATTCTCGATGCGGCGCGCCAGCCCGCCCAGCCCCGAGCCCAGGATGATCGCGGCCACCGGCGGGAAGGGCCCGATGCGCGCGCGTACCGCTCCGGCCGCGTCCGTCGCCGCCCGCGCGCCGTTCGCAGCCCCGTCCTTCCCACCGGAATCGCCGGGCCTGCCCGGTGCCGAGCTCACGCGATGGCGCGCCGCAACGTGGCCAGCTCCCGCTCGGCGGCGGCCACCAGGGCGTTGCGCTGGTCGTCCGGCAGGAACGCGCTCTGAAAGCCGTTCAGGGCCACGCGCGACAGTTCGTCGAACGTGAAGCGCAGGTGCGCCGCCGCGTGTTCGTACTCGTCGGTGAGCGTGGTGCCACTCATCAGGCGGTTGTCCGTGTTGAGCACGACGTTCACGCCGCGGTCGTAGAACTCGCGCAGCGGATGCGCGTCGTACGACGCCGCGGCATGCGTCTGCACGTTGCTCGTGAGGCATACCTCGATGGGCACCTGCCGGCGGATCACGTCATCCAGCAGCACCGCGTCCTCGATGATGCGCGTGCCGTGCCCCACCCGATCGGCGCAGCACGCCTGCAGGGCCTCGCGTACCGACGAGGGACCGTCGCCTTCGCCCGCGTGGCAGGTGCAGGGCAGGTGGTGCGCGTGCGCGTGCGCAAAGGCCTGCCGGTGCGCCGCGGCGGAATGCCCGGCTTCACCCCCGGCCAGGTCGAATGCCACCACGCCGCGTTTCGCATACGCCACCGCCAGCTCGGCCAGTTCCATGGAGACGCTGGGCGGCATGGTCCGCAGCCCGCAGATGATCAGGCGGCCCACGATGCCCGTGTCATGCTCGGCCCGCGCCAGTCCGCGCAGCGGCGCCTCCACCGCATCCCCCAGCGAGAGTCCCTCGCGCACGTTCAGGATGGGGGCGTAGCGCACCTCGATGTAGCGCACGCCGTCGGCCGCGGCGTCCGTGGCCAGTTCGTAGGCAATGCGCTCCAGCGCCGACGCGGTCTGCATCACCGAGAGAGTGACCGAGAAGCGCGCCAGGTACTCTTCCAGATTGTGCGAGTCTCGCGCCAGCATATAGGCCGCCAGCGACGTGGCGTCCGCCCTCGGCATGGGCTTGCCGTACTCCGCCGCCAGGTCCAGGAGGGTCTGCGGGCGCACCGAGCCGTCCAGATGGCAGTGCAACTCGGCCTTGGGGATGCGGCGCAGCAGGTCGCGGGAAATCGAGGGCGTGCCCGTCATCGCACGACCCAAGTGGACGTGTCGGCGCCCGCCGCAGCCGACCATATGCGTTTCATGTGAACAAGCTAGCGCGTGGCAGGTCACGCCGGGAGCGGCGGGCATGCGCGGGCGGCGGGCGGGCGAGGGCGGCGGGCGGGCGAGGGCGTGCGCGGAGCGCGGCGTGTGCCGAGGGTGGAAGTCCCGCGCCAGTTGACGGGCCGTTCGGCCTCCCGTCACCTTTCACCGGCCCCATCCTCCAGCGCACCGCCAACCGGACCCTCAGCGTGAAACCCCTCATCATCGGGATTGCCGGTGGCACCGGCTCGGGCAAGTCCACCCTGGCGCGCAAGGTGGCGGGGTCGCTGACCGAGACGTCAGTGGCGTGCATCGACATGGATGCCTACTACCGGAACTTCTCCGAGCTCTCGCTGGAGGAGCGGCGCCATGTCAACTGGGACCACCCGAATTCCATGGACTGGGAGCTGCTGGAGCAGCAGATGGCGGCGCTGGGCCAGGGCCAGGCCATCGAGAAGCCCGTGTACGACTTCGTCCAGCACTTGCGCAGCCCGCAGACTGTGGCGGTGCCGGCCGTCCCCGTGGTGATCCTCGACGGCATCCTGCTGTTCGTGGAGCCGGGGGTGCGCGACCGCTGCGACGTGAAGGTGTTCGTGGACGCCGACGCCGACATCCGGCTCATCCGTCGCATCCGGCGCGACATCCGCAAGCGCGGGCGTCCCCTGGACGAAATCCTGGAGCAATACGTGAACACGGTACAGCCCATGCACCTGCAGTTCGTGGAGCCAAGCAAGCGCTACGCCGACCTGATCGTGCCGCGCGGCGGGCACAACACCGTGGCCACCGGGATGATCGTCGCGCGCATCCGGCAGGAACTCGCGGAGGCGCGATCGTAGCCTAGGCCCCGGTCACGGCCCTCAGCACGATGTAGCTCACCGCGGCAAACGCCCCCGCCGCCGGGATGGTGAGCACCCATGCCCAGACAATGCGACCGGCGATACCCCAGCGTACCGCCGAGAGCCGCTGCGTGGCGCCCACGCCAACGATGGAGCCCGTGATGGTGTGCGTGGTGCTCACGGGAATGCCGAACCCCGTGGCGATGAAGATGGCCAGCGCGCCACCCGTCTCGGCGCAGAAGCCACCCACCGGCCGCAGCTTGGTGATGCGCGAACCCATGGTGTGCACAATGCGCCACCCGCCAAAGAGGGTGCCCAGCGAGATGGACGTGTAAGCCGACACCTCAATCCAGAGCGGCACGGAGCTGGCGTCCGTCAGGTAGAGGTGACGCAGCATCCCCGTCTCGTGCGCGAACGTGGGATGCGACGCCACCAGCAGCGCCACGATGATGCCCATGGTCTTCTGCGCGTCGTTGCCGCCGTGCGACAGCGAGAGCAAGGCCGAGCTGGCCAGCTGGGCCGGCCGGAAGAATCGGTCCACCTTGGCTGGCGCGGCGCGGCGGAAGGCCCAGTACACCGCGATCATGAGCGTGAAGCCGGCCACCAGGCCCACCATCGGCGAGATCACGATGAAGGCCAGCGTCTGCTTCCACTTGAGCCCCCAGAGGATTGCCCCGATGCCCGCCTTGGAAATCGCGGCGCCGGCGTAGCCGCCGATGAGCGCGTGCGAGGAACTGGAGGGGATGCCGAAGTACCAGGTGAGGACGTTCCACGCGATGGCGCCGAGCAGCGCGGCCAGGATCACGTTGGGCGTGACGATGGCCTGGTCCACCATGCCGCTGCCGATGGCCTTGGCCACCGCCGTCTTGACGATGAAGAGCGCGGCGAAGTTGAAGGTGGCCGCCCACACCACGGCCGCCAGCGGGCTCAGGACCCGCGTGCCGACAATCGTGGCAATGGAATTGGCCGAATCGTGGAACCCGTTACTGAAGTCGAAGATCAGCGCGAAGACGATGATCGCGACGACGAAGGCAGCCACGTCAGGCGTTCTTGAGGGAGATGCTCCGCAGCACCTGGGCCACCCGCATGCAGTAGTCGGTGGTGCGTTCCAGGGTGTCGAACATCTCCTTCCACTTCATCACTTCCAGCGGCTCTGCGCCATTGGCAAAGAGCGCCCCCATGGCCTGTTCGTAGATCGTATCGGCCTCCTCCTCCAGCGCCTTGACCGCGTCTACCTGCTCCTCCACCAACGCGGGCTTCCGGATGCAGCGCACCGCTTCCTTCAGGTGTTCGGACGCCTGCACCAGCACGCGGGCCAGCTCGCGGGCCGGCGGCCGCACGTCGTGGATGTGCAGCATCTCATAGCGGCGGGCCACCCCGTCCAGCAGGTCGATCACGTCGTCCAGCCGCAGCACCAGCACGTGGATGTCTTCGCGGTCGAACGGCGTGATGAAGGTCTTGTTCAACCGGACGTTGACGGCCGCCGTCAGTGCATCGGCCTTATGCTCGATTTCCTTGATGGCCCGGCCGTGCTGCACCGCCCGCTCGGGTTCGTCAAAAAGCTTCACGAGCTCCTGGGCCGCCTGCCCCAGCAGGTCGGCCAGCTCGTTGAACGAGTGGAAGAATTGCTCGTCGTGCGGAATCAGTCGGCCAAACATTGGGAGTCAGGGAGTGGAACCGAACGGAAGGTAGTCGCCGCGCTTGGGCATGGGTAAGGGGCGAGGCGCGCTAGGCATGAAATGGCTGGAGGGACGCCATCAGCCGGCGACGCTGCGCCATGAACTCGGGCTTCACGAACAGGTGGATGAGCGCCATCCCCGCCAGGAAGCCGCCCACGTGCGCCCACACCGCCACGCCCCCGGTCAGATCCGCTCCGGGGGTCCGCAGCGACGGGAGTGCCTCCGCCATCTGCAGCGCAAACCACCAGAGCAGCACCAGCCACGCGGGGAGCCGGAAGATCTTGAAGAAGATGATGAAGAAGAAGAATTCGTGGATGCGAACGCGAGGATAGAGCAGCAGGTACGCGCCCATTACGCCGGAGATGGCGCCCGAGGCCCCCACCGTGGGGATGGGAGACGCGGGATCCGACGCCACCTGCGCCGCCGCCGCGATGAGCCCGCAGATGAGGTAGAAGGCCAGGAACCGCCCGGGCCCCATGGTGTCCTCCACCGCGCGCGCGAACACCAGGAAGAACACCATGTTGCCCAGGATGTGCATCCAGCCGCCGTGCAGGAACATGGCGATGAGCGGCGTCAGGAAGTTGATGGCCGAATCGTCAATCACGCAGGCCAGCCCGGGCGCCAGGGGAATCCCGCTGCCCAGCGGCGCCTGCCGCGTGAGCTCGCCGGGCACCATCCCCAGGTTGCAGATGCTGGTCACCAGCCGCAGGTCGTCGAACCCCGCCCCCTGGACCACGATCCAGACGGCAAACACGGCGATCACGAGCATCCAGGTCATGAACGGCGGCCGCACGAGGACGTTTTCGTCGCTGAGGGGGATCATCAGTTCGCTGGTTGAGGGGGCGTCAGCCTGCCCCGCGATGGCCCTGCCGGATCGTCACGCGTGCCGCGCCGGAGCCAACCTGCCAGACTTTGGAAAGGTAATCAACGGGTGTTGCTGTCACTTTGGCGCAAAAACCCGGTCCCGGACTTGCTCCGTTGGGGGCACATTGGCCGGGCGACTGGCGTCCGGTCCTTCACCAACCAGGAAAAGCAATGGCGGATAAAGTCATCGGCATCGACCTCGGCACCACCAACTCGGTGGTGGCGGTCATGGAAGGGGGCGACCCCACGGTGATCCCGAACGCGGAAGGGGGTCGCACCACCCCCTCCGTGGTGGGCTTCACCAAGGACGGCGAGCGGCTGGTGGGCCAGGTGGCCAAGCGCCAGGCGGTCACCAACCCGCAGAACACCGTGTTCTCCATCAAGCGGTTCATGGGCCGCAAGATGAGCGAAGTGAAGGACGAGACGGCGCGCGTGCCGTACAAGGTGGTCGCGGGCTCCAACGACGTGGCCACGGTCGAGGTCCAGGGCAAGAAGTTCACGGCCCCGGAAATCTCGGCCATGATCCTGCAGAAGATGAAGCAGACGGCGGAAGACTACCTGGGGCACTCGGTGACCAAGGCGGTTGTTACCGTTCCCGCATATTTCAACGACGCCCAGCGGCAGGCCACCAAGGACGCCGGCAAGATCGCGGGCCTTGAGGTGCTGCGCATCATCAACGAGCCCACGGCGGCCGCGCTGGCCTACGGCCTGGACAAGAAGAAGGACGAGAAGGTGGCCGTGTTCGACCTGGGTGGCGGCACCTATGACATCTCGGTCCTGGAGCTGTACGACGTGGAGGGCTCGCGCCAGTTCGAGGTGAAGTCCACCAACGGCGACACGCACCTCGGCGGCGATGACTTTGACCAGCGCGTGATCGAGTGGATCGTCGCCGAGTTCAAGAAGGACCAGGGCATAGACCTCTCCAAGGATCCCATGGCGCTCCAGCGCCTGAAGGAAGCCGCGGAAAAGGCCAAGATGGAGCTGTCGAGCACGATGTCCACGGACATCAACCTCCCCTTCATCACGGCCGACCAGAGCGGGCCCAAGCACCTGAACTACTCGCTGTCGCGCGCCAAGTTCGAGCAGCTCGTGGACGACCTGGTGCAGCGCAGCATCCCGCCCATGGAGCAGGCGCTCAAGGACGCGGGGCTCAAGCCCGAGGAGATTGACGAGGTGCTGCTGGTTGGCGGCTCCACGCGCATCCCGAAGATCCAGGAAATTGTCAAGAAGTTCTTTGGCAAGGACCCGAACAAGGGCGTGAACCCGGACGAAGTGGTGGCCATTGGCGCCGCGGTCCAGGGCGCGGTGCTCACCGGCGAGCAGAAGGACGTGCTGCTGCTGGACGTGACGCCGCTGTCACTGGACATCGAGACGCTGGGCGGCGTGACCACGGTGCTCATTCCGCGCAACACCACCATCCCGACCAAGAAGTCGGAGGTGTTCTCCACGGCCGACGACAACCAGACGACGGTGGAGATCCACGTGCTGCAGGGCGAGCGCGAGCTGGCGCGGGACAACCGCACCATCGGCAAGTTCCAGCTCACGGGCATCCCGCCCGCTCCGCGGGGAATCCCGCAGGTGGAAGTCACGTTTGACATTGACGCCAACGGCATCCTGCACGTGGGCGCCAAGGACAAGGCCACCAGCAAGGAGCAGAAGATCCGTATCGAGGCGTCCAGCGGACTGTCGGATACCGAAATCGACCGGATGGTGAAGGACGCCGAGAAGAACGCCGAGGAAGACAAGAAGCGGCGCGAGGAGATTGACACGCGCAACCGGCTGGACAGCATGACCTACGAGGTGGAGAAGAACGTCAAGGAGTGGGCGGACAAGCTCCCGGCGGGCCTCAAGGAGAAGCTGGACGCGTCGGTGGAGCGCGCGCGCAAGGCGCTGCGTGGCGACGACCTGGGCGAGATCAAGGCGGCGCAGGAAGAGCTGTCCAAGACGTTCGCCGAGGCCGGGCAGAGCTTCTACGCGCAGCAGCAGGCCGCCGAGCAGGGGGCGGCGGAGGGCGGCTCGGCCCCTGACGGCGAGGGAGCGCCGGCGTCAGGCGAGGCAAAGCCCGACGAGGCGGTGGAAGCCGACTACGAGATCGTGGACGACAACAAGAAGTCGTAACCTTGCGGGACGAACGTGCGCGGGCGCCGGGGGATTGTCTCCGGCGCCCGCGTCCGTTGGCGGCGCACCCTCGCGGAAACCACGCGGGCGCGCTATGTGTCCAACAGGGCAAAGCGCGGAAACCGCGCGGGCCGTGGCGAACCATCGGGCCCCCGGCCGGGTAGCAATCAGGTGTCAACTCAGACGGAACAATGACCATGTCAAGAATTGCACGCGTGAGACTCGGCGCCGCCGTGGTGGTGGCGTTCCTTTGCGGATTGATCTTTGCGTCGGGGTTCAACCTGACCAGCCTGAGCTGGGCGCAGGCGTCGCGGCCGGAGTTCGCGACGGCCAAGCTCACCCCGCCGCCATCGACCAAGGCCGCGGATGCCTTTTCAGACGCCTTCGAGTGGGTAGCCAACACCGTCCGGCCGGCCGTGGTGTCCATCCAGGCGGAGACGCAGCGCCCGCGCACCACGCGGCGAGTGGTGCCGCCGAATGTCCCACCCGGATTTGAACAGTTCTTCCGCCAGTTCCAGCAGCCCCCCAGCGACCAGCCGGAAGAGGCGAGTGGCACGGGCTTCATCGTCTCGAAGGACGGCTACATCCTCACCAACAACCACGTGGTGGCCGACAATGGCGACCTGGCCACGAAGCTGACGGTGAAGCTGCTGGACAACCGGACCTTCACCGCCAAGCTGATCGGCCGCGACCCCACGACGGACGTGGCGCTCATCAAGATTGACGCGCGCGACCTGCCCACCGTGGAATTGGGGAACGACTCCAGCGCGCACATCGGCCAGTGGGTGCTGGCCGTCGGCAATCCGCTGGGCCTCAACTTCACCGTCACCGCCGGCATCGTGAGCGCCAAGGGGCGGCAGTTGAACGGCCTGCTGAATACGCGGGACAATCCATACGCGATCATGGATTACATCCAGACCGATGCGGCCATCAACCCGGGCAACAGCGGCGGGCCGCTGGTGAACCTGCAGGGGCAGGTCATCGGCATCAACAGCGCGCTGGCCAGCGGCACCGGGTACTTTGCCGGCTACGGCTTTGCCATCCCCATCTCGCTGGCCCGCGAGGTGATGAATGACTTCATCCAGTACGGACATGTGCGGCGCGCCGTGCTCGGCGTGAGCGTGCGCGATGCGGATGCGTCGGACGCCGACATCGCCGGCCTGGACAGCATTCATGGCGCCGTCATCGGCGGCTTCACGGACAACGGCAACCAGCCGAACCCCGCCGAGAAGGCCGGGGCGAAGCCCGGTGACGTCATCGTGGCCGTGAACGGGCAGAACGTGAAGGACGTGGCCGGGCTGCAGCGCATCATCCGGCGGTACCATCCGGGCGAGACGGTCACCGTGGACGTGAAGCGCGCGGGAAATCAGGACAAGCAGCTCAAGGTGACCCTGGCCGCGCCGCCGGCCACACCGGCCACGCAGGCGGCGGCCCGCGACAACTCCGGCGCCGCCGAATCAAGCGGGGCCACGGCGGAATCCACGCTGGGTATTTCGGTGGCGCCCGTCCCGCCGCAACTGGTCACGCAGGACTCCATTCCGTCGCAGTACAGCGGGGGCCTGCTGGTCACTGACGTTTCACCCAACGGCCCGGCGTTTCCCAGTCCGTCGTCCACCAGCTCCGGGCTCCTGGCGTCCAGCGACATCATCGTGCAGAGCCTCTATCCCAGGCAGATGCCGATCAAGTCCGCGGATGACCTGACGGCGGCCGTGAAGGCGGTGCCCTCGGGCAAGTACCTGCAACTGCTGGTGTACAACATTGGCAACCAGCAGACGCGGACGGTGAACGTCAAGATCGAGCGATGAGGGCAGCGTGACGGGCAGTGAGTGGCGGGCCGCCGGCATCCGGCGGCCCGCCGCTTTTTGGGGCCGTGCCCCCGGGAGCGCACCAGGGTGGGCGCGGCCGGCCCTGCCGCCGGTGAGCCCGGCGGTGAGCCCGCCGGTGCGCCCGGCGTGTGGGTCGGCGTGACGTTGCTGCTGGCGCCGCGTAGTATTTACGGCACGCGAGAGTGGCGTAATTGGTAGCCGCGCAGGACTTAGGATCCTGTGCCGAAAGGCGTGGGGGTTCGAGTCCCCCCTCTCGCATGGCGGTGCGGCCTCGCGCGATTTGGTGGGTCGAAGCGAAGGACCGTGATTCCCGCAATTTCCAGGTACGGCCTTGGTTGTGTCCGTCGGTTTCCGTGCCGTGCGGTTCCAGTCCGTATCGGACGCGCTCGGAGCTTCCTGCTGCCAGGCACGTCACGCGAGCGGGCAATGCTGCCCATCAGGAAACTCCGAGTGCAATGATACGGAAACTGCCGGAGTGAAACGGAACTCAACGGACGGGTGATGGAGGCGCGGCCCCTGATGCTTTCCGATGGGCCCTCCGCACCGCCACCCTATGCCCCTCTCCCGCCGGCGGTTAGCTTTCGGGACACTGAAATGGCAGTTTATGCCCGGCCAGTCAGGCCCTCCCAAACCGGGCTGGATTTGGCACCCGGGCACCCAGATTCCGACTCATGGACATCCAGATCACCACGAAAAAGAGCGGCGGCGTCGAACGCCTGCTGGCCATCACCGTTCCCGCGGCGTCCGTACAGGACGTGGAGAACACCACCGCCCGCCGCTATGCGTCCAGCGTCCGCCTGCCGGGCTTTCGCCCGGGCAAGGCGCCGGCGCAACTGGTCAAGAAGAAGTACAAGGACGCCATCCGCCAGGAAGTGATCGAGCGCGTGGTGCAGGAGGCGTACAAGCAGGTCCTGGACACGGAAAAGCTCAAGGTGGCCAGCCAGCCGCACGTCCACGACCTCAAGTTCAACGACGGCGAAGGGATGAGCTTTGAGCTCCACGTGGAAGTCCGTCCCGAAATCGAACTCACGAAGCTGGACGGCTTCACGCTCAAGCGCAGCACCACCGAGGTCACGGACGCCCAGGTGATGGAGCAACTGGACCAGTTGCGCGACCAGAAGGCCGCATGGTCGCCCGTGCTGGAGCGCCCGCTGCCGGGCGACATGGTGACGGTGCTCCTGGCCACGGCCGAGGACGACGGCGCGATCCCCGAGGGCAAGGAATACACCATCGTGCTGGGCGGTGGACAGGCCATTCCGGGTATCGAGGAACTCATCATGGCCATGTCGCCCTCCGAGACCAGGGAAGACGGCGTCCGCTGGCCCGACGACTTTCCGGACGAGGCGCAGCGCGGCAAGACGAAGCCGGTGCGCGTGGTGCTGCAGGAGGTCAAGCGCAAGTCGCTGCCCGAGCTGGACGATGAATTTGCCCGCGAGGTGGGGGACTTCGAGTCGCTGGAGGCGCTTCGCACGACGGTCCGGAAGGACCTGGAGGATCATGCGATGCGCGAGGCCGACGCGGGGGTCCGCCAGCAACTGGTGGAGCAGATCGCGGCCGCCAACGCCTTCGAGGTTCCGCCGTCCTGGGTCAACCAGACGATCCAGGCCTACCTGCAGGCATACCAGGTTCCTGAAGAGGAGCGCGATCGCTTCCTCACCGAATTCCAGCCGGTGGCCGAGCGCCAGGTGCGTCGCGACCTGATCGTGGACACGCTGGCCGAGCGGGAGAAGCTGGCCGCCACCGAGGCCGACGTGGACGATCGGGTGGCGGAAGTGGCAAAGAAGCGGAACGCCGAACCCGGGCAGGTGTACGCGTCGCTCCAGAAGGCGGGGCGGCTCAAGGAAATCGAACGGAGCATCACCGAAGAGAAGGTCTTCGCGTGGCTGATGGAACGAAACACCGTGGAGACGGCCAACTGATGAGCACCACCAACCCACCCATGTCTACGATCTATCCTCCGTACGTCATCGAGCGGTCCAGCCGTGGCGAGCGCAGCTACGACATCTTCTCTCGGCTGCTCATGGACCGCATCATCTTCCTGGGCACGCCCGTCACGGACGATGTGGCGAACATCATCATCGCGCAGCTCCTGTTCCTGCAGGCGGACAACCCGGAGCGGGACATCCACCTGTACATCAACTCGCCGGGCGGGAGTGTGTCCGCCGGCCTGGCCATCTACGACACCATGCAGTACCTGAAGGCGCCGGTGGAGACGATCTGCATGGGCATGGCGGCCAGCATGGGCGCGTTCCTGCTCGCGGCCGGTTCCAAGGGCAAGCGGATTGCGCTGCCGCATTCGCGCATCATGATCCACCAGCCGTCGCAGAGTGGTGGCGGCGGCACGGCCTCGGACATGGAGATCCAGGCCCGGGAAATCCTGTACCTGCGCTCGAAGCTCAACGAGCTGATGGCCAAGCACACGGGGCAGTCCATCGAGACCATCGAGAAGGACACCGACCGCGACCGGTTCATGTCGGCCGAGGAGGCGCGGGACTACGGCCTGGTGGACACGGTCATCACGAACGCGGCCGAGATCACGCCCGCCAAGGGTCCGGTGGCGCCAACGGCGACAAAATGACCCTGGGGGCCCGGAATGGCCCCCAACCGCGTGAAAACATTCCCCGGCGTGGGTCGTCAATTGCTTGACCATTCCCGCGTCCGCGGTGTATCCTCAGGCATCGGCCCGTACCGCGTTCTCCCATCTTCAGGGTCGTAGAGTTTTCAGCACATGGCCCACGAAAAACACCTGCGCTGCTCCTTCTGCGGAAAGTCCAAGGATTCGGTCCGGAAGTTCATTTCGGGCCCATCCGTGTACATCTGCAATGAGTGCATCGCGCTGTGCAACGAGATCCTGGCGGAGGACGAGGAGCGCGAGGTTGCCGAGGCAATCACGCAGGTCCCCACCCCGCAGGAACTCAAGGACATCCTGGACCAGTACGTGATTGGCCAGGAACGCGCCAAGAAGGCGTTGTCCGTGGCCGTGTACAACCACTACAAGCGCATCAACTCCGCCTCGCTCCGCGACGACGACGTGGAGCTGGACAAGTCCAACATCCTGCTCATCGGCCCCACGGGCGTGGGCAAGACGCTGCTGGCGCAGACGCTGGCGCGCATCCTGGACGTGCCGTTCACCATCGCGGACGCCACCACGCTCACCGAGGCCGGCTACGTCGGCGAGGACGTGGAGAACATCCTCGTGCGGCTGTTGCAGGCGGGCGACTTCAACGTGGCCGAGTGCGAGCGCGGCATCGTGTACATCGACGAGATTGACAAGATCGCGCGCAAGAGCGAGAACCCGAGCATCACGCGCGACGTGTCGGGTGAAGGAGTGCAGCAGGCGCTGCTCAAGATCCTGGAAGGCACCGTCGCCAGCGTGCCGCCGCAGGGGGGCCGCAAGCATCCGCAGCAGGAATACATCCAGATCAACACCAAGGACATCCTGTTCATCTGCGGTGGTGCGTTCGATGGCATGGAGAAGATCATCGAGGCGCGCGTGGGCAAGCGTCAGATCGGGTTCAACGGGCTGGCGCAGCAGGGCGGCACCAGTGGCGCGCCCAGGAATCCGTTCGCCGAGGTGGAGCCCGACGACATGCTGCGATTCGGGCTGATTCCCGAGCTGGTGGGACGCCTGCCGGTCTCGGTGGCGCTGGATTCGCTGGATGAAGACGCGCTGGTGCGCATCCTCAAGGAGCCCAAGAACGCGCTCACCAAGCAGTACGCCAAGCTGTTCGACCTGGAAGAGGTGAAGCTGACGTTCGAGGAGTCGGCGCTGCGGGCCATCGCGCAGAAGGCCCTGAAGCGCGGCACGGGCGCGCGCGGGCTGCGGGCCATCCTCGAGGAGATCCTCACCGACGTGATGTTCGAGCTCCCCACGCGCGGCGACGTGGAAGAGGTGAAGCTCACGGAGAATTCGGTGCTGAATGGCGCGCCACCGCTGCTGGAGATCGCGCCGCAGCGGAAGAAGAAGGAAGCGTAGGCCCGGGCGCCGGCGCGCCGCTCAACAAGGGATGGACGGTGAGTGGGATGACCCGTCCGGGTGGGTTACATTTCGCCAATGTCCGCCGATCCGCTTGTGGTCAGTACCGTGGAGTTCCTGGGCCCCATGGCCACGGCCGACGGGTGGCGCCCCGCACCGGGCCTGCCGGAAATCGCCTTTGCCGGCCGCTCCAACGTGGGCAAGTCCTCACTGCTGAATGTGCTGGTGAAGCGGCGCAAGCTGGCACGCGTGAGCAACACGCCGGGACGCACCCGCGAGATCAACTTCTTTGCCATCAACGGACGGTTCACGCTCGTGGACCTGCCGGGCTACGGGTACGCGCGCGTCTCCAAGACGCGCAAGGCGGAATGGCGCCCGCTCATCGAAGGGTATCTGGCGTCCAGCGCGGAGCTGCGCGGCGTGGTCCAGTTGCTGGACGCGCGGCGGGACCCCTCTGATGACGACCTGGCCATGCTGGATTTCCTGGCCGACCTGGGCGCGCCCACACTCGTGGCGGCCACCAAGGTGGACAAGCTGCGCGCCTCCGAGCGCGCCGGGCGCCTGGCGGAACTGGCGATCCGCGCGGGCGTGTCGGACGACCACGTGATTCCGTTCAGCGCCGTCACCGGCGAGGGACGCGACGCACTCGCGGAATCCGTGGTGGACCTGATGAGCCGGCCGGCGTGGCGCGAGCAGCCGTCACAAGTACCGGCGACCGAGCCATGAACCACCGGGACCACAGACCTGAACCACAGGAGCGGCGACCGTGACCTTCCTCCCCCTGCGCGATCTTCCCGCGCGCGCCATCTCACCCACCGCGATGGAGTGGCTGGAACAGGTGGAGTCGACACTGGCGGACCCCGCCGCCGATCGCGCCCTGCTCTGCCGGAAGACGCTCACCGACCTGTATTACCCGGCCTACGCGCACAACTGGGAGACGGCGGTGAACGATGCGGCGCTCCCGGTGGCCACGCGGCTGGCGCTCGCGTCCATGGACCCGCGCAATGTGACGCTGGAGCCGGAGTACTACGCCGACGTGGACGACGCGAAGTTCCAGGCGGTGAAACCGCTGCTCTGGCTTTGGTATTCGTTCGACCGGAGCCCCATGGGCGGGCAGAACGTGTGGGTGGGAGTGCTGCTCCGCCGCCTGCTCGCCGCGCGCATCTTCCGGCGCTGCGGCCAGAACTTCAAGGCGTTCCAGCACGTGGAGGTGTCATACGGTTACAACCTTGAAGTGGGCGACAACGTCGTGGTGCATCGCCACGTGCTGCTGGATGACCGCGGTGGCATCCGCCTGGGAAACAATGTCTCGGTCAGCGATTACGCGAATGTCTATAGCCACACGCACAGCATCGTGGACGGGCGCGACGTGACCAACGTGCAGACGGTGATCGAGGATGGCGTGCGCATCACGTACCACGCCACGGTGCTGGCGGGCGTGCACGTGGGCGAACAGGGGATGGTAGGCGCCATGGCGGTCGCCACGTCGGACGTGCGGCCATACCATGTGTATGTTGGCATCCCGGCGCGGAGTGTCCGCGTCAAGCCGAATGCGCCCGAACAGGTGCTCACGCGGGATCCGGGTCGCCGCGGACGGAGCGGCGGCCGCGACGGCGATCCCGCACCCGGCACGTAGCGCCCGCGAGCAGCGCGGGGCTACTTCACCCGCAGCACGTCCTGCACGTGCTCGATGTTCCCGGGTCGCAGCAGCCAGGCAATATCCTCGATGTTCCGTCGATAGCGCGGCCAGGTGTTGCGCGCTTCGGCCGCCTCCACGCCGAGCCACTCGAAGGCCTGATGCTCCTCCCCCAGCGTCACGGCGCCGGGATCGTCCACGAAGCCGGCGAACACCACCGACATCTGGATGCTGGATCGCTGCGGCAGGTAGAACGACTGCACGGTCACGCAGTACAGCCGATCCAGTTCCAGCCCGGTTTCCTCGCGCGCCTCGCGCAGGGCCGACTGCTCGGGACGCTCGCCCGGATCGATGCTGCCGGTCACGATCTCCCACGACCCCGGCCGGATGGTGTGTTCCGCGCGCTGCAGCATCAGCACCCGCCAGCCCTCGGGCCGCGGATTCACGATGTACACCTCGACGGTCCCCACATCCACGCTGATCGGCGACTCGGCCATCCCGGACTCCCGCGGCTGACGGTACGCCGGCATGGCGCCCCGCTCCATCAACTTATTGGGTGACGGGGGCGCGGCAACGCGCCGCAGTTCCTCCAGGGTCGTGTTGCCGGAGCGCACATGCGCCATGCCCGACTCCCACAGGCTGCGCATGCCCGACCGCCGGGCCGCCGCGGCCAGTTGCTCCACGGGCTCGTTGGCGGCCACGCTCCGCTCGAATTCGATGCCGGCCACCAGCACTTCCACAATCGCCAGGCGCCCGCGAAAGCCATCGCCGTCGGCCCGGCGAAGCAGCCGCTGCGCCACCACGCCCTTCACCGCCGTCGCGATCTTGTACGGCGCCACGCCAAAGTCCAGCAGCCGCGTGACGGCGCTGGCCGCGTCGTTGGTGTGAAGCGTGGACAGCACCAGGTGTCCCGTGAGCGACGCCTGGATGGCGATCTCGGCGGTTTCACGATCGCGAATCTCACCCACCAGCAGCACGTCGGGATCCTGCCGCATGATGGAGCGCAGCGCCGAGGCAAAGGTGAGCCCCGCGCGTTCGTGCACCTGCACCTGCACGATACCGGGAATGCGATACTCGATGGGGTCTTCCACCGTGACGATGTTCAGGTTGCGCTGCTGCAGGCGCTGGAGCGCCGCATACAGCGTGGTCGTCTTGCCGCTGCCGGTGGGCCCGGTGACCAGGATCAACCCCTCACGGCAGGCGAGCAGCGCGTCAATGCGCGCGTACTCCTCCGGATGGAATCCCATGGCGTCCAGCGAACGGAGCGCCGAGCGACGATCCAGGATGCGGATGACCACCTTCTCGCCGCGCGACGCCGGGAGCGTGGAGACGCGAAGGTCAACGGCGGCGCCATTCACGGCCACGCGCGCGCGTCCGTCCTGCGGGCGCAGCCGGTCGGCGATATCCAGCCCGGAGATGATCTTGATGCGCGACACCAGCGAGCGCGCCACGCTCATGGGGAGGGTGCGCACGTGAGCCAGCACGCCGTCTATGCGGTGGCGGACGGCAATGCCGCGCTCCTCGGGTTCTATATGCACGTCGCTCGCGCCCGCCGACACGCCGTCGCCGATCAGGTCGTCCACCAGCCGGCTCACGCTGGACCCGATTTCGTCGCCGAGTGCCGGAGGCGCCACCTCCTGGTCGATAGTGAGCATCTGCACTTCGCGGGCCGGCTCCGGCGCAATTGCGCCGCCCGGCGCATCGCCATCAGCCGCGGGGGCGTCGCTGGCCGCGCCGTAGCTCGCGGTGATGGCCAGTGCCAGCGCCGTCGGTCCGGCCACGGCGAATTCCACGGTGCGGCCGGTGGCGAACGCCAGGGTCCGCTCGGCCTCGAGGTCCAGTGGGTCGGCGGTGGCGAGGACGATGCGGCCGTCCGTGGCGCTCAGGGGCAGCACCCGAAAGCGCCGGGCCCATCGCGCGGGCACGAGCGCGCACGCGGCGGAGTTGGCGGCCTCCAGATCGGCCAGCGGCAGGTGCAGCAGGCCTGCCAGGGCACGCGCGGAGGCCGGCTCGTCGTCGGAGAGCAGGTCGCCCGCCACTTCGACCACGCGGGCAGGCCAGATCTCGGGATCCAGGCTGATGGCCATGGGCGACGATACGCGAACGCACGTGTCGCCCGACACCCTTTGACTTCACACCGGCGCCGAGTAACGCCTAGAGGATACTCCAGAACTCCCGGGCGAAGTCGATGTTGAACGTCCAGCGGCCGCCGGCCTTGAGCCCGCGCGCGACATCCAGTCGCACGATGCCGAACAATCCGATTACGCCGACCCCCACCGACGGCAGGAAGTGGTCCCAGCGGGTGACGCCGCCGGGCAGTTCCGTCCACACGCCGGGGTCGAGCCCCGCGAGGTTCACGAACGGCGCGAGCGTGGCGCGCGCCGGTGACCGGCCGAAGGTGCCGAGCGAGATGGGGACGAACGGAACGGGGACGCGGGCTTCGACGCGTTCAGAGACGCCGCGCGTGCCGCCGGCCAGGTGGAGTGCGTACCCGGGTGCGGTGAGCGGGCCGCCCAGGTACACCAGGAATTGCGGGGGCACGTAGCGACCGCCCTGGTCGGTCGCGCCGACGAAGGCGGCCACCGTGTGGCTGCGCAGCTCCAGCCCGCCGTCGCCGAAGGGCCGTCGGACGTCGGCAATGGCCGCGATGCGTCCCAGCGTCCTCGCCGGCGCGGCGCAGGCCTGCAGCAGCGCCGAGGGCGGGCAGTAATCCAGCGAGTCATATGTGTTACGATATGCATCGCCGGACACCGACCAGGTGAACTCGGCGCCTTGCCACTTGACCGGCACGTCCCGGTCAGCGCGCAGCGCCAGGTGCCACGGATCGTAGCGCGGGGCGCCGATGGTGGAGGCAAACCGGCCTTCCGCCGGCGTCGCGTGCACCGCCACCCCCCGCTGCTCTTCGCGCGAGAGGGCAACCGTCCAGCGGAATCCTGCCGCGGGAATGGTGGCGGTCACGCCGGCGGCCTTCACGTCAAAGGGTTCGGTGGCGTCGCTGCCGAATTCCTGGGCCGCCATGCTGTTGATCACGCCGGAGCGCTGGGGTTCGTCGTGGGCGTCGGCCAGGACCCGACGCGCAAAGAGCGAGACGTCGGCGCCCCGTCCATTGCGCCAGCGCAGCGCCCCGCCACCGCGCCATTCGTGATCGTCAATACCGTACTGCGCGTGGCCAGCCACCCAGAGCGGACCCGTCAGGCGCTGCTCCACCCCAGCGCCCAGCGCCAGCCCCTGCACGCGATTCACCTGCGCGAAGTCGCTCAGTCCGTGCGCGGCCAGTCGCATGGACTGCGCGCGCCGCAGGGCCTGCCCGCGCACCAGCGCGCGCGCCTCGGCCTGCACGCGTCGCACGTCCTCGTCGGTGGTGACCTCCACGTCGGGTGGCAGGGAGTCGAGGATGTTGCCCGTCCAGGGATAGCGCCTGAGCGCGGCCGGCGGCGCCTGGTCGTACGTGGGGCCGGCAAAGGTGAAGGTGGAGAGATGCTGGTTGAGCTGGTAGTCCGATACTTCCCAGCGGCCGCGGATGATGCCACGAATGGGATAGTCGAACCAGGTGCTGGTGCGCCGGATTTCGATTTCCTGGTGGCGCGGCAGCCAGAAGCGCCCTCCGACCAGGGCGTTTTCGAGCACGATGGAGATGTCCTCGAGCTGCGGATCGATGAGCGCCGCGCGGGTGAAGCTGAGCGCCATGCGCACCACCTGCCCCGAGGTGCGGTCCAGGTAGAGCGCGCCCACCACGCGCGGTTTCGTGGCGTCCTTCGGGCGTACCTTCACCTCATAGACGTCGAACGTCTGGCCCGGAATGCTGATCCGGAGCGAATCCGCGATGCGATAGTCGTAGAGTTCCAGGCCCGCGGGCGAGAGCGGATGCGGCGCGTCGCGCACTTCGTCCCCGTCGCCCAGCCTGATGATGTTGGGAAAGTTGTTCTGGACAATGCCCAGGTGGTCGCGGTGGTAGCGAATGTCGGTGGGCAGCAGCGTGGTGTCGCGCCGGCCGATGATGCGCTGCTTGCCCAGGTTTGGTGACCGCCAATAGACTTCCAGCGCCACCTGGTCGGTCCTGACTATTTTTGGCGGCGTGGGGAAGCCGGTGCCCAACTGCACCAGGAACGTCAGGTAGCCGTGGGCGGTGGCCTGGTAGTCAATGAGGCCGGTGTCGGACAGTTGCGTGAGCCGACGCGCGACGGCCGTGCGGACAATCGAGTCCACGCGGGGCGAGTCCCAGCCGGAGGATGCCTGCGCGGCGGCGAACGACGGAGCGAACAACAGCAAGGCCGAGGCCGCGACCCGGTTCAGTGGCATCCATCTAGTATCGCCGGGGCGAGTGTCCCGATCAACGGACCGTTCATGACTTTTGAGGATTTTCGCGGGAGGGCGCGACCCGGGCACCTGGTGCCCGTGTGGCGCGAGTGCGTGCTGGACACCGAGACGCCCGTGGCCGCGTTCACCCGACTCAAGCGGGGGCGGTTCTCGTTCCTGCTGGAATCCGCGCCGGCCGGCGGCGAGACCTGGTCGCGCTACACCTTCATGGGCACCGAGCCACGCGCCGCGTGGCGGATGACCGACGGGCGCGTGGAGGATTGGACGCCGGAGGGCGGGTGGCACGGGGCGCGGACGCCGGCCGACCCGCTGGCGGATCTGGACCAGGCCGTCAAGACGTACCCGCCGGTTGAAGTGCCCGAGCTGGGCGCGTTCTGGGGTGGGGCCGTGGGATACTTCGGCTACGACACCGTGCGGTGCATCGAGCGGCTGCCGTCGCCTCCGGCGCGTGGCCTTGCCGCGCCCGATGCGCTGTTCGTGTTTACGAATGTGCTGGTGGTGGTGGACAACCTGCGGTCACGCGCGCGCTTTGTGGCGTCGGTGCCGGTGCCGCGCTCGGCCACGGACCGCGACCTGCGCGCGCTGTACGATCGTGCCGAGGCCGACATTGCCAGCGCGATGGGCCGGTTGCGGGGGCCGGGCGTCCTGCCGCCGCTGGAGCTGGACGAGTCCGCGCCCCCCGCCGTGGGTGTCTCCAACTACGAAAAGACGAAGTACCTGGCCGACGTGGCGCGCATCAAGGAATACATCGTGGCCGGCGACGCCTTCCAGGTGCTGCTGGCCCGTCGCATCACGCTGCCGCACGACTTTGACAGCGCGCTGCTGTACCGGGCGCTGCGCGTGATCAACCCGTCGCCGTACATGTACCACCTGGAACTGGACGGGGTGGAGCTGGTGGGCAGTTCCCCCGAGCTGCTGGTACGCGTGGCCGACGGACGGGTGACCGTCCGTCCCATTGCCGGCACGCGCCCGCGCGGCAGGACCGCCGCGGAGGACGAGGCGCTGACCGTCGAGCTGCTGGCCGACGAGAAGGAGCGCGCCGAGCACCTGATGCTGGTGGACCTGGGGCGAAACGATGTGGGGCGGATCGCGCAGTACGGCAGCGTGAAGGTGCCGGACCTGATGGTGGTGGAGAAGTATTCGCATGTGTTGCACATCGTGAGCCAGGTAGAGGGCGCCATGCGCCCCGCACTCACGGCCATGGACGCCTTCCGGGCCACGTTTCCCGCCGGCACCATGACCGGGGCGCCGAAAGTGCGGGCCATGGAGATCATAGACGAACTGGAGCCGGAGCGGCGCGGGCCGTACGCCGGGGCCGTGGGGTATATCGCCGCCGGTGGTACACGCATGGACCTGGCCATCACCATTCGCACATGCGTGATAGCCGACGGGGTGGCCAGCGTGCAGGCTGGTGGCGGGATCGTGCATGACTCCGTGCCCGAGCGGGAGTGGGAGGAGTCGGAGAACAAGGCCCGGGCGATCCTGACGGCGATCGGCAGGGTGCGGGGGCGTCCCTAGCCTCCGGACCCCTTCCAGACGGTGCCCGTGCGGCAGTCCCATGACTGTAAGAAACGCCGGGGGCGGCGGAGGTTCCATGCCCAGGGCACCTAGTCCCCCGCCCCTCCACGCGGCATATTCCTGCCCACATGCCCTTCAAATTGACCAGCACCGACAACACGCTGTCGTTCGAGCTGCGTCCAGGCCCGGCACAGGTGGTGGGCCGCGCGCCCACGTGCGACTTCCCCGTGATCGACCCCACGATCTCGCGGCGCCACGCCGAGGTCGCGGCGGACGACACCGGCGTGGCGGTCCGCGACCTGGGGTCGAGCAACGGGACGTTCATCAACGGCGAGCGAATTGACGTCGGCCACGCCGCGCCGGGCGACGCGGTCACGTTCGGCAAGGTGGAGTTCACGCTCACCAAGGTGGAGGCGCGCAAGTCGGCTCCGGTGGACGCGCCGCCCCAGGACGACGTCTCGGCGCCACCGGGCGCGACCATCGTCCGGCAGCTCCCCGTGAGCGGCAAGGCGCCACCCAAGCCCACCGCGTTCGTGGCCGCGCTGCCCGAGGACAAGAGCCGCGAGAAGCTCAGCACGCTGCTCGAGATCTCCAAGGGCCTGGGCCGCGCGGTGGACACCGACGCAATCCTGGACAAGATCGTCCAGTATGCCTACCAGGTGCTGGCGGTGGATCGCGTGGCCATCCTGCTGCTGGATGACGACGACCAGCTCGTGCCCAAGATCTCGCGCGACAAGCGCGGCGCCGACGCCCCGCGCATGGTGCCCCAGTCCATCGCGCGCGCGGCCGTGACCGACAAGGTGGCCATCCTCTCCGACAACGCGGGCGAGGACTCCCGCTTTGGCGGACAGTCGGTGGTCCTGCAGCAGGTGCGCAGCGCCATCTGCTCGCCGCTCATGGGCAGCGAGGACAAGGTGCTCGGGGTGCTCTACGTGGACAATGTCTCCACCACGCACCGGTTCACCGACGAGGATCTGGATTTCCTCATAGCGTTCAGCGGCATCGCGGCCGTGGCCATCGAGAACAGCCAGTTCGCCGAGCGCATCCGGCGCGAGACGCTGGCCCGCAGCAACTTCGAGCGGTACTTCACGCCGCAGCTCGCGCAGCGCATTGCGTCGTCCGCCGGCGCCACGCGCCTGGGCGGGGACAAGCGCCCGGTGGCCGTGCTCTTCAGCGACATCCGCGGCTTCACCGCCCTGTCGGAAACCATGAACCCGGACGACATGGCGAAGCTGTTGAGCGAATACTTCACCGAGATGGTGGACTGCGTGTTCCGCCATGAAGGCACGCTGGACAAGTTCATTGGCGACGCGGTGATGGCCCAGTGGGGCGCGCCCATTGGCGAACCCACCGACGCCGACAAGGCGGTGCGCGCGGCCATGGACATGATCCGCGAGCTGGACAAGCTCAACGCGCGCTGGAAGGCCGAGGGACGCCCGGAGCTGCAGATTGGCATCGGGCTCAACCAGGGCGACGCCTTCGCGGGCAACATCGGCTCGGAGAAGCGCCTGGAGTTCACGGTCATCGGGGACACGGTGAACACGGCGAGTCGCCTGTGCGGCGTGGCGGGCCCGCGTGAGATCCTGATTTCCCAGAGCATGCTCGGCGCCCTGCACGACAAGCCGAGGGTGGAAGAGCGCCCACCCATGGAACTCAAGGGCAAGAGCCAGCCGGTGCCGGTGTTCCGCATCGTGGTCTGACCGTGCGCACCCTGCCCGCCGACTACGAGCGCTTCCGGGTCGGGCGCATTGAAGTAGCGGCACGCGGGGAGCTGGTTCCGCTGGCGCATGACGTGCTCCGCGGCGGGACCTTATATGATTTTGCGAAATCGCACCCCGAGGCCCGCGCGTTTGGCGGACGCCAGCCGGCCTACGCGTTTCCACTGCCCAGGCGTGAAGGCTGGATCGTGGTACGCCACAACCGGCACGGCGGGCTGCTGGCCGGCCTCACGGGCGACCGGTTTCTCCGGCCCACCCGCGCCCTGCGGGAGCTGGTGGTGGCCCACGCGCTGGCCGTCCAGCACGTGCCCACCCCGCACCCGCTGGGCTGCGTCATCTATCCGGCGGGACCCGGGTTCGCGCGCTCGGACGTGATCACACGACTCGTGACGCCCAGTCGCGACCTCGCCGCCGTGCTGGCGGAGGGCGACGGCGCCGCGCGGGCGCAGGCCCTGGAGTTCACGGCCAGGCTGGTGGGGGTGCTCTCGCGCGCCGGCGCCCACCACGCCGACCTCAACAGCAAGAACGTGCTGATTGCCACCGAGGCCCTGGTGCTGGACGTGGACCGCGTGCAGTTCGGCTGGAGCCCCCGCGATGCGCTGGCCGCCAACCTGCGGCGGCTGGATCGCTCGCTGCGCAAGCGGCGGGAGCAGTTCAACGAAATCATATCCGACGCCGAGATCGCCGAGCTGGCACGCCTGGCCGCCCGTCCCCAGGAACCCTGATCATTCCGGGTACGCGAACGCGCGTGCCACTCGCCGTCAGTTGATACGGAGTACACGGAGTACACGGAGTACACGGACGTGCACGGACGTTCCTGAAGGGCGGCGGCGCGCGATACCCGTGCTGTGTTCAGCATGAACCCTGAAGTTCTCAGTCCCGTCCGTTGCACTCCGTACCGTCCGTATCGCACCTCCTGGACCTTCCCTTGCCAACACGGTCCACGCAGGCGCGACCCGCCGGCGACAGTTGCCGTTTCAATCGCGGCAGGCCGGCCCGCGCCAGCGGCCGTGGGCATGCGATTCGACTATCTTCTCCCGATGATCGACGCCCCGATGGACCGCATCGGCCTGGTGATGATGAGCGCCGTGGGCGACGCGGTGCACGCCCTGCCCGTGGTGCAGGCGCTCAAGCGCGCCCGGCCGGCCAGCCACCTCACCTGGATCCTGCAGCCGGGCCCGGCCACGCTGGTGCGCGGGCACCGTGCGGTGGACGAGATCGTGGAGTTCGACCGGCGCCGCGGCTGGCGCGCGTTCACCGACATCCGGCGCGCGCTGGCCAGTCGTCCATTCGACGTGGTCATCAACCTGCAGGTGTACTTCAAGGCGGGACTCGTCACGTCCTTCACGCGTGCGCCCATCAAGCTGGGGTTTGACCGGGCGCGCGCGCGCGACATGAACTGGCTGTTCACCAACCGGAAGATTCCCGCCCACGAGGGCCAGCACGTCCAGGACCAGTACTTCGAGTTCCTGGTGGAGCTGGGCGTCCGCCCCGAGCCCGTCACGTGGGACCTGGGCCCCTGGCCGGCGGAGCGTGCCTGGCAGCGGGAGTTCTACGCCCCCATGGACCGACCCGCCGCGGCGATCGTGGTGGCCACGAGCAAGCCCGAGAAGGATTGGGCGCCGGAACGCTGGGCGCAGGTCTGCGACGCGCTGTATCATGATTTCGGAATGCAGCCGGTGCTGGTGGGCGGGCGTTCGGCCCGCGAGCTGCGCGCCGAGCAGGTGATCCTGGAGCAGGCGTCGGTGAAGCCGCGCTCCGCGCTGGGCAGCGGGCTGCGCAACCTGGTGGGCATCCTGGACGGCGCGGCGCTGGTGCTCAGCCCCGACACGGGGCCGCTGCACATGGCCGTCGCCCTCGACCGTCCGGTGGTGAGCCTGCTGGGATACACCAATCCCAAGCGCACCGGCCCATACCGGAAGTTCCATGACCTCATGATCGACGCGTACGGCGAGCCCGGCGAAGCCTACCCCATCTCGATGGAAAACCGCCCGGGCCGCATGCCACGCATCACCGTGCAACACGTGATGGATCGGGTGGAGCGGTGGCGCGACGCGTACGGCCCGCAGTACGGCCGCGCGTCAGCCGGCTGAGTCCGCGACCGCCTCCAGCGCGCCAAACCGGTAGCGCAGGCCCAGGCGTTCGAGCAGCCGCACCATCCGGTTCACCGGCAGGCCCATCACCGCGAAATAGTCCCCGTCCACCCGCGTGACGAGCGTGGCGCCAAAGCCCTGGATGCCGTACGCGCCCGCCTTGTCCATCGGCTCACCCGTGGCCACGTAGCACGCGATCTCCTCGTCCGTGAGGTCGCGGAACGTAACTGATACCCGCTCCACCCCCGATTCCACCTGCCCGTGCCACGCCACCGCCACGCCCGTCAACACCTCGTGCGAGCGGCCGGCCAGTTGCCGCAGCATCCGCGCCGCGTCGGCAGGAGACTCGGGCTTGGCCAGGATGGCGCCGTCCACTACGACGGTCGTGTCGCTGCCGATGGTCACGGCCTCCGCGTCGCCCGACGCGCTGGCCTTCGCGCGGGACAGGCGCTCCACGTAAGCCGCGGGCTCCTCGTCCGCCCGCACCGTCTCATCCAGGTCGGCGGGCTGCACGTCATGCGGAATGCCCACGAGCGTCAGCAACTGCCGCCGCCGCGGCGACGCCGAGGCGAGCACCACGCGCGGGCGCACTACTTCTCCAGCCATAGAGTCACCGGGCCGTCGTTCACGAGTTCCACGTCCATCATCGCGCCAAATTCCCCCGTCTCCACGCGGCCCCCGCGTGCCCGCAGCAGCGCGATGAATCGTTCGTAAAGCGGGATGGCCACGTCGGGTCGCGCCGCGTCGATGAAGCTGGGGCGGCGTCCCTTGGCCGCGTCGCCGTACAGGGTGAACTGCGACACGACCAGGAGCGCGCCATCCACGTCGGCCAGCGCGAGGTTCATCTTGCCGGCCGCGTCGCCGAACAGGCGAAGCCCCAGGACCTTGTCCGCCATCCACGTCAGCTGCTGCTCCGTGTCACCGTGCGTGAAGCCCACCAGCAGCAGGAATCCGCGCTCGATGCGACCCGTGACGCGATCGCCTGTGCGGACTTCGGCGCGCGACACGCGCTGGAGCAGGATGCGCATGCGGCGAATATAGCGCGCCGCAATTATGCCGCGCCGCGCACGCCCTGGACTACCGTACGCGCCAGCGCAAACCCCACGAACATGGCCCCCAGCGACAGCACGACACTCGCCCCGACGTACGTTGCCGTCTGCCCGTACGCGCCCAGGCGCAGGAGTCCGAAGGTCTCGTAGCTGAAGGTCGAAAACGTGGTGAAGCCTCCGCACAGCCCCGTAGCCAGGAGCAACTGCGATCCCGGGCCCACGATCGTGCTCTCGGCCACCAGCCCCATCACGATTCCCAGCAGCAGCGATCCGCTCACGTTGATGACCAGCGTGGCGATGGGGAACCCCGGCCCCGCGCGGCCCTGGATCCAGACCGTGGCGAGGTACCGCAGCACACCACCCAGCGCCGCCCCAACGGCCACATACCCACTGTTGACCATCAGCCGGCCCACGGATGTTCCAGACATAAAAAAAACCCCCGCGCATGCGTTGCGTAGGAGCCATCAGCCGTTGCCCCGGCGGTTCGGGGTGAGCTCCATCACCCGGCTGAAGCATGGTCTCGGCCCTGAGACCGCGCAAGGGGGCGACGCGTGCCAGCCCACGCGGTATCTTGAGCGTCGGCCCTCCCGCCGCTTGCAGGGACGCCGCGCCGCGCCCCATGCTACGCGCCAACCTTTTCCGTCTCGACCATCCCATGTCATCCGCCTCCCGCATCCCCTTCGCCGTCGCGCTGTTCGTGGGCGCCACCGCATGCCACGCGCCATCCGTGCAGACCGCGGCGCCCCCCGCGACGCTCATGACCGTCACGCCGGCGCACGTCCGCGGCATCCTGTCCGCGCTGGCCGACGACTCCATGGAGGGACGCGGCACGGGCACCGTCGGCTCCATGCGCGCCGCGAAGTTCATTGCGCAACAGATGCAGGCCGCCGGGCTCCAGCCGGCCGGCGACAGCGGCTACTTCCAGCATGTCCCGATGGTGCACCGGCGGTTCGACGCCGAGTCGGAGATCACCACCGGCAACTCCACGCTCCACGCCCTCACCGACTTCGTGGCCAGCACACCGCGCGGCGCCCTGCCCCGCAGCATTGATGGAGTGTCGGTGATCTACGGCGGCGTCGCGGGCGACACGCTCCACCCGCTCTCACCCGACATGGTGCGCGGCAAGCTGGTGATCCTCACCCAGCCCGCGAGCGCGGGCCAGGGCCGGAGCCGCGGGCGCGGCGGCTTTGGCGGGGATCCCGCGCTGGCGCAGGCGGCCGGCGTGGCCACGGTGGTGGGCAACACGCTGCCCGCGTTCCTCCTGCGCAGCGCGACGGCGCAACCCGGCGCCATCCTGGTCAAGGATCCGAACGCCACGCCGGCGCCCGGACCGCAGATGCTCTCCATCACCACCGGCGCCGCCCAGGCGCTGCTCGGCGCGCCGCTGTCCGATGCGACACCCGGCATGGCCGGGGGGACGGTGCGCGGCGGCGCGCGCTTTACCGATACGCCGGCCCTCGGCGGCAACGTGGTGGGCATCATCCCCGGCGTGGACCCGGCCCTCAAGGACGACGTGGTGCTGGTGGATGCGCACTACGACCATCTGGGAATTCGTACGCCCGCCACGCCCGGCGGCGATTCCATCTATAACGGCGCTGATGACGACGGCTCCGGCACCACCGCCGTGCTCGAGATCGCCCGCGTGATCAAGGCCGGCCCGCCGCCGCGGCGGACGCTGGTCTTCATCACCACCACCGGCGAAGAGGTGGGCCTGCTGGGCACCAACTGGTATATCGCCCATCCCGTCCGCCCGCTCGCCGCCATGACCGCCAACCTGGAGATCGAGATGATCGGCCGCCCCGACTCCCTGGCGGGCGGATCGGGCCGGGCGTGGCTCACCGGATATGAGCGTTCCACCATGGGGCAGATGTTCGCCGCGGCCGGGCTGCCCATTGTCCCGGACAAGCGCCCCGACCAGCACTTTTTTGAGCGCAGCGACAACATCGCGTTCGCGCGCATGGGCATTCCGGCGCACACGCTCTCCACCTTCAACCTGCACGACGACTACCACCAGCCGGGCGACGAGGTCTCCAAGGTGGACTTCGTGCACATGGCCGGCGTGATCAACGCCGGCGTAAACGCGGTGGAGCTGCTGGCCAACGGTCCGGCGCCCAGGTGGAATCCGGGCGGGCGCCCCACCAGATAGCCCGCGCTAGCGGCCGCGCTCCACGAGGGAGTCCACCTGGGCGTACGTGATCACCGTCGCCCAGGCGTTCACCTCGCCCATGCGGCGGAAGCCCACCGTCACCTGCACGGAGTCGCCCGGGTGCAGCGTGGGTGGCGGTCCGAACACCATCACGTGCATGCCGCCCGGGGCAAAGCGAATGGTGTCGCGCGCGGGCACCGCCACCGCGCCGATCGCCATCATATGCTCCATGCCATTCCCCATGGCCATGGTGCCATGGGCTGACGCGCTGTCGGCGCCGGCCACCCACACGGCAAGGATCGTGTCGGCCACGGGGGTGGGGTTTCGCGCCCACAGGTAGAGCACCGCGGGCGACCCAGGCGCCGGCATCACGAGATACGCGTTTGAGACGCCCGCGACGTCCGGCGCCTGCACGGGCACCACACGACACCCCGCCAGCGCCAGCCCCAGCACCGCGGCCACCCACACGCCCACCCGCCCCCCGACGCGCATCAGAACTCCCCGCGCAGCAGATACGGAATGTCGTGCACGTAATCGTCGCTGGACATGCCCGGCAGGTAGATCACGTGCGCGCTGTCGTCCGGCGTGAACGCAAAGACCTGCGCCGAATGTCCCACCGCGTAGCCGCCGCCGGGCAGGTATTCGCGCTGCGCCGGCGGGATGTGAAAGGCCCGCTCCATGGCCGCCAGTTGGCTGTCCGTGCCCCGCAGGCCCACGAACGTCGTATCAAATGAATCGAGCCAGCGACGGAGCTGCGGCAGCGAGTCGCGCGTGGGATCGGTGGTGACAAACACCACCGACACCTGCGCTCGCTGCTCGGGCGTGAGCCGCTTGAGCGCCGCGGCAATGTTGGCCATGTGCACCGGGCACACATCCGGGCAGTGCGTGTAGCCGAACGTGATCAGCGTGACGCGCCCCCGGGTCCGCGCACCAAAGTCATATGTGGACCCGTCGGTGGAGGTCATCTGGATATCAGGGCGCACCACCGGCGGATTGATCACCGCCCCGAGCACCACGGACTTGTGTGGCGGCGAGTCTGCCGAGTCGCGGGCCGGCCGGCACCCCTGCGCAAGCGCCAGGGGCACCACCCCCAGCCAGATTCCATGAGTCCACCGCATGCCACGCCTCCACTGGATCGTCGCGTTCCGTTGCATTCGTGCTGCAGGCCGCCGGAGGGCGACCACCACCGTCTATGCAGGATACGCAACCGGGTCGCCCACCGGGACCCCCGGCCCTTGATTCTCGCCGGGGCGTTGATAAGACTCCAAGAGACGCTAACACCGGGGACCGATGACTGCACATTCCGCATCGCGTCTCGCCGGTGACCCGCAGCTACGCGGCAATGCGCGCACGCTCGAGCCGCCGGTGGGCACATCGCAGGCTCAGCCGATACCTGATCGGCAGCCGCCCTCCGACCCAAAAGCGCTGATCCACGCCCGGGCGGTTGCCCGCGTGGCATTCGGCCCGCCCAGCCAACGACACTTCGCCATCGCGTACTGGGGCGAAGCCCACGAACCGGCCGGCGTCGGCACCGCCCAGTTCACGTTGCGATTCCGCTCCGCGGCCTCGATGCGGGCCGCGTTCTGGCCACCGTCCGAATCGCGTGTCGGCGAGGCGGTCATGCGCGGGGACGTGGAGGTGGAAGGAAACCTGGAAGCGGCCGCCGCCGTGGCCCCGGCAATCCGCGACCGCCTCTGCCGTCCACGCGCCCTGGCTCGGCTGGGTTACCACGCCACCCGACTGCCGCGCGAGACAGCCGCCCGCGACGCCGCCCACGCGTCACGGCTGGACGGGCGCGCCCGCCACACCCGTCGGCATTCGCTGGCACGCGACAGCGCCGCCATCAAGTCGCACTACGACGTGGGCAACGACTTCTACGCGCTCTGGCTGGACCGGCGCATGGTGTACTCCTGCGCGTACTTTGCCAGCCCCGACTCCAGCCTCGACGACGCGCAGCGCGACAAGCTGGATCACCTGTGTCGCAAGCTGCGCCTGAAGCCGGGCGAGACGCTGCTGGACGTGGGCTGTGGATGGGGGGCGCTGGTGTGCCATGCGGTGCGCCACTACGGCGTGCGCGCCACGGGCATCACGCTCAGTGAACAACAGGCGGCGTGGGGCCGGCAGCGTATTCGCAACGAGGGCATGGAAGATCGCGCCGGCATCCAGGTGCTGGACTACCGCGCCCTCCGCCCCGGGCATCCTTTTGACAAGATCGTGAGTGTCGGGATGTTTGAACATCTGGGTCCCACGCAGATGGAGACCTACTTCCATACGATGTTCGGGCTGCTGCGTCCGGGCGGGCTGTTCATGAACCACGGCATCGTCGAGGCGCCGACGCGCCACGCGCGGGGGTGGCGCTCGGCGCTGCGCCGGCTGGCCTGGCACGAGGGCTCCTTCATCGACCGGCACGTGTTCCCCGACGGACAACTCGTGCCGCTGGCGCTCGAAATCGGCACGGCCGAGTCCGCGGGGTTCGAGACCCGCGACGTCGAGTCGCTGCGCCCCCATTACGTGCGCACGCTGCGCGCGTGGGTGGACCGCCTCGAACAGCGGTGGCCAGACGCCGTGCGCCTCACGGACGAGGTCACGGCCCGGACGTGGCGGCTGTACATGGCGGCGTCTGCCCATGCGTTCGACTCAGGCCAGATCGGCCTGGCGCAGGTGCTCTTTGCCAGGCCCGACGCGCGGGGGCGGGTGGCGTTGCCTCCTACCCGCGGAGACCTGTACCGCTAGATTCTGCGGCATGTCGCCACAAAAACTCCGGGGCCTCCGTACCCCGCTCGCCGTCCTCACGTGCGTCGCGGCCGCCGTCCTGCTCTCGCCGGTGCTTGCCGCCGCGTGGAACCCCACCGGCCATCGCACCGTTGCCGCCGTCGCCTGGGACCACATGACGCCACACGCCCGCGCGCGCGCCGTGGAGCTGCTGATGCACGGCCCCGCCGCGGCGCACCTCGCGGCGCTCCGGCCCACCACTGGCACCGACGCGGAGCGCGATCGCGCGCTCTTCCTGAACGCGGCCACCTGGCCGGACATGATCCGCGACCGCGACAACCCGGCGCACGCCTACCACCGGCCCACCTGGCACTATGCCGACTTCTACTGGAAGTTCGTGGACGGCAAGCCATACGACATTCCTGGCACCGGCCCGGACTCCATCAATGCCGGCGAGCGGATCGTGCTCTTCCGTTCGCAGATGACCGACCCCGCGGTGCCCGACACCACCAAGTCGGTCGACCTGGTTTGGCTGATCCACCTGGTGGGCGACATCCACCAGCCGCTCCATACCAGTTCCCTGGTTGACCCGCAGGACACCCTGCCCCGCGGCGACCTGGGTGGCAACCGCTTCCGCCTGGCCGACCAGCACAACCTGCACGGCTACTGGGACGACATCCTGGACATCGGCATCGCGCGCGGCGCGGATGAAGATTCCATTGCCTACGCCACCCGGCTGGCCGGCATCGTCCAGCAGGCCGATCCGCTGGCCGCACTGGCCGGCCCCGCGGCCGCCACGAACGTGGCCGGCTGGGAGCGCGACGGTCTTCAGGTGGTGCAGTCGGTGGTGTACACGGACGTCACGCGCGGGCAGGAGCCGTCGCCGGCATACCGCGCCCGGGCGCTGCGCGTGGCCGAGCGGCAGGTGGCGCTGGCAGGCTATCGGCTCGCGGCCCTGCTGAACGAGGCGCTTAAGTAGCGCCGACGCAGCGGTCCCGACCCGGCCCGTCTTGCGCATCAAACATGCGTTTGATACACTTGTTTGACCTTCCCACCCCGGCAGACCGCTCCTCCCCCGCCCCAGAGCCCCCTGCATGAACCGAAAGCGCGTCATCATCGCGGCGGTTGCCGCCGTCGTCATCCTCGTCGTGGCGTGGCTCTTCCTGCGACGCCCCGACACCCTGACGCTCACCGGCATCGTCACCGCCAACGAAGTCATCGTCAGCCCGCAGGTGGCGGGACAGGTGGACAGCCTGCTGGTCACCGAAGGCGACACGGTGGTGGCCAACCAGCTCATCGCCATCCTCGCGCCGGGCGAGCTGGCCGCCGAGCAGAAGTTCTATGCCAACTCCGCGCAGGCCGCGGCGTCGCAGGTGCAGGTGAGCGAGTCGGAGTTGCGGTTCGAGGAGACACAGGCCGACGCGCAGCTCCGGCAGGCGCAGGCCACGCTGTCCGCTGCCATTGCGCAGGCGGCCGAAGACTCCGCATCCATGCTCAACACGAAGCGCGTCCTCGATCGCTACGAGGCCATGGCGGGCACGGGCGGCATCGCGCCGCAGCAGCTCGACTCGGCGCGGCTGGCGTACCAGGTCATCACGTCGCGCGTGGAGGCCTCCACCAAGCAGGTGGAGGCGCAGGAGGCCGCGGTGGCGCTGGCCAGGGGCGCGCAGGACCAGGTGGCCATCAAGCGGAGTTCGCTGGAGGGCGCCAGGATGCAGCACGCGGCCGCGGCCGCGCAGACGCAGGCGGCCGACGTGCGGCTGGGCTACACCGAGGTGCGCGCGCCCATTTCCGGCTTCGTGGATGTCCGCGCCGCCCGGCTGGGCGAGTTCGTGAACGCCGGCCAGCCCATTGTCACGCTCATCAATCCGGACAGCCTCTGGGTGCGCGCCGACGTGGAGGAGACCTACATCAGCCGCATCCGCCTTGGTGATACACTGATGGTGCGCCTGCCGTCCGGGGAGGAACGTCCGGGCGTGGTCTTCCATCGCGCGGTGGATGCCGGGTTCGCCACCGCGCGCGACGTGAGCCGCATCAAGCGGGACATCCGGACGTTCGAGATCCGGCTGCGCGTGGACAACCGCGACCGCCGACTCGCCATGGGCATGACGGCGTACGTGCTGTTGCCGCTCAGCGAGGTCAAATGAGCGCGAGGCTGTCCGCCGCCGCGCGGGTCCCGTCTGGGGGCGCCCGATGAAGGCCGCCATTGACGTCCGCGACGTCACCAAGCGGTTTGGCGACTTCACCGCGGTGGACCGCATCTCGTTCCACGTGAACGAGGGTGAGATTTTCGGCCTGCTCGGCCCCAACGGCGCCGGCAAGTCCACACTCATCCGCATGCTCACCACGCTGCTGACGCCCACGGACGGCTCGGCGACGGTGGGCGGATTTGACGTGGTCACCCACGCGGACGACGTGCGCCGCACCATCGGCGTGATCCCGCAGGCCATGACCAGCGACCTGGAACTCAGCGCATATGAGAACCTGCTGATTTTCTCCAAGCTGTATCGCGTGCCCCGCGAGCGCCGGCGTCCGCTGATCGACGAGCTGCTGGCAGCCGTGGAACTTACCCAGTGGGCGCACGCCCCCGTGAAGAACCTGTCGGGCGGTATGCGCCGGCGCGTGGAAATCGCGCGCGGGCTGGTGCACGAACCACGCATCCTCTTCCTGGATGAGCCCACCACGGGCCTCGATCCGGTGTCGCGCACGTCCGTCTGGGAGATGCTGCGCCGCATCAAGCAGGAGCGCGACCTCACGGTGCTGCTCACCACGCATTACATGGACGAAGCCGACAAGCTTTGCGAGCGCATCGCCATCGTGGACCATGGCAAGCTCATGGCGCTGGACTCGCCCATCAGGCTCAAGGCGGAGATCCCGGGCGAGAACACGCTGGAAGTGAGCTTTTCCGAGACACCGGACGGATGGGCGGAGACGCTGCGCGCCCTCCCTGGCGTGGATCGCGTGGAAGATCGTGCGCCGGTGTTTCGCATTGTCTCAAATGCCGGGCCGACCACCACCACGGCCGTGCTGCGCGCGGCCGGGGACGCCGGCCTCACCGTGCGCTCCCTGGCGGTGGAGAGCACGTCGCTGGACGACGTGTTCGTGCACTTCACCGGGCACCAGCTTCGCGATGGACTGCAGGAGCAGTCCATGAATGAGAAGCGGGTCATGGCCATGCCGAGGAGATGAGCCGATGAGAGGCGCCTGGGCCCTCGTTGAACGCGACATGCGCCGGTTCCGGCGGAGCCCCATGCTCATCTGGATGTCGCTCTTCATGCCGCTGCTGCAGCTCGTGGTGCTGGGATACGCCTTTGGCGGCCAGGTGAAGCGCCTCAAGGTGGGCGTCGTGGACCAGGACGGCGGGCTGCCCGCCGTGAAGATCCAGGAGCTGGCCAACGCCGTGGCCGCCAACGCCAACACCTTCACCACCATCCCGTTCACCGACCGGGGCCAGGCCATTGCCGCGCTGCGCCGTGGCACGGTGAATGGCGTGCTCACCATCCCCCCGGGCTTCTCGCGCCGCGTCCTGGCCGGCGAGAACCCGCGCATCGCGCTGATCGCGGACAACACGGACAACTTCGTGAGCGCGTCGCTGGCCGGGAGCTTCAGCGGCCTGCTGGCCGCGTACAACGCGCCGCCACCCTCCACGCGTCGCATGACCAGCGAGGCCACGCTGGAAACGGTGGAACTGTACCCGTACGTGCCGTACATCCAGTACCTGCTGCCCGGCACCATCGTCATGTCCATCTTCATGATGGTGATGATCGGCGGCGGGATCATCTTCATCGATGACAAGGCGCGCGGCCTGCACGAGGGCTACCTGGTGACGCCCATCTCCAAGCTGGAGCTCATCCTGGGCTTCAACGTGTCGGGCGCCATCAAGGCCATGATGTCCGGGCTGATGCTCATCTTCGTCGGGTCGATCATCGCGGGAGTGCCCAACCCGCTGGACCCCATGCGACTCATGCGGCTGCTGGTGGTCATCGGTGTCACGTCCGTGTCGCTGGTGAGCTTCATGTTCCTGCTCATGGTGCGCATGGAGGATCCGCTGATCCCCCGCGCGATGTTCGGCATCATCAACACCATCCTCTGGTTCCCCAGCGGCGCCGTGTATCCGCAGCAGGCCTTCCCGCAGTGGATGCGGGCCATCGCCGTCGTGGACCCGTTCACGTATGCCGTGAACGCGCTCAAGGCCCTGCTGCTCAAGAACTCCGGCTTTGGCGCCATCGGATTTGACCTGCTGTACCTGGCCATCTTCGGGGCGTTGACCATGGGCGCGGCCACCATGCTCTTCCGGCGGACGCTCTGATGACGGCGCCCCGCTACGCGCACCGCCATCGGGCCGCCACGAGCGACGTCGCCACGCGCGAACGCCTCATTGACGCCGCCACGGAGCAGTTCGCGGAATTCGGGTTCCGGCGCACGAGCGTGCGCGACATCTGCCGCGCGGCCGGCGCCAATGTCGCCGCCGTGAACTACCACTTTGACGGCAAGCTCGGCCTCTACAAAGAAGTCGTAAGCCGAGCCATCCAGGCCATGCGCGAAACCACGCGGGCGCTCATCGTCCCCGACCCCGCCCTGCCGGCGGACGAACGCCTCCGGCACTATGTCCGCGCCTACGTACCGCTCATTGCCGCGCGTGAGGCCCAGGTGCAGGGCGGCCGCGCCGGGTGGATCCACAAGCTCATGCGGCACGAAAGCGCGGAGCCCACTCCCCTGGCGCCGTGGATCGCCGATGAAGTGGTTAAGCCCCGCGTCCGCCACCTGTCGCGAATCCTGGCCGAGCTGCTGGGCACCACCGACGACGATCCGCGCGTGGCCCGCTGCGTCATCAGCATCGAGGCGCAGTGCCTGTCGTACGCGCCCAACAAGTTCCGCGAATGCGCGCTGCAGGGCTGGCCCACCACCACCACGCAGATCGCCGCGGCGGCGGAACACATCGCCGACTTCTCGCTGGCCGGGATCAGGCAGATCGCCACGGAGCACCAGCCAGGCGCCTGAACGGCGCCCGGCCGAGCCTTTCCCAGTCGCGGAACCGCCGCTACTGGATCCCCAACTGCTTCTTCAGGAACGCCACGGTGCGCGGCCACGCATCCTCGGCCGCCGCCAGGTTCGCCGCCTCCTGCGCCGGCTTCCGCTCCGGCTGCACGGGATCGTCCTGCGCGCGCATGAAGCCATGGATCGCGCCCTGGTAGTTCCGGCCGAAATAGTCCTTGCCCAGCGCCTTCATGTCGGCCTCGATAGCCGGCATCGCGGCCCCGATGCGCGGGTCGAGTGACCCGCTGAGCAGCATGATCGGCTGGCTGATCTTCTTCAGCGAATCCACCACCGGCGCCCCGTCGGCCAGGTACGGCGTCCCATAGAACGCCACGCCACCCGAGTAGCCGGCAATGCCCCCGTTGATGGCATACTGCCAGGTGGTGCTCCCACCCCAGCAGAAGCCGATAACAGCATACCTATGTTCCGCGGAGGCCAGCGACATCGCATACCTGGCGGCCGCCGTCACGCCGGCCGCGCGGTCGGCGGTGGAGACGCCGCGGATGATGCGCACCGAACTGTCGCGCGTCAGCTCCACCGTGGACGGCCCGCCGCGCACGCGCGAGTTGAGGTCCGGCGCGATCGCGATGAACCCTTCGGCCGCCACCTGGTCGGCCACGCCACGCACCCAGGTGGTCAGGCCGTAGATCTCGTGCACCACGACGACCACCGGCGAATGCTCGCGCGCCGTGACGGGATACACCACGTACGCCATGAGCGAGTCGGTGCCGCCGTCGCCCCAGGGAATCCTGACCCACTCCCCGTGACGCGGACTGGCGTTCAGGCGCGCCTCGGCGGCGTCGTTGCTCGGCGGCAGGTTGGCGTGACCTTGCGCCAGCGCGCGCGGCGCGGTGGTGAACAGCGCGAGCAGGGCCAGCGCGGCACAGGGCAGCAAACGGTGGAAACGGCGGTTGACACGTGGCATGGACGGCTCCGGATTCGGCTGGCTGGTAAGGCGGACCTGTGAACGCTATGTCACCCGGGCAACGGGCGGAAGCCCGCGTGGACCCCACGGTCGCCATGCGGGCTGAATAGCCTCACCGTTTCCCCCGTGCACGAAGCCCGCCGGATGCGCACGTCGCGCACCCGGCGGGCTTCACTTTCCGAACCAGACTAGTTGGACTTCGGCGCCTCACTCCGTGCCGGCGTGGGATCGTCCCAGTTGATGATGGCGTTGAACACCATGTTGAACTCCCCATGGTTCTGCCACCGGTAGATGGGATTGTTGGTGAACATGATCACGCGCCCGTTGCCGTTGTGCGCCCGCGAGATGTCGGCGACGAACGCCTGGTGCTCCAGGTTGTCGGCCCCCACCATGAGCCCGCTCAGCACTGACGCGTCGCCGCCCACGTACTCCGCCAGCACTCGGCTGGAATCGGCCACGCCGTACCGGAACACCTGCGCGCCCTGGTTGAACTTGATCGGAATGGTATCGGTGGCGTAGCCATAGAAGATGGGGCTGTCCGTCCGCGTGATCCTGGCCATCACCAGCGGCTTCTGCGCCGTCACGCCCTGCGGGCGCACCGTCTCGAACGACCGCGCGAGCCCGAACTGGATCGGGTAGCTGACGCCCGCGTCCGCCGTGATCAGCGTGCCGCCGGCGTCCAGGAATGCATTGATCGCATCCACGCCGGCCTGGCCCATCCCGCCACTCATGTCCGGCGTGGAGCCGTACATGCCCAGGAACTTGTACTTGTCGCTCCGTTCGTACGGCTGCGGGTGGGCGGCCTTCTTCGCGAACACCGCCGAGCGACCCACGTCCTGCGTCGCCATCACGATCACGTCGTAGTCCTTCTTCAGGTTCCCCTGATCCACGCGCTCCTTGAAGATCAGGTCATACGGAATGTGGAACTTGTCAAAGGTGAACCGATACCACCCGAGGTTCTGCGTGCCACTCCACCGCGAGAAGATGGCCACGCGCGGCACGTTGGCATCGTGCGCCGGCACGGCCGGCAGCGCGGCCAGCGACGCCGCGGTCAGCCCCAGGGAATCCACCATGCGCTTTGCCGCCGCCAGGTCGGACGACGACCCGGTGACGATGAACGACCCGGCCGGGAACTGCACGCCGTCAGCCGTGAACGCGGAATCCGCCACCTTCATTGGCACATCCTTCAGCAGGTAGCGGAAGGTGATCATGTTGTTGGAGCCGTAGTGCGCCACGGCCAGCCCGGCGGAACCCGAGCCCGCCACGGTGCCGCGGACCACCGCGGAATCCACCGGCGTCACGGAGGCAGCCAGGATCGCCTTGTCGTCAATCTCCTTGACGGTGACGTCGAACGCCCACCCCATGGACCACCCGCTGTCGTCGTACGTGGTGAGTCGCGGATCGGGGAAGATCTGCTTTTCCAGCAGGTTCTTGGCCAGGCGGCCGTACGGCTGGTCCAGCTTGACTACATACGAACCGGCCGGGATGGTGTCGTCATCCACCACCATGGCCTTGCCCAGCACACCGACCTCGATGTGCTGCGCCCGCAGGATATTCACCAGCTCGGCGGGCTTGGTCATGTCCGCCGACTTGGGGATCACATAGGCATACGGCGCCTCGGCGCTGCCCGCGTCAAGCGAGTGCCTGGTCATGATATAGAAGTTCTGCAACACCATCTGCGGGAACATGGCCGTGAGCTGCAGCGCCGAGAGCACGCCGGTCTCCATGTAGTTGGCGTTGTCGCGCCGAGTGAAGGTGGCCACGCCATTGGCCGGCACTGGCAACCCTCGGAACCACTCGCGCGGCTGGCTCCCGCCCTTGCCGGTGGGGATGCCCCCATCGCCGCCGCCGAAGCTCGGCGGCGGGCTGGCAGCAGCCCGTCCCGCGCCACGACCCGTTGCCGCGCCGCCGCGTCCGCCCCTCGCGGCACCGCCGCGCCCACCGGCCGCCGCGCCACCTCGACCCCCGCGGGCCGCGCCTGCGCCACCCTGCCCGCGTCCGCCGCGGCGCTCGGGCTCGGCCGTGGCAATGCTGTCCGCCATGGAGTCCGCCGGGATGTCGTGCCCCGACATGGTCTCGTACATCTCCATCATGCCGTTGTGGTTGTACACCACGCTGCCCAGGTAGCCCGGGGACCAGGCATCCATGAACTCATGCGTATAGACGCCGGGCATGCCGTACTTGGTGGTCTGCTCCAACTGGTAGTTGGCAAAGAACTGCAACTGGGTGAAGAGGATCGGGTCCAGGTTGGGATTCTGCGGCGGGCCACCGCTGTAGATGTACATGAGCGACAGCGCCTCATGCAGGTCGTGCATGATGGGCGGGTGCGCCGTGAAGTACCAGTCGGTGATGGCGCGCATCTCCATCTGCGAGAGGTTGATGTCACGATTGTTGTCGTGGAACACGTACTTGCCCCAGTACGGGACACTTCCCTCCACGCTGCGCTGAAAGAACGGATTGGGCGATGCGGCAGCGGCGGTCGTGTCGCCCTTGAGGCTGTCCGCCTTCAGGCTGTCCGCCCTGGCGGCCGAGTCGATCGGCCCCCACTTGGCCTTCATGTCCATCCCGTGATAGAACCAGTCCACCACGCGGTCGCGGCCATCGGGTTCGGCGGCCGGCGTGACGGAAACGTAGATGTTGTCACGGATTTGCGTGATGAGCGGCGACGTCTCGGTGGCCAGCCGGTACACCAGCTCCATCAGCATTTCCGATGGCCCGGTCTCACCCGAGTGCAGGCCACCCATCAGGTGGTAGTCGGGCTTGGTGTTCGCGATCAGTGTGTGCACCTGCGCCTCGGAGAGGCCGCGCGGGTCGGCAATCCTGCCGAGGTTGGCGCGGTTCTGCGCCAGGTGCTTCATGTTTTCCTCGGACGACACCCACACCACCACCAGCTCCCGCCCCTCGTCCGACCGCCCGATGTCTTCCACCTGCACGCGCGGCGTCGCCTTGGCCAGCGCCCGGTAGTACGCCACGATCTTGGCGTAGTACGTGAGCGTCTTGGGCGCCCCGATGTAGTAGCCCAGGAACTGCTTGGGCGTCGGGATTCCCGGGACGATTGGCAGGTGGTCCACCAGCGGGCTGCCGTGGTGCGTCCACATGTTGTAGAACGCCGGGTAGGCCGGATCCTGGCGCTGGTTCGGGTTGCGCGTCTCGAGGACGGACTGCTGGGCGAGGAGCGCGGGCGCGCCGAGGCTGAGGGCGGCCGCAATGCACAGTGCGGCGCGGGTCAGGCGATGTCTCATGCTGGCAGGGGAGCTGGGGCGCGAGGCAGCCGCGGGAAACGGGCCGTCGCGCAGGTGGGAAGGAAGCGGACACATGGGCGCGGCCGGAGGGCTCCGGCCGTCCACCTATAATAACGTCCGGGCGGGCAGTTCGTTGACAGGCCTCGCAGGCCGTCCAGGGGTCAATATTCCGCGTCCATTCTCCCCCAGCAAGTGCGGGTGGAACTGCGAGCCGGAGCCGGGAGCTGTAAGACTCCGTGCAGCCACAATGGGCACACGATACGTATGCAAATCGCTCCGAGGCGAAGTTGACGAAGGCTGACAGGCCACCACCAGCAGCGCGGAATTCGCCCGTCTGTCGTTCAAGTGAACCACCGTTGGGGCAGGGTTTGAGCTCGCCTTGTTCTGTCAGAGCGGACATGGCTGGGCACTTCCAAGAGATCTAACGCCCGCAATAAGCTGCGAGCGGATCAAACAAATCGCGAGCGCAGCGAGCGTTCCGCAGACCGCTCGTCAGCTTCATTGCATCGTTAGACGCCGGGCGCATCGACACTCAAGCGCCGCTCACGGAAGACGCATTCGCAGCTTGCCACCGCGGATCACGAACAGCCGCTTCCAGCGGTGTTCCGAGCAGAACGTTCGTTCGCTGGTTCGCGCTCAGATGCTCAACCGCACCAATCGACTCTTCCACCAGATCGGAAGGCCACTCGGGATACCCTACCAGACCGTGAGCACGCACAAGAAGCGCGCCAACCTGACCGCCTCGCTGCATCGAGCGATGGAACGCGGCGTTGAAATCCTCATTGTCGATCACCGCACAAGCAAGGAAACGTGCCAGCTCGCGAAGCAGACGGTCTCTGGCGGCATCAACCTGGCGTTGCAGGGCAGCACGCTCTTCGTCGTTGGCGCGCGCTACCATTTCCTTCAAACGAGCAGCGGCGCAGCGTTCGGCAACGGCGTGAGCCTCCCGCCAACCCTGCTCCGTCGGCTGCTGCCCGTTCCACATTCCCATCAGCGCCTCGAGACGCTCGGCGCGATCGACGATCTCCTGTCCATCCTCGTTGGCCCACACCGCCACAACAACGCGGAACGATCCTTGTTCCGCCGCTCCGAGCACCAGAGGCGGCCGGTCTCCCGCGTCCATCAGATCCTGCCCGGCGCGTCGGACCTCAGGCAGGAATGGCGAGAGCGGAACCGCACTTGGATTCTCCGCCAGTTCGCGAGCCGCGGGCGCAAGCCGTCGAGACCCAGCCAGCGTGTCCAACACGAGATCGCGCTTCAACATCCCGAACGCGCGGGCCAGATCTTCGATCACGACGCCGGGTGGGCTTGCGGATGGCGGTGGTTCTTCCGTGCCTTCGAACGCGGCATTCGCCAGCGCGTCGGCCTGTGCTCTATCCGCTTCCCGGTTCAGCGCCGCTGCGCTGAACGGCTGCACGCCGAGGAGCATCTGCCGCGCGACGGAAAGCACAGGCTGCATCGCACCCACGTAGCTCTCGAAGAGGTTGCAGCGCTGACCCAGCACCTGATACACGCGCTCGTCCACGCTGTCAGCCAGCACCAGATTCACCACGCGAATGTCGCTTGCGTTTTGACCAATACGATCCACGCGCCCGATGCGCTGCTCCACGCGCGCAGGATTCCAGGGCAAGTCGTAGTTGACCAGAGCACTGGCCACCTGGAGGTTCAATCCTTCGCTCGCCGCATCGGAACAGACCAGCACGCGCACTTCGCGGTTGGCCAGGCGCTCCGTGATCGCCTCCTTGGAGACCCGTCGCCAAGTCCCGTCTTCGTAAACCGAACCGCCATCTCCGGTATAACACGCGACGCCAGCGCCATAGGTCGGAAAGAGGGCATCACGAAGGTACTCCACCGTATCGGTGAACTCGGAGAATACCAAGCACGGCCGACCGTCATCCGTCGCCGTACGCAGCGCGCGCATGAACGCGGTGAGCTTGGAGTCTCCACGACTCAATCCGTTCAGTTGCGCGAGCAGCCGATCGACGTCGCGCAGTTCCTGGCGGGCGACCGCGGGATCGTCAGACAGCGATGACGGAATCCTGGGGCCACGGCCCTCGCCGAGAAGTTCGTCGATATCCTGACGATCTGATGATTCCAGGTCGTCGATCTCGTCCGCTGCCGCGCTCCGCACCACCATCTCCAGCCCATGACGACGCCTCTCGAGACTGCGCTTGAGGGCGAGAGGCGAGCTTGCCGCCCGCCGGCGATACACGGTCATCACGAAGCCCTTGCCTGGCCGCTCCCGCTCCAGTTCCTGAAAACGACGCTCCACATACGTCTGAATCCCGTCGTACAAGTCACGCTCGGCAGGATCGGCGAACTCATACCGAACGTCCTGAATCACCCGCTGCGCGGGCGGCTTGTCGAGAAGGCCTTTCGCAAAGTACGAACGAAGCGTTTGCCGGGTGTTGCGGTGCATTCGCCTGCCGAGCGGCGCTCCCTTTCGCAGTCCTGTGGCGAGCGCTCTCCGCTCGCTCGACGGCGCCACGAACAATCGCGTCGGAAGTTGTGACGGCTCTACACCAAGGCCCGGGAACTGACTGTCGCGCGAGACGGTGTGCGCGATGGAGCGACCGCGTTCCATCGGCACCGGACGGTCGCCGGCAGCGGCAATGCCCTCGTAGAACTCTCGAACCACCCGGAACTCCGCCAGCCAGGGTGATCCCTCGCCGAGAACGCCCAGCAGATCCCACGGTTCCCAGGGGTGCGTCTGCATAGGAGTTGCGCTCAGCAGTAGCAGTCCGCGAGCGCGTCCCTGAAGCTGTAGCTGCCGGAGCAGATCCAGGAGCAGCGTGGCCGAGTTGAACTCAGTCTCCACCTGATTGGCGCGTCGGGCGGCGTGTGCCTCATCCAGCAGCACCAGGTCCCACTTGGGAGCCTGCAGAATCACCGCCGCGTTCTGCTCCAATCGCGCCATCTCTCGACTGACCAGCAACAGCGGTTGGCGGAGTGCGGTGGCGAAGTCGAGCGTCTGCTCCACCCGCTCATCGGGCCAGACGAGAGTGGACTGACCCTCCAGACGCGGCACAAGCAGACCGCCCTTCTCACGAAGCTCGCCCTGCCACTGCTTCAGGATTCCGGCCGGCAGTAGCAGAAGCGCGCGCCGCACCCCTCGACCGGCGAGCAGGCGCCGCAGGATCATGATCGCCTCGACGGTCTTGCCCATACCCACTTCGTCGCAGAGCAAGCGCCCCGCTGGCCACGCTCCCGCGCATTCCTCAACGACGCGAACCTGATGCGGCCAGAGCCACACCCCGGGCGCCATGGCGTCGCAGTTCCGACCGCCATCTGGGAACCAAGGCGCTTCCAGCGCGAACTGCCAACGCATCCACGCTTCCAGTCGGTCCCGCCGACACATCTCCGGCCGCGGAGGCGAGACAGGGATGTCGTCGTGCTTCGCGTATCGAATGAGGCGGTCGCGGACAGCAGCGGGGAGCGGGATCACCTCCACCTGCGAATTGTGCCCCGACCAGAGCTCCTCAAAGCGAGTGCGGAAATACTCCAGACGCTCCGCGTCGCTCCACGAGGTCGTTATCTCCAGTTCCTCGTAGTTGGCGATGAGACCATACGCCGACTCGTTGCCGCTGCCGCTGAACACGAGTGAATCACCGGCGGCGTCCGTGATGACGCCGAACTTGGCGTGCAGGATGCCACGTCCCGATCGCATTACTCCGACGCGAACTTCCAGCAAGCCGCGCTTCACGAGCAGGCCGAGGAGCGCAAGCCGTTCCCTTTCCAGCGCGTCCCGGGGCTCGAGCAGGCGAGCCGCAAGCTTGTCGGCGAGGGCGTCCGCCCCGTGCGCGTGCAGCATCGCGTCCACGTCGTCCCGCGTCAGCTCCTCATTCACGAGAAGACGCACCGGTGCGACGTCCCCCTTCTTCTCGGCGGCGAGGAGGCGCTCGACTAGCGGCGCGAACCCCCGTGCGGCCACGGCCAGCACCGTGGACGAGAAATAGGCGCAGCAGCGGTCGTAGCGCACGGCCTGCGACAGCGCCGGCTCGTACAGCTCCGAGAGCAACTCCGGATCGGGCGCGTTGAGGAACCGCCGCCACTGCCGATCGCGGAGGGCCATCTACTCCGCGTCCTCCTCTTCGTCCTCGGCTTCTTCCTCGTCCTCGTCCGGCTCTGACTCCTCCGCTTCCTCCGCAGCGCCAGCCGCCGCGAAGAGTCCTCCCTCGATCACTTCCGGCAGTTTCTCGGTCCAGTCGGGCGCCGGAATCCCGAACAGCGGGAACATCAGCGCGTGCCAGGCGCGGAACTCCGGGAACTTCGCAGCGGCGCTGGTCTTCCCGCGTTCCACGCGCACCGCCGTTGGCGCCGCCTGCACCAGCGCGGCCATCAGCTTGGCAACTGCCGAGTCCTTGTCCCATCCCTGCTGCTTCGCCAGCGAACGCGCGGCGCCAATACCCGCATTACCGCCGCCCGCCTCGGCGTATCGCAACGCGAGCGTGTGACAGCCGTCGAGCGCGGTCTTGAACGCCACGTCATTGGGGTGGACCTTGCCGCCCTTGCCCGCATCCTCGACGTCCTCGATGGCCCGATCCCGCCGGCGGTCCTTCGCCGACAGGATATTAACCTTGTCCGCCGTGCGCTTTACTAGACCAGCCGCGGCAAGCTGCGACACGTCCATCCCCACTGCGTGTCCGAGCAGCTTGGCCTCGTTGAACCGGAACTCCGCGGCGCCGAGCACGTCCCAGCAGAGGAGCGCGAACTTGCCCTCGGGTTCAACGCCCGCGAGTCCGCGTGCGGCGAGCTGCTGGATGCGCCAGTTGCTCACCGCGTCGCTGGCGATGTCGATGGCGCGTTCCACGCCGACTTCGTCTCCGGTGTCGGTGCGTACCTCGTCGTATTGGCTGTAGACCTCGAGCGCGGGGCCGAAGGAGCCCACGAGCTGGTCTACCGCGTTGAGGCCTTCTTTCTGGAGACGGTCAGCGGCCGATTCCGCGCGCTGGCGGATCTCGTTCTGCATCGCTCGGTCGAAGTAACCGGTGCCCGCGTCCGGGTCGCGCTTGCGGGCGACGAGGAAGACCGTGCTCTGCGCGGCGTTCTTCTTCGCCTGGTGCAGACTGTGCTCGCTCTCGGTCTTTATCGGCCAAGTGGCGGTGATCGTAAAGCCGGAGCGGATCAGTGACGTGAACAGTGCCTCCCACGCCTCTTGCTTCTTGTGCGTGAACATCACCGTCAGCACACCGTTGTCCTGAAGAATGCGGTGGCACTCGCGGAACGTGCCGGTCATCAGGTCGCGATAGTGTTCGCGAGCCTTTGCCTTCGCCGCAGCAGCCTTCTCTTTCTCCTCGCGGAAACGGCTGACGTTGACGACCGCTTCCTCGTCGTGATCGCAGAGATACGTCGCGAACCAGTCCGGGTGGTGGTGACCCAGCGTCCTCTTGAGCCAGACATAAAAGAAGTCGGCGAGCTCGGAATACTGGACATTGTCGTCGTATGGAGGATCGACAACTACTACCGGCAGAGCTCCATCCTCCACGTGCGGCAGTTGCGTCGCACTCCCGAGGGATAGCATAGCAGGTGCGGCGTTGTCGCTGCGTGGGAGAGCTGCAAGTTCCTCAAAGGCTTTCAGAACATCTCCGAGTGCCCATTCGACGCCGCCCCCCGCATTAACTGGCGGCATCTCGGCGAACGTAGCTTTGAAAGAGAAGTCGTGCTTCTCAAACGTGTGAGCAATGTTCCGCTTGTATGATTCCCACGTTGCGAGAACGCTGTTGTAATCAGCAAACTTGTCGACGGCGAAGGCAAGTAAGTGCTCGATTGCGGCGCCTCGTTCCTCGCCCTCCGTCGCCATGATCTCCGGCCGCAGGGCACGCAACTCTCCAACGAGTACGCCCATACCGAGTAGTTGCCGCGCCGAGAACATGTCCGCCCACGTCGCGATGCCGCGCGCAAGCGGTTCGCCGGTCTTGTCTCCCAGCGGAATGCGTTCCGTCGGGATGACGTTCTCCTTCTCCCACCGCGCGCGGTATTTCTTGAGTTCTTTCGCCGCCGCCTCAATCGCGTCCAGGTCGCGCTTAACCGGCGGCTCAAACGTGAGCCCCTGCGGCGTCTTCACCGCCACCGCGTAGAGCCGACTCCGCATCTCACCCGCCATTGCCTTCGCCTTGATGTATTCGGCGGGAATTACGTTACCGGAGAATAGCGAAACGGCCTTGCCCTTCTTGTACGTCGGCGCGGGAGCCTGACGAAGCTGGCCGCGACCAACGCCCACTTCGCGGACGCGCACGGTCCACTCGCCGGCCTTATTATTCACTACTGGCTCGGCCACTACGTGAATGCCGCCCGTCGGCTTGAGCAGCGACCAATCGGGCACCAGTGGCGTGTCGTGGCCGGTGTCAGGGCACGGCACCGATCGCGCATAGATGTAGGCGTGCACGAGGCCGTCCGTCCGCTTCGGGAAGAACTGTTTCAGTCGTGGTTCGATGCGCTTGATCCATTCGCGGCCCCAGTGTCGGGCGCGCTCGGCGAGATCCGTGCCGTATCGGAAAGGGTAGTCCGTCGTTGCTTCGAGAACCGAGCAGGCTACGGGGTTATACTCGTTTGCAAGTGAATGAACGCCAATACGCGCAGCTTCCAGTGGGATGGAGCCACCGCCCGCCATCGAGTCGATGACCGTAACATCGTCCCCCCACAGCTCCCGCATTGCCGCGTGCGCGCGTTCGATATCGCGATCGGGAACGCCTCGCGTGAATGCCCGCCGGGTCCCAAATCCACCATGGATCCGCACCCCCGTGTCCATTAATCGCCGGGTACGAACTAGATCGCTGCTCGGGCGACCGAACCCAACTAGGCGTTCGAAGACATCTCTGGGAAAATCCGCTGGAAGCAGCGAGCCGAGCACCGCCGCGCGCGACGCCGCCAAGGGCCGACGCGCCCACCAGATATGCAGACGACGGTTGGGTGGAAATGGCGTGCGAAAGGTGCTCTCGCGCATGCACTCGACCCCGATCGCCGCCGCCGGAAGCCACTCCTCGATGAACACGCGGGGCTTGGCGCTCCCGCCGGTGAGCCGAGACGTATCGGCGGGCCTTGTAGCTGTCATCGTCCTTTGTCCAATGTCATGCAGCGTACGTCCAGGGTTGCACGCAATTGCCAATTGGGCCGCGTGTCCCTGAGCGTCATTTCAGCGTCGAGCGTGCGCAGTACCACAGTCATGATGCCCTCTCGATTGAATGCGCGTCCATCACGTCCGGCGTCGCCGAGGAGATGAGACCGCGCACCACCACCTGCTGGTCGAGCAACTGCTCCGCAACGGCTACCAGTTCCTCCGGCAACCGGCACTTCACGTCGGGCATGCCCGGTCCGCGCTCCCGCAGAATGATGCGGCGCTGATCGAGATCAATCTCTCGAATCTGGCCGGTGATCGTCTCCTCGGTCACGTGGCTCCACAACTTGACGAGTCCTTCGAGCCGGTCGCGAGACTCGGCGGTGAGTCGGATCGTTGCATCTCGCGCGACGAGCGCGCCGCGGAACGTCACCGAGCGCACTGTCGCCCTCTTGCTGGGTGCGAGTTTCGCGGCGAATCGGGCAGCCACCGTGAGCTCGTCCTGAGTGTGTGGAGAAATCGCCGGCGGGTCGCTCGCGCCAGACGCTCCCCATGTGGCAACGGACAGAAGCTGCTCCAGCGCGCGATAGGTGGACGGGAGCGGTGGGGCCTCGCCCTCCGCTGACAACTCCAGTTGCTGCTCCACGGCGGGCATGCGCAGGCCAACGCGGATACTGCCAGGCGCGACGGCCACCACGTGAGGATCAGTCGCCATGAGCAACGCCGCGTCCGGCCGACCTCCCGCGCGCAGCCTGCCGGTCTCGAGGAATGACGTCATCCCATAGAGGGACTTGCGCAGCCGCTCGAGCCATTCGGAGAGCAGGCGCGACGAGATGTCACGGCGCGAGATCGCCTCGCCTTCGAGAATCATCCAGAGGGGCGCGGCTGCTTCGCTGGCGGCATCGAGCCCGAGGTATGCGTCGATTTCGGTACGTATGCGGAGAATGTTGGCGCGGTAGTCTTCCGCCATCGCTGCGAAGAGCGCCGGATTCTGTTCGCCGACACGGGCGCGCAGCGCCTGGACAGCGCGCTCGAGTTGCGCGGCTGCCTCTCTGGCCTGATCGAGTTGAGCGTCGTTCTCGATCACAGCGTCACCTTGAGCAGGCCTTTAACCTCACCCGGACGATACTTCACCTGGCGAAAGAACCGAATCACGGCGTCCGCCGAGCCGTCCCCGTCGAAAGCCGGAAAGAAATCGAAGCGGTACTTCTTCCGAATGTACGTCCTGGAGCGCGCGTTGTAACGGAACGGCGGGACAACTTCCCCGAGGTTCACATCATCCCGCAGCACAAGAAGAAGATCGATGTCCGAAGGGGATGGCTTTGACGTTACAAATGACCCATCCACGACGAGGTACTTGCCCACCTCAGCGGACCTAACCTCGGCGACATACTGCTGGAGTTCCCGGCCGAGGGACGGGCGGCGATCGGAGTCCTGGAAGCGTCCGAAACGCTCGATGACCTCGTCGAGCGTGCACTCGTGCAGGCCGTCAGGAAGGAGCCCGTCAGTGGAGAGATCGGGGATCGGCATTACGCGACGAACTCCACTTTGGTGCCGGGAGGGAACGTGCCTCGTTTGCGGCCAGCTTTCGCTGACCGGACGAGGAGTCCAGCCGGAGTCGACACCTCGAGTTCCTTCAGGACGCGCTTGTAATGCGAGGCCGTGAACGCGGTCCTGTTAAGAACGAACTCCTCGACCTGCTCGACCGTGACCGTCTGTCCGGCGAGGCCAACCTGGAGCTCGCGGCGCAGCCGCCCGAACTCGGGTGTCGCCGAGAAGAGCAGCGTTTGATCTGGATTGGTCGCGTCTGAGAACTCGAACTGACCACCCTGGTCCACGCGCCACATGGATTCCTTCATCTTCGCGAGACCGGTGATGTTGTTGGTACCGAAGAAGAGGAAATAATCGGTCCGGTTGTCGCGGTTCCGCATCTTGAAGGCGCGAACGTAGCGGATGCCGGCGGCGGTCAGCTGCGTCTGATATGCGTCGCGGATGCACCGCTCTCGCGCGGCGGGCTGTGCCTGTTGCAGGCAGGCGCGCCAGGCGTCGCTTCCGAAGAGCGAGTCAAACGTTGCCGGATGATCCTCGTGCGCGAGGAACCGGTTGATCTCCTCGTACATGAACGTGATCAGCACCTCGCAGCGCGGATTCCTCATGATGGCCGCAATCACGCTCATCGGCGTGTGGGAGAAGCCGAAGGGGTCGATGAAGGCGAACGTGGGAACGAGCTGCTTTCCCGACGCCGCCAGCAGAGCGAGCACTGAGTTCAGCGTCTCGTCGAACCTGCCGTGCACGACCTCCACGCGAAGCTTGGGTGGCAGCTCACGCTGGGCGATCTGGGCTTTCAGATTGTCGTAACGGTCCTGATCCGCTTCGATGAACAGGAATAGCATCTCGCCGCGAATGTGCTGAACCTGGCCAAGTGCAGCGTCGAGCGCGATGATGGGCGAGCCGGGCTCACCCCTTTCGTAGATGCCGGGGCCGGCGAAGCCGTCGATGTACAGCACTCGCCCGTTGCACCGCGACATGATTGGAATCCACGCGTCGAGATAGCGCCGGAGAATGGCGTGCTTGGCCGCGGTGTGCGGATCAAGCGGCCAGACGGTGGTTCGAATGCGCGACACGAATGCCTACGTTCCCGCACCGATGGCGTGCACCTCTGGGTACTGCCGCCACACCCGCCGGTCGAGCCGGTTGCCGCCAGCCTTTGGAGTATGGCCACCCCATTGCTTGAAGAAGAACGGCACGCCCGCGCTGAGGCATTGATCTCGGATGGAGCGGGCCCAATCACGATCCATCGGCCTGAAACCGCCGCCGCTCTCGCCGCCCACGATCACCCAGTGGATGTCCGAAAGATCAAGAAGCAGTGGGCCAAGAAGCGGCTCGCAAGAGAGGAAGCGCACGTCGGCTGGCACGTCGGCGAGATGCCGAACCCGATAGGCGACATCCTGGCTCTCGACGGATGCTCCGATCCAGATGTGCGGTGGAATGACCTCGTGCCCGAGCCGTGCCGCATGCTTGGACCAGAACCGAGCCGCACGCGCCGGGCGCTTGGTAAGAACCTGATAAACGTGGCGGTCCGCAGTGAGCATCACCTCGAAGATCTCCGTCACGAACTCGTCCGGGACGTCCTGGTGAAACAGGTCGGACATCGAGTTGACGAAGACCATGCGCGGCTCCGTCCAGCTGAGCGGCGCTCTGACGCGATCGCGCCAGAGCCTCACCGCGAACGGATCGCGTCTCGCCTCAGGCGTGTCCCGCACCGGGGCCGCCTTCAAATACACGTCGCGCAGGCGGCGATGAGCGAGCACATGCGCATAGCAGTGGTCGCATCCGGCCGTGACCTTGGTGCAGCCCGTGACCGGATTCCAGGTAGCGTCCGTCCATTCGATCCCGGTGCGAGTACCCATCTTAGGCGCCACCTGATGGCCGAAGAAATGCCGAAGTATGGTGCGCCGCCGCCTGCGCGGCAAGGCGCGATGCTGGAGTGTGGCCAGGGCGGTGCATCCTACTTCGTGGCCTCGGTTAGAATGCGGAGTGCGCGGATTGCACGGCGGCCATCGCGCCGGGTCATGGCGCCGAACCACCATGCGGCTTCGGCCGCATCGGCGTCCTTGAGCTGGCCGGCCGCCCGCGCCATGCGGCCACCGTCACGCAGGCCACTGGCGACGAGAGCGTAGCAGGCAACCCGCGCGCCCCAATCCGCGTCGAGCGGATGGTACGGCCCCGTGGACAGACGCACGCCTGCCGAGCCGCCGGATGCACGAACCGCAGCGCGAAGGAGTGGCATCGCCGCGGCGAATGCGAGCGGAGAAATGGCGCGGATACGCGTCAGGCGCTCGACCCGCTTAGCCGTGAGCGTCCTTCTATATAAGATGCCGGCGTCACCGCCCCGGCGACGAACGACACGAAGGGCAAAAGAGGCTTCGCGGAGAGTCATGCTCCTGTCGCCGCGCTCGGGCCGAACCGGCAGCTCACACGCAAGTCGTCGCCACGGTCCGCCAACGCCTTGAGGTGATCCCCCGCCACCAGTAGCCCTGGCTCGAATTCGAGTGTGAGCGACGCCTCGAAGGAGTCCGCGCTCGTGAGTGAGTTCGCGATCGCGCCGGCGATGTCGAGCGGCTTGACGGGATGCGAGTGCTTCACGCCTTCAATGCTGAGCCCCATCGTGCCTCCGCCCTTGACCTCTCCTGCGACGGACACGTTGAGACTGATGCTGCTCGCTCCGAATGGTTGGGCGAGTTGGGAGAGAAGCTTCGCACCTGCGGGCGACCGCGACGTGAGCACGAGCTGCACGAGGGGCCGCGTGACTGCCGCTTCAACGGCCTTTCCGACGTCAGCCGTCACGAGATCCCCCGCCGGCGCTGGGGGCGGAGGCGGTGGGGTCGCCTTGCCTGACGATTTTCCGCCGGGCTCCTTGTCTACCGCGATCCAACCTGCGGCAGCAGCCGTAGACGAAAGCGCCACGAGCACACTGTCCGACAACGCGAGGGTGTGAACCGCCCCCTCTTTCACGCGCTTGCGGGCGCCGGGAGGCCCATCCACAACACCTTCGCGATCGTGCGCGCGCCCATCCGCGAGCTTGAGGACCAACTGGCCCTCGCGTGCACCGCGAAGAAGAGTGCGGCGCGTCAGCTCTTCATCGGGCACCAATCTGAGTCCGGAAGCGCTAAGCAATCGCTCGTGCACGGCGGTGGCCGTCCACACGTCCGTCTCGCCGGGTACCGGCACGGCTCCCTTCAGGTACTTCTGGACGAGAAGCTTTGGGTCGAGTGAGTCTGTACCGCCGTAGATCAATTCCTTGTCCTCAAGAAAACGGCGAAGCACTTGCTGGCCTTGAGGCGCCTTCAGGATCTGTTCATCGCCGCCCTGGAAGGTCTCGTCGATCGCGTACGCGCTTCCATCTGCGAGCACGACGCGGTCGAACGCGCGCCGCGCCTGGACCCGGAACTGTTTGTCGAGCTCCGGTTTGATCCGCTTTAGCTGCTCGCGGATCATCGCGCCCGAGTCGCCCGTCTTGTACTCCCGCTCCAGCTCTTCCGCGGCGAGGAGCGACTGCGCGCGCTGAACAGCGGCACGGTACGCAGACTCAGTGGGGGCGACACCGACCACTGCATTGATGAAACGCCGCTTGATCGGCGCAGCGGGATCGCGGTCGTCCGAATGCGCCGCGATAGACCGTGCTCTTGCCTCGGAGTCGCATAGCGCAACCTGAAACTGTGCCACGTCCGGAACGGCGTTGGCGTGCTCAGGCCAGTTGCGCATCTTGAAGCCAGCGCCCTGGAAGTACTGTTGTGCTTCGGTTTGCACGCGAGACTCAGCATCGGCGAGCGGAATCCGGTTGCGCCGCTCTTCGATTTGCTTGCGAACGTTGGGCTCGACGCGAAACTGGTAGCCGGCGCCACCATCCATCGGGTACGTGTGCCAGCACGTGCCGATGAGGTGATCGAGTGCCTCGGTCGGTTCCTGGCCGGCTTCATCGGGACGAAGGACAGCGAGCGTAAGATCGTCGGCGGTGAGGCCGGCGTTGGTGGTGGCGGGAAGGCTCTCGACCATCAGCGCTGAGGCGACTCGACTGTGAATGCCACGCTTGCCGTTGTCCAGCTCTCCTGCGTGCGTGATCACGTCGGCCGAAACCGCGGCGTCGAACTGTTCCTTGTTGAGGCGCTGAAGGAGATCGCTGCGAATGCGGTTACTCGCGAAGTCGATCTCGCCGGCTGTGATGAGGTCAACGTCTTCGCCGCGTTCCCACACATCGCGGATGATCCTCGCGAAGAGGCGCAGCACGCCGCGTGAACGTTGAAAGTCGGCGAGCGCGCCGAGTCGATCGCGCGCGGTGTCGAGGAGCCGCGGATGGAACGGGTATGACTCCTGAATCCTGCGCGCGTATTCCTCGGTTCGGGCGGTCGCCGGAATGAGCCCGGGATGTTCATCGGCCACTCGACCGTAGAGCGCGCGGTAGGCGCTCCCCGTTGATTGAGCCGCTGAGGCATCGACGTGCTCGAACAGCCGGCGCGCGATCACCTTCGCAGACTCAGTCCCGATCGGGTCGAAATCGGTGGTTTTCCTCCCGAGCAGTTCATCAAGCGCCTTGGCGGCGGCGAGCACCTTGCCAAGGTCGGCCGACTCGCCTGCGTATGCTGGCTGGGCCCCAGGATCCGTTACGACCAGAACCGTTTGGGGACGTCGTGCCGCGATCGCTACCAGCTTGTTAACGACGTTGAGCGTGTTCTTGCGTCCCTGATCGTCGAGGCCCGACAGGTACATCACCAACTCATCCAGCAGGATGAGCACCGGACCGTCCGGGAGGAACGCCTCCATCGCTGCTTCGGTTGGTTGCGCCGCGACGTCGTCGGCCGCACCGAGTTTCTTAACCGCTGCTGCGCCCCCGAACTGGTACGCGAGCTCCCCAGCGAGGCTCTTGACAACTACGCCACCGTGTTGCGCGAATACCGGGTGGCCGGCCTTCGCGCCGTCCACCGCAGCGACGTGGACCTTCGGCGGTCGCCCGGTGGCGGGAAGAAGCTCGGCGCCAAGTTTCTGGTTGCCGACGTTCTTCGCCAAGTGCCAGAGGGAGAGGAGCGTATGGGTCTTCCCGCCGCCGAATCCGGTGCTCAGGCGAATCGCGAGACCAGGCTCATCTTGTTTCGAGAGGGCTGCGAACACCTCTCGGACGATCCGCGTGAGGTCCCGGGCCGGGTGCGTATTGCGGAAGAAGAGCTCTGGTTTGCTATAGACATCCGGGGCCCCCGAGTGACCAGAGATGACATCACCGAAGTCGGCGGCGAAGATCGCGTCCTTGAGATCGCCGGAGAGGACTTCGGGTCTTGGTCTGCAGGCAGCGAGAACTCCCACGAACGGTCTCCTCCGTCATCGGGTGGTGGTGTGCATCGGCGAAGGCGTAGCGGTCGGTCGTGACTCGGCGGCCGCCGAAGCCTAAGCAAACCAATCGCACCAATCTATCGGTCCGGACCGACAGCCATGGGTCGTCCGTTCGATCCGCTTCAGGAAGCCAGCCCTTGGTCGATGGCAGGGGTGGGCGCTTGCGCCGAAGTGGATGCTTGTTGTGCGTCTAACGCCGAGTTCACCGGCAAGCGCTCACTCGCCAAGCGCAATGATGCTCGCTCCGAGTCGCAGTCGCCAGGCGCTCATATCTACGACTGTCAGCGCTTGTCCGGTGCAACGACTCGTTAGATACCCACGCGAGTAACCTGCCCCGGCAACGCGGAGACGATAGCCTCGAGAAGCGCCGGCACGAGAGGCTTCAGATCCTGCACCCTGTTCGATCGCGAGTGGAGAACCAGAACGGCCAGGCCGCTCGCCGCGACATTCTGCTGGAAGGCCAAGTTGCGGTCAACCGTGACAAGAACCGTGAAGCCGCCCTCGCGCATCAGACCCAACAACTCGCCGTTACGCTTACCTGCCCACCCCTCGCTCACCACGTGCGAGACAGCGAGCCCCGGCAGCTCGCGCTGGAACCGCCGGGGCACACACTCATCGAGCAGGACGCGCGCTGTGGGCCGATTCACGCCGCCTGGGCACGGGCGAGCAGCATCTCCTTCGCGAGCTCCAGCACGGCCACCGCTTGCTCGCGCGAGACGCTCGGGAAGTCCTTGAGGAAATCATCGAGCGGATCGCCGGCCTCGAGGTAGTCGAGAAGGGTCTGCACTGGCACGCGCGTGCCCACAAACACCGGCGTGCCGCCCATGATCTCGGGGTTGCTATGAATGGGTAGCTGGTCGGTATGCATTGGACTCTCCGGTATACGCCCAGACCTGAATTTACACCATAATACCGGGTGTGTCTAACGCAAAG
>DASSOG010000019.1:0-38357 GCA_035700805.1 Gemmatimonadaceae bacterium | reverse complement strand
CGGCCCGGCCGACTGGTGCTGCGGGTGCGCCGGGCGCCCGTGGTGGACGCCGCGCATCCGCTGCGCGGGCGTACGATTGCCGTGGACGCCGGCCATCCGCCGGCCGGCGCCACGGGGCCCACGGGGCTCCGGGAATCGGACGCCGTACTGGAAGTGGCATGGCGGCTGCGGCGCATGCTCATGGATGCCGGCGCCATGGTGGTGATGACGCGCGTGGACTCCGGTCCGGTGGCGCTCGACACGCGCGCGGTCATCGCGCGCCGCGCCAACGCCGACGCCTTCGTGTCCATCCACCTCAACGCGCTGCCCGATGGGGTGAACCCGCTCGCCACGGTGGAGGGCTCGGCAACCTACTTCTATTATGGCCAGTCCGCGCCGCTGGCGCGGGCCGTCCAGCGCGGGCTGGTGACGCGCATGGGGCTGCCTGACCAGGGGGTGGTGTTTCGCAGCCTGGCGGTGGTACGCCAGACGTGGGTGCCGGCCATCCTGTGCGAAGGGGCGTTCGTGATCGTGCCCCAGCAGGAAGCGGCGCTGCGCACGGCGGGTTTCCAGGCCGCGTACGCGCGCGGCATTGCCGACGGCCTGGTCGAGTACTTCCGCTCCCTCGCCCACGCTCCCTGATGCGCCGGCTGCTGGTGGCATTGGCGCTGGGTTGCTGCCTGCCGCAGGTGGGGCACGCGCAACTGCCGCCCAACGCCAACTGGCGCACCATTCACACGCCCCACTTCTACGTGCACTTCACGCCGGCGCTGGAGGCCGTGGCGCGCCGGGCCGCCGCCGACGCGGAGACGGCCTGGGCCCAGCTTTCGCTCGACTTCGCGCCGCCGCGTGGCCCCATTGACCTGGTGATCGCCGACAACGTGGACGCCACCAACGGCTCGGCCACCATGTTCCCCACCAATCGCATCATCATCTACGCCAACCCGCCGGTGAACGATCCGGGGCTCCGTTTCACCAACGACCCCACGGCGATGATCGTCACGCATGAGTTGACGCATATCTTCCAGCTGGACCGCAGCCGGGGCGTGTGGCGCGCGGCGCAGTACGTATTCGGGCGGGCACCATACTTGTTTCCGAATTCCTACCTGCCGGCCTGGTTCACCGAGGGGCTGGCCGTGTACGAGGAATCGGCGCTCACCGGCGCCGGCCGGGCCCTGGGGTCCGACCACCGCATGATCGTCCGCGCGTTCGGGGCCGAGCGTCGCTTTCCGTCCATCGACCGCATCAGCCGCGCGGACGCCTTCTTTCCGTTCGGCAACGCGCCGTACGTGTTCGGATCGCAGTTCGTCTCGTACCTGGCGCTGACGCACGGCCATCGCATGGGCGCCTTTGTGGAGTCCGAGGCTTCGCAGCTCATTCCAGTCTGGATCGATCGCCCGGCCCGGCACGCCTTCGGCACGTCGCTCTGGCGCGCGTGGCAGGCGTGGGGCGACTCCGTCACCCGCGCCGCCGCCAACCCGTCGCTCCCGGCGCCGGGCTGGCGCTACCTCACGGCGGCCGGCGGCACGGCCAGCTATCCACGCTGGGCCGACGACACCGCCATCACGTTCACCGGCAGTTCGGGCCGCGAGGGGATGGCCGCGTTCAGCGTCACCCTGGACGGCACCATCCAGCGCATCGGGCGTCGCAACAGTGAATCGCCCACGCTGCTGGGCGCGTCCGATGCGCGCCTGTTCACGCAACTGGAATATGTGGATCCGTATCACCTGCGCTCCGACCTCTTCGTGCGCCGCGGGCACCGCACGCACCGCCTGACCCGCGACGCCCGCCTCACGGTGCCCGACCGCCGAGGGGTCGGTCGCATCGTGGCCGTGCAGACGCTCCCCGGCGCCACCCGGCTGGTGACCCTCAATGACGACGGGAGCGGGCTGCGGCCGCTGACCACCGGCAGCCAGGACGACCAGTGGACCGAGCCGCGCTGGTCGCCCGATGGCCGGTTCGTGGCCGCGTCGCACTGGATGCGCGGCGGCACGTCGGAGATTGCCGTGGTGGACACCACCGGGCAGATCGTCCAGCGGATTGCGCCGGCGCACGCCGTGCAGTCGGCGCCAGGCTGGTCGCCCGATGGCCGGACCATTTACTTCACCTCGGATCGCAGCGGGGCCGCCAACATCTACTCGGCGCCGTTCCAGCCGGGCCACGATGATCCGCCGCTCACCGCGCTCACGGGCGCCGCGACGGGGGTGTTCGATCCCGTGGTGTCGCCCGACGGGCGACGCCTCGTGGCGTCGGCGGTGCTGGGCGACGGCTACCACCTGGGCGTCGTGCGCCTGGACCGGATCAGCGGGGCGCCCGCCGACACCCTGCTACCGGCGGCGCAACCGCGCGCGATGCCGCCGGCGGTCAGCGTGACCGCGCCCGCTACGGGATACACGCCCTGGCGAACGCTCTGGCCGCGCTACTGGATGCCCGTGGAGGAATCCTCGCTGGACGGCGGCGTGCGGCTGGGGGCCTTCACCAGCGGCGCCGACGTGATCGGGCGCCACGCCTACGATGCCCAGGTGATGCTGCCTACGGACAACAGCGGCGTCACCGGATTCCTGGACTACGCCTATGCCGGATTTGGCATGCCCGTGCTGGTGGCCGGCGTTGACCAGGAGTGGGAAGACGTGGGCGTTATCCAGGACGGAGGGGGCAATGCGGTGGGTGAGCTGCGACGGCGCACCCGGACGGCCACGGCGGGCGCCACCTGGACCCGGCCCCGGATGCGCACCTACGGCTCGTTCACGCTGCAGGGCGGGCTGGAGGTCCGCGACTTCGCGTCCGACCCGGCGCCCCTGCTGGGGGGCATGGATCCCGCATATTCAAAGACGTATTACCATCCCATGCTCCTGGCGGGGGGCGCCTGGAGCACGGCGCAGGGCCCCGTGCGCGCCATCTCGCCCGAGGATGGCGTGACGGCCTCCTTCACCGCGCGCGAGCGGTACACCAGCGGCGACGCCTCGATGCGGTCGTTCAGCGTGGTGGGGTCGGTGGATGGGTATCGTTCGCTGGACCTGCCCGGCTTTGCGCATCACGTCCTGGCCGTGCGCGGGGCCGGCGGGTATCGCGACGCGCAATCCACCGGGTATTTCGAGGTGGGCGGCACCAGCGGGTCGGCGCTGACCCTCGCCCCCGGTGTGGTGCTGGGGGAAGGGCGACGCAGCTTCCCGGTGCGCGGCTATGCGGCGGGGTCGCTGCTGGGGATCCGCGCCTTCGCGGCTTCGGCGGAATACCGGCTGCCCCTGGCGCTGATCAATGCGGGATGGCGCACGCTGCCGTACTTCCTGGATCGCACGTCGCTGTCAGTCTTCTATGATATGGGCAGCGCGTGGTGCCCCGCCGTGTCGGGGTCGGGGGTCGTCTGCCGGGATTCCACGCTCACCCAGCGGACCATCATTTCGTCCACCGGGGTGGAGCTGAACGTCACGGCCGCCCTCCTGGACTGGGATACTCCGTACCGGTTCCGGGCCGGGGTGGCCTTTCCCGGCAGCGCCCGCGCCCGGTACGGGTTGCAGGCAGCCGTCACTTACTTCAGCCTGGGGCTTTCCTTCTGATGCCATCCAAGTCTTCGCGGTCCCCGCGCATTGATCCATCTGCCTTTGTGCATACGCGCGCCTTCGTATGCGGCGACGTCACGCTGGGGCCCAGGGTGTCGATCTGGCCCTTTGCCGCGGTCCGGGGCGACTCGGCGGCCATTGTCATTGGCGCGGACAGCAACGTGCAGGACGGCACCGTGATCCACGTGGACCATGGCATGCCGTGCACCATTGGCGCGCGGGTCGGCATCGGGCATCGCGCCATCATCCATGGGGCCACCGTGGAGGACGACTGCCTGATTGCCATGGGGGCCGTGCTGCTGAACGGGGTGCGTGTGGGCACCGGGTCCATCATTGGCGCGGGGGCCGTGTGCACCGAGGGGCAGCAGATTCCTCCCGGGTCGCTGGTGCTGGGAGTGCCGGGGCGGGTGGTGCGGCAGACGACTGAGGCCGAGCGGGGCAGGATCCGGGGCACGGTGGAGAGCTACATTGCATTGCAGGAGGAGCACCGGCGGGGAGAGTATCCGGAGCCTGCGTGAGAGCGAGCAAGTCCGGGGAGCAGCTTTGTGACTGGTATTCCGATTTCGTCGCCGCGCTTCCGGGCTGACCCGGGCCTGGTGGGTCTGTGGTAAGCGGTTGTGATTGTTAGATTTAAGGGTGCAGGAGCTGGCTGATTCGGCCCGGAAATGAAAGGGTTTGTTTGTTCTCAATTTGTAACGATTTCTTGTCAACTTCGGGGCACTCCGTGCTTCACGTTCGTGATGTTGATATCGTAACTCAGTGTCGTTCAAGCAGTTGGGCATGGGCTGGCGTGGTCTCACGAACCCGGGTACGTTGCGCCTCCACCCCTGGAATTCGGGGTTTGTGCAGTCCCCCTGAGGGGTCCCGCCTTACCTCCTTGATCTGACGTCCGCAAAAGGGAGCGTGTCAAAAATGTCCGTGTCCAAGAATCCGCCTGCCGGCGTGGCCTCGTTGTCCGACAATGCGAGGACGGTGCTGGCCAAACGCTACCTGGTGAAGAACGCGCAGGGGCAGCCCACTGAGCAGCCCGAGGAGATGTTCTGGCGGGTGGCCACCGTGGTGGCGGAGGCGGACCGGCGGTATGGGGCCACCGATGAACAGGTGGAGGCGCAGGCGCGCGAGTTCTATGCGTTGATGACGCAGCGGCGCTTCGTGCCCAACTCGCCCACGCTCATGAACGCGGGCCGTCCCCTGGGACAGCTCTCGGCGTGCTTCGTGCTGCCGGTGGCCGACGCGCTCAGCAACGGGCACGACGGCATCTACGACACGCTGTCCAGCATGGCGCTCATCCACCAGTCGGGGGGCGGCACGGGCTTCAGCTTCTCGCGCCTGCGTCCCAAGGGCTCCATGGTGCGCAGCACCACGGGCGTCGCCTCGGGGCCGGTGTCTTTCATGAAGTTGTATGACGCCAGCACCGACGCGGTCAAGCAGGGCGGCACGCGCCGCGGGGCCAACATGGGCATCCTGCGCGTGGACCACCCCGACATCCTGGACTTCATCAACTGCAAGGAAGACCTCTCGCAGGTCACCAACTTCAACATCTCCGTGGCCGTGACCGGCACGTTCATGGAGGCCGTGAAGAACCACACCAGCTACGACCTGGTGGACCCGTCCAATGGCCAGGTGACGGGCCAGCTCGACGCCAACATGGTGTGGGACAAGATGATCGAGGGCGCGTGGCGCACGGGGGAGCCGGGCTGCTTCTTCATTGACGAAGCCAACCGGTACAACCCGGTGCCGCACCTGGGCGCCTACGAAGCCACCAACCCGTGCGGCGAGCAGCCGCTGCTGGCGTACGACGTCTGCAACCTGGGCTCGGTGAACGTCGGCCATTACGTGAACGACGGCGTGATGGACTGGGACGCGTTCCGCGCGGACATCCACCTGTCCACGCACTTCCTGGACAACATCATCGACGTCAACAAGTACCCGCTGCCTGAGATCGACGCGCTGTCCAAGCGGATCCGTCGCATCGGGCTGGGCCTCATGGGCTTTGCCGACATGCTGGTGCGGCTGGGCATTGCGTACGACAGCCCCGAGGGTGTGGAGATGGGGCGCAAGGTGATGGAGATCCTGGACGTGGAGGGCAAGCGAGAGAGCCAGCGGCTGGCCGAATCGCGCGGGCCGTTCCCGGAGTGGGCCCGGTCCATCTGGGGTCCGGACGAGACCTGCGCGCGCGATGCGTCGGGGCAGCGCGTCCGGCCCATGCAGATGCTGCGCAACTGCAACGTCACCACCATCGCGCCCACGGGCACCATCTCCATCATCGCGGGGTGCTCGTCGGGGCTGGAGCCGCTGTTCGCCGTGGCATTCATGCGCAACCAGGCCGGCGTCAAGATGCCGGACGTGAACGAGGACTTTGTGCGCATCGCCAGGGCCGAAGGCTGGTATAGCGAATCGCTCATGGAGCGCATTGCCACCGAGGGGCGGGTGGACTTCCCCGAGGTGCCCGAGCGCTGGCGGCGCGTGTTCGTCACGGCCAACCAGATCACGCCCGAGATGCACATCCGCATGCAGGCGGCCTTCCAGGCCCACTGCGATTCGGCCATCTCCAAGACCACGAATTTTGCGCACACCGCCTCGGTGGAGGACGTGCGGGCCATCTATGAACTGGCCTACGCGATGCACTGCAAGGGTGTCACCGTGTACCGGGATGGCTCGCGCGACAACCAGGTGCTGAGCACCGGCGCCACGCAGAAGGCGGCGGCGGCGCGCGACGGCTCGGCGCCCACCCGCGAGGAGCAGGCCGACCTGCACGGCACCATCGCCGAGCTGGAGGCCGAAGTCGACTCGCTGAAGAAGAAGCTGGTGGAGGTCGAGACGGAGAACCTGCAGCGCCGGGCCAAGCGCTCCCGTCCCGAGCGGCTGCGCGGCACCACCATCCGCAAGGAAACCCCGCTGGGCGTGATGTTCGTGAGCATCAACGAGGACCACAAGGGACAGCCGTTCGAGGTGTTCATCAACCTGGGCAAGGCTGGCGGCAGCGCCATGGCCGACGCCGAGGCCATGGGCCGGATGATCAGCCTCGCCCTGCGTTCCGGCATTCCGCTGCATGAGGTGCACCGCCAGTTGCGCGGCATCTCGTCGGACCGCGTGGTGGGGCTGGGGCCCAACAAGGTCACCAGCGTGCCAGACGCCATCGGACTCGCGCTGGAAGAGTGGATGCGCGACAAGCAGGGTGTACAGCAGGAACTGATGTCCGCCGGGGCGTCGGAGCAGCCGGACGTCGTGCGCACCGTGGGCAAGGTGGTGCCCGCGTCGCCCACGGCCGCCGGTGCGCAGCCCGAGTTCCAACTCGAAGCGTTTGACGGCGGGCAGGCCTTTATTGGCACGTGCCCCGACTGCGGGTCGCAGCTCGAGTACGCCGAGGGGTGCGTGAAGTGCCATGTGTGCGGCTTCAGCGAGTGTGGATGAGCGCTCGCTAGCCGCGGCCGGATGCGGCCGCGGGTTCGACACCTGACGTGAAAGCGGCGCCCTGCTGGGCGCCGCTTTTGCATGGTACCTCGGTGGGCTGCCGCCCCAGGGCGTCCACCGACCGCCGGGGTGAGCGGTGTCCGGCCGACCGGCCGACTGGTCGCCCGACAGCCCGGGGGCTTGCGGGCCATAACTTTGTAGTGTAAAGTTCTCTGCGACTTCACCCAGCCCACGCCCATGTCCCAGTCGAGCGCCCCGAACCCGCCGAACGCACCGAGCCCGTCCAGCGAGGCAAGGTCACCCCGCCTGCCGCGCCTCGTCCTCTGGGCCGCCGTGATCCTCGGCGTCCTGGCCGACCCATTGCTCCGGAACCAGCCATGGGGCCTCGGGCTGGCTGTCTGGCTGCTGGCGCTGGCCCTCGCGATCGCCCTGCTGACGCGGACTGCCGGCCGGTTGCTCTCCAGCGAGGGCACACTCTGGCTGATGCTCGCCGTCGTCTTTGGTAGTGCACTGTCGTGGCGCGATGCCGACACGGTGCTGGCGTTCGATTTCCTGGCCATGCTTGCGTCGCTCACGCTGCTGGCCATGAGCCTGAACGGGGGGCCGGTGCGGCATCTGGCCCTGGCCCGGCTCCGCGACCTGCTGCGTGCCGCATTCGGGACGGGGCTCGATGTCGCCACGGGTGCCGTCCCGCTCGTGGCGCGCGACCTGCCCCTCGACTCGACGTCCACCGGCACGACCGGGGGCGGCGCGCGGCGGCTGGGGAAAGCCCTGGTCATCACCGTCCCGATCCTGCTGCTCTTCACGCTGATGCTCCGGAACGCCGATCCGCTGTTCAAGGCGTACTTCAGCTTCCCCAACCTCCAGCTCGATGTGCTCCTGTCGCACGTGGCCATTGCGGCTGTGTTTGCGTGGGTCGTGGCGGGCTGGCTGCGCGGATCGCTGCTCGGCCGGGTGCAATGGCGCGGGCCGGTCGCGGAGGAGACGGGCGCATCGCCGCTGCCCTTTACGCTCGGCACGCTGGACGTGGGGCTCTCGCTGGGTGCGCTCGCCGTCCTGTTCGCCGCGTTTGTCGCGGTCCAGGTCGGCTGGCTGTTTGGCGGCCAGGCGCTGGTGTTGCGCACCACGGGCCTGAGCTACGCCGAATACGCGCGGCGCGGGTTCTTTGAACTGGCCGGCGTGGCGGCGCTGGTGCTGCCGGTGCTGCTGGCCTCGCACGCGCTCATTCCCGAGGGGGACACGCGCACCGTGCGGCTGTACAAGCGTCTCTCCGCGGTCCTCGTGCTGCTGGTGGTGGCGATCATGGTGTCGGCCGCGGCCCGGATGAACTTATACATACACTACTACGGCATCTCGGCGGACCGGCTGTATGCCAGTGCGTTCATGATCTGGCTGGCCATGGTGTTTGCCTGGTTTGTGCTCACGGTGCTGCGCCACCGGCCTCGCCCCTTCATGCTGGGCCTGGTGGCCAGCGCCCTGGCGGTGCTGGTGGGGCTCAATGTCATGAACCCGGACGCGCTGGTGGCGCGTGCCAACCTGGCGCGCGCGAACCTGGCCGGCGCCGTGCCGGGTGGGGTGGATTCCAGTGCGGCGGTCCAGGCCCGGGTGGGGGCGGGGGCGGGGGCCGGGGCCGGAATTGCCGGGGCCGATCCGCGCTATCTGGCGCGGCTGGGTGGTGACGCCGTGCCGGCGCTGGTGGCGGCGCTCACCACGCCGGAGCTGGCGTCGCGGTTGGCCAGCGAGGCGGAGCGCTGTGCGGCCGCGAGCGCGCTGCTCAAGCGGTGGACGGGTGACCGGTACAACAGCGCCACCGCGCACTGGACGCAGTGGAACGTCGCGCGCGCGCGGGCGGGTCGCATCGTGGCGGCACATGAAGAGGCATTACGTCAGATGGCGTGCGACCCGCCTCCAGCGGCGCCGGTCCGGCCGGAATCACGCTGAGCCGAGGTTGACCTGGGTTGGAAATCGTTTACGACATTCAATATTCAATGGGAGGCAGGCGCGTATGAACGAGAACTCCGGAAGTCTGGTGATGCGGAATGGTGTCTTCGGCTGGCTGGCGCTGGCCACTGGGGTGCTGCTGCTGGTGCCGCTCGTGGCCATGCAATTCACCAGCGCCGTGAACTGGAACCTCGCCGATTTCATTGTCGGGGGCCTGCTCATTTTTGGATTTGGCAGTGCGTTTGTGCTGGCGGCGCGGCGGCTGCAGCGCAGGTACTGGCTTGCCACGGGCGCCGTGGTGGTGCTGGTCTTCCTGTATGTGTGGGCGGAGCTCGCGGTGGGGGTGTTTACGCACCTGGGCAGTTGACCCGCGCGCCCGATGGCGCGCCGGCGCCGTGGTAGATTTCGTGGGTAAGGGCAGGTGAGGCACGAGGAGGGCCCCGAAATCATGAAGATCCTGTTGAAGCGCGCGTATTCGCCGGCGGCGAAGGCGGATGGCTTCCGCATCCTGGCCGACCGGTTGTGGCCGCGCGGCGTGTCCAAGGATGCGGCACACCTTGACCTGTGGCTCAAGGAGATTGCGCCGACCACGGAACTGCGGAAGTGGTTCAACCACGAGCCGGCCAAGTGGCCCGAATTCCGGAAGCGCTATTTCCGTGAGCTGGACGGGAACGCCGAGGCGGTGCAGACCCTGCGGGGCCACGCGAAGAAGGGCACCGTGACACTGGTGTACAGCGCGCATGACACCGAGCACAACCAGGCCGTGGCGCTCAAGGAGTACCTGGAATCACGGGCGCCACGGCGCGCCTCCTGAGCGCACGGCGGTGTGGTTCAGAGGCGGAGGCCAGCGAGGAACTGCAGGTTGGAATTCTTTGTCGTGCCGCCACTGGCGATACTGGCGAATCCGTAAGTATACCGGGCGCCGATGGAGAGGCCATGACCGCCCAGCGTGAACTCGTAGCCGCCGCCGATCATCCCGCCGATGTCGAGCGTATTGACGTCCAGGCCAGCGCTCGCACATGATCCGGAGACGGTCACGCCACTGCCACTCGCCGAGATATCGCACGAAACGTTGATCGCCACCGCTGGACCCGCCTCAGCAAACAGGCGACCACTCGGGCTTGACGGCGCTGCCACCCGCAGCAGCAAGGGGATCTCGAAATAGTTGAGCTTAAGGGTGGCCGTCGCTGGCGTGCCGCCGGAATTGTCGGTTTCCTTGGTCCCCTTCATGGAGTATTCGAGCTCCGGCTGGAACGACCAGGCACCTGATATTGGGATGCGCGCAAAACCACCGAGCGCGAACCCGATCTTGTTGTCAGTCCCACCCGTTCCTTCGCCCCGGATGTTGGAGACGTTGACGCCCCCAAGGACGCCAAAGGCGGTGGCAGGTGCTGGCGCCTGGGCAAGCAGGCACGCAGGAGTTGCGGCGCCGGCGATGAGCAGGAGCGCGGCTGCGGATCTGCGCATGTTATTTGCTCCGGTATGGGGGGATGGTCGGCTATTATAGAACTGAGCGGATGGATCGGCAAGTCGGGATTCCGCTGGGCTACGAAGTCGGAATTCCACAACTTTCTCCCGCAGTAGCCTGTCGGTTGTGCAGAGCCCGCTCAGCATGCCACATTCGCTGATGCAGATTCCAATGGGAGCCCTCATGCCTACCGTGCAGGTCCGCTACATCGTCCACGACGTGGACGCGGCCATCGCCTTCTTCACCCAACAGCTCGGCTTCGTGCTGGACATGCACCCGGCGCCGCCATTCGCGATGCTGCATCTGGGCGACTTGCGGCTGGTGCTGAGCGCGCCGAACCCGCGGGGCGGGGGCGGCCAGGCGATGCCGGACGGTACGGTACAATCGCCGGGCGGGTGGAACCGCTTTGCCATCGAGGTGGAGGATCTGGATGCCGTGGTGGCACGGCTGCGCTCGGCGGGGGTCAAGTTTCGCAACGAGATCGTCACGGGCGTTGGCGGCCGACAGGTGATCGTCGAGGATCCGTCCGGGAATCCCGTCGAGCTGTTCGAGCCTTCGCTGCGCGAGGCGAAGCTGGGGTGAGGCTGACGACGATCGGGGTATTCTGCGCCTCGAGTGACGGCGCTGATGCGCGCTACCGGGAGGCGGCCGGCGAGATGGGCAGGCTGCTGGCGAGTGCGGGGCGGCGGATCGTGTACGGCGGCGGCCGCACCGGCCTGATGGGCGCGCTGGCTGAGGCGGCCATGGCCGCGGGCGGCGAGGTCATCGGCTTGATGCCGCGCCATCTCGTGGACCGCGAGGTGGCCCATCACCAGATTACTCGGCTGGAAGTGATGGACACCATGCACGCGCGCAAGGCGCGCCTGGCCGAGCTGGTGGACGCATTCGTGGCGCTGCCGGGCGGGCTGGGCACCGTGGAGGAGTTCACCGAGATCTGGACCTGGGCGCAGCTCGGGTTGCACGCCAAGCCATACGGGTTGCTGAATGTGTTGGGGTATTACGACGGCCTGCTGGCGTTCCTGGATGGCGCGGTATCCCAGGGCTTCGTGCGCCCCGAACACCGCGCGATGGTGCAGGTGGCCACCGACCCGGCCGCGCTGATCGCGGCGCTGGAGTCCGCGCCGCCACCCGCGCGGGCCAAGTACGTGGATGGCGCGGGCAGCTGACGGACATCAGATGTTGCATATGAGCCCGGCGGCCAGCCACGGGCCGAGGCATGCCTGCCGCCGGGGAGCGGCTGTTCAGTCGCGCTGCCAGAATGCCGGCGGCTCGATGTTGAGCGCGCGCAGGTACACGTAGCCCTGCCCGCGGTGGTGGATCTCGTTGTCCACCACGTACAGCACGATCTTGCGTCCGAAGTCCGTGTACTGGCCAAAGGCCGTCAGGCGTTCATCAAAGCGCGCGACGGGGATGGTGGGCCAGAGCTCGTCCATGAGCCTGGTGCTCTCGTCCCACAGGCGCAGGACTTCGGCCTTGCTGCGGGTGTCCGTGCTGATGCCCGTGTCCCAGTCGCCCCTGGCCAGGCCGTACACCGTGGGCGCGGCCATGCGCAGGAGCTCGATGGTCATCTCACCGAACGGCCGCATGCCGCCGACGGCAAAGGTGTTGAACTGTTCGGCCGGAAAGGCCTCGATGACTCGGCGCGTGAGGCGACGGTGTTCCTGCCAGTGGGCCAGGTACTGCGCGGGGGAAATGAAGCTGTCGGATGCTGCGGACATGGAGCGGCTCCTCGCGGGTTCGCGGTGGGGTAAGAGGACGCCGGCTCGCGGTCAGCTTCGGCGTTTATTCGGTACAAAGAACCTAGGACCAAGCCGCGTGGAGGGCAAGGCCGCCGGTTTCAGACCGGCGTGGGCGTCGGCGTCCGCAGTTCGACCAGCGCGTCAACGCGGTGCTCCACGTCGCGCACGCGGTCCAGGTCAGCCGTGAGTTCGCTGAGTGAGCCGCGGCCGCTGTGCAGCTTGAGCAGGTCCAGCCGGATGTTTTCCAGCGCGGCCACCGCGGCTTCCAGCCGGGGCGCCTTGGCGGGATCGGCGTCGTCCAGCGCGTGCAGTGCGGCGGCGTCGGCCTGCAGGCGCATGAGCAACGCCGGGATGTCGGCGAGCTGCCGGCGTGTGTCGCCCGGGAGCGCGTGGTAGAGGTCTTCGGTGGCGCGCGCGAGGAGGACGGCCGTGGGTTCCGCGGAGGGTGCCGCGTGATCGACGCGCGTCGTGAGGCCTGCCAGGCGGAAGATGGCGCGGCCCAGGCGGCCGTGGAGCAGGCGGTTCCAGATCGTGCCGCCCGTGCGGGCGCGCCGCACACGGAGTACCGCGTGCACGGTCACCGCCGGCGCCATGACGCCCAGGATCCAGCCGATGAACTGCGATCCCACAAAGCTCTGGTTGGCGCCGAGCAACGTGAAGCCCAGGGCGGTGACGGCCGCGCCTCCCCACACCCAGCGCCATGCGTGCCTGGTGGAAGGCAGCGTCGCCTGCTGCAACTGCTCTTCGCGCTCCAGCGCCACGGTAGCGAGTCGCACGGCGCCGTGCTGGTATCCGTCGCGCAGCAGGGCGCGCGTCTCGGCGAACAGTTGTCCCGCGCGAGCGGCCGCCAGTCCGGTAAGGGCGGCACTCGGCACGATCTGAATCAACGTACCGAAGCCCAGGAAGTCCCCCTGTACCAGCTTCACCACTTCCATGCCGATCAGGATGGCGGCGGTCACCGTGCCCAGGGTGGTGATTTCGGTGGCGGCCTGCTGGGACGTTTCCAGGTAGCGTCGCACCGCGGCCGGGACCACGGAGTGGGCGCCGCGCGCGCGACTCACCGCGGACGCCAGCGCGTCGGCCGATGCGATGCGCTCGACCGGCGACTTGGCGAGCAGCTGGTCCAGCGCGTCGGCGAACGCGCCGGGCAGGTTCGGGGCCGCCGCGCGCACGGGTGGCGCCGGCTCCTGCGCATGTCGGCGCACCAGCGCCTGCATATCAGTATCCTGAAATGGCAGGTGCCCCGTGGCCATGTAAAAAGCCGTGACGCCCAGGGAGTAGAGGTCGCTGCGCGCGTCCACGGGGGCGCCGAGCGACTGTTCGGGGCTCATGTACTGGGGAGTGCCCGTGGCGATGCCGCCGGCCGAGTCCAGCGATCGGGCCAGGCGCGCGATGCCGAAGTCCGTGACGATCGCGCGGTGCGTCCCGCGTTCCAGGAGGATGTTGTCGGGCTTCACGTCGCGGTGCACGACGCCGTGCGCGTGGGCGTGCCCCAGGGCCCAGGCCACCTCCTGCGTAATGCGCATGACTTCGGCGGGCGGCAGCGCGCCACGGCGCCGGATGCGGGCGCCCAGCGTTTCGCCGTCAATGAAGCCCATGACGAAGAACACCAGGTCGCCGAGTTCCTCCACCGCGTGGATGGGGACGATGTGCGGGTGCGCCAGGCCGGCGGCGGTGCGCGCCTCGCGGAGGAATGCCTCGCGCAGGTCGGCGCGCGCGGCCAGCTCGGGCGGGAGCAGCTTGATGGCGACCAGACGGTCCAGCGCCACATCGCGGGCGAGGAAGACGATGCCCATGCCCCCGCGGCCGAGTTCGCGGTCAAGGGAGTAGCGGCCCCTGACCGCGTGCTGGAGGGCGACGAAGGCGGCGGCGTGAGTGCCCGCGAGGGACGGATGGGCGCCGGGGTGCGACGACGAGGGGGGCATGAGCAACAAGATACCGGTTGAGAGTCGCCAGAGTTTCAGCCGGCACGGGGCGCGTCAGGGCATGCTGGTGGCCTCCCCTACCGCTCAGACATCCACACATCCTCCAGGACGGTGACGGGCTTGGTGTACGTCTTGCCTCCGACGGTCAGCCGTGCCACGTACGTTCCCGGTGCCACCTCGCCGGAGGCTCCTCCACGACCGCCGGCGCCACCCGCCGAGCAGCTCGGGTTCGGCGCGCGCCCGCCGCGTCCACCTCGGCCCGTCGTCCCGCCGCGGCCCGCGCCGGCGGTATCGCGTGCCAGCGGCTCCACCAGCGTCCACTGCACGCGGTGAATGCCGGCACTCCCCGGCTCGGTGGAAGTGCACAGCACCTGGCCGGTGGCGTTGAGGATGGATACCGTGGCACTGTCGCCGGCATCAGACTTCAGATAAAAGCTCACGGCGGTGCCGCGCGGCGCGTTGGCCGCCTCGAAGCGCTTGGCGCCGCCGATATCAATGTCCGTGTGCAGGTCCAGGTGGTACGCGATGGCCGGGCGCACATCGAACAGGGTGGCGTCCCCGGCCGCCACGGCCGGCGTGAACTGCTGCAGCGCGGTGATGTCATCGGCAATCCAGATGCTGCGCCCATGGGTGGCCACCACCAGGTCGCCGTCGCGGGGGTGGATAAGGATGTCATCCACCCGCACGGTGGGAAAGCCGTTCATGAACTTCTCCCAATGCGCGCCGGCGTCGAGCGAGACGTACAGCCCGAACTCCGTGCCGGCGAACAGCAGGTTCCGGTTCCGCGGATCCTCCCGCACTACGCGCACGTTGCCGTAGCCGGGCAGGGTGCCGGAGATTGGCGTGAACGTCCGGCCGTAATCGCGCGTCACGAAGATATACGGATGCATATCGTCCGAACGGTGGCCGTCCACGGACACGTACGCGGTGCCGCCGTCAAAGTGCGACGCGTCAATCCGCGAGATCCAGTAGGGGTTGGGTCCGTCCAGCGCGCCCGTGGGGAGGCCGGGAAGGTTCTTCGCGACGTCCGTGAACGTGTGTCCGCCATCCCGGCTTACCTGCAGGTTGCCGTCATCGGTGCCGGCCCAGACCACGCCCGGAATCACGGGCGATTCCGAAATGGCGGTCAGCGTGCTGTATGACGACACGCCGTCGTTCTTGGCCAACTGCGCCTGGTTGCCGGCCGCGCCCATCACGGACACGTCGCACCGGTCCACCTGCCTGGTGAGGTCGGCGCTGGCAACCCAGGTATTGCCCTTGTCATACGACTTGAACAATCGGTTGCCGCCGAACCAGACGATGTTGGGATCGTGTGGCGACAGCAGCAGCGGCGAGTTCCAGTTGAAGCGATAGCTGTCACCGGCCGCGGCGTTGAGCACGTTGGACGTGGTCCGCCCCCCGCGCCGGAAGCCAAACCCGCCTCGGCCCCCGGCTCCGCCACCGGGCGTGATGATGCGCCCGTCCACGCACGCCGGGGCACTCGGAGCGGCAGACGCACCGGCCCGTGCGGCGCCGGCCGTGCCGCCTCCTGAACCAGCCTCCGTGGAATCGGGAGCGGGCGGCGCCACGGGACGGATGCTCTTCGACTCGCCGGTACGCAGATCAAAGCGGCTCAGCGATCCGTCCTGTGATTCCGCGTACACGGTGTGGAAATCGGTGGGGTCCACGGCGGTCTGGAAGCCATCTCCACCGCCCAGGTGGAACCAGTCGCTGTTCTGGATGCCCACTCGGCTCCGCGTGGAACTGGGACCGGCCCAACTGTCGTTGTCCTGGAAGCCGGCGTATACGTAATACGGATGTCCCATGTCGGCGGTCACCCAGTAGGCGAGCGCGGTGGCCATGGTGCGGACGTACTCCCACGTGGCGCCCTGGTCCCACGTGACGGCAAACCCCGCGTCGCTGCCGCGCATGACGTGCTTCGAGTCATGCGGGTCGATCCAGAAGGCGTGGTTGTCTTCCATCATGTTGAAGAACCCGCCGGCGTCGTCCAGCGTGAGGAACGTCCGGCCGCCGTCGAGCGAGCGCGCCGGATGCACGTTGCCAATCCAGACGGTGTTCTCGTTCGAGGGATCCACGCGGATCTGGCTGAAGTAGAGCGGGCGGCCGTCGCAGTTGTTCATCACGGCCCACGTGCGTCCCCCGTCGCTGGAGCGATAGACACCCGAGCTGGCGCCATCCGGCTTGGGCGGGACGCGCGTGCTGTCGGCCTGGTTGGAGGTGTCGCTGGCCTCGGGCGCCGGCCCGAATCCCCGGCCGCGACTGAAGCCGTGATCGGGCCCCGCGTTGCTGCACCAGTCGTAGCTGCCGCCGCCGCGTGCGCCGGCGCTGGTGCCGCCCGTGGACGGCACGGTGGGCGCCCCGCTGGTCTCAATCTGCGCGTACATCACCTTCGGGTTGGAACGCGCGATGTCGAGGCCGATGCGGCCGTAGGTGCCCGGGGGCAGGCCGTGGCCGGTGAGCCGCGTCCAGGAGCGGCCGGCGTCGGTGGTCTTCCAGAGGCCGCTGCCCGGGCCGCCGCCGTTGTAGCAGCAGCCCGTGCGGCGGCGCTGGTAGCTGGCCGCGAACAGCACCTGGCTGTTGGCGGGGTCCATTACAATATCGATAAACCCGGTATTCTCATCGATATACTTGACCTTCTGCCAGGTGGCACCGCCGTCCGTGGTCTTGTAGATGGCGCCGTACGGGTTGGGGCCAAAGAGGTGGCCCGGCGCCGCGACGTACACGGTCCGCGGATTCCTGGGGTCGATGACGATCCGCGCGATGGTCTGCGTGGAATCGAGCCCCATGTGCACGAAGGTCTTGCCGCCGTCAGTGGATTTATATATGCCATTGCCAAAGCTGGAGCTCTGGCGGTTGTTCGCCTCGCCCGTGCCCACGTACACGATGTTGGCGTTGGTGGGGTCGATGGCGACGTCGCCAATGGACGCCGAGCCGTAGGCCTGGAACACCGGCGTGAAGCTGGTGGCGCCGTCCACCGAGCGGAACACGCCACCCGTGGCGTAGCCGATATACACGACGTTCCGGTCAGTTGGGGCCACCGCGATGTCGTCGATGCGGCCGCCCATGCTGGCGGGGCCGATGAGGCGGAAGCGGAAGCTGGCAAGCAGCGGGTCCGCGGACTGGTTGAAGGCCGAGGTGTCCGTCGTCGGGCCCTGCGCGAGGGCGGATGGCGCCGCCGCGAGGGTCGCGGCCAGGAGGAGGGAGGCACCGGGAACAAGTCGCATCGTTACTCCTTCACGCAAGTCGGGGAGTCGGAGGAGGTGTCTGGCCTGGCCAGGCGGAGCGTTTCGTCAGGGAGCGAGGGGCAGGGAATCCGGCCTGGGCGCGTCGAGTATATGGGTGGGTCCAGCGACGCGCGAGGGTGGTCAGTGTCCCGGCTGCCGGGCGGTGCGCTCAAGGACCGGTATCATGACCTCCCGCGCCGAGGCTGAACAGCCGGCGACCAGTGAGTATCTTGGCCATCCAAGCAGGTGGTTCGAGGCCAGGTCCAATCCCCACGAGAGGAGACACGACGACATGAGTGCCAGCACGGGTGGTGGAAAATCCGGCAAGGGCGCCGGGAGCCGCGGCAAGGGCGCCGGCCGCGGCAAGAGCGCGAGTGCCGCCGGATTCTCGGCCGAGGAGAAGGCCGCGATGAAGGCGCGCGTGCAGGAGATGAAGGCCGAGGCGCGCGCGGGACGGAACCGGGAGGAAGGGGAAGCCGCCGTGCGCGCCGCGATTGGCAGGATGAAGGAGCCGGACCGCTCCCTGGCCCAGCGGTTTCACGACCTGGTCCTGTCCACGGCGCCGGTGCTGGTGCCCAGGACCTGGTACGGCATGCCGGCCTACGCCAACCCTGAGGGGAAGGTGATCTGCTTCTTCCAGGCTGCCGGGAAGTTCAAGGTGCGCTATGCCACATTCGGGTTCCAGCATGACGCCAGGCTGGACGACGGCAACATGTGGCCCACGGGTTTTGCCCTGGTGGCGTGGACGCCGGCGGAGGCGAAGCGGATTGCGGCGCTGGTCCGGCAGGCCGTGGGCGGGTGAGCGGCCGCCGGCCAGGCGGGTGGCAATCGCTGGACGCTGGCACGTCCAGCGATTGCTGCCTGTGGAGCGTTACGGCACGATCCCGCACACCTCACCCTGGGCGCACTTGGGATTCACGGGCGGGAGGCCCAGCTTCCTGGCCTGTGCGTTAAACGCGGCCAGGTCGGTGGCCCACACCTGGGCCAGGGCGTCGGTCTGCACCTTGAGCTTGCCGCTCAGGTAGTTGAAGATCGGGACGGCGTTGCCGATGGGCGCCCCGTCGCCGTCGCTCACGGTGCTGAGCAGCGTGCCGATTCGGTTGTTGATCTTGATGGGGAAGTTGAGCGGGTCCTGGCCGCTCTGGTTCCTGGTCTGGTAGATGTTTTCCTCAATGGCGCCCGCGTCGGTGGTGAGCTTGGCGCCCAGCCGCTTGAGCGTGCCGTCGCCGGACTTCTGGAGGCGATCGTCCACCTGCGCCTTGACGTTGCGCACGTCAATGACGGCCTGGTTGGCTTCCGACAGCTTGTCGCGGATCTTGATGGCCAGGTCGAACTGGGCCTGGAGGTCCGCGTCGGTGACGTCGGTGAAGAGCGGGTTGCGCTTGACGGTGAGCGGCTGGCTCAGGGTCTGCCCGTCCACGATCAGACGAACGGTATAATTGCCCGGCGCCGCGGCGGGGCCGCGGGTGGTAGCACCCCAGAGGATCATGCCGGGGAAGCTGGTGGCCGACTCGTAGGCGAGGTCCCAGTTGAAGTGGTTGACGCCGGCGGTGACCGGCGGCGCGCCGCCGCCGAAGCGGAAGCGGCCGAACCCGCCGCCGCGCCCGCCTCGACCGTTCTGCGCGGTGTCGGGCTTGTACGTGCGGATCACCTGGCCGCTGGCGTCCAGGATCTCGAGCGTCGCGCGCGTGGCGGGCTGCTTCAGCCAGTAGGTGATCTCCGCGCCGGTGGTGGACCGGATGGCGGGCGGCGGCGCGAACAGGTAGGCGCTGGCCGACTCCACGGCGGGCGAGTACTGCTCCAGCGGCTCGATGTTATTCAGGATATAGAATCCGCGCCCGTGCGTGGAGATCACGAGGTCGTGGCGATACACGATCAGGTCGGTCACCGGGACGTCGGGGAGGTTGAGCGAGAGCGACGACCAGTGGTCGCCGTCGTCGTAGGACATGTATACGCCGTGCTGGGTGGCGGCAAAGAGCATGCCGGCCCGGCTGGGGTCCTCGCGCACCGCGTGCACGTAGTCGTCCGCGCGGATGCCGTTGACGGTCCTGGTCCAGGTCTTGCCGTAGTCGTGCGTGCGGAAGATGTAGGGCGACTGGTCGTCGAGCAGCGGGCGCTTGACGGCCACGTAGGCCGCGCCGCCGTCGAACGCCGAGGCGTCAATCTGGCTGACGCGCCCGAAGTCGGGCATGCCGGGGGGCGTGACGTTCGTCCAGCTGGCGCCGCCGTCGCGCGTGACGTACACCAGCCCGTCGTCGGAGCCGGTCCAGATGACGTTTACGTCTTTCTTGGAGGGGCCGATGGCGAAGATGGTGGCGTACACTTCCGGCGCGTTCATGTCGTGCGTGATGGGCCCGCCGGAGGGTCCCATGGTGCTGGGGTCGTGCCGGGTGAGGTCCGGGCTGATGCGCGTCCAGTTCTGCCCGTTGTCGGTGGTCTTCCAGAGGTGCTGCGAGCTGGTGAACAGCAGGTGCGGGTCCACGGGCGAGAAGATGATGGGGTAGGTCCACTGCCACCGCTCCACCAGCGCGCTGGACGGCTCGCCGGAGAACATGAGCGGATAGGGATTGACCTCGCGCTCCTGGCCGGTACGCCGGTTCAGGCGCGTCATGAAGCCGCCGTTGTTGGCGCCCGTGAAGAAGATGTCGGGGTCCAGGGGATCGGGGGCGATGTAGCCCGGCTCCGAGCCACCGGCGCTGTACGTCTCGCTGCTGCTGCCGCCACCGCGCCCGAAGCCGCCAAAGCCGCGGCCGCCCTGCTGCAGGTTGGCCATGCTGGAGACGCAGACCGTGCCGTCGTCCTGCTGGGCGCCGCAGACGTCGTAGGGATAGCCCACCGTGGCCGCCACATGGTAGAGCTGCGCGGTGGAGTAGTCCTGGTCGGTCCAGGTCTTGCCGCCGTCGGTGCTCACCGCGCCGCCGCCGTCGTTGCCCACCACCAGGTGCTGGCTGTTGTCCGGATCTATCCACAAATCGTGAAAGTCGCCGTGCGTGCCGCGCAGCGAGGTCAGCGTCTTGCCGCCGTCGGTGGACTTGAACAGCGACGTGTTCTGCATGTAGACCAGGTCCTGGTCCTTGTAGTCGGCGTACACATGCGTGTAGTAGAAGGCGCGCTGCCGGATGTTGTGGTCGTCGTTCACCAGCGTCCACGTGGCGCCGGCGTCGTCCGAGCGATACAGTCCGCCGGCCTCATTCTCCACCAGGGCGTACACCCGGTTGGAGTTGGCGGGCGAGACCGCCACGCCGATCTTGCCGTCAATGCCGGATGGCAGGCCCTTGTTGTGGGTGATCTCGGTCCAGTGCTCGCCCCCGTCGGTGCTCTTGAACAGCCCTGAGCCGGCGCCGCCCGAACTCGCGGTGTATTCCTTGCGGTACGCCTGCCACAGGGCGGCATACAGCACCTGCGGATGGTTGTGGTCAATCACCAGCGTGATGCCGCCCGTGCTGTCGTTGCGGAAGAGGATCTTCTTCCACGTGACGCCGCCATCTGTACTCTTGAATATGCCGCGTTCCGGGCTGGGCACCGCGTACTTGCCAAAGACGGCGGCGTACACGGTGTTGGCGTTGGTGGGATCGATGCGGACCTTGCAGATGGCGTCCACGTCGTTGAACCCCACGTGCGTCCAGGTCTTGCCGGCGTCCGTGGAGCGGTACATCCCGTCGCCCGGCATGATGTCACCGCGGATCTCGCACTCGCCCATGCCGATGATCACTTCATTCGGGTCGGTCTCCGAGACGCCCACGGCGCCCACCGAGGCGCTGGTGACCTGGTGGTCGGTCACCGGCGCCCAGTCCTGGCCGCCGTTGGTGGTCTTCCAGAGGCCGCCGCCCGTGGCGCCAAAGTACGCGACGTCGGGCTGTCCCCGCACGCCGGCCACCGCGATGGACCGTCCGCCGCGTTCAGGGCCGAGGTTGCGCCACTTGAACGTGTTGAGCAGGGCGGTGTCCACCGGCGCCGGGACGCCGGCACCGGGATGCGGCGCGGGGCCGGCGCGGTGTGGCCAGGCGGCGGCGGTGAGCAGCAGCACGGCCGGCAGGGCCGCGAGTCCAAGGGGGCGGGAGAAGCGTGACATGTGCAGGATCCTGACGGAGTTGCGTGTGATGCGTGGGGAGGGCGCCCGGCGGGGACACCCCTCAATTCCCGGGATTGTAACCCCGGGACCGAGGGCTGGCGAGCGGTCCCGATTGGTAATGTGGCCCCCATTCCGCCATCTTCCGAACCATGACCCTTCCATTCGAGCGGCCCGGTCACCGGGTGGCCGGCCCGAAGCGGCCGGAGTTGCGGCGGTTTCTCATCATCGCCGCCGTGGCGCTGTTCGTCGTGCTGTTCCTGGTGCCCTGGGCCGCGGGCCTCACCACCGACTGGCTCTGGTTCAAGCAGGTGGGGTTTGGCAGCGTCTTTGTCACGACGCTCAAGTGGCGCATCGGGCTCTTTGTGGTGGGGGCCCTGGTGGCCTACGGCATCCTGGGGGGCAACGTCCTGCTGGCCACGCGCCACGCGGGCAAGTCGCCGGCGCTCTACATCAACCGGCCCAACATGCCGCCGCTGGACGTCTCGCTCGTGGTGCCGCGCATGCTGCGGCTCGGGGCGATCTTCGTGGCGTTCCTGGTGGCGGTCTCGACGTCAGCGCTCTGGACCAAGTTTGCGCAGGCGTTCCATGGCGTGGCGGGGGGCTCGACGGACGCGCTGTTCGGGCGCGACGTGGGCTACTATATGTTCACGCTGCCGGCCGTGGCCGACGTGCTGGGCATCCTGATGGCGCTGGTGGTGCTTTCGCTGGGCGCGGCGAGCGTGGTGTACGTGCTGCGCGGGCAGCTTCCCATCAATCCCAGGCATGGGACGGTGGACCGGGGCGCCGAGCTGCACGTGGGAGCGCTGGTGGCCGCGCTCTTCCTGCTGGTGGCGCTGCGGCTCTGGCTGGTGCGCACCGCGGAGCTCCTGTATTCGCAGACCGGCCCGCTGGTGGGTGCCAGCTACGCCGACGTGCACTTCATGCTGCCGGCCATCCGGATCTCGGCGCTGGCGGCGGTGGCGGGGATGGTGCTGGCCCTGGTCGGGGCGTTCCGCGGCCGCCTGCTGAAGTACGTGGCCATTGGCGTGGTGGTATACGCGGTGGTGGGCGTGGTGGGGCGGGGCGTGATCCCCGTGGCGGTGGAGAAGCTGGTGGTGCTGCCCAACGAGCTCACCAAGGAGACGCCATACCTGGTCAACCACATCGCGGCCACGCGGGACGCGTGGGGCCTGGACCATGTGCAGACGCGCTCGCTGAGCGGCGAGGCCAAGCTGACCATGGCCGACATCAAGAACAACGCCGCCACCATCAACAACGTGCGGCTGTGGGAGCGCGACCTGCTGCAGCAGACCTTCAAGCAACTGCAGGAAATTCGCACGTACTATGACTTTGTCTCGGTGAACGACGACCGGTACACGATCAACGGCGACTACCGCCAGGTGCACGTCTCGGCGCGCGAGCTGAACTCGAACTCGCTGCCCACGCAGAGCTTCATCAACAACCGGCTGACGTACACCCACGGCATGGGGCTGACCATGGCGCCGGTGAACGAGGTGACCAACGAGGGGCTGCCGGTGCTGTTCATCAAGGACCTGCCGCCCGTGTCCACCGTGGGGATCAAGCTCACGCGTCCCGGGATCTACTACGGGCAGTTGACCAACAGTTATGTGTTTGTGGATACGCGCCAGAAGGAGTTCGACTACCCGTCGGGCGAGGACAACATCTACACCTCGTACACGGGCACCGGGGGCGTGCCGGTGGGGTCGGTCCTGCGCCGGGCGCTGTTTGCGTGGCGGTTCGGGTCGCTCACCATCTTCTTCTCCGACGACATCACCGGCTCGGCGCGCGTGATGTACCACCGCAACATCATGGACCGGGTGCGGACGGCGCTGCCCTTCCTGGAGTTTGACTCGGATCCGTACCTCGTGGTGCGCGCGGACGGCAGCCTGATGTGGATCCTGGACGGTTACACCACCAGCAGCGCGTATCCGTATTCCAAGTCCGTGGGCAACGTCAACTACATGCGCAACAGCGTGAAGGTGACCATTGACGCGTTCAATGGCGCCATCACCGCGTACGTGATTGCCCCGGACGATCCGGTGATCCAGACGGACGAGCGCATCTACGGCGGGTCCATCTTCCAGCCCATGTCGGCCATGCCGGCCGACATCAAGGCCCACCTGCGCTATCCCGCCACGCTGTTCGGCATCCAGGCGCAGTTGCAGGCCACGTACCACATGGACGAGCCCGCGGCGTTCTACCACCGCGAGGACGAGTGGCAGATTCCCACGCCCTCCACCGACGACGGCAGTCCGGCGCCGATGATGCGGCACATCATCATGAAGCTGCCGGGCGAGTCGCAGGAGGAGTTCATCTTCATGGTGCCCTTCACGCCGCGCGGCAAGAACAACCTGGCGGCGTGGATGGTGGCGCGCATGGATGGCAACAACTACGGCCAGCTCATGGTGTACCGGTTCCCCAAGCAGAGCCTGGTGTACGGGCCCAAGCAGATCGAGAACCGCATCAACCAGGACACCGACATCTCGCGGCAGATCACGCTGTGGGACCAGCGGGGGTCGCAGGTGATCCACGGCGAGCTCCTGGTGATTCCCATCGAGGAATCGCTCGTTTACGTGCAGCCGCTCTTCCTGCGGGCCACGGGCGGGTCCATTCCGGAGATGAAGCGCGTGATCGTGGCCAGTGGCAATGAGGTGACCATGGCGGAGACGCTGGACCAGGCGCTGGACGCGATGTTCGGCGGCGGGGCGGTGGTCTCGGTCAGCGGCGCGGACAACGAGCAGGCAGCGTCGGCCGGCGCCACCACCACGGCGCCCGCGGCCACCACGGCACCCGGTGCGCCGATGCCGGCCGCCCGGGCGGCGTTGCTCCGCCAGGCCCAGTCGCACTACGACAAGGCCATCGCGGCGCAGCGCGCCGGCGACTGGGCCGCGTACGGGCGCGAGATCCAGGCGCTGGGCGAGGTGTTGAAGGAGTTGCGCGGGGGAGCGTAGCCTCGCGCCGGATCCACGGAACCTCCAGGGACCTACCTTGCGAATGCCATTCAGTATTTTCAGATGTGCGCGGGTCGCGGCCGCGGTGGCCGCGACCATCGCGGCGGCCGCCTGCATGCCGGCGCCGGCTCCGCGCGCCTTTCCCAACGGCTCGGGCGGCGTCAACGCCCCGGCGCAGCGCGACAAGCCCTACGTGGTGCTCGTATCGTTCGACGGCTTCCGCGCCGACTACCTGGACCGCCCGGGGCTGCCCAACTTCCACCGGCTCGCGCGCGCGGGCGTGCGGGCGTCGGGGCTGGTGCCGGTGTTCCCCAGCAAGACCTTTCCCAATCACTACTCCATTGTCACGGGCCTGTACGCGGAGCACCACGGCGTGGTGGGCAACAGCTTCTGGGATCCGGCGCGGCAGCAGATGTACTCCATCAGCAGCGCCGCGGAACAGGACGGGAGCTGGTATCGCGGCGAGCCGCTCTGGGTGACCGCCGAGCGGCAGGGGATGGTGGCGGCCAGCTTCTTCTGGCCCACGTCCGACGCGGCCATCGACGGCATCCGCCCCACGCGATACAAAAAGTACGATGGCGCCGTCCCGGACTCGGCGCGCGTGGACTCGGTGCTCGCGTGGCTGGCGCTGCCGGCCACCAGCCGGCCGCACATGGTCACCACGTACTTCAGCGACATGGACGACGTGGGCCATCGCTACGGCCCGTGCGACCCGCACATCAACGTGATGCTGCAGCACGTGGACAGCGTGGTGGGGCGCCTGGCAGACGGCATTGCCCGGCTCCCGATTGCCGACAGCGTGTACCTGGTGCTGGTCTCGGACCACGGCATGGCCCAGACCGGGCCCGAGTACTTCGTGGCGCTGGAAGGGCTGATGGACACCGCCGGCGTGCGCGTGGCGGGCACGGGCCCCGAGGCCAACCTCTTCGTGTCCGGCGACAGTGGACGCGCGGCGGTGCTGCGCGACTCGCTGAACCGCAAGCTGGCGCACGGCCGGGCCTACCTGCGCGCCGACCTGCCCGCGCGATTCCACTATTCTCAAGATCCGCGCGCCGGTGACCTGGTCGTCGTCATGGACCAGCCGTACCTGATCGGCCTGGGGGGCAGCAGGAGCCGCCAGCAAGCAGGGACACACGGGTGGGATCCGGCCAATCCCTCCATGCGCGCCATCCTGGTCATTGACGGCCCCGGCGTGCGCGCGGGTGCGCGCATCCCCGAAGTGCCGAACGTGGACATCTATCCGTTCATCACCGGGGTGCTGGGGCTGACGCCGGCACCCAACCTGGACGGCGACCCCACCGCGCTGCGTGACCTGGTCATGGCACCGAACGCGCCCTCGCGCTGAGCACGCGTCGCCCAGTTCCCTCCTGAGGAAGCCCCCATGCACACCCGATCCCCGCTTCGCTTCTCGTTCGCCGCGCTGCTGACGACGGCGTCCGTCCTGGCGCCGCTGGCGCCGACGCCCCTGCTGGCGCAGGGCGCCGGCTCGACGCCGGCCCTGGCCCGTGGCGCCCCGATCCCCATGGACTCGGCGGTGACGGTGGGCCGGCTGCCCAACGGCCTGCGCTACTACATCCGCGTGAACCACCGCCCCGAGAAGCGCGCGGAGCTGCGCCTGGTGGTGAATGCCGGCTCCATCCTGGAGAACGACCAGCAGCTCGGCCTGGCGCACTTCATTGAGCACATGGCGTTCAACGGCACCGCGCACTATCCCAAGGATTCGCTGCTGAACTACCTGCAGTCGGTGGGGGTGCGGTTTGGCGCGGACCTGAACGCGTCCACGAGCTTTGATGAAACCATATACATGCTGCCCATTCCCACGGACACGGCGCGCATTGTGCGGCAGGGCATCCAGATCCTGGCGGACTGGGCGCGCGGGCAGCTCCTGGATTCCGCCGAGGTGGTGGCGGAGCGCGGCGTGGTGCGCGAGGAGTGGCGGAGCAGCCAGGGCGCCAGCGAGCGCATGATGCGCCAGTGGCTGCCGGTGGCCTTCAAGGGCTCGCGGTACGCCCTTCGCCTGCCCATCGGAAATGAGCAGAGCATCATGACGGCCACGCCGTCGCGCCTGCGGGGCTTCTACGATACCTGGTACCGGCCGGACCTCATGGCGGTGGTCGCCGTGGGCGACTTTGACCCGGATACCATCGAGGCGCTCATCAAGCGGGACTTCTCCGGCTTCCGCAACCCGAAGCCCGAGCAGCCCCGCACCCTGGCGGGCATTCCCGGCAATGCGCAGCCACTGGTGGCCATTGCCAGCGACAAGGAGAACACGGGGTCCAGCGTCTCGCTCATCTTCAAGCTGCCACGCGAGCAGATGAAGACGGTGGCCGATTACCAGCGCGGCATCACCGAGTCGCTGTACTTCCAGATGCTGAACAACCGGTTCACCGAGATAGCCCAGAAGCCCGACGCGCCCTTTCTGGGCGCCGGGGCGAGCAAGGGCGATTTCTTTGCCCGCACGGTGCAGGCGTTCTCGCTCAATGCCAGCGTCAAGGACGGCGGCGTGGAGCGGGGCGTGGCGGCGCTGCTCACGGAAGCGCGACGCGTGGACCAGTACGGGTTCCTGCAGTCGGAGCTGGACCGCGCGAAGCAGAACCTGCTGCGCGGCTACGAACGCTCCTACGATGAACGCGACAAGACCAGCTCCGCGTCCTTCGTGGATGAGTATGTCGGCAACTTCCTCACGGACGAGGCCATGCCGGGCATCGGCTGGGAGTACCGCGCGGTCCAGCAGCTCCTGCCCACCGTGACGCTCGGCGAAGTGAACACCCTGGCCGCCGGGTGGATTTCCGACAGCAACCGCGTGGTGATCGCGCTGGTGCCCGACAAGGAGGGCGTGGCGCTGCCCACGCGCGTGGGGATCCTGGCCGCCATGGACAGCGCGGCGCGGGCCCCGGTGACGCCGTATACGGAGACGGTCATGGCCGGCGGGCTCATGGCGCCCATCACCACGCCGGGCCGGGTGGTGGCTGAATCCCGCGATTCATCCATCAACCTCACCCGGTGGACCCTCTCCAACGGTGTGCATGTGCTGGTGAAGCCCACCGACTACAAGGCGGATGAGGTGCTGATGAGTGCCTACGCCGATGGCGGGACCTCGCTCGCGCCGGATTCCAGTTTCATGTCCGCGTCGCTGGCGTCGCAGGTGGTGGCGCTCAGCGGGCTGGGGCAGTTCAACCGTGTGGACCTGGCCAGAAAGCTCAGCGGCAAGGTGGCCAGCGTCTCGGCCACCATCGGCGACGAGACCGAGACCATCACCGGGCGCGCGAGCCCCAAGGACCTGGAGACCTTCTTCCAGCTCATCCACCTGCAGTTCACGGGCGCGCGGCTGGATACGGCGGCGTTCCAGGCATTCCAGAACCAGATCGGGCCCTTCCTGGCCAATCGGGGCGCGGCGCCCCAGCAGGTGTTTGCCGACACCATCGAGGTGACCATCGGGCAGCATGCGTTCCGCGCCCGGCCCCTCACGCCGGCCACCTTCGCGGAGGTGAATCCGCAGGTGGCGCTGCAGTTCTACAAGGCGCGGTTCGCGGATGCCTCCGGGTTCACCTTCGTGTTCGTGGGCAACGTCAATCTGGATACACTCAAGGCGCTGAGTGAGCGGTACCTGGCCACGCTGCCGGCCGAGGGGCACGTGGAGCACTGGCTCGACGTGAATCCCGCGCCGCCCACTGGCCACCTGACGCGCATCGTCCGCATGGGTACGGCGCCCAAGGCCACCACGCTGGTGCTCTTCACGGGCAAGGCCAGCTACACGCCGCAGTCCCGTTTTGCCCTGAAGGCCGTGACCGACCTGTTCCAGATCCTGCTGGACCGCACGCTCCGCGAGCAACTGGGCGGCACCTACAGCCCCATGACCCAGGGCGGCATGTCGCGGGTTCCGCGCCAGGAGTACCAGGTGCTGGTGCAGTTCACGTCGGCGCCGGAGAACGTGGATACGCTGGCGTCCACCATGCTCGCGGTGATTGACTCCCTCCAGGCCCGCGGGCCCGATTCCGCGGACGTGGAGAAGGTGCGCGAGCAATTGCGCCGCGAGCATGAGGTGGAGGTGAAGCAGAATGCGTTCTGGGTGAGCAACATTGCGTCACGCACGCAGAACGGCGAAGATCCAGCGGGGCTGGACCGCGCATATGCCGCGATGATCAATGGCCTGACGGCGCAGGACATCCAGGCGGCGGCGCGGCTGTACCTGGACACCACCAACTACGCGCGGTTCGTGCTGCTCCCCGCGTCCGCGACCCCCGGAGGGGCATCCCGATGAGCACCGAAGAACACAAGGTCAGTGGCGAAGGGCTGGTGGCTCGCGTGAAGGACCTGATTCACCAGGGCAACATCCGCCGCATCATCGTGAAGAATGACAAGGGGCAGACGATCTTCGAGATTCCGCTGACCTTCGGCGTGGTGGGCGCCGCGCTGATGCCGGTGCTGGTGGCGCTCGGGTCCATTGCCGCGCTGGCCGCCGAGTACACGCTGGTGGTGGAGAAGCGCGACGATGCCTGATCCGAACCGATGAACCCCTTCTTGCGCCATGACTGAACGCGACCTGCACGCCCTGCTCACCGAACTGCACCACCGCCTCTCCAATGTGGAGTCGGTGGGCCCCGAGACGCACGCGCTGCTGGAGCGGCTGGCCGCCGACCTCACGCCGATCGTGGAGTCGGGCCCGGGTGGCCCCATTGCCGGCGGGCGCGCCTCCGGGCTGCGGGAGCGGCTGGCCGAGGCCCTGGCGGCGGTGGAGATGTCGCACCCGCAGCTCGCGCGGGCCATTTCCCGCGTGGTGGATGCGCTGGCCTTCTATAACCTGTAATAGCGCGCCGGCGTCCAGCGTACTCATGTACCAATGCCGGATCCGCGCGCGGCCGTGTGGAACGGCCAGCTCTTGACCCTCACACCCCAGCCTTGATTCATATGAAGAACCTTCCGGCGTTTGCCGCGGCCCTAAGTGTGCTCGCCGCCTGTTCCTCCGCGCCCGTCGTGACCACGCCGGCGCCCGTTCCGTCCGCGGCCGCCCCCGCCCCCGCGCCTGGCGCGCCACCGACCCGGGTGGAACCGGCCACCGTGGCCCGCGTCACCGCCGACTCGGCCCCCGCCGACTGGCAGCTCCTGGATGAAGCGCGGGACGGCATTCCCGGCATGAGCGTCCTGCGCGCGCAGCGCGAACTGCTGGCCGGTCGCCAGCCGGCCCGTACGGTGCTGGTGGCGGTGATCGATGGCGGAGTGGACACCACGCAATCGGACCTGCTCCCGCATCTCTGGCACAACCCGCGCGAGATTCCCGGCAACCAGGTGGACGACGACCACAATGGCTACGTGGATGACACGTGGGGGTGGAACTTCATCGGCGGGCCCAAGGGCAACATCAACCACGAGACGCTGGAGCTCACGCGCCTGTATTCGCGCTGCCACCACATTGCGCCGCTCAGCGTGGCGGGTCCCGATCCGTCGGACAGCGAGTGCGTGGCCATCACCATGAAGTTCCACGAGGAGCAGGCCAAGGACGCCGAGAACCTGGGCAACATCCAGCGGGTGAACCAGCTGCTCCAGCGCGCCGTGGGGATCCTGAAGGCCAGCATCCCCGATTCCCTCAGCGTGGCACGGGTGCGGGCGTTCCAGCCCACCGGGCAATTGCAGGCGCAGGCGCGGGAGATCTACCTGCAGCTCGCCGACCTGGGCGCGACTCCCGCGGCCATTGCCGAAGCCGTCAAGGACCAGACGTCGCGCGTCAAGTTCGGCTACGACACCACGTACTTTCCGCGCACCATCGTCGGCGACAACCTGGCCGACCTGTCGCAGCGCGACTATGGCAACCGCGACGTGATGGGTCCCGACGCGCTGCACGGCACGCACGTCTCCGGCATCATCGGCGGCATTCCCGACTCGGTTCACGGCATCCAGGGCGTGGCGCAGGCGGTGCGCATCATGATGATCCGCACCATTCCCGACGGCGACGAGCGCGACAAGGACGTGGCCAACGCCATCCGCTATGCCGTTGATAACGGCGCCAAGGTCATCAACATGAGCTTTGGCAAGCCGTACTCGCCGCAGAAGGCCACCGTGGACGCGGCCGTGAAGTACGCGGACGCGCATGGAGTGCTGATGGTGCATGCCGCGGGCAACGACGGCCACGACAACGACACCGGCGGCAACTTTCCCACGGCGTACTATCTGGATGGCGGGCACGCCACCAACTGGATCGAGGTGGGGGCGCTGAGCTGGCGCGGCGGCGACACCCTGGCAACGAGCTTCAGCAACTACGGCCAGCAGCGCGTGGACCTGTTCGCGCCCGGGCAGGCCATCCTGTCCACGGTGCCCGGCAACACCGTGGAGCGCGAGGACGGCACCAGCATGGCCAGTCCCATGGTGGCCGGGCTGGCCGCGCTGATCATGTCGTACTATCCCAAGCTCACCGCCGCCGACGTGAAGCGCATCATCCTGCAGTCGGCCACGAGCTACGCGTCGCAGCGGGTGGCCCGGCCGGGCGCCGACGAGGGGGCGCCGCTGGTGCCGTTCGGCACGCTGTCGGTGACGGGCGGGATAGCCAACGCCTACTCGGCGCTGCAGCTCGCGGCCCGGGAATCGGCGGCCAGGCGCTGATGGCGTGAGGCGCGGGCTGGTGGCGGCGGCGGTGGCGGCACGGTGCGAAATTTGCGCGGTTCCGATGACTTGCAGGCCGCAGGTCCGTGCGCCAACCTTGGGGGCGTAGCGCAGGGCCGTTCGGGCGGTGGGTTGCCGGGCGGTCCGACGGTCGGACACTCCATCACGGAGGGATCACGCCCCCATGCCTGCAGTAGCCCCTTCACGCGCCTACACCCGCCTCACGGAGCCGCTCGTTCGCAAGAACGGGGCGCTCGTCGCCGTCACCTGGGACGAAGCGCTGGACGCTGCCGTCGAGGGCTTCCGCCGCAACATCGAGCGGCACGGGCCCGATGCGCTGGGAATCTTCTCGTGTTCCAAGAGCACCAACGAGATGAATTTCCTGGCGCAGAAGCTGGCCCGCGTAGCCTTCGGCACGCACAACGTCGATAGCTGCAACCGAACGTGACACGCCCCTAGCGTCGTCGGTCTGGCGACGGTTTTCGGGGCAGGCGGGGGCACGAGCTCCTACGAAGAAGTGGAGGACACCGACGTCGTCCTCCTCTGGGGCTCGAACGCGCGCAATGCCCACCCCATCTGGTTCCACCACCTGTTGAAGGGCATCCGCAACGGGGCGCGGCTGTACGTCATTGATCCGCGGCGGTCCGAGTCGGCCCAGTGGGCGGACACGTGGCTGGGCATCCACGTGGGCACCGACGTGGCGCTGTCCAACGCCATGGCGCGCGTGATCATCCACGAGGGGCTGGTCAACCAGGAGTTCATCGCGAACGCCACCGAGGGCTATGAGGCCTACCGGGCCTCGGTGGAGCCGTACACGCTGGAGTACGCGGAGCAGGTCACGGGCGTGCCCGGCCAGGTGATTCGCGAAACGGCCGTCGCATACGCAAAGGCTAAAAAGGCCATGGTGTGCTGGACGCTGGGCATCACGGAACACCACAACGCCACGGACAACGTGCTGGCGCTCATCAACCTGGCGCTGCTCACGGGGCACGTGGGCCGCTGGGGGAGCGGGTGCAACCCGCTGCGCGGGCAGAACAACGTGCAGGGCGGCGGCGACATGGGCGCCATTCCCAACAAGCTGCCGGGCTTCCAGGACGTGCTGGACGAGGAAGCGCGTACGCGCATTGACAAGATGTGGAAGACGAAGATGCCGGCCAAGTACGGCTGGAACCTGACGGAGATGCTGCGCGCCATGGAGCGCGGTGAGCTGACGTCGCTCTTCGTGATTGGCGAGAACCCGGCGCAGTCCGACGCCGACGGCCACCACGTGCGCAAGCTGCTGCAGGGCCTGGACCACCTGGTGGTGCAGGAAATCTTCCTCACCAAGACCGCGGAGATGGCGGACGTGGTGCTGCCCACGGTGACCAGTTGGGCCGAGGCGGACGGGTGCGTCACCAGCAGCGAGCGGCGCATCCAGCGCGTGCGCAAGGCGCTGGAGCCGCCGGAGGGCACGCGCGACGAACTCTGGATCCTGAGCGAGCTGGCAAGGCGGATGGGCTTCGACTGGGGCCATCCCTCGGCGGAGGACGTCTGGAACGAGGTGCGCAAGGTGGCGCCGGCGTTCTGCGGCGGCATGAGCTACAAGCGCATGGAGGAGCTGCGCGGCATCCAGTGGCCGTGTCCCAACGAAGGCCACCCGGGCAGCAAGTACCTGCACGGGCGCCTGTGGGAGACGCCGCGCGGCGGGCGCGCCGCGCCCTTCAGCGTGGTGGAGCACGCCGGCCCCGTCGAGATGCCGGATGACGAATATCCGCTGCTGCTCACCACGGGGCGGCGGCTGGAGTCCTACAACACGGGGGTCCAGTCGGGCGGGTACGATTCGCCCCTGCACATCGGCGAGACGCTGGCCATCTCCCCGGAGGACGCCGACGCGCTGGGCGTGGCGACCGGTGACCCGGTGCGGATCTCGTCGCGGCGCGGCACGGTGGACGCGCCGGCGCGCGTTGATCCCGGCCTGCGGCCCGGCGTGGTGTTCATGAGTCTTCACTTTCCGGACGAAGTGGCCACCAACCTGCTCACCATTGACGAGGCCGACGAGCGCTCGGGCACCGCCGAGTTCAAGGCCTGCGCGGTGCGCGTGGAACGCGTGAACGCGCGCGCGCGTCGCGAACCCGCCGAGGCGGCTGACTGATGGACCTGAAGCACATCGAGGTTGAGGCGACCGACGAAGAACGCCAGGCGGTGGATGCATGCCTGGGGCCGCCGGAGTCGGCGTGGGACGGCGGCCCGCGTGACAACCCCGTGGATTTTCACGTGGCGCACGGTGGCCAGGCCATGCGCGAGCGGCGGCACCAGTTGCTGCCGGCGCTCCGCGCGCTGCAGCAGGGCATCGGGTGGATCAGCGAGGGCGGGCTGGGCTACATCTGCCGGCGGCTGGACGTGCCGCCCGCCGACGCGTGGGGCGTGGCGACGTTCTACGCGCTGCTCTCCACCACGCCGCGCGCGCCGCGCGTGCTGCACGTGTGCGACGACATCGCGTGCAAGTGCAGTGGCGCCGATGCGCTGTGCGCGGCGCTGGAAGAGCAGGTGGGGCCGGCGCATGCGCACGACTCCAGCGCCAGCCAGGTGCACATTGGCGAGGCCGAGGCGGTGTGGGTGCGGTCGCCCTGCCTGGGCATGTGCGACCAGGGGCCGGCGGCGCTCTGGCAGGTGTCGGGCGCGCAGCCCGTGGAGGAGCAGGTGGCCCGGCTGACCGTGGAGCGGGCGGTGCGCGTCCTGAAGGGCGAGGGCAAGGCGGCCGTCGCGGTTCCGTACACCGCGTTCACGGCGTCCGCTGGTGAGCCGCGGCTGCTCAAGCGCGTGAACAAGGTGGATCCCGCCAGCCTGGACGCGTATACCACTTCCGGGGGGTTCGAGGCGCTGGAGAAGGCGCTGGGGATGACGCCCTCGGCGGTGATCGCGGAAGTGTCGGCGAGCAAGCTCATGGGACGCGGCGGCGCCGCGTTCCCCATCGGGCGCAAGTGGCAGGCCGTGGCGGGGCAGCCGGTCACGCCGCATTACTTCATCTGCAACGCCGACGAGTCGGAGCCCGGCACCTTTAAGGATCGCGTATTGATGGAGGGCGACCCCTTCGCGATCGTCGAGGCCATGGCCATCGGCGGCTATGCCACCGGCAGCGAACAGGGGTACATCTATATACGTGGCGAGTATCCCCTGGCCACGGCGCGCCTGCAGCAGGCAATTGACCTGGCGCGCCAGCAGGGCTTCCTGGGCGCCGACATCCTGGGCCGCGGGGTGACGTTCGACATCGAGATCCGGCAGGGCGCGGGCGCGTACATCTGTGGCGAGGAGACCGCGCTCTTCAATTCCATCGAGGGGTATCGCGGCGAACCGCGCAACAAGCCGCCCTTTCCCGTGCAGGCCGGGCTGTTCGGCTACCCCACCGTGGTGAACAACGTCGAGACGCTGGCCAACGTGCCGGGCATCATCCTGGATGGCGGCGCCGCGTTCGCGAAGATCGGCACGGAGCAGTCCACCGGCACCAAGCTGTTCTGCGTGAGCGGCGCGGTGGCCACGCCTGGCGTGATCGAGGTGCCCTTTGGCGCCACGCTGGAGCAGGCCCTGGCGCTGGCCGGCGGCCTGCGCGCAGGGGCCACGCTCAAGGCCGTGCTGCTCGGCGGCGCCGCCGGTGTCTTCGTGCGGCCCGACGAACTGGGCATCGAGCTCAGCTTCGAGGGCGCGCGCGCCGCGGAGGCCACGCTCGGCTCGGGCGTGATCATGGCGTTTGACGACACCACTGATATTGAGGATATCCTGATTCGCATAGCCGCCTTCTTCCGCGACGAGAGTTGTGGGCAGTGCGTGCCCTGCCGCGTGGGGACCGTGCGCCAGGAGGAAGCGCTGTACCGCATCAAGCGTGGCAAGACACTGGGCGGCCTTCGCGAGGAGCTGGACCTGATGGATGAGGTCGGGGTGTCCATGAAGGATGCGTCCATCTGCGGGCTGGGACAGACCGCGTATTCCGCCATTGAGTCGGCCATCAAGCGGCTGGGAGTGTTCGGGGCATGACAGGCATCGCACCAGTACCTCTTGTCCAGATCCGTCGGCGTCGCGAGGCGGCGGCCGACCCGGTGGAGCTGACCATTGACGGCAGCAAGGTGACCGTGCCCCAGGGCACCACCATCCTGGCCGCGTGCGTGGCGGCGGGCATCGAGATCCCGACGTTGTGCTATCTGGAGACTTTGAAGCCCGTGAATGTGTGCCGAGCCTGCGTGGTGGAGGTGAAGGGCGCGCGGGTGCTCGTGCCCAGTTGCTCGCGCGAGGTGGAGCCCGGCATGGAAGTGCTCACCAACTCCAAGCGGGTGCGGCATTCGCGCAAGCTCGTCCTGGAGCTGCTGGCGTCGTCGGTGGATGTGTCACAGACTGCCCACATGGACGACTGGCTGGAGGAGTACGGCGCCAGGCCGGAGCGGTACGGGCCGCGGGCGCCCTCCTCGGCGGCGGGCGCGCGCGACGCGCTGGGGGTGGGCCACCACGCGCCGCCCCCCGATGGCTACGCGGCCACCGTGGCGCAGCCGGTGAAGGTGGACAACGACCTCTACGTCCGGGACTACGCCAAGTGCATCCTGTGCTACCGGTGCGTGCAGGCCTGCGGCCCCGACCATCAGGGGACCTTTGCCATTGCCGTGGCCGGGCGCGGCTTTGACGCGCGCATCAGCACCGAGTTTGCCACCCCGCTGCCCGAGTCCGCCTGCGTCTATTGCGGAAATTGCATAGCCGTGTGTCCCACCGGCGCGTTGATGGCCAAGACCGAATTCGACATGCGGGCCGGGGGCACCTGGGACGAAGCGCAACAGGTCGTGACCGATACCATCTGTCCCTATTGCGGCGTGGGGTGCACGCTGACGCTGCACGTGCAGGATGGGGAGATCGTGAAGGCCACGTCGCCCATGGACCACGACGTCACGCTGGGCAACCTGTGCATCAAGGGCCGGTTCGGGTGGCGCTTTGTGAAAGGCGCGGCCAAGGGCGCCGAGGTGCCGCGTCCGGCGCGCCATGGTGGCTGAGCGGGAGCCGGCGTCGCTGGGCCCGCTGCCGGGGCTTGGTTACGGCGAGACCGTTCAGGAGCGGGCGTTCGTTCGGCTCACGGATGGTGGAGCCGCGCCCGACGCCGCGCCCGTCGCCGAGGAAGTGCCGGTGGCGCTCGTGTATGCCGGGCGCACGCATGCCGTGATGATGGCGACGCCGGCCGACCTGGAGGATTTCGCCGTCGGGTTCACGCTGAGCGAGGAAATTGTCGCGACGCCGGCGGACGTGCGCGGCGTGGTGGTGTCGCGGCACAGCCGCGGCGTGGAAGTGGCGGTGGACATCCCTGCCGCGGCGGCCGGGCGGCTGGTGGAGCGGGCGCGGGCCATTGCGGGGCGCACCGGGTGTGGGTTGTGCGGGGTGGAGGCCATCGAGGAGGCCGTGCGAGAGCCGCGGGAGGTGACGTCGGCGCTGGTGGTCGAGTCGGAAGCGTTGTGGCGGGCCGGGGGGGCGCTGGACGCCCGGCAGCCATACAACCAGGCCACGCATGCCGTGCATGGCGCGGCGTGGGCGTCGGTGGATGGCGTCCTGCGCGTGGTGCGCGAAGACGTGGGGCGGCACAACGCGCTTGACAAGGTGCTGGGCGCGTTGGCGCGCGGGGGGGTGGACGCGTCCACCGGATTCCTCGTGGTCACCAGCCGCGCGAGCTTCGAGTTGGTGCAGAAGGCAGCGGTGTTCGGGGTGCCGTTGCTGGCAGCGGTTTCACGTCCCACCGGTCTGGCCGTGCGGCTTGCCGAGCGTTGCGGGATGACGCTTGTCGGATTGCTGCGGGGCCGGACCGCGAATGTGTATGCCCACCCGGAGCGCGTGCGCGCTCCCCTCACACAGGAGCATCGTTGACCGGCATCAAGGTTCCCTCGGACATCGAGATCGCGCAGGCGGCCAGGCCTCGGCCCATCGTGGACGTCGCGGCGGACATCGGGTTGGACGCTGACGAGATTGATCAATATGGAAAGTACAAAGCCAAGATCCCGCTGGAGGTGAGCACGCGGCCCATCAAGGGCAAGCTCGTGCTGGTCACCGGCATCAGTCCCACGCCGGCGGGGGAGGGCAAGAGCACCGTGAGCGTCGGGCTGGTGCAGGGGCTGCGGCGGGTGGGGTCGGACGCCATCCTGTGCATTCGCGAGCCCAGCATGGGGCCCGTGTTCGGGATGAAGGGAGGCGCGGCGGGGGGCGGGTATTCGCAGGTGATTCCCATGGACGACATCAACCTGCACTTCAACGGGGACTTTCACGCCATATCGAGCGCGCATGCGTTGCTGAGCGCGCTGGTGGACAACTCGCTGCAGCAGGGCAATCCGTTGAACCTCGATCCCCGGCGCATCACCTGGCCGCGGACCATTGACATGAACGATCGCGCATTGCGGAACACCGTGATCGGGCTGGGCGGCATGGGGAATGGCGTGGTGCGGGAGGAGCACTGGGTGATTATTCCGGCCAGCGAGGTGATGGCTATCCTGGCGCTGGCCACGAGTCGCAAGGACCTGCAGGACCGGCTGGCGCGGATCATCGTGGGGGCGACCGCGGGCGCCGAGCGGGCGCCCGTGCGGGCCGGGCAGCTCAACGCCGCCGGGGCGATGACCATGTTGCTGAAGGATGCCATCCGTCCCAACCTGGTGCAGACCCTGGAGGGCGGGCCGGCGCTGGTGCATTGCGGGCCCTTCGGGAACATTGCGCACGGGTGCAACAGCATCCTGGCCACGCGGTCCGCGCTGGCGTTATGCGACGTGGTGGTGACCGAGGCCGGGTTCGGGTCGGACCTTGGGGCGGAGAAGTTCCTGGATATCAAGTGTCGGCTGGGCGGGTTGAATCCTGAGGCGGCCGTGCTGGTGGCCACCATCCGGTCGCTGAAGATGCAGGGCGGGATGGACAAGAAGTCATTGACGCGGGAGAACGTGGAGGCGTTGAAGGCCGGGTTGCCGCACCTGAAGCATCACATGGACAATGTGCGGCAGTTCGGGTTGCCGCTGGTGGTGGCGCTCAACCGGATCACGTCTGACACGCCGGCGGAGATTGAGGCCGTGAAGACGTTTGTGGAGGGGATGGGTGTGCCCGTGGTGCTGGCGGATGTGTGGGCCAGGGGCGGGGAGGGTGGGGAGGACCTGGCGCGGGCCGTGCTGGAGCTGCTGAAGAAGGGTGGGGCGAAGTACCAGCCGTTGTACGACGTGAAGCGGCCCATCCGGGAGAAGATTGATACGATTGTGCGGAAGGTGTATGGGGGGGAGGGGGCGGACTTTGCGCCGGCGGCGGCGCGGTCCATCGACTATCTGGAGTCCATCGGGCTGGGTGAGACGCCTGTGTGCATAGCGAAGACGCAGTATTCGTTCACTGATGATCCCACGCGGTTGAACGTGCCGAAGGGGTTCCGGATCACCATCAACGAGGTGAACGGGTCGGCCGGGGCCGGGTTTGTGGTCGCGAAGGCCGGGGACATCATGATCATGCCCGGGTTGCCGAAGGTGCCG
>DASSOG010000018.1:0-2819 GCA_035700805.1 Gemmatimonadaceae bacterium | reverse complement strand
GCGCCAGGCGGACAGCGTGGGGCGCGTGGGGATCGATCTGGCGGAAGCGCTGAAGAACCCGAAGAGCCGCGACAATATTATTCTTGCCGCGGGTGACTCCATTGACATTCCCGAGTTCGACCCGGTGGTCCTGGTGACCGGGGCCGTGAATGCGCCGGGCGCGGTGGCGTACCAGCCGGGCGCCAACCTGGACTACTACGTGCGCGCGGCGGGTGGCTACGCCTTCAAGGGGGACAAGGGGCGGGCGTGGGTGGAGCAGCCCTACGGTGAGAAGGAATCAGTGGTGCGGCGCTTCCTGCTTCCCGACACGAGCCCCGAACCTCGGCCGGGCGCCGAAGTCACGGTGCCAGAACGCAATGCGGCCCAGGTGAGCGCCCCCATTACCAGCATCATCGGCGCCGCCGCGCAGGTGCTGGCGAGCCTGATCACGATCATCGTGGTGGCGAAACAGTAGGGTCGTGGGTCGCGGGTCGAGGACGCCCACCTGCTCGCCCTGCCCACCTGCTCGCCCTGCTCGCCCTGCTCGCCCTGCTAAGATGCCCTCGTCGACCGTCGACCGTTGACCGTCGACCCAGTCTCAGCAACCACGCCCTCTTCCCGCAACCGTTCGAGCTGCCACGTCTCCAGCCTGACCGTCACGTCCACCGACGCGCCGTCCTGCTCCCGCGTCATCACTTCACCCATGCGGTAGAGTTCGGCGAGCCGAGCGCCGTCGGCGGCAGGCAGCCGCACCCGCGCCGTGACCCGTCCCGCCCGCTCGATGGTCCGCAGGCGCGCCTTGAGTGCGTCCAATCCGTCCATGCGCTGGGTCGTGGCGAACACCGCGGCCGGGTACAGCTCGCGCACGCGCGCCATGAGCGCCTGGGCGTCGCGCACGATGTCCATCTTGTTGAAGACAAGAATCACCGGCCGCTCCGACAGCTCCAGCTCGGCCAGCACCTTGTCCACCACGCGGATCTGTCCCTCCCAATCGGGATGCGATGCGTCGACCACATGGAGCAGGACGTCGGCCTCGCGGGCTTCTTCAAGCGTCGCCCGGAAGCTCGCCACCAGATGGTGCGGGAGCTTGCGGATGAAGCCCACCGTATCGGTGACCCGGGCGTGCGCGCCCTCGCCCAGGTCTGCATCCCGCGTGAGCGTATCGAGCGTGGCGAACAGCCGGTCCTCGACAAAGACGTCGTGCGCCCCGGACAGCATGCGGAGAATGCTGGACTTCCCGGCGTTGGTATACCCCACCAGCGCCACGGCGAGGAGATCGTCTCGCCCCGCACGCAGGTTTTCACGATGCCGGGCCACCGACTGGAGCTTGCGCCGCAGCGACTGGATCCGACGGCGGATGATGCGCCGGTCGGTTTCCAGCTGGGTCTCACCCGGACCGCGCAGACCGATGCCGCCACGGATGCGGGACAGGTGGGTCCACATGCGGGTGAGCCGAGGCAGCAGGTATTCGAGCTGCGCCAGCTCCACCTGCAGCTTGGCTTCGTGGGATCGTGCCCGGGTGGAAAAGATGTCGAGAATGATCTCGGGCCGATCCATGACCCGGACCTTGAGGTCACGCTCGAGATTGGCGCCCTGGACCGGGCTCAGTTCTTCGTCGAAGATGACCAGCGTGGCGTCGAGATCGGCCACCATGGCGCGAAGCTCGTCCACCTTGCCCTCGCCCAGCAGCGTGGCCGGGTTGGGCGAGGCAACCTGCTGCGAGAGCCGCCCGACGACCTCCGCACCCGCCGTGTCCACCCGCCGGGTGAGTTCCTCCAGGTGCTCCGTGAGATGCCGCGCGTCGTTCGAGCCCTTGCGGGGCGCCGCCACCAGAATCGCGCGCTCGACCGGCGCGCGTACGTCAATCAGTTGTCGGATAGTCCACCTGATCCTGCTGGGGCCGGTGACGTGCCGCGAGTGAGCGGCGCGCGTCCCTGCCGGGTGAATGGAATGACCTTGTCACCGGCCGGTGTTGCCACGGTGACCTGGCCCCGCATGGTGTACGGAATGTCCCCGTACGCCAGGGCGCTGCGGAGCGCAGCTGACGCGCCGGTCCAGGTAAAGCGCAGCGGCAGGACGATCCGGGTCGTGTCGCTGTTACCCACCTGAAACTCGTCGTCGTAGGAAATATCGCCCACGTGTGCACTGTCGACGTCGAAACCTACCTGCAACCGAGTTCCGCGCAGCGAGAAGTGATTGGGGTTGTAGACGTCCACCACCAGATCCATCGTCCCGCCGGTGAGCCCGGCGCCACGCAGCACCACCTGGTGCAGCTGGACATCGGGATCCAGGATGGTGCTGGGGAAACTCGCGCAGCCAGCGAGCGCGGCAACCGCGATCAGCCGATGACGCATTTTGTGACGCATGCCTCGCTCCCAGGGGTTGGCGATTGAAATATAGAGTCGTAGGTCGTAAGACGTACGTCGTACGACTTACGGCTCACGACTCGCCAGTTCCGCCCACCATTTCATCCGCTCCGCTATCCGCTGCTCGTGGCCAAACGGCCCCGGCTGGTAGAACCGCTGCCCCCGAAGTGGCTCCGGCAGGTATTCCTGCGGGATATACGCCTCGGCGGCGGCATGCGCGTACTGGTACTCCTTGCCGTAGCCCAGCTCCTTCATGAGCCGGGTCGGCGCGTTGCGGAGATGGAGCGGCACCGGCTCCGCCGGGTAATTCCGCGCGGCGTCCATGGCCGCATCGAGGGCCACCTTGGCGCTGTTGGACTTGGGCGCGGTGGCGAGATAGATGGTGAGCTCCGCCAGCGGCAGGTATCCCTCGGGCGGGCCCAGCATCTGCCAGGCGTCCCGCGCCGCCACCGCCATCCGGAGCGCATTGGGATC
>DASSOG010000017.1:0-10423 GCA_035700805.1 Gemmatimonadaceae bacterium | reverse complement strand
GCTCTGGCCCACCGTGCGCGACCGGGTGGTGGCCATGATGGAAGACATGCGCATGGGCGATGTCCAGGACTTCCGCAACTTCCTGGGCGCCGTGATTGACGGCAAGGCGTTCCGGAAGATCAGCGAGTACCTGGCCGACGCGAAGCGCAACGCCACCATCGTGGCGGGCGGCAAGGCGGACGACTCGGTGGGCTACTTCGTGGAGCCGACGCTGGTGCAGACCGACGACCCGGGCTACCGCCTGATGTGCGAGGAGGTCTTTGGCCCCGTGGTCACCGCATATGTGTACGAGGATGCCAAGTGGGCGGAGACGCTGGCCACCATTGACAGCACGTCGCCGTACGCGCTCACCGGCGCGGTGTTCGCCACCGACCGGCGCGCCGTGCGGCAGGCCATGGCGGCGCTGCGCAACAGCGCGGGCAACTTCTACGTGAACGACAAGCCCACGGGCGCCGTGGTGGGGCAGCAGCCCTTTGGCGGCGCGCGCGGGTCGGGCACCAACGACAAGGCGGGCTCCAAGCTGAACCTGGTGCGGTGGGTGAGCGCGCGCTCGGTGAAGGAGACCTTCTCGCCGCCCTTGGATTACAAGTATCCCTTCATGGCGGCGGAGTAGCGGCCGCGGTAGCCGTCCGCTACCGACGGCTGCGTGGCGGAGGCGTAGGACAGGCGGCTTCTGGTCCCCAGGAATTCGCGATCACCCGCTGTCGGTGACAACAGATCGGGTCCAGATGAAGATTGCCGCGCAGCCGTTGCCCATGGCTTCTATGGGCAACTGCGTAGGTGACGTGTACACGGCCATCCCTTCCACCAAGCTCGGCGGAATAGCGTCCAGCGTGGCAAATTGTGGCCCGGCATGGCCGTAGGGTACTCCGTCGATGAAGAGCTGGTAGATCGCGCCTGCGCCGCCGCTATCACTGCCGCTCATGATCGTGTTCTGGCACCGGGGCAACCGCCTGGCCGTACCGTGCAGCAAGTCCGAGAGCTTGGGTGGGAAGCGCCGTTCGATATCACTGTGCGTAAAAAATTGCCCGCCCAGGCTCTGGGCGCGCCGCTGGTAGAAGAGGTCGAACTTGTGGATGCCGTGGTAGTCGGGCATGTCCACGCCATTCGACCGGCCAGTTGCGACCACCGTATCGAGTTGCTGCACGAAGCGAGTCAGCACTACCGGCACACTCGTCGTCTTCCCCGGCGCCACGGTGGTGGCCAGCGCCTTGGGCGCGAATCCCAGCTTGCGAATGCGGACCAGCACCCGCCCCGAACGCACCACCCGGACGACGAAGTTCCCCAGCGAGTCGGTCGTGACCGTGGGCGCTCCAAGGATCAGGATCTCGGCCGCGGGAACTGGTGTGCCGGCGGAGTCGCTGACAAAGCCGATGATCCTGCCGGGCGGTGGAGTGGGCGGTTGCTGTGCGATTCCCGGTCGCGGCGCCGCAGTCAGTACGGCGAAGACCACCACCGCAGTCCAGACATCGCGCAGCGGTGTTGAGTGGTCGCTCATGGCCCACCCGGCGGTCTCAGGTACAGTTTCACCACCCCGGTAGCCGCGGTCGGAGCGGTGGTCACGGTGTCCAGCCAGACGGCAGCACCGCGCTGCGCCCGAATGGAAAGCACACGCCCCCGCGGCACGCCGCAGACGTGGAATCGGCCCTGCGACTCTGGCGTCACTGTCTGGTGCCCCACCGCGCTGGTCCCAATGCCTGGCCACGTAATGCTGAGGTCCACCGGCCACTCCGGAGCACGCCCTCCGAGAGTCATGGCGCCGAGCAACAAGGTCGTGGTCGGGGAGGTGCGGCTGCGTCCGCACGTGCGCTCCGCGATGTCCGTGTAGGTGGGCAGGGATTGCACTGGGAGCGTGTCCGCGGTTCGCGTCACTTCGACTTTCGTTTCCAAGTCGTCTTCGACATCAAATTCCGCCAACGCCACGTCACGGGACCGCACCGTGTAGCTCGCCGGCAGCACATCCGGGATCCGGAACCAGCCAAGGGAGTCGGTCACGGTAGCGTAGGGAGTGCTGTCAATCCAGACGCGGATGCCCGACGCCGGTGTCCCGTCGGCTTGGTCGCCCCGCACGACGCGGCCCACAATGCTTCCAAGCGTCGCGTGGTACGTCTCCCCGTCCGGCCACTCCGCGTGCACCAGCACGCCGCCTATGCGGTCCACCTGTCGCACGGAATCTCCGACCCTCACGGGCGCACCGCTCCTCCGGATCTGGAGGTGGGTCACTGCCGGAGCAACCAGCGACCACTTGGACAGCACCACGACCCCGTTGCCCAGTGTCCCGTATTGCAGGGTGCCGCCGGCCCCGGCCTGCTCTACTGATCGCTCGATATTCACATACTGAAACACCAACGAACGCAGCTCCGGGGGATCGACGGACAACCAGAGCGTACCCGTGACGTCCGGGAGCGCGTGCTTGACACTGGGTGCGGGCCGGAAGGTGAGGCCAATCTCGCCGGGATGCACATTGGATGCCGGGGCGATGCCAAAGCAGTGGGCCGTCGAAAATGTGGGGTCAAGCAACACCTCGGCAGCCGGGACGAAATACTGCCGTGTACCACCATCGTCCATCACGAAACCCGTCTGCATCAGCACCTGCGCCGGGGCGATCGCACCAAACGCTCGCTGTCCGCGACCCGAGGAGCGCGTTTCCCACTGGCTCAGCAGATGGTCCGTGTGTGGGTCGTAAACACGGTGATACGAGGCCACCGTAGCCGTGGCCGGACGCGAGCTTCTCGCCACCACCCCGGCGAGCAACCCTGCGCGTGCCTGCTCCCAGAGCGAGGCGGTCACGCCAGCGACGCCTTCATCCGCCTGGCAGATGGATCTGGCCTTGGTCTCCACGGCCTCCAGCACGAAGGCAAACGGTGCCATGCGAATGTCCAAGGACCGATTGCCGTGCCAACCGCTACCCTGCAGCTCAACGGGCGAGAACCCGAGCTTGATCACGCGCAGGCCGGGCCACGCACCATCAATCGCCACCGTGAACCGGCCCTGCCCATCCGTAAGCACTTGCCGCTGGACCCGACCCGCGCTGTCGGTGACGGTCACAACGGCCCCGGGAATCGGCGCGCCACTGGCGCTGTCGCGAACGACGCCCGCTGCTCGCTCCTGAGCGAGCATGCGTCCCGGAAGGAGCAGCAAGCCGCCCCCCAGGACAACCACGCCGATGCAGATCGTAGCCATCCGAGCCATTACTCACTCCCGTTCGGCATCACGGCGTGTGCGTACCATGCCGGTTCGCTGGCCGCAGCACCAGCGCCAGCACCTCTTCACGGCCAGCGCACGTACTTTGGCCGTACCCCGGCCCGTAATGCCGGTTCCGTCAGTCACGCCCGCCTTCTTGGAGCAACTTTTCCAGCGCGCGTACGTCCAAGTCTGCAGTGTGTATTGAGCCGTTCACAATAACGGTCGGTGTTCCAGGCAGGCCAAGGCGCGTGGCATCCGCTTTGTCTGCGTCAATCACCGCAACCCGGGTCGTGTCGCTCGCGCAGCGCACAAAATCATCAACATTCGGCACTGCAGCCCGTTCTGCAGCCCGTCGTATTGCAGTAGCACTCACCGCGACCTGCTCTCGGAAAAGGAAATCGTGCATCTCAGTAAACCGATCCTGATTGGCGGCGCATTCCGACATCCGTGCAAGCCGATAGGCGAATTTATGATACGTTAGCGGCAACTGGTGAAAGACGACCGCGAAGTCAGTCGGGTAACGGGTCCTCATCGTGTCCAGTACGTGCTCATACGCACGACATACCGGACACTGGAAATCACCGAACTCAATGATCGACAACTTCGCATCGGGCGGGCCAATCCGATGCCCAGAAGTTAGCAACCGCCGTTCCTCGCGCCCAGACACTGACTTCGACTCCGGGCCAGGTCGTGAACTGAGCGATTGAGTCCGGAAACTGTGGACCGCCACCGCAACCGCGCAAGCACCCGTCACCAGAGTGACGACATTGAGAATGATCTCTTTCCGTTGCACGATTCTTCGGCCTCCATGACTCTACGATGAGTGACCTGCGCGATCGTAGGTGTGCCTGCCACTTAGCGCCGTCACTACTTCGGCGCCTCCCACGCGCAAATCACGGCGCTTTCATTGGCGAAGCAGTCAGGAGAAGAGAGATCACACACAGTACCCGATTCGTTCACGCTGCATTCATCGTTGTAGGGTTTGCAGAAACGGACGAGATCGAGGGGGCAGTCCGAGACGCAGACTGTCGTCCATCCCCCGCATCCGAATGCGGCTTGTGCCCGCTTGGGCGTGCTGTAGATCGCTATGATGACCAGGAAAATACCGATGGCAAGACGGCGAAGCAGAGAAGCCTCCTCATGGTTTGCGTTTCGTCCCGCATGAGCCCGATGATCACTGTAAACTGTCGCTGTTGGCCACGTTGCCCCCCCCCCAAGAACTTTTGTCAATAGTACGGATGTAAGAATTGTGTAAGCGCCAAAATATGCGTTTGCTGCGCCGTGATAACTCTATGAATTGCTTTACGATACAGCATTATCGAGTCTCGTGTATGCACGCACGCGACTTGGGGGAAGTATAGACTCACGCGTGCTCTCGCCCCGCCACGAGTGGGCCTTACGACCCTACGACCCTACGACCCTACGTTAGCAGGCCCGCTGCCGTAGCTGGGATGGCCGCATGCCGCATTAGGTTCTTCGACTGCGCGCGTGTGTCGACTGCGCCCTCAGTTCCCGCCCCTGCCCCCACCCTTCCGCGACTTCGCAATCGACCGGTAATACTCCTCCACCTGTGCCCGGAACGCCGGCGGTACCTCACCCGGCCGCCCCAGCAGCACCTGATCGCCGTCCACCTTGAGCGACCGCCGCAGCGCAAACTCATATGCCTTGAGCCCCTCGATCACCTGCGCCCGCAGCATCGCTGTCGCGTTTGGGTCGTCCAGCCGCGTGGGTCGCGTCAGGTTCCGTAAGTTCGCAATCGCACGGTCCAACTCGGCCACGTCCTCGCCCTGACGCTGCAGCATCTGCCGCAGGGTGTCGGCGTCCGCCAGCCGCTCATTCAGCTCCCTTGAGAACTGCCGTGCCTGAGCAGGTGACAGCCCCTCGGGCGACCCACCGCCCATGGGCACCGCGCCACCCCCGGTCCGCGCGCCACCGCCTCCGCGCATCCCACCCTGCGCCTGCTGGCCGCCTTGGCCGCCTTGGCCGCCGTTCCCGCCTTGACCCTGTTGACCCTGGCCCTGCTGGCCGTTCTGACCTTGCTGCCCTCGCTGACCCTGAGCACCCTGTCCTTGGCGGCCTTGCTGTCCTTGGGCGCCCTGCTGGCCTGACTGCTGCCCCTGATTGCCCTGCTGCTGCTCCAGGGCGCCCTGCTGTGCTCCTTGCTGCTGTTGCTGGCCCTGCTGTCCCTGCCGCGCCTGTCCCCCCTGCTGCCGCCCCTGCGCCGAGTCGCCAGCCTGCTCCTGCAACTGCTGCATCCGCTCCCGCGCCGACTGCAACCCCTGCACTAGGTCGCGCATGCGGTCGAGCGCCTCGGCCTGCTGTTGCGCCGATGTCTGCCGACTCGCCTGCGCCTGCGCCCGCTGCAACTGCTTGCCCAGCCGGTCAATGTCCTGGCCCACGGCGTCCTGCTGCTGATTCAGATACTGGGCCGGCGCCGTGGCAGTGGTGCGCTCCGCCATGGACGCCAGCCGCTGGTCGGTCCCATGGCGCTTCAGTGAATCTGCAGCCTCGGCCAAGGTGCGCGCGGCTTGCGGCTGGTCGCGCCGAGTGTCGAGCGACATGCGTTCGAGCTGGCTGGTGAGGGAACGAACACTGTCGCGCATGGCGGCCTGCTGCCGCGCAATGGACTGGCGTAGCTGTTCCTGCTGCGCCGATTCGGCGCCCGGCAAGTGATTGATATCCTGCTCCACGCGTTGCTGACGATTGGCCAGGTCGCGCTGGGTCTGCATGGCATCCTCAACGCCACGCTGCGCCCGACCCGCGCGCTCGCGGTCCAGCAGCCGCCGCGCCTGTTCCAACTGTTCCTGCGCCTGCTGCGCACTGGCCGCGCCCTGCTGCCCATGGTCGGCCGCAGCGCGGCGCATGGCGTTGGCCGCGTCCTGTAACCGACGCGCGGCCTCGGCCAGGTCCTGCGACTGCTTCTCGCGTGCCAGACGCTCCAGTTGCCGCGCGGCATCCTCGGTTTGCTGCGCCAGTTGGCGCTGGCCGCCGCCTGAAGACGACCCAGCCTGCCCCATGAACATGCTGTCGGCCTTGGCCAGTGCGCGCTGGTCCTGCTGCTGCTGGCGCGCCGCCAGCTCCTTGAGCTTTTCCATGAGCTGGTCCACCTGCTGGTTGGCCTGCTCCTGCTGCTTCTGCTGTTCGTCCTGCCCGCGCTGCACCGTTTCGTACTGGTTGCGCATCTTGTCGCGGTTCATCTCGAAGATGTCGGCCAGGTCTTCCGCGTTGGCCCCGCCGCCGCCACCGCCGCCTCCGCCTCCGCCACCCTCCGACACCTGGATATCATGAAACACGGCGTCGGCCCGCTGCAGCTCCACCAGCGCGCGTTGTTCACTGGAGAGCGCCGAGCGCGGCTGGCCGGCGGCCAGGTGCTGCTCGGCGGTGTCCATCTGCGGCGTCGCCCGCCCCAGCAGCTCGGCGATCTTCTTGAAACCAGTATCGCTGGCCGTGATGCCGCGCGCCACCAGCCGGCTGGTGAGTTCGGTCACCTGCTCGCGCAGCTTCTGCTGTGCCAGGCGCAGGGTGGAGAGGTTCTCCTGAAGGTCGCCGGGCGTGTACGTGGCACTGTCGCGCGTCAGGTTGAAGGTGCCGGCAATGATCTGACGCTCCTGTTGCGACAGTTGCCCGGCGTTGTCCTGCTGCCCGCCACCACCACCTCCGCCACCTCCCCCGCCACCTTGCCCCTGGCGGTACTCCTGCTCGTAGGGGCGCACAGTAAGGAAATAAATATCACTGCTGGCCTTGCCAGGGCCGGTGACCGTATTGTTGTCGGTAGCGCGCGCGTAGTAGGCCACCACGTCGCCCGGCTGGAGGCTGTCGTCTTCCAGCATGAAGGTGTAGCCCGCCGAGAGGTCGCGCAGCGCGTGCGACGTGGCCTGGCTGAGCGGTACCGTGCGCTCTGGTCCGCCGTTTACGGCGTACACCAGGTCCAGCCGCGCAATGCCAAAGTCATCCTCCGCCTTGGCCTCGGTGTACACCTCGTCCACCGAGAGCACCTTCTGGTCGCGCCCCGGCTTGGTAAACGACACCGTGGGCGGTCGGTCGTCCAACACGTCAATGTTGTAGTTGAGCGATGCGGTCAACAGGCGGTCGTTCGGCCCGGCCAGCTCCACCTTGTAGAAACCCGGTCGTCGCACGCGCAGCATCGCCGAGAGCGAGCCGTCAGCGGCGGGCACCAGTTGCACGGTATCGCCCACGTCCAGCACCAGGCGCCCGGCACTGGTAGGCACCGTGGGCGTGACGCGTACGCGCACCATCGTACCGGCCAGCGCGGCGATGTCGCCCGTGCCATCCACGCTGCGCGGCGGCATCTGGGTGTACGCGGGATAGCGGTACTGCAGGTCCACCTGCTTCACGTACGGCAGGTTGGCGACGTTCACATGGTAGGTGGCCGAGCGCACGCCGGCGGCTTCCACGGTGTAGTCCATGGCGGCGCCAACATCAAACATCCGGAACGCATATGCCCCCGTGGAGTCTGGCGCCATGAGCAGGCGCGTCCACGTGGTGGAGTCCGCCGAGCGCACCAGCAGCTCCACCCGCTCGGCGTTGAACCCGTGCAGCAACGCGGTGAACAATTGATCGCCGCCCTTGGCCACCGTCACATCGCCTGGCTTTACGTCAATGCTGAACACCCCGGCGGGGCCCACCGTACGCCACGGCTCCAGCGAGACGCCCACGCCATAGCGTAGCGCCGCCGGCCCCACCATCAGCGTAGTGGATACCGCCGCCAGCACCGCGGCAAAGATCACCGCGCTGCGCACCAGGTCGCCCGCGCCTACATGGCGCCCGTCGTCCACCGTGCGGACGCGCTCCACGGCCGACTGCAGCAGCCGGGCGGCCAGCGACGGCGAGAGCGCGGCCGATTGGCCACCGCGGCTGCCGCTTACGTCCACGGCGGTCATGAGCGCACCATCCAGCCCAGGTTCGTGCTCCTCCAGGTACAGCGCCACCTGCTGGTCGCGCGGGTTACGCCTGAGCGGGAGCACGAGCCACCGGAGGGCCGCGGCCAGCACGATGGCCAGCGCGGCGATGCGCACCAGCAGCGTGGGCACCGGTGCGTATTTCAGGGTGCTCATTACCCAGGCGGCCAACGCCAGCACCACAAATCCCGCCACCAGCGTCATCGTCGCGCCCACCAGCGCCCGCTTGAGCCGCCACCGGTTGCGGACGTCACGTACCACACCTGCCAGGCGGGTGCCGTCGTCCATCACGCCGTGAATGCTTCCCATGACTCACGTCCTCCCGCGCGGGCGCATCAGGCCGCCGAGCGCGACAACCGGTTAGACAGCAGCGACTCGGCGGCCAGGACCAGCAGCGCGCCAATCAATAGATACCACCACACCTTCTGGTGTCGTTCCATGTCCCGGGGCGACGCCGTGGCTGCGGGCGACGAGCCCGCGACAGCGCCCGGGCCCCGACTGGCCACCGCGGCCACCAGCTCCTTCGGATCCACGTGCGAAAGGTCTGATTCCGCAGGGTCCACGTTGACCGCCACCGGCCGCCCGCTCCCAATGGCGGTCGCGGCATCACGAAGTTCATAAAAACCGGCCTCGTCCAGCTCGGCCAGGTGATCGCCACCAGATGCATGCAGGCGCGTGCGCTTTCCGGATGGGGACTCCAGCACCAGTGCCGGATTTGCATCCGCTGCGCTGGCCTTGCCCTTCCGGAACATGGCCGTCAGCTCGCCGTGGCGCGAGAGGTCCAACACTTCGCCCGCCACGTACGCCGGGCGGGGATCCGCGTATCGCCCCGCGTAGCGGGCCAGTTCGTGCATGAACGGCAGGAACACCGGCTGGAGCGGCAGGTCCGTCCAGTATTCGTCAAGCGAGGACCCCCAGACCAGCAGCTTCCCCTCGCCGTCTGGCGTCTCCACCAGCGCGGGGGTACCGTCGTCCATTCGGGCCAGGACGCCGCTGTCTCCCGTGGCGGAGAGCGCGCGATAGCGGAACATCCGGACCGTGGAGAAGTCGCCGCTGTGCGGGGCCTGGAAGATCTCGAATACCGGACTCGAGTACTCCACGGCCGCCAGCGTGCCCCCCGCGGCGCTGGTGCGATCCACCACGGGGCCCACGCGCACCGGCAGCCGCGCACGCCAGTCCGCGGGCCACGCGTCCACCTGCTGGTCGCCGGGCACGATAAGCAGCCCGGCCCCCTGCGCCACGATGTCCTGCAGCCGCGCGCCCACCGCGCCGCCAGGCGGCCGAACCTCATTCAGGATCACCAATGAGCGTCCTTCCAGGTCGGATGGTCGTAACGCGCGCGCCGAGCGAACGTCCACGTCGAAACGCGGGCGGTCGCCGATTTCCAAGGCGCGTCGCACAAAGAGGCTCTGGTTGCGGCGCGGATTGGCGGGCTGGACAATGAGTACCGATACCGCCTCATCGGGCGCCAGCGTGAAGCGGTAGGTGTCGTTCTCGGGCAGCGCGTCGTGCGTGATGCGCACCAGCCCACGGGTGGGAGTGGCGGGAATTGGCTGCGATGCAAAGCGCGCTTGAGCCGAGCCCGAGGCGTCCACGGTGACGTGTCGCGTCTGGATGTCGCGCCCGCCGATGTTCAGCACCGCGTTCACGCTCACTGGTTTGCTCCCGGTGTTGGCGATGCGCGCGGCCACCACCACACGGTCGCGTGCATTCGCCGTATCGCGGTCCGTGGTCACGTCCGTGACGGCCACGTCCGGTTCCACCTTGTCGGAGACGTCAATGGGCGTGACCACGGTGCCCGCTGGCATCTCGATCTCGTCGCGCTGGAGCCAGCCCGACCGCTGGAAGTCGCTGATGAGCACCACCTCTCGGCGCGGCAGGTTGGAACCCGCCAGCATCTGCGACGCGAGCTTGAGCGCCGGCCCGTAGCGCGTGTTTCCGGAGCTTACCTTCGCATGGTTAATCGCTCGGTCAAGCGGACCATGGTCGCCGGTCGGCACGGTGACGGCATGCGGCTCGTGCGCAAACAGAACCAGCGTGGCGCGGTCGCCCGTACCCAGATCGCTTACGGCCTTGTGTGCCGCGGCCACGGCGCGCTGCCAGTGGTCGCCGTAGCCCATACTGTAGGACTGATCCAGCAGGATGATGCGCTCCCGCGCGCCGGCCACGGGCGGCCCGGCTGGTACGGCGTGCTTCACGAACGGGCGGGCGAACGCCGCTACGAGCAGCAGCAGGGCCAGGCAACGCAGCGCGAGCAGCAGCAGGTGCCGCAGCTTCTGCCGCCGCACCGAACGATACGGGATCTTGTGCAGGAACAT
>DASSOG010000016.1:0-58001 GCA_035700805.1 Gemmatimonadaceae bacterium | reverse complement strand
AGGAAGACCGAGTCCGCGCGCCCGCGACGCCGACGCGGGGGTCGTGGACGCGGCCACGGGCCATCCGGTGGCCTGCAGGAGACGTCGCTCCCGACCTCGCGGACAGCCTACCTGGAAACTCGGCACTGGCTCCTGCACCGGCACGGTTCGGTGTGCGCGTATTGTCAGCGGCGGATTGACGCCGATGTGATCACGCTGGATCACGCCACCCCGCGGCGCGGGCTGACGGCGTACGACCGGCGCGACAACCTCCTGCTGTGCTGCCCGGAGTGCAACGCCAAGAAGCGGGACCAGTCGTTCCTGGCCTTCCTGCTGGGCGACCGCAAGCGCGCGGCCGGCGTGGTGCGCTACGGACAGCACCTGAGCCCGCTGCTGCTCACCGAGGCACGGCAGATCGCGGGGCCCGACGCAACGGCGCGCGCGGAACGTCTGGCGGATCCCGACTACCCGTACGCGGACTGACGGCAGCCCGCGCCGGCTCTGGCGCCCTCGGTGATTCTGCGGCATGATATCGCATCGCGCGGCCGCCTCCACCACCCTATCCAGCGCCACTCCTGCAATATTCCCTCTGGAGTCACGACGAACGGCTGGGCCACACCACCCTCGGTGCGACCGACCGTGACGCGGATCAGCAGAGCGGCGTGTTTGAGCCGGAACCGCCGTTCGATCGCGTGGAGCCAATCCTGGGCGCGCTGCAGCGCGCCATGCTCGAGTTCGAAACCGACGCGCCACTCCCCTCGCCCAGCGAGCTGGCCGCCATGCCGCGCGCGGAACAGGTCCGCCTCATCCGTGCCACGCTCGGCGACCACTCCGTGGTGCGCCGGCTGGTGGAGTCGCAGCGCGCGGTGGACGCATTCGCCCTTCACCTCCGCGACGAGCACGACCGCGAGGTCCCGACGGAGTTCATCGCCATCCATCGCCTGCCCGGCAACGGACTGCCGGAAGCACCGGGTGCGGCTGCGGGCGCGGCCCCTGATCGCCCGGCAAACCCCCGCTACGTGATTGTCACGCGCATGGAAGCCCCGCCGGAAGCATGAGCATCTACGACCTGGAAGCCATGCGCATCGACGGCAGCATGGAAACGCTGGCCGCCTACCGCGGCAAGGTGCTGCTCATCGTGAACGTGGCCAGCCAGTGCGGCTTCACGCCGCAGTACGAGGGGCTCCAGGCGTTGTACCAGAGCTTTCATGACCAGGGCTTTGAGGTCCTCGGGTTCCCGTGCGACCAGTTCGGTCACCAGGAGCCCGGCCCGGAGGCGGAGATCGCGGCGTTCTGCTCCGAGACCTATGGCGTCACCTTCCCGATGTTCGCCAAGGTGGACGTGAACGGACCCAACGCGCACCCGCTCTTCCAGTTCCTGAAGGAAGCGCAGCCGGGGGTCCTGGGCACGGAGAGCATCAAGTGGAACTTCACCAAGTTCCTGGTCGGCGCCGACGGACGGGTGGCCAGGCGGTTCGCGCCGGCCGACCCGCCGGCGCACATCGAGCCCGACATCGCCGCCCGACTGGCGGAGGCGCGCCGCCCCGGACGCTGACCCCGCGGAGGGTGGCCGCCGGCGTCCTGCCGCTGGTGCGTCGGCCTACTTGCTGCGAGCCTTGGGCTTCTTGCCCGCCTTGGCCGCGGTCTTCTTTGCAGCGGGCTTCCTGGCAGCCGACTTCCGGGCAGATGTCCTGGCCGCCGGCTTGGCGGGCGCCGGTTCCGGAGCCTTGACGGGCGCCGGGGCGGCCGCGGCTGCGGCCGGCTGCTGCGGCCCGCGGCGCCAGGCCGGGATGGTCGGCGTCGCCCGGCGCACGAGCAAATCGTCGTAAAAGGCCACGATCCGGGCTTTCACCGACTTCTGCGTGTCGCTGGAGGCCGCCGGGAAGGGCGCATAGCGCTGGCGATCGTCCGTGGAGACCCGAAACCACCACCAGACCTCGTTGTCCATGGCATGGGTCTTTTCGGCAGAACAGGTGAACGTGCGCTCGTTGTCGACGAACTCAAAGCCCTGGATCACGACTGGTCCTCTTGGATTGGCGACTCTCCAATCTACCCCAAAAGGCCCCCCCGTGCCCGGAATGGCGCCAGAAAGCACAGACGCCCCGTCGCCGACCGCCGCGCTCGCGCCCAATCCCGGATGAGCGGCACGCGATTGACCGCGGCCGGGCACGTGGTGCAATCTTGGACCGTCCAACAGCTCTGGAGATCCGCAATGCCACGCAAGAAGGTCACCCGCCGCGAATTCGTTTCTGACGCCGGCAAGCTGGCGCTCGGCGCCGCCGTGCTTCCGAGCTCCTTTCCCACGATCGTCCCCCGCTCGGTGCTCGGCGGCCCCGGATACGTCGCCCCCAGCGACCAGTTGCAGGTGGCGGTGGTGGGCTTCGGCGGCATGGGATCGCAGAACGCGCTGGAACTCTCCAAGACCGAGCGCATCGTCGCCGTGTGCGACGTGGACCTCGCCTTTTCCTCGCGGAACGTGGAGTCCAAGCAGAAGGCGCGCGACGGGAGCGTGCGCCCGGACGGCGCCGAACTGAAGCGACAGTTTGATGCCGCGCCCAAGTTCACGGACTGGCGGCAGATGCTGGACAAGGGCAAGGACATCGAAGGAGTGGTGGTGGCCACGCCCGATCACAACCATGCGGTGGTGGCCAACGCGGCCATGCTCGCGGGCAAGCATGTGTACGTGCAGAAGCCACTCACCTATTCGGTGTACGAGTCGCGCGTGCTGCGCGCCACGGCGGCCAAGACCGGCGTCAAGACGCAGATGGGCAATCAGGGCCATTCCGGCGACGGCGCCCGGCTCATCAACGAATGGATCCAGGCCGGGGTGATCGGCACGGTGCGCGAGGTGCACGTCTGGACCAACCGGCCGTGGGGCTGGTGGCCACAGGGCATCCCGCGGCCGCAGAAGGCGACGGAGCAGCAGGCGGCCCAGTTCGGGAAGAGCTGGGGCCAGGGCGACGTGGACCTCATGCTGGCCAACGCGATGGCGGGCGACTATCCGCCGCCCTCGGACCTCAACTGGCAGATGTACCTGGGCCCCGTGGCCGAGGACATCGCGTATCATCCCATCTACCATCCATTCAACTGGCGTGGGTGGACCGACTTTGGCGTGGGCGCACTGGGCGACATGGGCGCCCACCTCATCGATCATCCGTACTGGGCACTTGGGCTCACGCAACCCACCAGCATCGAGGCCACGTCCACCCCGTGGGGGACGAGCGTGGTGCAGCCCAAGCCGGGTGAGCTGGGGGACGATGGGAAGCCGGCGCGCGCCCACCGTGATCGCGTGACCTACCCCCTGTCCACGACGGTGCACTACCACTTTCCGGCCGTCGGCGACCGGCCGGCGGTCAAGCTCTTCTGGTATGACGGCGGGCTCTTTCCCCCGCGCCCCGACGCGCTCCCCGACGACGTGGAACTCAAGAGCGACGGCGGCGGGCTGTTCATTGGCGACAAGGGCGTGCTGCACTACGACACCTACGGACAGAACCCGATGTGCTATCCGGCATCGCTGATGGATGTGGCCATGGCGGTGCCCCGGACCATGCCGCGCATCACCGTGAGCCACGAGCGGAACTGGGCCCTGGCCGCCAAGGGGCTGGCCCAGGAGAGTTCGCCCATCTCGTACGCCTCGCAGCTCACCGAGACCATGCTGCTGGGAGTGGTGGCGGTGCGCGCCGGGCAGGGGCGGAAGATCTACTATGATGCGCAGGACATGCACGTCACGAACATGCCCGAGCTGGACCAGTACCTGAAGCGTGACTTCCGGCCCGGCTGGGCCATCTGACGCACGACCATCCTGGGGACACGATGCGACAATTGATTCGGCGGTCCGCGCCTGCCGCGGCGGCCGTGATGTGGGGGCTCCTGGCCAGTGGATGTACGCTCCAGTCCGCGGCCGGCAGCAACGCGATCGCCGCGGAGGACGCCAGCGCGTCGCCGTGGCAGTCGTTGTTCGACGGCACGACCATGGACCAGTGGCGCGGCTACCGCAACGAGGACATCTCGGCGTGGCACGTGACCGACGGCATCCTCACCAAGGACCGGAGCACCGGCGACCTGGTGACGCGCCGCCAATATGGAGACTTTGAACTCGAACTCGACTGGCGCATCAGCAAGGGCGGCAACGCCGGCATCTTCTACCGCGGCACCGAGGAGTACGACCACATCTACTGGAGCGCGCCGGAGTACCAGCTCCTGGACGACGCGAACGCGCCCGACGGCCGGAACCGGCTGACGTCGTCAGGCTCCGATTACGCGGTGTACCCGTCGCCCGCCGGCTTCGTGAAACCCGCCGGCGAATGGAACAGCACGCGCATCATCGTGCGTGGCAACCACGTGGAGCACTGGCTCAACGGACACAAGCTGCTGGAGTACGAACTGGGCAGCGCCGACTGGGCCGCGCGGGTGAAGGCCAGCAAGTTCAAGGCATGGCCTGATTACGGCAAGGCAGCCATCGGCTACATCGGGATCCAGGGCGACCACAACGGCGAGCTGTCGCTGCGCAACATCCGCATTCGCGAACTGAGCCAGCCATGAACAGCCCGTGGCAGTGGGCGATCCTCATGATCTTCCCGGCGGCCGTGGTGGCGGGGGCGCTCGTCGCGCGCCGCCGCTGGACCGGCGGCTGGCGGACAGCGGCGTTGGTGCCGATCATCGCGGTGCTGGGCGACCTCGTCTTCTCGTGGATCACGACGTACATGGACCACAACGAGAAGCCGCTCTGGCCATATGAGTTGATGATGATCACCACCGTGGCGGCGGTCTTCCTGATCGCCACGGCTTCGATGCGGCACGATTCGTTGAAGAAGCGGCGGTAGGAATCCCCGTCCCAATCCACGCGTGTGGGGTGGCATGACCCTGCCTCCTGACAGGTCGAGCGGTGGTTCAGCCGGCACGGCGCGTCGCCAGCCAGGCTTCGGCTTCGCGCAGGCCGGGCAGTACCTGGCACTGGCCTTCCTGGTGGCCGTGCTGTGGGCGCAGGACACCAGGCACGCGGTGATCGTCGCGCGTCACGTGAGCGCCCTCTGGACCTCGGTGGTGGCCGCGCTCGCCGCCGTCATCCTCCTGCGGTCCGGCTGGGGTGTGAGCGCACCCCGCACCAGGGAGCAGCTCGAGTTCGGCACGCTGGAGAACAGCTTCTACGAACCGCGACGCCAGGCGGCCCAGGCCGGTGGCGCCGTGCTGGGCGGCGTGGCCGGCGCGCTCTGGTGGGGCGTGAATTCGTGGATCCTGATGTTCACCGGCATGCGCCGCCACCAGGCCGTGCGCGGCCTCTGGGACTTTGAACTGTCCGTGCTGGTGGGAATCGCCTCCGGGGCCCTGGTCGGCGCGGCACTGGGCCTCGTGGCGGGGTATCTCTGGGAGCATCGCCATCGTCGCAGACGCCGGAGGAACGCATGACCGATTCGTTACGCACCTTCCTTGCACACACGCTGGACTGGCGCGAAGCCCACGCCGGCTTCGACGCCGCCGTGGCCGACCTGCCGCATGGCTTGCGTGGCCAGCGCCCGGACGGGCTCCCGCACTCCGTGTGGGAACAGGTGGAGCACATCCGCATCGCGCAGCGCGACATCCTCGATTTCTGCGTGAACGCGAAGTACCAGGAACGCGCGTGGCCCGATGATTACTGGCCGGCGCGGCCCGCCCCGACATCAGCCAGGGCATGGACCGCGAGTCTCGATGCGTACCACGCGGACGTGGAGGAGTTCAAGCGGCTGGTCCTCGACCCGACCTTCGACCTCTTTGCCAAGGTCCCCTGGGGCACGGGGCAGACGCACATCCGCGAAGTCATATTGACCTTTGACCACACGGCCTACCACGTGGGCCAGATCGTCCTCACGCGCCGCCTGCTCGGCGCGTGGGAGTGACCCGCGCGCCGGAGTCCCGGCCGGCGCCGCCCGGTTACCCGATGCGGCTCTTGTAGGGCCGCTCGCCGTACCCGATGTAGATCTGCCGCGGCCGCGCGATCTTCTGCTCCTTGTCGTTCAGCATCTCTTCCCACTGCGCCAGCCAGCCAGCCGTGCGCGCCACCGCGAACAGCACGGTGAAGAACTCCATGGGGAACGCCATGGACCGGTAGATGAGCCCCGTATAGAAGTCCACGTTCGGGTAGAGCTTGCGCGACACGAAGTAGTCGTCCTCGAGGGCGATGCGCTCCACCTCCAGCGCGATCTCCAGGTCGTGGTCCATCCCCACCTGCTCGAACACCTCGTACGCCAGCTTCTTCACGATCTTGGCGCGCGGATCATAGTTCTTGTACACGCGGTGCCCAAAGCCCATGAGCCGGCCACTGCCGTTCTTCACCGCCTCGATGAAGGCGGGCACGTTCTTCTTGTGGCCGATCTCCTTGATCATCCGCAGCACCTGCTCGTTGGCGCCGCCGTGCAGCGGGCCGAACAGCGCGGCAATGCCCGCGGCCACCGCCGAGAACGGGTCCACGTGCGAGGAACCCACGGCGCGCACCGCATTCGCGGAACAGTTCTGCTCGTGGTCGGCGTGGAGGATAAACAGCACCTCCAGCGCCTTCTTGAACACCGGGTTGGCCACGTACTTTGGCTCCGACATCCGGGCCACCATCGAGAGGAAGTTCTCGACATAGCCAAGGTCGTTGTCCGGGTAGATGATGGGCAGGCCCTTCACGTGGCGGTACGCGAACGCCGCCAGCGTCGGCACCTTGGCCAGCAGCCGGATGATGGAGATGTTGCGCTGCTCGGCGTCAAAGATGTTCTTGGCCTCGGGGTAGAACGACGACAGCGCGGCCACCGTGCTGCAGAGCATGGACATCGGGTGCGCGTCGTAGCGGAACCCCTGCAGGAAGTTCTTGATGTTCTCGTGCACGTACGTGTGGTACGTGATGTCGTGCACCCACGTCGTGTACTCGTCCTTGCTGGGCAGCTCGCCATGGCGCAGCAGCCACGCCACTTCCAGGAAGGTGGCGTTCTCCGCCAGTTGCTCAATGGGATAGCCGCGGTAGCGCAGGATCCCCTTCTCGCCATCGATGAACGTGATCGCGCTCTTGCACGACGCCGTGTTCTTGAACGCGGGGTCGTAGCTCATCATGCCGAACTCGCCCGGCGCGGTCTTCACCTGGCGCAGGTCCATGGCCTCGATGGCGGTGTCGCCCACCACCCCGTCGGTGATGATCGGCACGGAATAGCTGGACCCCGTGCGTGTGTCTCGGATTTCGAGTGAGCCGGCTGCCGTCCTGGCGCCGGGCTCCTTGGTCTTGGCCATGCTACGTTCTCCGGAAGTGATTTCGAGCCGGTCCAGCCCGACCGGCTTAACGCTCATAATTTACAAGGGCGCATGCCCGGGCGCGGGGCCCACGCTCAGAGGCGCACGGGTGCGCCCAACCCGCGGACGATTTCGAATTCCTTCGCCGACACCGGCTGGACCGACAGCCGGCTCCCCCGCTGCAGCAGCGCCATCTTGTCCAGCCCCCGCGTCTTCCTCAGCTCGGCCAGCGTCACCGCCTGGCCGAACCGCTCCACGGCCTGGAGGTCCACCATGACCCAGGTGGGCGCCCCCGGTTTCGACCGGGCGTCGAAGTGCGGGTTCCCGACCTCGAATTGGGTGTGATCCGGATACGCCTCACGCACCACGCGGGCCACACCCACCACCGCCATGGGCTCGGTACTGCTGTGGTAAAACAGCACCAGGTCGCCCTGCTTCATCCCGTCACGCATGAAGTTCCGGGCCTGATAGTTGCGCACCCCGTCCCAGCAGGTGGTGCGCCCGGGGCTGGCCACCAGGTCGTCGAATGAAAAGGCAGCCGGTTCACTCTTCACCAGCCAGTAGTTGTGCTCGCTCACGCGGGCAATTTAACAGGCGCGGCGCCGGACGCCCTTGAATGCAGCGCCCGTGCCATGGAGCTTACGCCCATGACGGATTCGATGATCACCCTGGCCATGGCCATGGCAATACTCCGGGGCGTGCTGCTGGGTATCGGGATCGTGGCCGCGCTGGCCGCGGCGCTCGCATGGGCCGTCCGCACACGCCGCCTGGCGCCGTTCAGCGCCGGGGCCCGGTTCAGTCGCCGCTGGATTGATCCAATGCTCCGCCCGGTGGAACGGGTGATCGTCCGCGCCGGCGGACACCCGGCCTCGGCCCCCTGGTGGGGCCTCGTGGCCGTCGCGGTGGCCGGCGCCCTGCTCCTCTCCCTGGTGCAGGGCGGCATCGGAGTCGCGTTTGAGATCCAGCAGGCCATGGGGCGCCCGCTCGGCTTCGTGAGACTGCTCGCGTCATGGGCGTTCGGGCTGCTGCGCCTGGCGCTGATTGTCCGCGTGGTCGCCTCGTGGCTTCCCGGCTGGCGCTCCTCACGCTGGATCCGCTGGAGCTTCCCACTCACGGAATGGATGCTCCGCCCGCTCCGCCGGTTCGTACCCACGCTGGGCATGGTGGATATCACGCCCCTGGTGGCGTACTTCCTGCTCTGGATCGTGCAGGGGCTGCTGCACATTCCCTGAGGCCTGCTACCCCGCCGGCTGTGCGTGGCCCATCACCTGGTGGATGGCCTGGTCCAGTTGGTCGCCGGTGAATGGCTTCACGAGCACCTGCGTGTGCGCATCGCGCAGCTCCCGCCCCGTAAACTCCTCGGCGTGCCCCGAGATGAACAGCACGCGCGCGCTCTTGCGCTCCGCGATGAACCGGTCGCGCAACTCCAGGCCCGTCATCCCAGGCATGCGGATGTCGGTGATCAGCAAGTCCAGCGGCTCGTTGAACAGGTGCACCAGTTTCATGGCCTCCTCGCCTGAGGGCGCGTCGAGTACCGTGTGCTCCATGCGCTCGAGCGTGCGCCGGATCATGTCGCGCACGGCGCCGTCATCGTCCACCAGCAGGATGGTGAGGCGCAGCGGCGGCGCCGGACGCGGCTGGTCCAGCGCGCGGGTGCCCGGACGCGGCTCCCGCTGGGAGCTGCCCGGCACCAGGCGCAGCACCGGCGCATCGGGCGATTCCGCGTCCGTCTTGCGCGACACCGTGCGCGCGCCCTTGAGCAACGCTTCCTCGCGGATGGCCTCCACCGCGGCTTCGGTGCGCTCCGCCTCCCCCTGCACCGCGGCCGCGCGCTCCAGCGCTGCCTGCACCGCGGCCTCGTCGGCCTCGGGCAGGTACACCGAGATTGTGGTGCCCGTCGGCGACGTCTCCGTAATCCAGACGTAGCCGCCGCTCTGCTTCACGATGCCGAACACCGTGGCCAGCCCGAGCCCGGTACCGGCCGACTTGGTGGTGTAGAAGGGATCAAACGCGCGGCTGATCGAGAGCGCGTCCATGCCCGCTCCGGTGTCCACGACGTCCAGGCGGATGTACGGGCCGGGCCGCGGCGACACGCCCCACTTGGCGAATTCCTCGTCCAGGGTCACCGACGACGTGCGGATGGTGACCTGTCCGCGTTCCTCGATCGCATCGCGCGCGTTGGTCACCAGGTTGAGCACGACCTGCTCCAGTTGCACGGGATCCACCAGCAGGGTGCCCAGGCCCGCGCCCAGCGCAGGCTCCACCTGCACCGCCGGCGTGGCCAGCATGCGCAACATGGGCAGCATGGACTCCAGCCGGCCGTTGAGGTCCACCACCTGCGGCCGCAGCAGCTGCCGCCGACTGAAGGCCAGGAGCTGGCCGGTCAGGCCGGCCGCCCGCTCCGCCGCCTTCACGATCTCGTCCACGCATTCGCGAGCGGTGACATTCTCCCCCGTGGCTTCCAGCAGCAGCGCGGAAAACCCCTTGATGGCCGTGAGCAGGTTGTTGAAGTCGTGGGCCACGCCACCCGCGAGCAGTCCGATCGCCTCCATCTTCTGCGCGTTGCGCATGCGGATTTCCACCTGGCGGCGCGTGGTCATGTCCATGAACATCGCCATGATGCCCACCACGTCGCCGCTCCGGTCGCGCAGCGAGGCGGTGTGCACCAGCACGTTCACGTTCGTCCCGTCGCGCCGAGTGCGGACCACTTCCACGCCCCGCACCGGGTTGCCCTCCATGGTGGCCCGGATGTGCGTGTACATCGCCTGCATGGCGTCGGGAGGCAGGCCCGGCGGCACCCGGCCCAGCACGTCGCGCTCCTTCCACCCGAACAGGCGCTCGGCTTCGCCATTCCAGAACAGCACCCGCCCGTCGGGGTCCACCACGCTGCACGCCACCGGCGCCTGCTTCAGCAGCTCCCGGTAGGGCTCCAGCCCCGCATCCTGCTTGTGTGTTGTCGTCATGGCTTCATCCCGGTCCGGCCAACCCCAGCCCCGGACCGCCAGGCGCGACGAGCCTTGGATTGGCGACCCCCACGGGCATCGATTAACTTTGAATCCACAATTGATCGTGGCGATTTTCGGCAAATTGCGGCCACGTTAAACAAACGCTAAAGCGCCTGGCCCGGCGCCCCCTGCCCCGGGCCTTTTCGTTTGCCGGGCGTTCCGCCCACTGACACGCACCATGTCCCACCTGCCTGACCATCCCTACCTCAGCGCGCTCCACGACCGCGTCCTGGTCTTTGACGGCGCGATGGGTACCAATATTCAGCGGTATCACCTCTCGGCGGAAGACTTCGGCGGCAAACGCCTGGACGGGTGCAACGACCACCTCGTGCTCTCCCGCCCGGACGTCATCCGCGAAATCCACGAGGCCTTCCTGGCCGTCGGGTGCGACGTCGTGGAAACGTGCACCTTCCAGTCCACCCCGCATCGCCTGCGCGAGTGGGGGCTGGACGACGAACAGGCCGCCGAGCTGAACCGCGCCGCCGCCCGGCTGGCGCGCGCCGCCGCCGACGCCCACGCCACGCCCCAGCACCCCCGGTTCGTCGCGGGATCCGTGGGACCGTCCGGCATGCTCCCGTCCAGCAGCGACCCCACGCTCTCCAACATCACCTTCGCACAACTGGCGGACACCTACTACGCCCAGGCCGCCGCCCTCGTGGAAGGCGGCGTGGACCTGCTGCTCATCGAGACGGCGCAGGACATCCTGGAGGTCAAGGCGGCCATCACGGGCTTCGAACGGCTCTTTGCCGAACTCGGGCGTCGCGTGCCCATCCAGGCGCAGGTGACCCTGGACGTGAGCGGCCGCATGCTCCTCGGCACCGAAGTCGCCAGCGCGCTCACCACGCTCGAGGCCATGGGCGTGGACGTGATCGGACTCAACTGCTCCACGGGTCCCGAGCACATGCGCGAACCCATCCGCTACCTCACGGCGCACGCTAGCCTGCCGGTCTCGTGCATCCCCAACGCGGGGCTCCCCATCAACACGGGTACCGGCGACGCGGTGTATCCGCTGGAACCCGAGCCCATGGCCCGGATGCTGGCGGAGTTCGTGGCGGAGTTCGGGGTGCGCGTGGTGGGCGGCTGCTGCGGGACCACGCCGGAGCACCTGGCCGCGCTGGTGCGCCGCGTGCGCGCGCTGCCCCGGGCCTCTTCGCCCTGGGAATCCCGGCCGGCCGCGCTCGCGCCCAGCGTCTCGTCCGCCATGCGCGCCACCACCCTGCAGCAGCAGCCGCCTCCGCTGCTCATTGGCGAGCGCGTCAACGCGCAGGGCTCGCGCAAGGTGAAGCGCCTGCTGCTGGCCGACGATTACGAAGGCATCGTGGAAGTGGCGCGCGACCAGCAGGCCGCCGGCGCGCACGTGCTGGACGTCTGCGTGGCCGTCACGGAGCGCGCCGACGAAGCCGACCAGATGGCCAGGCTGGTGAAGCTGCTGTCCATGAGTGTTGAGCTTCCACTCATGATCGACTCCACCGAGCCCGCCGTGGTGGAAGCCGCCCTGGAACACATCCCGGGACGCGCCATCATCAATTCCATCAACATGGAAAACGGGCGCAAGCGCATCGACGCCGTGGTGCCCATTGCCCGGCGGCATGGCGCCGCCCTCGTCGCGCTCACCATTGACGAGCAGGGCATGGCAAAGACGCGGGAGCGCAAGCTGGAAATTGCCCGCAAGATCTACGACATGGTGGTGGGTGAGTACGGCATGACCGCCGGCGACCTGATCTACGACGACCTCACCTTCACGCTGGCCACGGGCGACCCGGAATGGATCGACTCGGCCAGGGAGACCATCGAGGGCATCCGCCTGATCAAGCGCGAACTCCCCGGCGTGTTCACCTCCCTGGGGGTGTCCAACGTGAGCTTCGGCCTCTCGCCCGCGGCACGCGCGGTGCTCAACTCCGTGTTCCTGCACCACTGCGTGGAAGCGGGCCTGGACATGGCCATCGTGAACCCGGCCCACATCACGCCGTACGCCGAGATCTCCGAGGCGGAACGCGCGCTGGCGGATGACCTGGTGTTCAACCGGCGCGCGGACGCCCTGCAGCGCTTCATCGACCACTTCTCCGGGCGGGTGGAGGATGCGCAGGCGCAGGCCGCCGAAGATCCCACCGCCGGGATGACACCGGACGCCAGGGCCCACTGGATGATCGTCCATCGCAAGAAGGACGGCATCGAGGCCGTGCTCGACGCGGCCGGCGTGCGCGAGAATCCGGTGCGCGTCCTCAACGACGTGCTCCTGCCCGCCATGAAGGAGGTGGGCGACAAGTTCGGCGCGGGCGAGCTGATCCTCCCCTTCGTACTCCAGTCGGCCGAGGTGATGAAGAAGGCGGTGAAGCACCTGGAACAGTTCCTGGAGAAGGCCGAGGGCTATACCAAGGGTCGCGTGGTGATCGCCACCGTGTACGGCGACGTGCACGACATCGGCAAGTCGCTGGTGAACACGATCCTCTCCAACAACGGCTACACTGTGTACGACCTGGGCAAGCAGGTGCCGGTCAATACGATTATTGAGAAGGCGCAGGAGGTGAACGCCGACGCCATCGGGCTCTCGGCGCTGCTCGTCTCCACGTCCAAGCAGATGCCGGCCTGCGTGCAGGAGCTGGACCGGCGCGGGATGAAGATTCCCGTGCTCATCGGTGGCGCCGCCATCAATCGACGGTTCGGTCGGCGCGCGCTCTTCGTGGAGGGCGAGCGCGCGTATGAGTCCGGGGTGTTCTACTGCAAGGACGCCTTCGAGGGGCTGGAGACCATGGACGTGCTGCAGGATCCCGCGCGGCGCGGCGACGCGACCGCGAAGCTGCTGGAAGACGCGCGCCACGATGCGTTCCTGCACACCAATACGGGAAAGGATATTCGCGCCGGCACCGACAGCCAGCAGCGCAGCGCCGTCAGCACCGACCACCCGATCCCCACGGCGCCGTTCTTCGGCACCCGCACCCTGCCTGACATCCCCATGGACGAGGTGTTCGACCTGCTGGACCTGGACGAACTGTACCGCCTGCAGTGGGGCGGACGCGGCTCCGGCGAACAGTTCGACAAGATGGTACGGGAGGTCTTTGAGCCCACGCGCGCCCGGCTGCAGGAACTGGCCCGCCGCGACCACCTGCTCCACCCCCGCGCCGTGTACGGCTACTTTCCCGTGCAGGCCAGCGGAAATACGATTCTCGTATATGACCCCGCCGCGTACGCCGCCGACGGCGCCACCCGCGAAATCGCGCGCTTCACCTTCCCCCGGCAGGACGGCCGCGAACGGCTCTGCCTGGCCGACTATTTCCGCCCCGTGGAGTCGGGCGACGTGGACGTGATGGCGCTGCAGGTGGTCACGGTTGGCGACGCCGCCACGCGTGAGTTCGACCGCCTGCAGGCGGCCGGCGAATACACCGAGGCCTACTACCTGCACGGGCTCTCGGTGGAGGCCGCCGAGGCCACCGCCGAATGGATGCACCGGCGCGTGCGCCGCGAACTGGGCATTCCCGGCGGGCGCGGCAAGCGCTACTCCTGGGGCTACGGGGCCTGCCCCGACCTGGACGACCACCAGGTGGTGCTGCGCCTGCTCCCGGCCGAACGCGACCTGGGCATGTCCCATACCTCCGCGTACCAGTTGATCCCCGAACAGAGCACGGCCGCGATCATCATGCACCACCCCGACGCCAGGTACTACGCGGTGCGCACCTCCGCGGGACCCACGGCATGAGTACCCCCGCCGCGCGCGAGCGCCTGCTCGACCCCGCGCGCGTGGTCGTGTTCGACGGCGCCATGGGCACCATGCTCTACACGCGAGGCGTGTTCATCAACCAGTGCTACGATGAACTCAACCTGCGCGCCCCCGAACTGGTGCGCACGGTGCATGCGGAGTACGTGCGCGCCGGCGCCGACATACTCGAGACCAACAGCTTTGGCGCCAACCGCGTCAAGCTGGCCCAGTACGGACTGGAATCGCAGGTGCGCCAGATCAACATCGCCGCGGCCCGAATCGCGTGCGAGGCCGCCAGCCCGCGCGATGTCCTGGTCGCCGGCTCCGTGGGACCGCTGGGCGTGCGCGTGGAGCCGTTCGGACCCACGGGCCTGGAAGAGGCGCGGGGCCACTTCCGCGAGCAGATGGCCGCCCTGCTGGAAGGCGGCGCCCAGGCATTCGTGCTCGAGACATTCGGCGACCTGCACGAAATCGAACAGGCCATCCGCGCGGCGCGCGAGGTGGACGGCGACATCCCCGTCGTGGCGCAGATGACCATCGGCGCCGACGGACTCAGCCCGTACGGCGCCACCCCCGAGGACATCGCCCGCTCGCTCGACGCATGGGGCGCGGACGTGCTCGGCCTCAACTGCTCCGTGGGACCGCAGCCCATCCTGGACGCCATCGAGCGCATGGCGCCGATCACGCGCCGCAAGCTGAGCGCGCAGCCCAACGCCGGCATGCCCCGCGAGGTGGGGGGCCGCAGCATGTACATGGCCAGCCCCGAATACATGGCCTCGTACGCGCGCCACCTCGTGAAGGCCGGCGCCAAGGTGATCGGCGGATGCTGCGGCACCACGCCCGAGCACATCCATGCCATTGCCGAGGGCGTGCGGCCGCTGGCGCCGCGGCTGGCGTCGCAGCCCGCGCCACGCGAAGTCCGTGCCGCCGACGGCCCGGCGCCGGCCCTTCCGGATGTCATCCCGATGGCGGCCCGTTCCCGCTGGGGCGCGCGGCTCGCCGCGGGCGAGTGGGTCACCTCGGTGGAGATCGTGCCCCCGCGCGGCGTGGACGCCACGCAACTCCTGGCCGATGTCCAGCGCCTGAAGGATGCCGGCGTCCACTCGGTGAACGTGCCCGACGGCCCGCGCGCGCAGAGTCGCATGGGCGCGTTGTTTACGAGTGTGCTCATACAGCAGCGCGTGGGCATCGAGACGGTGACGCACTACACGTGCCGTGACCGCAACCTCCTCGGCATGCTGTCCGACCTGGTGGGCGCGGCCGCCATCGGGCTGCGGAACCTGCTGCTCATCACCGGCGATCCCCCCAAGATGGGACCCTACCCCGACGCCACCGCGGTCTTTGACATTGACTCGATCGGGCTCACCAACCTGGTGCGCAACCTGAACCGGGGCCTCGACCCCGGCGGCAATCCGGTGGGCGAACCCACGCGCTTTGTCATCGGCGTCGGCGTGAATCCCACCGCGGCAGACCCCGACGAGGAGCACAAGCGCTTCGAGTGGAAGCTGGAGGCGGGCGCCGAGTTTGCCATGACGCAGCCGGTCTTCGACGCCGGGCAACTCGAACGCTTCGTCTCGCGCATGGGACGCGACCACATCCCCGTCGTGGCCGGCATCTGGCCGCTCGCGTCGGTGCGCAACGCGGAGTTCCTGGCCAACGAGGTGCCGGGCGTCTCCGTGCCCGAAGCGGTGCTGGTCCGCATGCGCAAGGCCAGTGAACGGTCGCGGGAGCATGCCGTGGCCGAGGGGATCGCCATTGCACGGGAGATCCTGGAGCGCGTCCGCCCGGTCGTGCAGGGGGCACAGGTCTCCGCCCCCTTCGGCAAGGTTGACCTGGCCCTGCAAGTGCTCAGCCAGTAACGAATTGGGCGGGTAATTTGCCCGATTTCTGGCGTCATCCGGGCGTCAGATGCCGGCCCCAATTCAGGGCCGGGGTTGCACGAATCCCCTTGGGGCGTCAATGCTTATGCAGTACCTACCCGCCCGGGATACCCGACGACGCCGTCGCGAGGCGCGGGGGACGCGAGTTTCACCTGCTTGCCGGCGGAGACCAGAGTATTTGATGGCTCCCGGCGGATGTGGACCCCAGGCCGATGGACGTGCAGCCCTCCAATCCGCAGAACGCAGACACTGGCCTCGGTGACGCCGGTGCGCGCATCCTGGTGGACGCGGATCGCGTCGAATGGGAGGTGTACGACGAGAGCCAGTGGGACTACCGCATGGCGCTGGAATGGGACCTGCTGCCGCAGACGGAAAATCCCGGGCTCATCTTCTCATCGCGCATGGATCGCCGGCGCGTGTGGCCCGCCCCGGCGGGTTGGCGCACCATGAGCGACGCGCAACTCCTGGCACTCTGCGCCAGCGCCACCTCGATGTTCTGAGCGCCTGGCGCGGCTCGCTCGGGTTGTGCCCGGTTGTTCCAGGGCGGAACTTTCCGCAGGCGCGAGCCTGCCCACCCTCCGACAATCCCCGTCATGCCCACCGACGACGCCGTCGCCCGACCACCCCTCACCCTCCTCTCCCACGACGAGCTCATGTTCCGCGACGCGGTCGCGGCCATGGCCGAGGAGCTGGTCCGGCCCCGCGTGCAAGCCATGGAGCAGGCCGGGAAGATCGACCCCGAGCTGACTCGTGCATTCGCGGAGATGGGGCTGCTGGGTATCCAGGTGGACGAGGCACTGGGCGGCGCCGGTGGATCGCTCATGATGGTGGCGCTGGCGGTCGAGGAACTTGCAAAGGTCGATGCATCCGCCGCCATCCAGGTGGACGTGCAGAACACGCTGGTCAACTACCCCCTGCGCTCGTATGGCAGCGACTACCTGAAGTCCACCTACCTGCCTCGACTCACGGGTGGCACGGTGGGAGCATACGCACTCTCTGAACCCGGCTCGGGCTCCGATGCGTTCGGCATGGCGTCGCGCGCGGAGCAGCGAGGCGACGGGTGGGTGCTGCATGGCCGGAAGATGTGGATCACCAACGGCGCCGAGGCCGGGATCTACGTGATCTTTGCCAACGCCAACCCGGAAGCGGGCTACAAGGGCATCACGGCCTTCGTGGTGGAGCGCGGCTTTCCCGGCTTCAGCGTGGGCAGGAAGGAGGACAAGCTGGGCATTCGCGCCTCCAGCACCACCGAGCTGATCCTGGACGGCGTGGAAGTGCCCGCGCAGAACGTGCTCGGTCCCGTGGGCAAGGGGTACAAGATTGCCATCGAGACGCTGAACGAGGGACGCATTGGCATCGGCGCGCAGATGATCGGCGTGGCGCAGGGGGCACTCAAGGCCGCCACCGAGTACGTGAAGGAGCGCCAGCAGTTCGGCAAGGCGGTGGCCGAATTCCAAGGGGTGCAGTTCCAGCTCGCGCAGGCACGCACGGACGTGGAAGCGGCGCGCCTCATGGTGTACAACGCGGCCCGGCTCCGCGATGCCGGCCACGACATCGCCATGGAAGGCGCCATGGCCAAGCTGTTCGCGTCGCAGGTGGCCGAGCGGGTGACGTCGGTGTCGCTGGAGCTGTTCGGCGGCTACGGGTACACCAAGGACTTCCCGGCCGAAAAGTTCTACCGCGACGCCAAGATCGGCGCCATCTACGAGGGGACGTCGAACATGCAGCTCCAGACCATCGCCAGGCAGATGCTGCGCTAGCGCCTCGCGGCGCTAGGAGTAGAGCGCCTCGATCTCCGCGGCGTACTTCTCCGTCACCACCTTCCGTCGAACCTTCATGGAGGGCGTCAACTCCCCGCCTTCCACCGTGAATTCGCCGGCCACGACCGTGAACCGCTTCACGGTTTGCGGGCGGGCCAGCCGGACATTCACCGCGTCAATCTCGCGCTGGAGGTGCGCGCGAAACACCTGGCAGGCCCCCGCCTCCATCGGGTTGCGCGCCGGGCTGCCAATGGCACGCGCGTCCTCCACCACCCGTGCGGGGTCGAGCGCCAGCAGCACGGCCAGGTACCGCCGGCGGTCGCCCACCACCACGGCCTGGCTCACCACCGGAATGCCCTTGAGCAATCCCTCAATGAACTGCGGCGCCACATTCTCACCACCCGCCGTGATGAGCAGGTCCTTCTTGCGGTCGGTGACCTGCAGGAACCCCTCGGCGTCCACCTCGCCGATGTCGCCGGAGTGCAGCCACCCGTCGGCATCCAGCGCGTCGGCCGTGCCCACGGGATCCTTTGCGTACCCGGCAAAGACGTGGCGACCACGCATGCAGATCTCGCCGTCCGGTGCAATGCGCAGCTCCGCGCCAGGAAAGGCGAACCCCGCCTTGCCCGTGCGATACCGCCGCGGCGTGCTGATGGTAGCCGGCCCCGTGCATTCGCTCATGCCGTACACTTCGCAGATGGGCAACCCCAGCGAGAGGAAGAACTCCAGCGTGGAGCGCGCAATCGGCGCGGCCGACGTCACCAGCAGGTGCGCCCGATCGAGCCCCAGGCGCTGGCGGACCTTGCGGAAGACCAGCGCGTTGGCCAGCGGAAAAAGCAAGGGACGTCGCCGACCCTCCTGGTCAGCATAGCCCGCCGCGAGTCCCACCCGCCGAGCCCACGCCACGAGCCGGCGACGCCACCTGGGGCTGGACGCGCCCACTGCCTCCATGCGCTCCTGGATCTTCTCCCACACCCGGGGCACGCCCAGGAAATAATCCGGGCGCGCCTCGCGCAGGTTATCGCCCACCTGCTCCATGCCCTCCGCAAACCAGGTGCAGCCGCCGAACACCAGCGGCCCGAACAGTGACACGAGCTGCTCCGCGATGTGGCTGAGCGGCAGGTAACTGAGCACGTTGTCGCCTGGCCGGATACCGATGGCCGCCACGCCCACGCTGGCGGTCCACGTCAGGTTGTCGTGCGTGAGCATCACCGCCTTGGGCGCGCCCGTGGTGCCCGAGGTATAAATGAGCGTGGCCACCGACTCCGGCGTCTGCGCCGCAAGGCGCGCGGCCAGCATCGATTCAGGGACTTCATGCGCACGGCGCAGCAGCTCATCCCACGCCACCACCCCGGCCGGCGGCGCCCCGTCCATCTGGACGATGGCGCGCAGGTTGGGCAGTTCGTGCCGGCGGGCCAGCCACGTCCTGGCGTACTCGGCGTTCTCCACCACCACCAGTCGCGCATCGCAATGACGCGCGATGTACACCCACTGGTCCGGCGTGAACGTGGTGTAGATACCCGCGGGGCGGGCCCCCGCATGGATGGCCGCGAGGTCGGCCACGAACCATCCCGGCTGGTTGGCGCCGAGGATGGCCACGCCGTCGCCAGGCTCGAGCCCCAGGGCCATGAAGCCGCGCGCCGCCAGGTACACCTGCTGTCGGTACGCCGGCCACGAAAGCGAGCGCCACGCACCCTCGGCCTTCCAGCGCATGGCCAGCTGGTCGGCACAGTTGACTGCCGTGCGGTCCAACGCCTGGGGTACGGTGAACGGGAGCATGGGTGGCCAGTTGATAGCATGCGGCAAATGGTTTGTCGAGGTTGCCGCAGTCGCGTGGCGGCAGCCACGGTGCGCGCCTACCTTCCGGCCACCATGTCCACCCGTTCCTCCGTGCCCATGCTCGGCGACGCGTTGCCGCAATCCGGGGGGCGAGTGTCGCGGGCATTCGGGCGGCTGCTGCTGCGGTGGCTGGGATGGCAGATCGAAGGCGACGTTCCGAACGTCCCGAAGGCCGTGCTCATCCTGGCGCCGCACACCTCAAACTGGGACTTCGTGGTGGGCATCGTGGCCAAGTTGGCCCTGGGCCTGCACGCGTCCTGGCTGGGCAAGCATACGCTGTTCCGCCCGCCCCTCGGATTCCTGATGCGACGCCTGGGGGGATTCCCGGTGGATCGCGGTGAGTCGCAGGACATCGTGGCGCAGGCCGTGCGGCGATTCAAGGAGACCGGCCAACTGGTGCTCGGCCTGGCGCCCGAGGGCACCCGCAGGGCAGTGCCGCGATGGCGTTCCGGCTACTACCACATTGCCGCGGGGGCGCGCGTGCCCATTGTGCCCGTGGCATTCCACTGGCCCCGCCGCGCGCTGGTGGTGGGGCCGGCGTTGATGCCCGGACCAGACATGGCCGCCGACCTGCGCACCCTGGCGGCGTTCTACCTCCCCATGCGCGGGCGGCGCGGGGAGCACGCGGCGCCGCCCGCGTAGTTCATCAGCGAACGCTCAAGCGCCGCGCGTCAGGATCAGCTTGAGGGGTGATTTCTCACCCAGGTGCTCGGCGCGTTCGGCGGCCATGGTGAAGCGCAGCGCATGCACCACATCCGTGGCAAAGGTGCGGCCCGCGCTGTGGTCGATTTCCTCCAGCGCGTTCCACGGCGCAAACGCCGGGCGCGTCTCGGTGGGGGTGAGCAGCGTCTCGTACGCGTCCGCCACGGCCAGGATCTTCACGGCCATCGGGATGCGCAGGGCATCGATGGGCCAGTCGTCGCCAATCAGTTCGTGGTAGCGGCCGTACGCCGTCACCGTGTCCAGCGCCGCGTGCATGGACGCGGCCACGGGCACCTCGCGAATCTCGCGCGGGAAGTCGGCGAACATGCGGGCAACGCGCGGATCCTGCGGGCCGAGCTCGTGCAGCAACCCGGCGACGCGCAGGTCTTCCAGCGCATCGCCGCGGACGCCGAGCTTGCGACCAATGGCCACGGCGCGTTCAGCCACGCGATAGCTGTGGCCGCCCCGGTGCCGGTCCACCGCGTCCAGGTGGAAGGTCAGCATCTCCAGCAGCGCCATGTACGTGCGTCGCACGTCTTCGGCGCGCGCCTTGCGCTGGTCGGACTGCGAGCCCACCACGTACGCCGTGAGCACCAGGAACCCGGCCCACGGCGCGAAGTACATGATCACCGGCTCCGAAAACCCCGGGACGCCACCCAGCCCCGTCACCGCCTGGAAGAACGCGACCAGCAGCACCGTGAGCACGGCGGCCCACACCGCGCTGTTGCGGCCCAGCAGGAACCCCGCGGCAATGATCGGCAGGTAGTAGAAGCTCAGGAACGCGAGCTTGTAGTCCACCACGAAGTTGATCAGCACCAGCGACACCACCAGCACCACCACGAGCGTCTGCTCGAAGTGATCGAAGAGTGCCTGCTTCACGCGATCCGCAAGTCGCTGCACCGTCAGGTTGCTCCGAAGATCAATGGGACACTCCACGCAGCCACCAGCGTCGGTGGGTCTCGCTGCCGTGGCGGTGCCGGCCATGCCTGGTAAATCCGACACGCCGCCCGGTGTCCCCAGTGTTGTTTGCGCGCCACAGTCGGGCAAGGCGCTGGGTCGCAATTCGACCCGGCAATAAGTCGACACCATCGGGCACATTGTCCGATGCAACCCGATACCATCCCGACCCGCGCCGCGGAGTGCCCCGCGCCGGGCAAGCGGCAGGCAACTGGAGCCCCGCAAGCCCTGCGTTGTACTATTCGGCATGCGTGGCACCCACTTCCTCCGATTCGTGGCGCCTGCGGCCATGCTGGCCGCCGCCCTCCACCCGGCGATCGCACAGCAGGCACCGGGCACCGCATCAGTCAGCGGCATTGTCTTTGACAGCATCCGCGGGCACCCGATGGGCGGGGCGCAAGTTGGTATACAAGGCACGACGCTGCTCGCCGTGGCGGATGGCGACGGTCGCTTTCATCTGGACAGCGTGCCCCCGGGCACGTACCGCATGGTGGCCAGCCATCCGATCCTGGATTCGCTGGGCATCAGCCTGGTCACGCCACCCATCACCCTGGCCGCCGGACAATCGCGCACGGTGGACATGGCCACGCCGTCCGCGTCCGCGCTGGTGGGGCAGCTTTGTCCGGCAGCCTGGCTCACGCGCGGCCCGGCCGCGCTGTTCGGTCGGATTCGCAACGCGGACACGGACCAGCCACTCGGCAACGCGCGCGTGTCAGTGGTCTGGACCGAGCTGGAGCTTGGCGGCCTTCGCAAGGTCCCCCACATCCGCGCCGCGACCACCGACGCCGACGGCACGTACCGCATCTGCGGCCTGCCCGCCACGCTGGACGGCAAGGTCCAGGTGGCACTGGCCGGACGCCGGAGCGGTGATGTGCCGGTGACACTCAACAATGAAGTCCTGGCGGTCCGCAGCCTCAGCCTGGGAACGGGCGCGGCCGTGGTCGCGACCGCGCCCGCGGCCGCAACCGCGGGCGACACGGTGCCGGTGAAGCCGCGCACGATGGTCAGGGCGCGCCTGACCGGGCGGGTGCTGAGCGTCACGGGCGAGCCCGTGGCCGGGGCACGCGTGCAGCTTGAAGGCACCACGCGCATCATGAACACCCCGGCTGACGGCTCATTCGAGCTGGACAGTTTGCCGTCGGGCACGCAGGTGGTGATCGCGCGCCGCATCGGCTACAACCCCGTAGAACAGGTCGTCGAGCTGTCCAGCGGGTCCGCCGACAGCGTAACCCTGCGCTTTGAGCAGGCGGTGAGCGTGCTCCCCACCGTGACCACCGAGGCGCAGCGCACGAGCGGGCTCCAGGCCGTGGGGTTCACCACGCGCGAGAAGATGGGCACCGGGTTCTTCCTGGACGAGCAGCAGATTGACCGGCGCCAGGCCGACCGGTTCACCGACCTCATGCGCGCGGTGCCGGGCTTTCGCGTGCAGACGTCCGGGTTCGACACGTATGTGTACGACGTCCGCCAGACTGGGACCAACTGCGTGAACTACGTGGTGGACGGCACGCCATGGGTGTCCATGAGCCCGGGCGACGTCAACTCCTTCCTGCTGCCCCAGAACGTGGGCGCCATGGAAGTGTACCACGCGGGGCAGACGCCGGCGGAGTTCATCCAGCCCACGGCCAGCGGATGCGCCACGGTGGTCATCTGGACCAAGTGGCGCCTGAGCCGGGGCGGCCCAAAGCGCTGACCACCGGCGGGCCGCGGCCAGGCCAGGTTATATAAGTTCTTTTAATCGCGCCAGGTCCACGTTCCCGCCGCTCACTACGCACACCACCCGCGCCCCGGGGGCCACGGGAATCCGGCCGTGCACCACCGCCGCCACGGCGGCGGCCCCCGCCGGCTCCGCCAGCAGCTTGGCCGATGAGAGCACCAGCCCCATCGCCGCCACGATCTCCGCGTCGGTCACCACCACCACGTCGTCCACGAACTGCCGCGCCACCTCGAACGGCAGCTCGGTAGTCATCGGCGCGGCCAGGCCGTCGGCAATCGTGCTCGGCGGGGCAATGGGCGTCACCCGCCCGGCGGCCAGGCTCGCGCGCAGCGCCTGCGCGCCTTCGGGTTCCACGCCAAACACCTTCACCCGCGGGTTCACCGCCCTGGCCGCCACCGCGATGCCGGCCAGCAACCCGCCGCCCCCCACCGGGACCACGATCGCATCCGCATCGGGCAGGTCCTCCAGGATCTCCAGCCCGGTGGTGCCGGCGCCGGCCACCACGCGCGGATCGTCAAAGGGATGCACAAACACATATCCGTGCGTGGCGCTCAACTGCCGCGCCCGATCAAACATGGCGGTGCCCCACGCCTCCTGGATCACCGTGGCCCCGTAGCCGCGCGTGGCGTCCAGCTTGGCCTGCACCGCGGGATCGGGCATCACCACGGTGCACGCGGTGCCCGCCGCGCGCGCCGCCCACGCCAGCGCCTGCGCGTGGTTGCCCGCCGACACGCCCACCACCCCACGACCCAGCTCGGCATCACTGAGTTGTAATATGGCGTTGAGCGCGCCACGCACCTTGAACGACCCCGTCTTCTGGAGCAGCTCCGCCTTGAGCCAGAGCGAGACACCCGCCGGCGCGCCAAGGCGCGTGGCCGAGAGGAGCGGCGTGCGGTGCACGCGGCCCGCGATCCGCTCGCGGGCCGCGACAATGTCGGAAGGCGTGATCATGAAGATGGGGTTGAGGCACACCCGGGCACCCGACTGCCGGTGCGCACCCAGGGCTCGTCGCTCACGCTAGCGCATGGCGGCTCCCCCGCGCAACACCGCTTGCCGCCACCGCGCGGAACCCGGAGATTTCCCGTCGCCCCTGCTCCGCCCCCCCGTCTCCCCCACGCCCCACCTGCCGCCTGCATGTCCCGCGCTGGAAATCCCGGTTGCATGCTCCGAGTGTTGGCCGCGCTCTTCGGCTCGATCCTGCTGCCGGTCGGAGTCTCGTTCTTCATCGTGCTCCGCCACCGGTACTGGCTGTCGGGTGTGGCCACCGTGCTCTGCGCACTGGGCTTCTTCTACCTGGCCTGGCGCGCGGATGACGTGCTGGGGCTCGATAAAATCCGGGACACGCGCGAGATCGTGCTGCCAGCGACGGCGCTGGACGCGCCGGACCGCGCCGCGCCTGGACCCGAGTCCTCCGCCACCGAGCCCGCCGTTCCCCCCTCCGACGAGGAGCACCATCCGTGAGTCGTTCGCACATCGTCTTCACAGTCGTCACCGTCATGGCGGGCGCCGCGCTGCCCGCTCCGCTGCCGGCCCAGTGGCAGATGGCTTCGGTGAACACCACGGCGGAATTCCGGGGCGTGAGCGTTGCCGCCAGCGGCGTGGCATGGGCCAGCGGGACGCGCGGCACGGTGGCGCGCAGCACCGATGGCGGGGCCACCTGGTCGTTGCATGTGGTGCCCGACGCCGAGCGCCTGGACCTGCGCTCCATTGCGGGGCTGGACGCGAACACGGCGGTGGCGGCCGCCGCCGGCCCCGCCGAACAGGGACAGGCGCGGATTTTCAGGACGGGCGATGGCGGCCTCACCTGGCAACAGGTCTACACCACCGACACCAGGGGCGTGTTCTTCGACGCGCTTGCCTTCTGGGATCGCGACCATGGCATCGCGGTCAGCGACCCGGTGGACGGCAAGCTGTTCGTGCTGGTGAGCGACGACGGCGGCCGAAGCTGGACGCGCGTGCCGCCAGGGGCATTGCCGGACGCGTTGCCTGGCGAGGCCATGTTCGCCGCCAGCGGCACCTGCCTCACGGTGTCGGGCAGCGGCGACGTGTGGATCGGGACGGGCGGCGGCGCCCAGGCGCGCGTGTACCACTCCGCCGACCGGGGCCGCTCGTGGTCCGTGGCCGGCACACCCGTGCACGCGGGGTCCGCCGCGTCCGGCATCTTCGCCGTGGCGTTCCGCGCGGATGGACACGGCGTGGCGGTGGGCGGCGATTACACCCAGCCCCATGCCGCCACGGCCAACGTCGCCCTCTCGGCGGACGGCGGGCGGAGCTGGCGCGCGGCCCCCGGGCCGCTGGTGAGTGCTTACCTGTCGGGCGTCGCGTGGGTGGACGACACGATCGTCGTCGCCGTGGGCCTCGCGGGTACCGCGGTCTCCCACGATCGCGGCGCGTCGTGGATGGCGGTGGACTCACTGCCCCTCAACGCGGTGCGTTTCAGCAACGCCGGCGTGGGCATTGCCGCCGGGCCCCGCGGGCGGCTGGGCCGCTGGACGCCCGCCGTCAGCCCTCGGTAACCGCGGTCACGCCGCCCGAGACGATGAAGGCCATCACGCGGGAACTCTCCACCGCCAGCGGCGTGATGTGCGACACCGGAAACACGATGAGGTTGCCCGCAAAGTTGTAGGACTGCGGCACGTACACCGCGGCCGAGTCGCTGACGCCGAACATGTCGAGCGATTCCTGCGTCACGAAGCCGAACACGCGAGCGCCCGTGCCGCCACCCAGCGTCACCAGCACCGGCTTGTCAAAGCGGCGGTGTTCCCCGACAAAGGCATTGAGCAGGTCGCGCGTGCTTGAGTAGAGCAGCCGCACGAACGGCAACTTCTCGAACAGCGCGTCGAGCCCGGTGCTCAGCGCGCGGGCGGCAAAGGTCTGCGCGGCAATCCCCACGAGGATGATCAGGGCGATGGTCACCACGAACCCGACGCCGGGAATCGGCAGCTCCAGCCACCCGTCAATCGTGGTGAAGATGACGTAGCAGATGTACACCGTGAGGAACACCGGCGCGGTGACGATCAGGCCCTTCAGGAAGTAGTTCAGGATGCGCGACATGGCAGACACCGGGTGAGGTCGGGAAGGTGGCGGCGTGACAGGGGCTTGAGCAACGTACACCGGGCGGAGTTCGTGACGCCACGGCTCCTCCAACGGTCGTTAACGGTGAATACACTCACCCGAGCGGAAATCATGAAAAAGCTGTTCGGAACCATCGGCGCCACCATCGGCAGCACCATCGGCTGGTACGCCGCGGCCAGGTTCGGGATCATGACGGCATTCATCGTGAGCAGCATCGCCGGCGGCGTGGGGCTCTATTACGCCGTCAAGTGGGCGCGAGAGTACGGCGGATAGGCCGTCTCAGCAGTTGGCCGCGGCCGTGCGTTAGCTTAGGCAACGGGGCCGCGTCGCATGACAGAGGCACCGCGCGTCACCCCCGCCCACCCGCCCTCCCCTCCCGACGCCGACCCATGACGCCGTGAAGCCACTCGACCTGTCGACCTACGTCGCCCTCGTCGCGATCGCCCTCCTGACGATCAACCTGCTGCTCGGCCTGCTGCTCTCCATGCACTACAACCCGTGGAAGCAGTGGCCCCACCGGCGGTTCAACTACTTTGCCATCCACAACTGGACCGGCTACGTGGCGCTGGTGCTCGCGGTGCTGCACGCGCTGCTCCTGCTCGCCGTGCAGGATCCCGCGTTCCGGTTCATTGACATCATCTACCCCATGGTCGGCCCCAAGCAGCCGTGGATCAACACGCTGGGGGCGGCCTCGCTGTACGTGCTGATCGTCGTAGTCGTCACGTCCTACTACCGGCTGCAGATCGGGCGCACCAAGTGGAAGCTCTTCCACTACCTCACCTACCTCACCGCCGCGCTGTTCTTCATCCACGGGCTGCTCACCGATCCCACGCTCACCGACAAGCCGATCGACTACATCGACGCCGAAAAGGTCTACGTGGAGATCTGCTTCCTGCTGGTGCTGGGACTGAGCGTCTACCGGTGGCGGTGGGCGGTGCGGCGCCGGGCAGTGCGCGCGGGCGTGGTGGCGGCCGCCAGCTAGCGCGGATCCGCCGCGCGGGCCAGGCCGACCGCGGCGCCGAGCGGCCTGCAGCAGCCGCTTGCGGTATCCCTCGGCCCGCAGCAGCCGCGTGCGGGATCGCTCGGCCTACAGCAGTCGCTTGCGCCGCTTGCGACGGCGGCTCTTGCTGGATCGCTGATAGGCGGAACTCGCCTGGACGCCGGCAATCGCGACAATCGCCCGCTCCGCCGTATGCCGCGAGAGCGTCCACCGCATTCGCGTCCGCTTGGCGTGGCGAATGGCCTCCAGCTTTTCGCGTACGGCCGGTTCGTCTCCCGCGGGCATGGCCTCCGCCAGGTCCGTTGCCGCCTTCTCGCTCTTCGCTGGTTCCCGGCTCATATTCGCTCGCGTCAGGGCTGCCTCGTCAACCCAAACCTAACCTGCCGCGGGCCGGGCGTCCCGGTCACCGGCGCTTCTCCTTTCGCTCTCCGTCGTCATGAAGTCAGCCACACCCACTCCGCAGGCCGTCCCGCTGGACGAGCAATGGATGCCGTTCACGGCCAACCGCGCCTTCAAGCAGGCGCCGCGGCTGCTCGTTTCCGCCCGTGACATGCACTACGTCACCGCCGATGGCCGTCGCGTGCTCGACGGCACCGCCGGCCTCTGGTGCGTGAACGCGGGTCACGCCCGTGAACCCATCGTCCGCGCCATTGCCGAGCAGGCGGCAACGCTCGACTACGCGCCCGGATTCCAGATGGGCCATCCCGCGGCCTTCGAACTCGCCCACCGCGTGGCCGCGCTCACGCCCGAGGGACTGGACCGGGTGTTCTTCACCAACTCCGGCTCGGAATCGGTGGATACGGCGCTCAAGATCGCGCTGGCATACTGGAAGGCTAAAGGACAGCCCGAGCGCGTCCGGTTTGTCGGACGGCAGCGCGGATACCATGGCGTGGGTTTCGGGGGCATCTCCGTGGGCGGCATTGCCGCCAACCAGCGCCAGTTCACGGGCCAGTTGCTGCCCCACGTGGATCACCTGCCGCACACACACAGCCTGGAACACAACGCCTTCAGCCGCGGACAGCCGGCATGGGGGGCGGAGCTGGCCGACGCGCTGGAAGCAGTGGTCGCCGAGCGAGGCGCGGAGTCCATTGCGGCGGTGATCGTGGAGCCCATGGCGGGGTCCACCGGCGTCCTCGTGCCTCCCCTGGGATACCTGCAGCGGCTGCGTGCCATCTGCGATCGGCACGGCCTGCTGCTGATCTTCGACGAGGTGATCACCGGCTTTGGACGGCTGGGGACGCCCTTTGGCGCGCAATTCTTTGGCGTGGTACCCGACATGATCACGATGGCCAAGGGCATCACCAACGGCTGCGTACCGATGGGCGCGGTGGCGGTGCACACGCGCATCTACGACGCCATCATGGGCGCGGCCGGGCCGGGCGTTGAGCTGTTCCACGGTTATACGTATTCCGGTCATCCCCTCCCATGCGCTGCCGGCCTGGCCACGCTGGACCTCTACGAGCGCGAGGGATTGTTCGCGCGGGTCCGGGAGCTGGAACCCTACTGGGCCAGCGCGCTGCACCAACTGGACAGCGCGCCGCACGTGGTGGACGTGCGCAACATCGGCCTGGTGGGCGCCGTGGAATTGCGTCCGCGCGAGGGCCAGCCCGGCGCCCGCGCGCTCGATGTCTTCCTCTCGTGCCTGGAGCAGGGCGTGCTGGTGCGCATGGCGGGCGACACGATTGCGCTCTCGCCGCCCTTCGTGATCCAGGAGGCGCAGGTGGACGAGATCATGGACGCCATGTCCGTCGCGCTCAAGGCGCTCCGCTGAACCACTCGCGCCACGCCACCACTCCCGCCGCATGACCCCCGTCGAGGGTCGCCGGGCGCTGGCGCACCTGCGCCGCGTGGATCCTGTGATGGCCGGTATCATACGCCGCGTGGGGCCGTGCCGGCTGCGACGGCGCACGGGCCGCTCGCACTTTCACGACCTCGCGCGCGCCATCGTCTTTCAGCAGCTCTCCGGGCGGGCGGCCACCACCATCCTCAACCGGTTCTGCGCCCTCTTTCCTCACCGGCATCTGGAGCCGGGTCGCCTGCTGGAGCTGACGGACGAGCAGCTCCGCGCGGCCGGCCTTTCGCGCCAGAAGGCGGCCTGCCTGCGTGACCTGGCGCGGAAGGTGCTGACTGGCGCGGTGCCGCTCACCCGCGTGCGCCACATGAGCGATTCAGCCATCATCGAGCACCTGGTGCAGGTGAAGGGCATTGGCCCGTGGACGGCGCAGATGTTCCTGATGTTCAAGCTCGGCCGCCCCGACGTACTCCCCGAACTGGACCTGGGCATCCAGAACGCCATCCAGCGCGCCTACGGCAAGCGACGCCGAGTGACGCCGCGCGACGTGCAGCGGGTGGGGGCCGCGTGGAGCCCGTACGCCACCGTGGCCTGCTGGTATCTGTGGCGGTCCCTCGAACTCGCCGACTGAACCCACCCGACGCGGCCCGACCTTCGGCCGCGCGTCGCGCCTGGGGCCGAGCCTACTGCAGCAGGTCCGGCGTGGGCCCCAGGAATCCCTTGGGCAGGCCCGCCATGACGTCGCGATGTGCGAACACGACGTCGGGATGGTCCTGCAGCATCTGCAGGTACCGCGTGGCGAACATCGTGGTGGGGGGCACGGGCGTGAGCAACGACCGCACCTGCGCCAGCAAGGACGCCGTGGTGCCGCTCTCCACCGGCGCGCCCTCGCGCTCGGCGTCGTCCAGGGCCTCATCGATCTGCACGATGAGCTGGGAAGCCGGGCGCAGCCAGTCGAAGGCCGGGTCCGAGAGCACGGCCTGCAGGTACTGGTTGGGCGTCATGCGGCCGCGCGACCGCTCCAGCTCGATCCGCTCCACTTCGAGCAGCAGCCGATGCACGCGCAGCAGCCCGTTGCGGGCGGCCTTGAGCGTGTTCGTGGTCAGGTCGCCGGCGGTGAGGCCGGGGCTGGGCACGGGGCCGGAGTCCATCTCATTGGCGGTCATGCCTTGAACTTACCACGTAGCACAAGGGGCGTCGCCTAGGCGTACACCTCGAAGATGCCGGCCGCGCCCATGCCACCCCCGATGCACATGGTCACCAGCCCCAGCCCACCCCCGCGTTTGCGCAGTTCGTGGACGAGTTGGGTGGTGAGCTTGGCGCCCGTGGCGCCCAGGGGGTGCCCCAGCGCGATCGCGCCACCGTTCACATTCACGAGGTCCCGGTTCATCCCGAGCTCGCGCGACACCGCCAGGACCTGCGAGGCAAAGGCCTCGTTGAACTCGATGAGCTTCATGGCCTCCAGCTTGAGCCCGGCACGCTTGAGCACCTTGGGCACCGCCTTCACCGGCCCCATGCCCATGACATCGGGCTCCACGCCCGCCGCCGCAAACGAGACGAACCGCGCCAGCGGCGTGAGCCCCAGGGCCCTGGCCCGCTCGGCGGACATCACGAGCACCGCGCTCGCCCCGTCCGAATAGGGACTGGAGTTGCCCGCCGTCACGCTCCCCCTGGCCTTGAAGGCGGGACGCAGCTTGGCCAGCCCCTCCAAGGTGGTGTCCACCCGCGGACACTCATCCACGCTGAAGTCCACCGTGGTCTCGTCCTTCTTCGCCCCGCGCCACTCGGCGTGTGTTATTGGAATCGGTATGATCTGGTCCGTGAACGCCCCCGACTTGAGCGCCGCCGCCGCCTTCTGCTGGCTCCCGAACGACCACGCGTCCTGCTCCTCGCGCGACACCTTGTACCGGTCCGCCACGCGCTCGGCGGTGAATCCCATGCCGATGTAACTCTCCACGGCGTCCGCGTCCAACCGCGTGTGGTAGCCGCTCATGGGCACCTGGCTCATCATCTCCACGCCGCCGGCCAGCACCACGTCCGCCATGCCGCTCAGGATCTCCTGCGCGGCAAAGGCCACCGTCTGCAAGCCGGACGAGCAGAAGCGGTTGATGGTGGCCCCCGGCACGTCCACGGGGAATCCGGCCCGCAACAGCGAGAGGCGCGCGACATTCAGCCCCTGGCCGGCCTCGGGCATGGCACACCCCCACAGCACGTCGTCCAGGATCGCGGGATCCACGCCCACGCGCTCCACCGCCGCGCGCATCAGGCGCGACGAGAGTTCGATGGGGTGCACACCCGAGAGCGCCCCGCCCTTCTTGCCACGGCCCACGGCGCTGCGCACCGCCGACACGATCACGACGTCAGTCACGATTCATCCCTCTCAATTGCGGAGCGGCTTGCCGGTCTTGAGCATGTGGGCAATCCGTTCCTGCGTCTCCCTGGTGCCCAGCAACCGCAGGAAGGCATCGCGCTCCAGGTCGAGGATGTCGTCCTCGCTCACCAGGCGCGCCGGCCCATCCCCACCGCAGAGCACCCGGGCAATCTCCAGCGCGATGCGCACGTCATGGTCACTGGCCTGCCCTGCCTCGCGCATGGCCCACGCGGCATAGTGCAGGTTGCCCATGCCCGCCTTGCCCAGCGCCTCGATGGTGCGGGGCTGGGGCGCCACATAGCCCGGCGCCAGGTCCAGCACGCGCCGCCTGGCATCGGCCAGCAGGAAATCCCGGTTCATCGAGATGCCGTCGCGATCGCGCAGGTACCCCAGCGCCCGGGCCTCCAGCGCGCTGGTGCTCGTGGCCGCCATGGCAATCTGCTTGAACGCGCGCCTCGGCGCCTCAAAGGGATCCGCGTCGTCGTACGGCTTCAGTTCGCCGGCATACCGGAACAGTAATTCCTTGGTGCCCCCGCCGCCTGGCAGCAGCCCGACTCCCACCTCCACCAGGCCCATGTACAGCTCGGCGTGCGCCTGGATGGCGTCGGCGTGCAACGACCACTCGGTGCCCCCGCCCAGCGTGAGGCCAAAGGGCGCCGCCACCACCGGGAAGGGCGCCTGCCGGATGGACATCGAGCACCCCTGGAAGAGCTCCACCGCGTCCTCGAGCTTCTGCCAGTTCCCCGCCTGCGCCAGCGACGCCACCATCATCAGGTCCGCGCCCGCCGTGAAGGTGCGCGGATCGTCGTTGCCCAGCACCAGGCCGGCCAGCCCCTTGCTGTCCACCACATCCAGCGACTTCATCAGCATGGTGAGCACGCCTTCGCCCAGCGAATTCATCTTGCTATGGAATTCCAGCACCGCGACGTCATCACCGGCATCCCACAGCGTCGCGTCCGCCGACTCAACCAGGGCCCGCCGTGAACGTCGGAGCGTCTCGATGCGCAGCAACCCCGCGGGCTCCTCGATGGGCACATAACCCTTGCCATCCACCGACCCCTGGCGCGTCCCATCGGGCGCGTACCAGCCGTCCTTGAGCGCCGCCGGGCGCAGCGTGGCGCCCACCGGGAGGGCATTGCCCAGCAGGTCGAGCTGCCGGAACGGACCTGCCTCCCACGCGAACCCCCATTCCATGGCATGGTCCACGTCGCTGCGGTGGTACGCGATCTTCGGCGCGGTCTCCACCACGTACCCGGACAGCCGGGTGAGGTACTCGCGAACGAACTCCCCGTACGTGCCGTCGAGCGCCACGGCCGCGCGCAGGCGCTCGCCCAGGGGCAGCTTCAGCGCCTTGCCGATGGCCGGAGACTCCGGACGGGCGGCGGGCGCGTATTCGCCCGTCTTCCAGTTCCGTGTGTGGATCTCCTTGCCAATTTTCTTATAGAACCCGACGCCGGTCTTCTCGCCCAGCTGGCCGTCCTTGACCATGGCGCCCACCCACGCCGGGAGCGCGAAGTCCTCCCCCGTCGCCTGGGCCAGCCCGGTGGCCACGTGCGACAGCACGTCCAGCCCCGTGAGGTCGGCCGTGCGGAAGGTGGCCGACTTGGCACGGCCCAGCAGCGGGCCGGTGAGCACATCCACCTCGTCAATGCTGAGGTCGAACTCCTGGAGCATGCGCAGCGCCAGCACCATCCCGTACACCCCCAGCCGGTTGGCCACGAACCCCGGGACATCGCGCGCCATCACGACGCCCTTGCCCAGCACGCGTTCGCTGAACGCGCGAGCCGTCGCGATGGTCTCGGGCGCCGTCCGCGCGGTGGGGATAATCTCCAGCAGGTGCAGGTAGCGCGGCGGATTGAAGAAATGCATGCCCAGGAAGCGCTGCCGGAAGCCGTCGCTGCGGCCCTCGGTGAGCTGGGCCATGGGAATGCCCGACGTGTTGGTCGCGATGAGCGTGTGGGACAGGAGCACGTCCTCCAGCCGCGCGTACAGCGCGCGCTTGGGCTCCAGTTGCTCGATGATCGCCTCGATCACCAGGTCACACTCGGCCAGCACGCCGAGGCCGTCCGTCGTGTTGCCCACTTCAATGAGCGCCGCGCGGGCGGCGTCCATGAACGCCGCCGGGCGCGCCTTGCGCGCCCGGTCCAGTCCCTGCCGGGCCGGCGCGTCCGGGTCGCCCTCCGGCCCGGCGATGTCCAGCAAGTGCACCGGCAGCCCAGCCGACGCGGCCAGCGCCGCGATGCTGTGGCCCATCGTCCCGGCGCCCACGACCCCAACCCTGCGTATCCGCATCCTGCCCCCCGCGAGAGTTCCCGCTGGCGCCAATCGCGCCCCAGTTGAGAGATATCGTGTTGCAGGGTCAATGGGCAGTGGGCGCCCGCGCCTTATCCTCCGCCGCCACCGCCAAATGGGTCGCCCGGCGGGGGCGTCAGCGCCCTGGTGGGCTGCGGCAGCTCACGCCGCTCGATCCAGCGCTTGAAGTCGTTCGCGATGGCGTTCCAGTGCGCCCGGGAGGCAAAGCTCCCGGTGATGGCCCGACGGGCCGCAATCTGCTGCAGCGTCCTGATCTCCAGCTCCACGATGGCCCGCACCTGCGCGGCGGCCGTGGTATCAGCCGCCAGTTGCAGCAACCGATCGGCCACGGCCCGCTGCGACACTCGCTGCAGCGCGGCCAGCTTGCCGCTGGCCGGCACCGGCGCGCTCCAGGTCTGGGCAATCAGCGAATCAATGGTCTCGTTGAGCGTCAGCATGTTGGCCCCGCGATGCGCGAACATCACCAGCCGGGCGGTGCGTTCGGGCTGCAGGATGTCGTCCACCACCATCTGCGCCAGGGTGCGAGCCGCGCCCAGTTCATCGAACGCGGGTTGCGTCTCGGAATTGAACAGTTCCACCCGCGGCGAGACGCTGGCCGCGTTCGGCTCCAGCAGCGTCAGCACCGTGTCGGGAATGGCCAGCTCCGCCGGCGCCAGCGCGCCGAGCATCTCGTGCAGCGCCGCGCGCTGCCGCGCGCCCGGGATGGGCGTGGTGGCCTGCTGGCCGTCGCCCACCACGACGTTGGTGTACTCCATGCCGCCGATGGTCCGCGCCAGGGTATTGAGCGCAAACTGATGGAAGAAGTACAGGGGCGCAAAGCGTTCCTGCAGCCTGGCCAGCGGCTCCCCGGGGCGCAGGTTGCGCAACCCGAATCGCGAGATCGCCACGCGGCGCACGTCCATCTGGGTTTTCAGGAAGGCCAGCGCCGAGTTCTGGTCGTCCCAGAGGTGCGTGCGCGGGTCGGAGCCGAACTCCGGACGGGCGTCGCCGTCGGACAGGTACAGGTAGCCCTTGCTCAGTCCTTCACGTATGAGGGCGTTCAGCGAATCCTGCTCCGTCCCCGGGGGGAAGATGCCGTATCCCCAGTGGATGGCCCAGACGTCATACGCGCCGGGTCCCACGGCGTAGGCGTCGGAGACGTCGATGTTGCCGTTGGCGTCGAGCCGAACCCGCGGCGGCGGATAGTCCATGACCGACGCCCGCCCGTAGGTGGACGCCATGAAGTTGTGCGACAGACCCAGCGTGTGCCCGATCTCGTGCGCGCTCACCTGTCGCACGCGTCCCAGCACAAAATGCGTATCAGCCGGCGAGATCGCCGCGCCCTTGAGCGCCGCGTAGATGTTGTACGCGGTGCGGGCCCGGTGCGAATCCAGCCGCGAGACGCCCTTCACGATCTCGCCCGTGCGCGGGTCGGAAATCCCCGCGCTCACTGACCAGCCGCGCTCGTTGCGGTTCTCCCACACCAGCACGTTGTAGCGCGAATCCATCATATCCACGCTGTCCGGGCAGAACGTCACGACGAAGCCGCCCTTGAGGCCGGCCTCGTCAAAGGCCTGCTCCCACCACTTCACGCCGGTCATCGTGGCGGTCTTGATGGGTTCCGGGATGCCGGGGTCCACGCAGTACCGGATGGGGTTCTTGATAGGGGAATTAGGATCACTGGGATTCACCCGCTCCAGGCGGTGCCGCGAGATCCAGCGCTGCTGCAGCGGCAGCTTCACCGACTGGGCATAGTCATTGAACGTCACCCCGAAGTAGCCGACGCGCGGGTCCCACATGCGCGGCTTGTACCCGGCGTCCGGCAACTGGGTGAACGACACATGATCATGCAGCGTGAACGCCGCGCCGTCGGGCGCCTGGCGGCTCACGATCCCGCCCGGACGGCCGCTCGTGGCGAAGGTGAGCGACACGTCAATCTCGGTGTTCCCGGGAAAGGCCCTGGTGAGCGGCCAGTACACCGACGACCGGTCGCGCGCCACCGAGTAGGCCCCCTGCCGCGAGCGCTGCAGGGTGCCCGCTACATCCGTCCAGTCGCGTACCAGATAGTCGGTGGCGTCCACCAGCAGTCGCCCGTCCTCGGTGGCCAGCAGTGGCAGCGCGGCCACGGTGCTCACCGGAAACGACTCGCTGATGGTCCGCTCGTGCTCGGGGCTGCTGGGGTCCCCGCGGAAGCTCGTGTTGCGGTACACCACGTACACGTGGTTGCCGTGGCGATCAAACTCCACGATCTGCGTCTCGCCGTCTCCGCCGCGGTCAATCCCGATGGGGTTCGAGCCCAGGCCGGTGGACTGCATCACGATCATCAGCGCCGGAAAGGAATCGCGCGGAATTTCCAGCAGCACGCGACCGGTGGTGTCGTTCACGTACACGGGAATGAAGCCGTCGCGCCTGTCAAACCCGGCGGTCTTCTCGACGATGTTCGTGCCGACGGCCGACGGGGCACGCGCGGCCGGGGCGGCACCGCCGGCGCGTTGGGCAGCCGCGGCGGGCGCGGTGGCGGCGAGGGCGAGCAACAGGGAGGGGAGTGTCCGACGCATGGCTCGTGGGGTGGGGGTGGAGACCATCCAGCCCGCGGCGCCGGCAGCGGGCGCGGCGCGGGGAGTTCGACTGCCCTCAAGCTACACCCCGGGACCGGGGGGGCGCGAGCGGGAGGGCCGCCCCCCGCGCGCCGCTTCCCTCACGCGCCCGTTCGCACTAGCATATGGAGACTGATTAACTGCCGTATTACAGTTTCCTCGTTCCCGCACGTGCCCATGCTCACTTCATCATCGATTGCCTTCCTCAAGCGCCTGCTCGATGCCCCCGGTCCCTCCGGGTACGAAGGGCCGGCCGCGCGCACCTGGCGAGCGGAGGCGGAGACGTTCGCCGATCACGTGACCTGCGACGTGGCAGGCAACAGCTTTGCCGAGGTGAACCCCAAGGGATCGCCCACGATCCTGCTCGACGGTCACATCGACGAGATCGGCCTCATCGTGCAATACATTGATGATGATGGCTACCTCTACGTCGATTCCATCGGCGGGTGGGATCCGGAGGTGCTTGTTGGCCAGCGCCTGCGCTTCCTCACGCCCAAGGGCGATGTCACGGGCGTCGTGGGCAAGAAGCCCATCCACTTGATCAAGCGGGCGGAGCGGGAAAAGGCCTCCAAGCTCACGGATCTCTGGGTGGACATCGGGGCCGCCAGCCGCGCCGAAGCCGAGGCGCGCGTGGGCGTGGGAGACGCGGCCGTCATCGATGCGCCCGCGCTGGACTTTCCCAACGACCGCGTTGTCTCACGCGCCATCGACGACCGCATCGGGGCCTTTACCGTGCTCGAGGCACTGCGGCGCTACAAGAAGAAGCCGGGCAAGGCGCGCGTGGTGGCGGCCGCCACCACGCAGGAGGAGATCGGCTCGCAGGGCGGGGGCGCCCTGGTGGCGGCCAACCGGGTGAATCCGCAGATGGCCATCGCGGTGGATGTCACCTTTGCCACCGATCACCCGGGCCTGGAAAAGAAGGAACTGGGCGACCACAAGATGGGCAGTGGGCCGGTGCTGGTGCGCGGGTCGCTCATCTCGCCGGTGGTGTTCGACTTGCTGCGCCGGGCGGCCGACGCGGGCGCCATCCCCCACACCCTCCATGCCGAGGGTCGGGCCACGTTCACCAACGCCGACGCCATCCACCTGGCGCGCGAGGGCGTGGCGACCGCGCTCGTCTCCATCCCCAACCGCTACATGCATTCCCCGGTCGAGATGGTGAGCCTGGTGGACGTCCACCATACCGCAACGCTAATTCACGAAGCCTGCCGCGGCGTGGACGACCGCACCGACTTCACCGCGCGGTAACCCGGCGGTCAGCGACGCCGCGCCTGCTTGGTCAGGCGGATCACGGTGTCGCGCACGTCCCGGTCCTTGTCCGAGGCCAGCGCGTGAAGCGCCGCCTGCGCCGCTGGTGAGCGCGCCTCCGCCAGCGCCTGCACCGCCGCCACCCGGAACGCCGTCGGCTTCTTCTTGAAGAACCCGCCGGCAGGTTCGGCGGCCTTGATCAGCCGTTCCACCGCGTCGGGCGTGCCCACGCGACCCAGCGCCAGCAGCATGGCGAGCTGCACGTCGCTGTCCTCCTCCGCGTCGATGGCCATGATGAGCGTGGTGGCGGTCTGCGGATCACGATGGGCCGCGATGGCAAAGGCGGCCTGCATGCGCACCTGCGGCGAGCCGTCGCGCACCGCCGCCCGCACGGCCTGCCGCGCGCTCTCCGACCCCAGCTGCATCAGCGCGTTGGTCGCCGAGCGGCGCACCCGCTCATCGTCGTGCCGCAGCAACTGCACCAGCGCGTCCTCCGCGCCCGTCGCCTTCAACTCCCCCAGCAGGTCGGCCGCGTTGCGCGCCACGAACCACCGCGCGTCTCCCAGCATGTGCGCCAGCGCCGGCACCGTGGCTTCAAGCTGCCGCAGCACCTGCAGCAGCGCCCCGCGCGCGTCGGTGGTGGCCGCCTGCGACACCTGGTCAATCACCGCTTCGGCGCCGTCCTGCCCCATGCGCGTCAGGATGGCCATCAGGTCCGGGCCCCGATCGGGCGCCGCCACCACCTGGGCCGCCACCGTGCGCAGCAGCAGCGGCTTGGTCAGCCGGCGCAGCGCCATCACGAAGGCGCGGTTCACGTCGCCTTCCGGCGCGTCCGCCTCCTGGGCCACCAGGCCGCGCATCAGGTCCACCACGTCGGCCGCCTTGCCTTCGCGGGCCGCCGTCTCCGTGAGGGTCACCGCGTCGTCCAGCACGCGGATCTTCTCCGCCTGGTCGGTGGCGCGTGCCAGGTGCGCCAGGAGCGCCTCCGGCGAATCCTTCACGGTCCCGATGGACGAGAACTGGAAGAACATCCCCTGCGAATTCTCCGGCACCAGCCCCTCCACCCGGGGCGCATCAGGGGATGCGGCTTCGGCGGCGGGCGCGGCCGCGTCACCGACAAGCGCGGGCTCGGCCACGGCCACCACCGCCGCCTCGGCCGCGGCCGGTTCCGCCCCGTTGGAGCGGGCCAGCTCCGCGCCGTCCATGACGAACCGCAGCGTCGTGGCCTTCAGGTCATCCAGCGCGTGACGCAGGCCGGCGGAATCGGGAGCCTCCGGATCCACGAGCGAAAGCGCGCGCGCCAGCCCCAGCATCTCACCCGCGGCAGGTTGCCGGTCAAAGTTGACCTCCCCCAGGCCGGCAGCGGCCATGCGCGCGGACAGCTCAGGCACGCCGGGCAGGACGGCGAGCACCACCTCGCCGTCGGCATAGAGCACGTCATCCTGCACGCTGATGCGCACCGCATCGTGCCTGCCGATTGCCACCACCGCGCGCAGCGCCAGCTTCTGCTCCTCCACGCTCTCGCCCTGGTCAACCAGCAGCCAGACGAGTCGCGCAAAGAGGCGTGCGAATGTGGCTGAATGTTCCATAAGCAGGTGGATCCGCCCTGCGTCGGGCGGGAGCGGTGGGGTAGCGTGCAAGTTAGGCGGTGCCCACGCACACGCGCCAGCAGTGGCCCGCGCGCCCACGTGGCTCACCCGCCGCCCGGAAGCTAGACTTCCAGCGTCTCACCACTCCCTGACCATGCGCCTTCCAGTCTTCCTGTTCGCCGCCGTGGCGGCCGTCGGCTGCGCCTCCAGCGGCGCCGCCCCGTCGCCCTCCACCGGCACCGCCGCCGCCCCCGATTCGCTGCGCATCCGCACCGACATCGCGTACCTGGCCAGCGACCGCCTGGAAGGCCGTCGCGCCGGCACGCCCGGCAACGACAGCGCCGCGGCGTACATCGCCCGGCGCTACCGGGCCCTGGGCCTGGCCCCGCTGGCCTCCGGGTCGTACCTGCAGCCCTTCGTGGCGCGGCCGGCCGTGGCGCATGGCAAGGCCCCCGAGGTGCTGCCCACGCAGAACGTGGTGGCCATGCTGGCCGGCACCGACCCGGCGCTGCGCAATCAGTGGATTGTAATAGGCGCGCACTTTGACCACCTGGGACGGTCCACCGAGGGCGCGCTCGATCCGCAGGCCGGGGACGCCATCCGCAACGGCGCCGACGACAACGCGTCGGGCACCGCCGCCGTGATGGAGCTGGCCCGGCTGTTCCGCCAGCACCCCACCCGCCGGTCGCTGCTGTTCGTGAACTTCAGCGCCGAGGAAGAGGGCCTCCTGGGCTCCGCCTACTTCGTGGACCACAGCCCCGTGCCGCTGGACAGCATCGACATGATGCTCAACTTCGACATGGTGGGACGCCTCAGGAACCAACGCCTGATCGTGTACGGCGTGGCCACGGCCTCCGAGTTCCCCGCCCTGCTGGACACGGCCAACGCCGGCCAGGTGCACATCTTCGGCCAGGGCGACGGCTTTGGCCCGTCCGATCAGTCCTCGTTCTACGCCCGGGACATTCCCGTCCTGTTCTTCTTCACCGACCTGCACGAGGACTACCACAAGGCCACGGATGACATCGAGAAGATCAACGCGGGCGGCGAGGCCACCGTGGTGGGCATCGCCGAGCGCGTGATCCGCGATCTGGGCAACCGGCCGCAGCGCGTCACCTTCACGCGCGTCGCATCCAAGGCCACCATGGCCGCCACGTCGTCTGATGACAACGGGGTCTACCTGGGCTCGGTGCCCGACATGGCGGCCGGCGACATCCAGGGCGAGCGCATCACCGGCGTCACGCCCGGCAGTCCGGCCGACAAGGCGGGGCTCAAGGCCGGCGACGTCGTGGTGGAATTCGGCGGCGTGAAGGTGACCGACCTGGAGTCGTACGCGCAGGCGATGTACGCCCACAAACCAGGCGACGTGGTCACCGTGGTGGTGCTGCGCGACGGCAAGCGCCGCTCGTTCAGCGTCACCCTCGGCAGGCGCGGCAACTGACGCGCGCGCGGCGGAGTACGGGCACCCGAGCGGGGGGCCGGTGAACACCCCCGCGCCCGGCATCCCGGTGCCGCGTCAGGCGGCGTTCACCGCCGGCGCCCCTCCGCTGTACTGGCTGGCGTACGGCGTGGACGGCGCCGCCCCCACGCTCGTGCTGCACGGGGGCCCGGGCGCCGATCACGGCTACCTGCTGCCGCAGATGCTGGAGCTGGCGCCCGGGCGCGACCTGCGCTTCTACGACCAGCGGGGCGGCGGCCGCTCGCGCACCGACGACCGGACACCCATCACGTGGGAAACGCACGTGGCCGACCTGGCTGCCGTGTTGCGCGAGTTCGGCTGGGACGCGCCCACCATTGTCGGCTACTCGTGGGGCGGACTCCTGGCGCTGCTCTACGCCGCGCAGGCGGCCCGGGACCCCGGGCTGCTCGCCCCCTCGCGGATGGCGCTCATTGACCCGGCCCCGCTCACTCGGCAATTTCGGGAGGAGTTCGAAGCCGAGTTCGCCCGACGTCAGGCCGCGCCCGCGGTGCAGGCGATGCGGGCCGAGCTGGCGGCCTCGGGCTTGCGGGAGCGGGATCTGGAGGCGTACCGGCACCGTGCCTTTGAGTTGAGCGTGGCCGGGTACTTTGCAGATCCGCGGGCGGCACGCGAGCTCACGCCCTTCCGGGTGGTGGGCCGGGTGCAGCAGGAAGTGTGGGCGAGCCTGGGGGACTACGATCTGCTGCAGGACGGAACGCTGGCCGCCATCGAGTGTCCGTGCCTCGTGGTGCACGGACGGCAGGACCCGATTCCACTGGCGTCGAGTGAGGCATGTGCACGGGCACTCGGCGCGGAGCTCGTTATTCTGGACGCGTGCGGGCACGTGCCGTACGTGGAACAACCCGCGAAGCTCTTCGCGGCCCTGAACGCGTTCCTGCACTGACCGCGGCCCACCCGCATCGGCACCTGTGTCTCGCATGTCAATCACCGACAGCACCATCCAGCCGTACATCGCCACCATCGAACCCGACGGGCACAAGCTCCACGTGTCGTGCCGCATCGCGTACGACGGGGTGGAGTACGTGGGGCGGCTCTGGTTTGCCGACGACGGCTTTGAGGACACGGGCATTCCCGACCGCGCCGCGCTGCCCGGCCGCTCGCACGACGAGGTCATCGCGCTGGCCCGGCGGCTGGGTGCCGGCGAGCTGGTGCTGCGATACCGCCGGGCGCTGGCCGAGAAGCGCCGGTTCAAGCATCTGCGCGCCGCCACCGACGAGATCCTGACCAAGATCCGCTACCTGAACCAGGTGGCCATCTCGATGCGCGCCGGGCTGCTGGACGAGGAAGGAGCCGCGCAGGAAGTGGATCTCATCGAGAAGCAGCTCCACGAGTGTGTCGACCGGCTGAAGACGCATGCCGGCGTCGAGTCGTAAGCCCCGGCACCCGGTGCCGCGGGGTGCCGCGCTCAAGCCCCACGCCCGCACCATCCTCACGCGCCTGCTCTCCGAATACCCCGACGCGCACTGCGCGCTCGACTTCGGCACGCCGTACCAACTGCTGGTGGCCACCATCCTGAGCGCGCAGTGCACCGACAAGCGCGTGAACATGGTGACCCCCGCGCTCTTTGCGCGGTACCCCGACGCGAGCGCGCTGGCCGAGGCCGCGCAGGAAGACGTGGAGGCGCTCATCCGGAGCACGGGGTTCTTTCACAACAAGGCGCGCAACCTGATCGGGATGGCCGCGGCCGTGGTCGAGCGACATGGCGGCGAGATCCCCGATTCCATGGCCGAGCTGGTGGCACTCCCGGGTGTGGGGCGCAAGACCGCCAACGTGATCCTGGGCAATGCGTTTGGCCGCGATGAGGGCATCGTGGTGGACACGCACGTGGCGCGCGTCACCCGGCGGCTGGGGCTTACGCGAGCCACCGACCCCGTGAAGATCGAGCAGGCGCTGATGCCGCTCTTTCCCCGCGAACGCTGGACCATCCTGTCGCACCTGCTCATTGAGCACGGGCGGCAGGTGTGCGTGGCGCGCACTCCGCGGTGCGCCGCCTGCATGCTCCACGACATCTGCCCGAGTTCCACCGTGTGAGGTGGTGTCGTGCTTGCCGCCGCTCCTGCAAACGCTAGCTTTCGCCGAGTCCGTCCAACCGTTTCTCCAGTCCCCACCCCGTGAGCAAGACAGCCACCTTCGAGACCAATCGCGGCACGATTGTCGCCGAGCTCTTTGACAAGGAAGCCCCCAACACCGTGGCCAACTTCGAGAAGCTGGCCAACTCGAACTTCTACGACGGCGTGAAATTTCACCGCGTGATTCCCGCCTTCGTGGTGCAGGGCGGCGACCCGCTCTCGCGCGACCTCAAGGAAGGGGATCCCCGCATTGGCACCGGCGGACCCGGCTGGAAGATCAAGTGCGAGACGGCCGGCAATCCGCACAAGCACGCGGTGGGCGCGCTGTCCATGGCGCACGCCGGCAAGGACACGGGCGGCAGCCAGTTCTTCATGGTGCTGGACGAGGGCAACACGCGGCACCTGAATGGCGTGCATACCGTGTTCGGGCAGATCACCAAGGGGCTCGAGGTCATGCAGTCCATCAAGCCGAACGACGTCATGAACACCGTGCGCGTCGCCTGACGTCGCGCGTCCACCGGAGCACACATGAGCACATCCAGCGAGCCGCATCGCGGCGACATGAAGGCGGGGTTCCTCGGGCTGATCATCGGCGGCCTCATCGTCGCGGCCATCCTGCTGTCCATCGTGAAGATCACGCACGACCATTACGCCAGCGCCACCACCACGGAACAGGCGGGCTGAGCCGCGGATTCCGGCGAGCGTCAGCGTCGTGGCCGCCGCATTCCCGCGGCCGTCACGTCCTGTGGAGCACCGCCCGCGAGGGCCCGCGAGGGAGCATTCCTCCCCGCGGGCCCTTCGTCGTCAAATCCCGCGCGGCCGGTAGAGTGCGAGTGTGGCACGTTCAGGGGTGTGCGGTAGCCAATTTCGGTGCGGAAAATGCGCGGCGCCGTGCAGTTCCTGCGCACATGCATTTTTCGGTATTTCACCGCTAACAATTCGCTCCCGGACCCATCATAATTACGACCATCGGGTGAACTTCAGCCGCAGGTGATCACGCAGATGCCGGAACTTCCCACGCGCGACTCCGCCCTGGCCCTCATGCAGGAGTACACGGCGAGCGACTCCCTCCGCAAGCACATGTTCGCGGTGGAAGCGGCCATGCGCGCGTACGCGGTGAAGTTCGGCGAGGACCCGGAGCGCTGGGGACTGGCGGGCCTGATGCACGATTTCGACTATGAGCGTTATCCCAACGCCGCGCATTCCGCCACCGAAGAGCACCCCGCGCATGGCGTCGGCGTCCTGCGGGCGCGGGGATGGCCCGAGGACATCTGCCAGGCCATCCTGGGCCACGCCGCCTACTGCCATACGCCGCGCACCACGCCCATGGCGCGCGCCCTGTTCGCGGTGGACGAGCTGACGGGGCTCATCACGGCCACGGCGCTGGTGAAGCCCAGCCGGAGTGTGTTCGACGTGGACGCCAGGTCCGTCCGCAAGAAGATGAAGGACAAGGCATTCGCGCGCGGCGTGAGCCGCGAGGATGTGACCCAGGGCGCGCAGGAACTGGGCGTGGACCTGGATGCGCATATCCAGTTGGTGATTGACGCCATGCGTGGCGCGGCGCCCCAGTTGGGGCTGGCCGGGACGGCCGGCCCCGCGTGAGCGAGGTTCAACGCCCCCATGGCCATCCGCGTACATCCATCAGGACGGCGGCGGGGCGCCGATGACCGTGGCAATCGCACCTCACACCCTTCCGGCGCCACTGTCCGTGGCTGAGGCGGGACGGACGGAGCGGGACTACGTGTTGGCGGCCCAACGCGGCGACCAGGATGCCTTTGCGGCCCTGGTGCGGCTGCACGAGCGCCGGGCGTATGCAGTGGCCCGCGCCATCGTGGTGACGCACGAGGATGCGGAGGACGCGGTGCAGGAAGGATTCCTTCATGCCTACCGCGCGCTGGACCGGTTCCTGCCGGACCAGCCGTTCGGGGCGTGGCTGTATCGCATCATGGCAAATTCGGCGCTGGACCTGGTCCGGCGGCGAAAGGTACGAGAGACGGACGAATTGACGGAGACCGTTGCGCTGCCCTTTCGCGATCCGGGCGAGGCGGATGAACTCCGGACGCGGCTGGCCGACGCAATTGCCCGGCTGACCGAGCGGCAGCGATCAGTGATCGTGTTGCACGATGTTGAAGGGTTCACGCATGGCGAGATCGGCCAGATGCTCGGGATTCCCGAGGGGACGGCGCGATCGGACCTGCACCACGCTCGCGCGACGCTGCGCGGGCTCCTGCGAGATGTACGGAGCGACCTATGAGCAACCTGCACCTGGTACACGGGCACGAGGAGGACGACGTGACGCGCGAACTGCGCGCGCTGTATGCCGCCCCCGACGACGCTTCGTACTGGAGCGAGCTCGAGGCGCGCGTGATGCAGCGCATTGCCGACGCCGAGCTGGACTGGCGGTCGGAGTTGAGCCGGTGGACCCGGCCCGCGCTGCTGGCCGCGGCGGCGCTCATCCTGGCCTGCGGAGCGGCACTGTACCGCACGCACGAGGTGGAGCAGGCGGCGGCCTACGAGGCGCTGCTGGCCCCGGTGGCGCGGCCCACGGAAGCCATTGCCCGCCCCATGCTGCAGGACCAGCGCGACGGCACGGCGCGCTACGTGCTCTCGCGCGACTGAGGGGCCGACCCCATGGCTCGTCCCAAGCAGCAGGCCCTGCTCTTCCTCCTCGGCGCGGTGCTCGTGGGAGGCGTGCTCGGCTTCTCCGCCGATCGCGTGCTGCACCAGCCGCCCCATAGCTGGGCGGAACGCACCACCATGTACAACGACCTCGGCCTCACGGCCGCGCAGCGCGCCAGCTCCGACTCCATCTGGGACGCCACCAACTGTGCGTTGTCCCGCGTGTCGGCCCCGGTATATCCGGTGCTCGACTCCATCCGGCTGGACGGGCGGCAGCGCTTTCGCGAGCTGCTCACGCCAACCCAGCGCGAGGCACTCGACGCCCGCCTCCGGGCCGACTCCACTCGCCGCACCCGCGCGGACTCCGTGCGTCGCGCCCGCGGCGACACCACACGCCATCGATCTTCCAACCTGCGACAGGACGCCTGTAAACGATGAAGACGCTGTTCATGCTCGCGGTGCTGCCCATGGCCCTCGCGGCTCAGGGCCCCGCCACCGCCGACTCGCTGCATCCGATCACGCTTGAGCGCGCCATTGAGCTCGCCACGACCAACTCGCCATCCGCCATCTCGGCGGAAGGCCAGGTGCGCACGAGCAGCGCCGCTGTGACCTCGGCCTACGCGGCCCTGATCCCGAACCTCTCATGGTCCATGTCGCAGCGGCAATCCACCGGCATCGCGCAGAACCCCAACGGCCAGTTCGTCAGCATCGTGCAGCCCTGGACCTACAGCACCAGCCTGAGCTCCAGCCTCACGCTGTTCGACGGCGGCCGCATGTTCGATAACATCCGCACGGCAAAGGCCTCGGTGCACAGCGCCGAAGCCAACCAGGTCACGCAGCGCTACACCATCGCGCTGAACGTGAAGACACAGTACTACAACATCCTGGCCGCCGAGGAATCCGAAGCGGCGGCGCAGGCTCAGTTGCAGCAGGCACAGGAACAGTTGAAGGTGTCGGTGGCCAAGCTCACGGCCGGCGCCGTCACCCGCTCCGATTCGCTCCGCTCGGCCATCGCGGTCGGCAATGCCCGCCTCGCGCTCCTCAACGCGCGGAATAACAAGAAGGTGGCAAGCGCGTCCCTGACCCGGCTGGTGGGTACCCCATACCTGGTCACCGCCACCCCGTCCGACACGCTGGACCAGGCCCTGACGCCGGTGGACAGCACCACCATGGCGCAGCTGGCCTTGAACGGCCCGGCTGTCCGAAGCGCCGAGGCCGCCCTGGCCACCGCCAAGGCCGCTAACTCGTCGGCCTTTGGGGGGTACCTGCCCTCCATCTCGATTGCTTATTCCCGCGGCGGTTCGGGCAGCGATAAGTATTATGGCCTCGGGGGTGGGAGCCTGCGGTACAACAAGGGCCTCACGCTCTCTCTCAGGTATAATATTTTTGACAACTGGACGCGCGAGGAAACGCGCGCGCGCGCCGACGTCGGCGTCGTGAACGCCAGGGCCAGCCTCCGCGACGCCCAGATGGCCGCCCAGCAGAGCGTCGTCCAGTTCGTGGCCAGCCTGGAGACCCTCGAAGAGCAGCTCCGCATCCAGCAGCAGTCCGTCGCCGCCGCCGAGGAAGACCTCCGCGTGCAGCAGCAGCGCTACGCGGCCGGCGCCTCCACCCTGCTCGACGTGCTGACGTCGCAGACGGCGCTCAATCAGGCCCGCGTCCAGCTCATCCAGTACCGGCTGAACTACCGCACCACCAAGGCCCAGATCGAACAGCTCATCGGGCGCAATCTCAACTGACCGCCCCCACGCCACACGGCAGACGCTGGCCCGGACGCGCCACTGGTCCGGGCCAGCGTTTTATCAGGGCCCTCCGTATCTAGGGCTAGCTGTACTCGCATACTGACCCGAGGAACCGGTTCGTGAACAAGATTCTCCCCCTGATCGCCCTCACGGCAGCGGCCGCCTGCAGCACCAACAAGGGCAAGCTCCCGCCGGTGCAGACCCAGCCCGTCCAGCGCCGCGACATCGTCGTCACGTCCGAGGCCAACGGCGCCATCGAGCCCATCGTCATCGTCGAGGTGCGCTCCAAGGCCTCCGGCATGATCATGAAGATGCCCGTGGAAACCGGTTCCATCGTCAAGCCCGGCGACCTCCTGGCCCAGATCGACACCCAGACCGTCCAGAAGCAGTTCGAGCAGGCCAGCGCCGACCTCAACTCGGCCCGCGCCCAACTGGAAGTGGCCAAGGCCCAGAAGGCCCGCAGCGACGAGATGCTCGCCGCCAAGGTGATCACGCCACAGGAAAACGAACAGGCCCGGCTCACCTACGAGAGCGCCCAGGCCACGTCCGTCCGCCAGCAGGCCAACCTGGACCTGGCCGCGCAGGCGCTGGCCGACGCCACGGTGCGCGCCGTGACCAGCGGCACCATCATCGAGAAGGACGTGCAGGTGGGCCAGATCATCCAGTCGTCCACCAACTCCGTCTCGGGCGGCACCACGCTGCTCAAGATGGCCGACCTGTCCCACGTGCGCATGCGCGCGTACTTCAACGAGACGGACATCGGCAACATCCGCCCGAATGAGCCCGCCACCGTGGTGGTGGATGCGTTCCCCGACCGCCGCTTCGAGGGCAAGATCGAGAAGATCGAACCCCAGGCCGTGGTGCAGCAGGGCGTCACCATGTTCCCCGTGCTCGTGAACCTGGAGAACTTTGACGGGGCCCTGCGCCCCGGCATGAACGGCGAGGTCTCCGCGCTGGTGGACGACCGCGCCGGCGTCCTCGCCGTCTCCAACGACGCCATCAAGACCACGCGCGAAGGCGTGGCCGTGGCCGCCATGCTGGGCCTCAACCCCGACAGTGTCCAGGCACAGGTCCGGGCGCAGATGACCGGCGGCTTTGGCGGCGGGTTCGGCGGTGGCGGGGGCGGCGGCGCCCGCCGCAGCGGCGGCCGCAATGGCGGCGGCGCCCAGGGCGGCGGCGCGCAGGGCGGCAACGGACGCCGCGGTGGCTTCCAGCAGGTGCAGGTGACTGACGCCGATTGCTCCGCCATCGACGCGGCCTACAAGAAGCACCCGAAGGAAAAGCAGCAACTGGACGACCTGAGCGCGAAGCTGCGTGACCCCGATGCCGACCGTCAGGCCCTGATGGCGCAGATGGAGCCGCTGTACACCACGCTCGGCGTGGACCGCGCCAAGGTGAGCGCGTGCCGACGCCGCGAGATGATGGCGCAGGGCGGCAACCAGGCCGGCGGGCGCGGCGCCAATGGCGGTGGCCGCGGGACCGCGGCCGCTGCTCCGGAGACCACGCCTGGCGGCCTCACGGTGCGCCCGCGAACGGCATTGGTGTTCGTGGAGGACAGCGGCGTGTACAAGCCGCGCGTGGTGACCCTGGGCCAGAGCAACTTCGACTACAGCGAAGTGCTCAGCGGCCTCAAGGAAGGCGAGAACGTGGTGATGCTCAACGTGCTGAGCCTGCAGGCCCAGCGCGAACAGCAGCAGGATCGGTTCCGGTCGTTCTCGGCCAGTCCACTGGGTGGAAGCAGCAGCCGCGGCCGGGGACGCTGAGCTCCCCGACGGAGATCATCTCATGCTCATCGGCGAAATCATCAGCGTGGCCCTCGGGGCCCTGCGCGCCAACAAGCTGCGCTCGCTGCTCACCATGCTGGGTATCGTCATCGGCGTGGCGGCGGTCATCGCCATGGTCGCCCTCGGCAGCGGTGCGCAGCAGGCCGTCAAGGACCGCATTGCCTCCCTTGGCACCACGCTGCTCAGCGTGAGCCCGGGGCAGCAGCGCGGCTTTGGCGCCGCCATCGGCGGCCAGCGCAAGCGCATGACCATCGAGGACGCCAAGGCGCTGGACGACCCCGATAACCTGCCGGACGTCGTCGCCGTGGAACCGGAGATGCAGAAGAGCGCCCAGGTCACCTGGACCAACAAGAATACGAATACCTCGATCATCGGCACCACGGCCAACTACCTGACCGTCCGCAACTACAAGCTGGCCTCCGGCCGCATGTTCACCGAGGCGGAAGACCAGGGACAGCGGCGCGTGGCCGTGGTGGGCCCCACCGTGACCGCGAGCTTCGGCCTCAGCACGCCGGACGCCCTCGTCGGCGAGGACATCCGCATTGGCGGCGTGCTGTTCACCGTCATCGGCACCACGGAGCCCAAGGGTCAGGGCAGCACCTTCGGCGACCCGGACGACCAGATCCTCATCCCGATCACCACCGGCCGCTATCGCGTGTTCGGCAGCAACATCGTGCGGTCCATCAACGTGCTGGCCTCCAGTGAGGACAACATCCCGATGGCCATGGCCGAGATCCAGAAGGCGCTGCGCCGGCAGCATCGGCTGCGTGCCGATGACCCCGACGACTTCCAGATCCGCAGCCAGACCGATTTCCTCACCACCACCGCCGAGACGACCGCGGTGTTCACGTACCTGCTGGCCGGCATCGCGGGCGTGAGCCTGCTGGTGGGCGGCATCGGCATCATGAACATCATGCTGGTGTCGGTCACGGAGCGCACACGCGAGATCGGCATCCGCAAGGCGCTGGGCGCCACCAAGTGGAACATCCTGCTGCAGTTCCTCATCGAGGCGGTGGTGCTCTGCTGTCTGGGAGGGATCATCGGGATCGCCCTGGGAGCGGGGGGCGCGCAGATCATGAGCAAGACCGCGGGCTGGAACACGCAGATCTCCACGGCGGCAATAGGCATTGCCTTCGGCTTCTCGGCCGTGGTGGGGGTGCTGTTCGGGGTGTGGCCGGCGCGGCGGGCGTCAACGCTCGATCCGATTGTTGCGCTGCGGTACGAATAAGATACTGCGATCACGCGGATCGGGCGGATTACGCGGATACCGCATGTGGTACGATTAGGCACTGTGCACTGCTCACTGCGATTCCGCGGATCGGGCGGATTACGCGGATACCGCACGCGGGGGGAGGGATGGCGCCCCATCCGTGAGCCCGGGCTCTGCGGACCTTACATACGCCGACGGTTGACAAGGTATATCTGGCGATATATCGTTCTGCCGAGTTGACGATATATCGTCGCTATATCACCATGGAGGCGAGGATGCACAGTCATGATTGCGGCGGCCACGGCGCGCACCGGGCCCGGTGGGACTGGGACGCGTTCGCGGGATCCTTCTGGGGGCGCGGAGGGCCCGGGAGCCGAGGCCACGGACCCCGCGGACGCGGGCGGATGGGGCGCATGTTCGATCAGGGCGACCTGAAGTACGTCATCCTGCAACTGCTCGACGAGAAGCCCCGCCACGGCTACGACGTCATCAAGGAACTCGAAGCCCGGTCCAAGGGCACGTACTCGCCCAGCCCCGGCACGGTGTACCCGACACTCACCATGCTGGAGGAAATGGGATACGCGCGCGCGACGGACGACGCCGGCAAGCGCGTGTATGAGATCACCCCCGAGGGCAAGCAGTACCTGGAGGCGAACAGCAGCACGGTGGAGTCCATCTTCGAGCGCATCCAGGAGACCGTCGAGCCGTTCTTCAGCTCCTCGATGGGCGAAGTGCGCCAGGCCATGAAGCACCTGGCCCGCAGCAGCCTGGGCTCGGCCATGAAGTACGCGGAGAAGCCGGACGTGCTGGCGCAGATTGCGCAGGTGCTCGACCGGGCGGCCGCCGAAATCGACGAAATCAAGGGATAGGGGATCGGGGCCGGTTGCTGGACGCGACCGGTGTGGGTGCTAGATTCTCGGACGGGCCGCGAACCCTTCGCGACCCGTTCGTGTTTTGAGGGGCCCGGCCCAACCGGCCGGCGCGCGACCACCCCCGGAGATTCATCCCCTGTCCATGCCCGTCGAGCCCTCTCGCTCCGGCGAACCTCCCACTCCAGAAGACACCCACACGGACGCGTCGGGCCGGCCGTCCAGCGGATTCTACACCGCGATCCCCGACGAGCCGGAGCCGGTGGATCCCAACCCCACGGGCAAGCGGCTGGCGTTCCTGTCGCTCGTGGCGCTGGGGGTGGTATTCGGGGACCTGGGCACCAGCCCGCTGTACACCATCCGCGAGTGCTTCCACCCGGAGTACGGCCTCCAGCCGACCACGGCCAATGTGTACGGGGTGCTCTCGCTCGTGGTCTGGACGCTGATCCTGGTGATCTGCGTGAAGTACCTGGTGTACATCATGCGGGCCGACAACCGCGGAGAGGGCGGCATCCTGGCGCTGCTGGCGCTGCAGTTGCAGCGCGGGCGGGAGACGCAGTCGCGCTCGCGGACGTACGGCCTGGTGGTGCTCGGCCTCTTTGGCGCCGCGCTGCTCTACGGCGACGGCATGATCACCCCGGCCATCTCGGTACTGGGCGCCATGGAGGGATTGCAGGTGGCCGTGCCCAACCTGCCCACGGCGGTGGTGGTGGTGGCCAGCGTGATCATCCTGTTCGGGCTGTTCAGCCTGCAGAAGCACGGGACGGCGCGGGTTGGCGGGTTCTTCGGGCCCATCATGACCATCTGGTTCGTGAGCATCGGCGCCCTGGGCTTTGCAGAAATCGTAAGAGCGCCGGCCATCCTGCTTGCCATCAATCCCTGGTGGGCGGTCCGGTTCTTCCTGGACCACGGCACTGGCGGCTTCCTGATCCTGGGCGCCGTGGTGCTGGCCGTCACCGGGGCCGAAGCGCTGTACGCGGACATGGGGCACTTTGGCAAGCGCCCCATCCGGCTGGTCTGGTTCGGGTTCGTGCTCCCCGCGCTGCTGCTCAACTACTTCGGGCAGGGAGCGGTGCTGCTGCGCAATCCGGCCGCCACCGCAAACCCGTTCTACATGCTGGCGCCGCGGGTGCTGGTGTACCCGCTGCTCATCATCGCCACCCTGGCGGCCATCGTGGCATCGCAGGCGTTGATCTCGGGGGCGTTCTCGCTCATGCGGCAGAGCGTGCAGCTCGGCTATTCGCCGCGCGTCACCATCGTGCACACGTCCAGCCGAGAGGCGGGGCAGATCTACATTCCCGAGGTGAACGAGGTGCTGCGCGTGGGCACCATCGTCATCGTGCTGGGCTTCCAGACGGCGTCCAACCTGAGCGCGGCCTACGGCATCGCCGTGACGGGCACCATGGTCATCACGTCGCTGCTCTTCTACGCGGTGGCGCGCACGCACCTGCGGTGGTCCAGGCTCAAGGCCGGCGCGCTCACCGCGGGCTTCCTGGTGATTGACGTGGCGTTCATGGCGGCCAACCTGGTCAAGATCGAACATGGCGGCTGGGTGCCCATTGCCATTGCCGTCGTCATCTTCGCGATGATGAGCACGTGGAAGCGCGGGCGCACCATGCTCAACCGCATCCTCCACTCGGGCACGCTGCCGCTGGATTCCTTCCTGGAAGACGTGATGCGTCGCAAGCCGGTGCGCGTGCCAGGCACGGCCGTGTTCATGGCCTCGTCGCCCAAGGGCGTGCCGCTGGTGCTGCTGCACCACCTGAAGCACAACAAGGTGCTGCATGACCAGGTGGTGCTCATGTCCATCCGCACCCTGGAGGTTCCCGAGGTGCCGCGCGACGAGCGAGTGACGCTGGAAAAGTTCGACGAGGGGTTCTGGCGCCTGACGGCCACCTATGGCTTCATGCAGACGCCGGACGTGCCCGACCTGCTCAACCGCGCGCGCACGATGGGGCTGCGCGCCAAGGCGCTGGACACCACGTTCTACCTGGGACGCGAGCGGATCATGGTGCTGCGCCGGAACGAGAAGCGCACCGGTCGCGCTCCCGCGGAGGACGCCGACGAGGGGCCGGTGCTGACGATGGCGCGGTGGCGCAAGAAGCTGTTCGTCGTAATGACGCGCAACGCCCGCTCGGCCACGGAGTTCTTCAACATCCCCTCCAACCGGGTGGTGGAGCTGGGCGCGCAGGTGGAGTTCTAGCCCCTTCCCAACCGCTGGTCCCGCGGCCAAATCACTGGGCGCCGATTTCCCGTCCGGCGCCACGCCTACCCTCCCCTTCCGGAGATCACGACCATGTCGGCCCCACACGCCTCATGCCGCCGCGCGTTTGCCGTGGCGGCGCGTTCCCTTGCCCTGCTTGCCGTTGCCGCCGGAACTGCCGCGGCGCAGGGCGGCACCGCCAACCAGGCCAACTGGACGCTGGCCGACAAGTTCAGCCGCTCGGCCCTGGAGCCGGTGCTGTATAGCAGTTCGGTAAACGCGCACTGGATTGGCAAGACGGACTCGATGTGGTACAACTGGAAGGACCACACGGGATCCACCTTCTTCCTCGTGGTGCCGACGCTCAAGCTCAAGCGCCCGCTCTTTGATCACGTGAAGATGGCCGCCGAGCTCACCGCGCAGTCGGGGCACGCGTACGAGGCGTACAACCTGCCCTTCACGTCGGTGGAATTCAGCAAGGACCACAAGAGCTTCACCTTCACCGCCGACAGTTCCAAGTGGGAGTGGACGCTGGCCACCGCAACGCTCAAGCGCACGGGTGCCGCCGAGCGGGGCAGCGGTGGTGACGGCGCCGGGGGGCGCGGCGGATTGGGCGGCGGCAACTTCCGCAACTTCTCGCCCGACAGCACGCACTTCGTGTTCGCGCGGGCGCACAACCTGTTCGTCGTGGACACGCTCACCAAGGACACCACGCAGGTCTCGTTCGACGGCGAACTGAAGCGCAGCTTTGGCTACCTGGACACCGCGGCGGTGCTGCTCGGCCGCCAGGGGCAGCGAAGCAGTGGCGGCGGCCCGCTGGACGAGCGGGTGCGCGCGCGGGTCACCTGGTCGCGGGACTCCAGGGCCTTTGCCGTCACGCGAAGCGATGAACGCAAGGTGAAGGACCTGTACCTGGTGAACACGCTCTCCGAGCCGCGCCCCACGCTCATGTCGTACCCCTATGCAATGCCCGGCGAGACCGACGTGGGACAGGCGGAGCTGTACACCTACACCCTGGGCGACTCGTCAGTGACGCCGCTGGACGTGAGCAAGTACAAGGATCAGGACATCATGAACATCGTATGGCCTGACGCGGGCCACGACGTGCTGAGCCTGGTGCGCCGGGACCGGACGCAGCGCGAGCTGGAGATGATTGACGTCAACCTCCGGACCCATGCGATCACCACCATCCTCACCGAAAAGAGCGCGTGGGGCGGGCTGCAGACGCAGACCCCACGCTACCTCAAGGCGGGCGGCGACTTCCTCTGGTGGTCCGACAGCACGGGCTGGGGCCACTTCTATAGATACTCCCACGACGGCAAGCTGCTGAACGCCCTGGGCACCGGGCCGTGGCGCGCCGATCGCCTGGTGGATGTGGATACGGTGAAGGGCGTGGTGTGGGTGAGCGGCGTGGGCCGGGAGCCGGGTGAGAACCCGTATTACAGCCACACCTATCGCGTGAACGTGGACGGCAGCGGCTTCACGCTGGTGGACGCCGGCGACGCCACGCACAGCGCGGACGTGTCACCCACTTACAGGTATGTGGTGGACAATGCCTCACGCGTGGACCTCGTGCCGTCTGCCGTGGTGCGCGACGCCGCCACGGGGCAGAAGCTGATGGACCTGGAGACCATGGACATCGCGCGGCTGAAGACGCTGGGGTGGAAGCCGCCGGAGGTGTTCAAGGAAAAGGCCGAGGACGGCGTGACCGACCTGTGGGGCGTGATGTTCAAGCCCTTCGACTTTGATTCCACCAGGAAGTATCCGATCATCACCTACACCTACCCGGGTCCGCAGACCGAATCCGTGCCCTCCGGGTTCACGCCTTCAGCCAGCCAGCAGCAGTTGGCGCAGTTGGGGTTTGTGGTGGTGATCTTCGGCAACCGCGGCGGCAGCCCCGAGCGGTCGCGCTGGTACGACACCTACGGGTACCTCAACCTTCGCGACTACGGCCTGGCCGACAAGAAGTACGTGATCCAGGAGCTGGGCGCCGAGCATCCGTACATTGACCTGGACCGCGTGGGCATCTACGGGCATTCGGGTGGCGGCTTCCAGACCGCGGCCGCCATGCTCCTGCCGCCGTATAATGATTTCTTCAAGGTGGGTGTGAGCGAGTCGGGCAACCACGACAACAACATCTACAACCAGAACTGGAGCGAGCAATATCATGGCCTCAAGGTGGTGCCTGGCCGGGACAGTGCGAGCGACAGCACGACGGCGGGTGGAGGCCGGGCAGGACGTGGAACAAGCAGTGCGCGCGGAGGCCGGGGTGGCCGGGGCGCGCGTGGTGGTGCCGGCAGCGGCGGAGGCGGCGGCGTGAACGTGGATGCCAGCGACTTTGGCCGCGTGGCCGCCAGCGACAGCAACAGCAAGGTGGAGATTCATGTGCCCACCACCGTGGCGCTGGCCAAGAACCTCAAGGGCGCCCTGCTGCTGGAAACGGGGTTGATGGACAACAACGTGCACCCGGGGAACACCTTCCGGCTGGTGAATGCGCTCATCCGGGCCAACAAGCGGTTTTCGTTCATGGTCTATCCCGGCAAGCCGCACGGCTACGGTGACATGGCCGATTATGCCCAGCAGATGATGATGGAGTTCTTTGCCTCGCACTTTCTGGGGGATCGGTATGACCGGAGCGCGGAGATGAACGACCACGGGGGGCGGGTGCGGTAGTCGGCGCGTCAGCTCACCGGGACGAGTGCACGGGCCGGCATCCCCGAAGGGGGTGCCGGCCTGTTCCGCGCCTACGACATGGCGCTGCCCTGTCGCGTTTCGTGCGCTTTGGCGCAAATCGGCCCCTTTGGGCGCGCATGTGCCCTTTCGCCTACCACGGCGAACGGCAAAGCTCGTGCGGGATCGGCGATGGTTCCTACAGCTGGATTCTGCGCAATCACCCACATGTCTTGCTGGAGGATCAATGCGGAGATCCGTAATAACAGCGGCAAGCACACTTGTCGTGGCCGGCGGCGGGCTTCTGCTCGGGGCATGCAACTCAGAGCGGATTCCGGCCGCACCACCATCGAGTGCCATCAGCAACTCCGTGCCATCGCAGATGGGCGCCGCGGCGCGATTTCATGCGTCGAACCCGGTGGATCGGGTGGGCCGCGCGCACACGGCGCTCCTTCACGGATACGTACACCGGATGCTCTCGCGGCACAACTATTCGGGCGATATATGTGCGGACATCATCAAATACGTCGCCGGTCGTCGCGACCTATTCCCGGAGTCGGCGCCACCCACAAACGCGCTCTACCTGCCGGCGGCAGCCGGGCTTGCGGGCACCTTTTGTGAGAAGTCGCCACTGGTGCGCCGCCTCATGTCTACAGCTGGTAACGCCTTGACTGCCTCGACGTCCAATGGCTTACGGCCCCGTTTTGCTGCATCGCGATCGCCCGCAACGCCTGAGGACAGTGGAGTCACGATTTCGGCGGACGCACAGGACCTGGTAGATGAAATCAGCACCGCGGTGGACATGGCCACGAGTGCGAACAACCTGGCCTCGCTGCTCTCGCCAATCGTGGCAACTGCGGATACCCTGTCCACCGGGGACGATGCAGAAATCGTGGAGGCCGTGGCATCCGTGGCTCAGTCTTCGTACGAGGACTGGACAGGTGGTGAGGCCGATTCATATGATTCGGGGTTCGCGTCCGACTATGGTTCGTGCTACGAGAATTCCACAGAGTCGGAACAGGATACGTTCGATGATTGCGTTGGGCCAAAAGACCTGCCGGAGCCAACGATGTTCGCGCCACCGAGCCGCCGTCGCCTGAACTTTCGGTTCGCCTCGGTGATACACTGCTCAACGGATTGGAACTGGGGTGAGTTGGTGGGTATGGACGTCGGTGGGGCGCTCCTTGGAGCACGGGTGGGGGTTATGGCAGGCGGAATCGGGGCGCTACCGGGTGCCTTAGATGGCGGAGCGACCGGATCGATGGTGGATGCGGTGGCGCAGTCGGCCGAGCACCTGTGGTGCGCAATCTTCCACTGATGGTTAATGGGGAGAAATCATGATCGATCGCGGCAGAGAGAATGTGACGCTGACCTACTCTCTATGGCTGTTCGTGGAGATCGTCGTTGGCGTTGTTGGCATCTGCACACTGCTATTTCAGTTCCCGCGGGGTGAGTCACTCCCAGGAGCCATTGGCGCGGGAATTGGTCTTACGTTGCTTGATCGCTGGCACCGCAAGCGGCAGCTCCGTCGGACGTCTGAGCCGGAACAGACGCAGGCCCCGTAGTCGCGACTCAACCACAGGAGTGCACGGGCCGGCACCCTCGACGGGGGTGCCGGCCCGTTTTTTGGCCCTGGCGACAAATACGCTTTATCTATCGCAGTCTGGGATCACGTGAGTGTTATGGCGACGTGGGGGGATGTTGCAGTTCGACAATCGATCGGCCATCCTTCGTGCCATGATTCACCGTTCGCAGGCCTTGGAATCCCTCACCGCTGAGGAGCGCATCGAACTCATCGGATGGCTCTGGGACAGCCTTGATCCGGTCGCTGCGGCCCCCCTCTCACCGGCTCTTGCCGCCGAGCTGCACCGCCGTGAGGCAGAGGCCGATGCGGAGCCGGGTGCGGGCGTTTCGTGGGCTGACCTCCACGATGAGCTCCGCGCGCGGATGCGGTAGGTGGCCGTGCTCTGTATCCGAGCGCGGGCACTTGCGGCGGGTGCTACTGCGTCATTTTCCGTACGCGGTCTACTACTAAGGAATATGCGTCGGTAGTAAGTGTCGTTGGCGTCATCCACGGGCACCGGAACCCAGATACGTGGCTTGGATGTGCCGCGCCATAACGCAAGCGCGGGAAAAGCATCGGGGGGGTAATGGGGCGACACCAAAGTAAGCACCCGTAGTGCCCCTTCCGCCCACCTGCAATCTTCGGTATTTCTTCGGGTATGTCAAGTGCCGCTTCCGCCCGCGATCTGACCGCCCTCCGGGCGCTGCTCGACGAGCGGTTTCCCGACGCGTCGCCCATCACTCGGCGGGCCGCGCCCCAGTTGGCCACCGGCATCGCCGAGCTGGACCAGGCGCTGCCCAGCGGCGGGCTGCCACGCGGGCGGCTTTCGGTGTGGCGGCCACATGGCGGGGCCACGGCCATCCTCCGCGCCGCCTGTCACGGGGTACTGGCCGCCGGCGAGCGTTCCGCCTGGATTGACTCGGCGGGCAGCGTGGCCGGCGCCTTCTGGGACGAGGGCCCCCTACTCGTGCGGCCGTCCAGCCGGCTCAACGCGCTGCGCTCCGCGGAGGATCTGCTGCGGTCGGGCGGCTTCTCACTTGTCGTATTGGCCGGGGCCGAGC
>DASSOG010000015.1:0-67720 GCA_035700805.1 Gemmatimonadaceae bacterium | reverse complement strand
GCAGTCTTCCCAGAGTCCCCGACGTTACTCGCTGGCAACTGGGAACGGGGGTTGCGCTCGTTGCGGGACTTAACCCAACATCTCACGACACGAGCTGACGACAGCCATGCAGCACCTGTGCACGGACTCCGAAGAGAAGCCTCCGTTTCTGGAGACCGTCCCGTGCATGTCAAGCCTAGGTAAGGTTCTTCGCGTTGCGTCGAATTAAACCACATGCTCCACCGCTTGTGCGGGCCCCCGTCAATTCCTTTGAGTTTCAGCCTTGCGGCCGTACTCCCCAGGCGGGGCACTTCATGCGTTAGCGCCGGCACTCAGGGGGTCGCTCCCCCAAGCACCTAGTGCCCATCGTTTACGGCGTGGACTACCAGGGTATCTAATCCTGTTTGCTCCCCACGCTGTCGCGCCTCAGTGTCAGCAACGGCCCAGCCAACCGCCTTCGCCACCGGTGTTCTTCCGGATCTCTACGCATTCCACCGCTACACCCGGAATTCCATTGGCCTCTACCGTGCTCAAGCCTGGCAGTTCGCACGGCCGACTCGGGGTTGAGCCCCGAGCTTTCACCGCACGCTAACCACGCCACCTACGCGCCCTTTACGCCCAGTGATTCCGGACAACGCTCGCACCCTCCGTATTACCGCGGCTGCTGGCACGGAGTTAGCCGGTGCTTCCTCACCCGGTACCGTCAGGCCTCTCGAAAGAGGCGGTTCGTCCCGGGCAACAGTGGTTTACACCCCGAAGAGCTTCCTCCCACACGCGGCGTCGCTGCGTCAGCCTTTCGGCCATTGCGCAAGATTCCCCACTGCTGCCTCCCGTAGGAGTCTGGGCCGTATCTCAGTCCCAATGTGGCTGGCCATCCTCTCAGACCAGCTACCCGTCGTCGCCTTGGTGAGCCATGACCCCACCAACTAGCTGATAGGCCGCGAGCCCCTCGAAGTCCCCCGGAGGTTTCCTCCATAGCCGATGCCGGCTTAGGAGTATATGCGGTATTACCCGGCCGTTGGGCCGGCTATCCCCCAGACTTCGGCAGGTTGCTCACGTGTTACGCACCCGTTCGCCGGTTGCCCTTGCGGGCCCCCGTGACTTGCATGTGTTAAGCACGCCGCCAGCGTTCGTCCTGAGCCAGGATCAAACTCTCCAATGAGTTTAATTCAGCTCTCCTCGAATACGCTGCCCACGCTGTCGCGTAGACAGCGTGTCCGAATCACAGATATGTTCAGGTTTGAACTCTCCTCGACACCCTAAACGTGTGCCGATTCACCGAGTTCGCCTCGCACATCCATCTTCCCAATTCAGTTGTCAATCAGCTTGAATGTCGCCTGTCGACGACAGCCTATAACCTTAACCTGCCGTACCACCATCCGTCAAGGCGGTCCACCAAGAATTCTTACCCCCACCCCGCTCCCCTCCACCGCCTCCATGCGCCGTGTAGGAATCGAACCTACAACCTAGTGATTAAGAGTCACTTGCTCTGCCAATTGAGCTAACGGCGCCCTCATGCTCACGTGGTGCGCCAGGAGGGAATCGAACCCCCGACCCACAGCTTAGAAGGCTGTTGCTCTATCCAACTGAGCTACTGGCGCTTCGTTCGCAACTCGGGCCACCTGCGCCCTCGTTCAGGTCGGGGCGCCCGGATTTGAACCGGGGACCTCCTGCTCCCAAAGCAGGCGCGATACCAGGCTACGCTACGCCCCGCGAGCCCAGAATTCTACCCGCCCCCACCAGCAAGGTCAACTGCCATTCGCCACGGCATTTAGCAACGCGCGAAACGCGCGCCCCCGATGGCTCACTGACGCCTTCTCCGGCGGGCCCACTTCCGAGAACGCACACCCCAACTCCACGCTCTCGAAGTACGGATCGTACCCGAATCCGCCCGTCCCGCCATGCCGCCGCTCCGCAATGCGCCCCGCCGTCTCCCCCCGCACCACGACCTCTCGCGCACCGTCCGCGTACACAGCCACGCACACGTAGCGCGCCTGCCGATCCTCCACCCCGCGCAACCGCTCCAGCAGGAGCGCATTGTTCGCCTCATCCAGCGCCTCGCCCGTCAGGTCGGTGCGCCCGCTCCACCGCTTGCTCCGCACCCCGGGCGCCCCACCCAGCGCCGCCACCTCCAGCCCCGAGTCATCCGCCACCACGGGCAGGCCCCCGGAGCGCGCCAGGAAATACCGCGCCTTGGCCAGGGCGTTCGCCTCAAACGTGTCGAACGCTTCCACGCCATCCTCCTCGGGCGCCATGACGATCCCCGCCTCGCGCAGGTCCACCACGTCCCAATCCGCCCGCTCCGCCAGCGCGCGCAACTCGCGCAGCTTGCCCGCGCTACGCGTGGCCAGCAGCACCCGCCGCCTGCTCACGCGCCCAGCGCGCGCGCCTGCGCGGCGTCCAGCGCGCGAATGCCGCCCTCGGCGAGCTGCAGCAGCGAGTCCAGCTGCGCCCGCGAAAAGGTCCCGTGCTCCCCGGTGCCCTGGACTTCCACGAACTCCCCCGCGCTGCTCATAACAACATTCATATCCACCTCCGCCACCACATCCTCCGCGTACGCCAGGTCCAGCCGCGGCGCCCCGCCCACGATACCGACGCTGACCGCCGCCACGCGCCGCCGCACCGGGGAGGCCTCGAGCCGCCCGGTCCGCACCATCCACGCAAAGGCCTCCACCACGGCCACGCTCGCCCCGGTGATGGCGGCAGTGCGCGTGCCCCCGTCCGCCTGCAGCACGTCACAGTCCACCCGCAGCGTGTATTCGCCAAACGTGAATCCATCGAGCATCGCCCGCATGCTCCGGCCTATCAATCGCTGGATCTCCTGCGTGCGGCCACCCAGTTGCGACCGCTCGCGCGGCGTGCGCGTGTGCGTGGCCCGCGGCAGCATGGCGTATTCCGCCGTGAGCCAGCCCAGCCCGCTGCCCCGGCGCCAGCCCGGCACACCCTCTTCCACGCTGGCGGCACACAGCACGCGCGTGTGGCCAAAGGACGCGAGACACGAGCCCTCGGCATTCGGCGCGGCTCCCCGCTCCAGCACCACGGGCCGCAGGGCATCGTGGGCACGGCCCACACGAACGGGAGCATTGGAATCAGCCACGGAGTTTCTCGATGATGGAGGTGGTGGATTGGTCGGGCGTCAGCGGGATCACGACCACGTTTCCCCCACGCGCACGTACCGCCGAGGCGCCGACGATCGTCGCCTCCGAATAGTCCCCGCCCTTGACCAGCACGTCGGGCTCCAGGGCGTGGATGAGCTCGAGCGGCGTATCCTGCCCAAAGACCACGACGGCGTCCACCATGCGGAGCGCCGCCACGACGTACGCGCGTTCAGCCACGGTGCGCACCGGGCGCCCGGCGCCCTTGAGCCGACGCACCGAGGCATCGTCGTTGAGCCCCACGATGAGCGCATCGCCCTCGGCGCGCGCCCCACGCAGCAGGTCCACGTGGCCCGGGTGGATCAGGTCAAAGACGCCGTTCGTGAAGACCACGCGCCCGGACACCGCGCGCCGCCACGCCCGCGCCTGGTCCCACGTCATGATCCGTTCGAGCGGCGCCACCAGGTCGCTCAATAGGTGTCCTCGGCGTGCGGATCAAAGTGGAACCGGCGCACGAACATCGGCAGCTCGATATCCACCTCGTACTCGGCCGACAGGCGGATGGTACGCTCCTTGGGATCCCGGTCCACCGCGATGTCCCTGGCATCCGGCGGCAGGTCGAGCGAATCGGCCTTGGTCCAGAGGTGCGCCAGGATCACGGAGTCCGGCTGTCCGCCGTTGAACTTGAGTTCCTGCCGCATGGCGTCCTGGTACTGATAGTATTTCCAGTATGCGCCGCCGAGGTTCATGCTGAAGTACCCGGCGGCGACGAGGACCAGCAGCGTGAGCAGGCACCCCACCGTGCTCCGGCCAGGCCGCGATGTCACCATTGGGACTGCGCCCCTTCGACGATCTGGTCGAGTATGCGGTTGATGGCCTGCTTGCGCCCCTCCCCCTCCGCCCGCTCCGCGTAATCGGCCGAGGCCGTGAGGGACGAGCTTTGCCACAGCGGGCGCCCCGTGCGCCGGCTCAGGATCTGCACGCTGATGGTGATCTGCACCTTGCGCCGCGCCGAGACGGCCTGGTTGGGCGTGGCGCTGAACGAGACGGGAATGTCGGCGTCGTAGCCCGTGATCTTGCCCTGCACCACCGCATCGGCCCGCGATTCCGGCGCCGGCTTCACGCCCAGCCGCTTGTCGAGCTCGTCGCGCATCGCGTCGTACAACTCGCGCTGCACGTCGGGTGACGCGGTCGAGTTGTCGAATGGGAGCACGGCCATGGTCTTGATGTCCGATGGAAAGGCGCCCTTGGAAAATCCGTAGTGGACGCCACACCCTCCGAGCCCGAGCAGCAGGATGATGCTAGCGAAACGACCACAACGTGGCATCGAATGGTCCGGTGTCTACTGACGTAGTGATGACGAGATCAATGGTGCGTCGGTCACTTTCGTTGCGGTAGCGAACGTGCCCATCGGCGGTGCGCGCAACCCACTCCCGTACCCGACCGTCCTCAACATGTTCGAGCCGACGCAGGGTGTCCCCGGCAAAGGTGGCCCGCCACTGCACCGGCCGCCCCAGGTCCGCGCGCAACACGGTGCCGTCCATCCGCGCCACCGTGTCGGCCACGGAGGGCACCGCGAGACGTCCCAGGGCGGCCCAGAGCAGCGCCGGGGGCGGCAGCAGCCCGACCGCGTCGCCTCCGGGTGGCAGGCGAAGGACGTTGCCGATCAGCACGGCAGCGCCGCTCCCCATGCCACCGGCCAGGAAGAAGTCCAGGCGGGCGCTGTCCGGCGGGGCCAGTCGCGCGGCGCCCTTGCCGCGCGCGATGCCGTCGGCCGCATCCAGCTCCCAGGTGAACACCAGGTGCCGGTGGTGCGTGCCCAGCGTGGCCGCGGGCAGGCGCGCGGGTGCCGGCGCGCCGACCAGGGGCCCCAACCGCGGGGCGCAGCCCGTCAGGGCCGCCGCCAGCATCGCCAGGGCGCCGGCGCGGACTACCTGAGCGCGGCCAGTCCAGGTGTGCAGGATGCGGACGAGGATCAGCTCAGCACGCCGAGGCCACGGACGCAGGATGCGGACGCGGATCACCTCAGCGCGCCGATTCCAGATGCGCACGAAATTCCGCCGGCAGCGCGTGGGGACGCCCTTCCGGATCGAGGGAGACGAGCGACGTCCGCGCGGTGGCCAGCCGTTCCCCGGTGCCCGCGTGGGTGATCTCGTAGGCGAACACCACGGCCCGCGAGCGCACGTCCACCAGCCGCGTCTCCACCCGGATGGGATCGTCGTACCGCGCCGCCCCCTGGTAGCGGATGGAAGCCTCCGACACGGCCAGCGTGACGCCGCGCCGCTCCAGTTCGGCGTAGCTCACGCCCAAATGCCGGATGAAGTCGGTGCGTCCGATCTCGCACCACACGAGGTAGTTGGCGTGGTACACGACCCCCATCTGATCGGACTCGGCGTAGCGGACGCGGAGTTCGCTCACCTGGACGTGGCTCATGGCGCGGAAGTCGCGCCGCGGCGCAGGACGGACATGCAAGGCATCTGGCGCGAAGAATAGGGCGGCCACCCCGTTTGTAAAGCGGTGCGGGGCGCGCTAGAATGAGCGCGTGCTGCCCTCGCCCTGCTTCATCTTCTCGGACACGCACCTGGGACACGCGCCGGCGCAGGTCGAGCGCGACGTGCGGGGCTTCCTGCGCGCGTTGCGCGGACGCGCCGGGTCGGTGGTGATCAACGGCGACCTGTTCGAGTTCTGGTTTGAATGGCGGCATGTGATGCCCCGGGCCGCGTTTCGGGTGCTCGCCGCGCTGGCCGACCTGCGCGAGGCCGGTATTCCGGTGCTCATGGTGGCCGGCAACCACGATTGCTGGGGCGGCGAGATCCTGCGCCAGGACGTGGGCATCGACTACCAGGTGGGGCCGTGGCGTGGTGAACTGGCGGGCTGGAACGCGTGCGTGGAGCACGGGGACGGCCTGCGCAGCCGCGAGGACCGCCGCTACCGGATGCTCCGCGCCGTGCTGCGGAACCCGCTGGCCATTGGCGCCTTCCGCTGGATCCACCCCGACCTCTCCGCGCCCCTGGCCGGGGGGAGCTCGCACGCCAGCCGGTCGTACGCCGCACGCGATGGCGGGCGGGGGTTGCGCGACGTGGCGCAGGCCAGGCTCGCCGCTGAGCCGCAGACTGAACTGCTGATATTCGGACATTCGCATGTGCCCGCGCTCGAACGCATGCCCGGCCGCGGGGTGTACGCGAACGCCGGGGCGTGGCTCGAGGCCCCTACCTTCCTGCGCGTGACGCCGGAGCGCGTGGAACTCCGCCGGTGGGACGGCTCAGCCGACGGCGTGGCTCTCGACGCGCTCGATCGCCGCGCCCAGGAACCGCTGGGCTAGCGCGAGGAAGCGCGAGGGTTCGTCGGAGCAGACGAACCGGTGCGCCGGCGTGGCGGCAGCCGGGGCGGCAATGCCCCGCCCCGCGAGCACGCCGGCCGTCTCGGCGGCGGTTTCCTGGGCGCTGTCAATGAGGCGCACGTCGGGGCCCAGGAGATCCTGCAGCAGCGGCTTGAGCAAAGGGTAATGGGTGCACCCGAGCACGAGCGTGTCCACGCGAGCCTCGACGAGGGGCGCCAGGTACTCACGGGCGACCAGGCGCGTGGCCTCGCGATCAGTCCAGCCTTCCTCCACGAGGGGCACGAACAGCGGACAGGCCCGGGCATCGACTTTGGCGTCGGGCCGCCGCGCGTGGATGGCGCGTTCGTACGCGCCGGACTGGATGGTGCCAGTGGTGCCGATCACGCCAATGGCGCCGGAACGCGTGGCAGCCACCGCGGCGCGGGCGCCGGGTTCCACCACGCCGATGACCGGGATGCGTCGCTCCGCCCGCAGCATGGGGAGCGCGTGCGCCGTGGCCGTGTTGCACGCGACCACGAGCGCCTTCACGCCGCACGACTCCAGGTAATCGGCAATCTCGCGGCTGTACCGCTGCACCGTCTCCGGCCCCTTGTTGCCATAGGGCACGCGCGCCGTGTCGCCGAAATAAACGATGCTCTCATGCGGCAACTGCCGCATCAGCTCGTGCACGACGGTCAGGCCGCCGATGCCGGAATCGAAGACGCCAATGGGGGCCAGGGTGTTCATCGTACGCGAAGGGAGATCCCGATGCGGGCGCCGTCGCTCGTCGGGTGGACCAGGAGTTCGGCGGGCACGTCCCACAAGTGCGCGGCCACGTACGCGTCCAGCCCACTGGCCAGGTGATTGGCAATGAGCACCGCAATCCAGTCTTCCACGTGCGCACTGCGGCTGCGCACCAGCCCAACGTCGTACGGCGACGCGCGCCGTACCGGGCCTGCCTGGTTCGTCGCGGGATTCCACCACGAGGCCACGACCGAGTCCGCCCCCGCCGCGCGCGCCTGGCCGAGGTCGAACCGGGCCTGGCGGAGCATGGTCACCGCCAGGACCTCAAAGGCAATGAACAACGCCCCCGCGCGCGGTCGACCCAGCACCGTCTGTGCGTATCCAGGGACGATGAACGAATAGGCAAAGGCGCGCCCGGCAGACAGCGGCGGCTTCAGCTCGGGGCGCGGCCCGGAGGCCGTATCCAGGACCCCGCGCGGCACGACGGGGGGACGCGCCGTGGAATCGGGCCGCTGGGCCAAGAGCGGCTGCGCTGCCAGGACACCGGCCAGCACCACCACCAGCGTGGCTATGAGAGATCGCATCTGGTGCGGGGCTCCGGCGGTCAGCGCGCGGCGCCGCATTGGCGGGAGTGCATGGGAATCGAACCCACCCAACCCGACGTCGTCAGGTCGCGACAGTTTTGAAGACTGCGGAAGCCACCAGGCCCCATCCACTCCCCCGTCACGCGAGCACGATCGGCGTGGAACCCGGCGGCTGCACCTCACCGATCTCCACGGCTCCCGGCACGCGCGCAAGATAATCGGCCAGGTGCGCGGCAGGCACGGCCACGAGGAGCCCGCCGGAAGTCTGTGGATCGAGCAGCAGGGCACGGGTCGCTTCGGGGGCGTCGTTCCACTCGACACGCTCCCGCAGGTAGGCCAGGTTGCGCTCCGCGCCGCCCGTGCGCGCCCCAGCCTCCCACGCGTGGAGCGCACCCGGCAGCGAGGGTACCCGCGCCACGTGTACGACCACGGTCACGTGGCTGGCCTTCGCGATGTGCGAAGCATGCCCCAGCAGGCCGAACCCCGTGACATCCGTGGCGCAACGCACGCCCAGGTCCACGGCCGCCCGGCTGGCCGCGGCGTTCAGCATCCCCATGGACGCGTGCAGCGCCCGTGCGTCGTCGGCAGCCAGCGTGCCCTGCTTTTCCGCCGTGGCCAGCAGGCCCGTGCCCAGCGGCTTGGTGAGCACCAGGCGGTCCCCCGGTCGTGCGGCGGCATTGGTAAGCACGCGGTCCGGGTGCACCCGCCCGGTGACGGCCACGCCGAACTTGAGTTCCTCGTCGATGATGGTGTGGCCGCCCACCACGATCGCGCCGGCCTCGTGCACCTTGTCCTGCCCGCCGCGCAGGATCTGCCCGAGAACTTCCAGCGGCAGGGTCCCGGCGGGGAATCCGACGATGTTCAGCGCCGTGAGCGGCTCACCGCCCATGGCGTACACGTCCGAGAGCGCGTTGGCCGCGGCGATCTGTCCAAACAGGTACGGATCGTCCACGATGGGCGCAAAGAAGTCGACCGTCTGCACGAGGGCGAGGTCCGGCGAGAGCTGGAACACGCCCGCGTCATCGAAGGTCTCGCGCCCCACGAGGAGGCGGGGGTCCTCCTGGTGGGGAACACCCTCCAGCGCCCGCGACAAGTCGCCGAGCCCGAGCTTGGCGGCGCATCCGGCACACCGGGCGTACCCGGTGAGCCGGAGCAGTTCATTGGGGAGGAGGGAGGTGGTCATGCCCTCAGGAGACGGCGGCGATGGCCTCGATTTCAACCAGCACGCTGCGCGGCAGGCCCGACACCTGCACCGTGGAGCGCGCCGGGCGGGCCTCACCCAGGGCCTTGGCGTAGGCCTCGTTCACCACGGGGAAGTCGCTCATGTCGTGCAGGAATACCGTGGTCTTGACCACATCGTTCCACGTGGCACCGGCGGCGGCCAGCACCGCGGTCAGGTTCGACATCACGCGCTTGGTCTGGGCGACGACGTCCCCCTGCTCCACCTTGCCGGTGGCCGGGTCTATCGCGATCTGGCCGGCGGTGAACAGGAAGCCGTTGTGGATCACGCCCTGGGAGTAAGGGCCGATGGCGGCCGGGGCCTTGTCGGTATGCACTGCTTTCGGCATGTCAGGATTCTCCAATGGAGGGCCGGCCCGCGCCGGCCACACCGTTCAGGTGTTCAGGGAATTACGGAAACCTGCTGGCGCGGCGTCGGCCAATGCCAGCGCATAGAACCGGGCCGCGTTGCGGACCACCACTTCACCAAGGGCGACGACGTCGGCGCCGCGTGCTTCGGCCACCCGGGCGAGCGTCTGGCTCACCCACGCCGACTCATTCCGCTTGCCACGATGCGGCACCGGCGCCAGGTACGGCGCGTCGGATTCGACCAGCAACCGATTGTCCGGAACGAGGCGGATCAGCGCGTCGTCATCCCACTTGCGGAAGGTAACGATGCCGCTGAATGAAACGTACCAGCCGACGGCGAGCGCGGCTTCCGCCAGCCGGTGTGAACCGGTGTAGCAGTGCAGCACCCCGCGCACCCCGCCCGCGCCGGCCTCCTGCACCATGGCGAGCGTATCGTCCTCGGCCAGGCGCGTGTGGACCACCACCGGGCGATCCAGGTCGCGCGCCAGTCCCAACTGCGCGGCAAACGCTCGGCGCTGCTCATCGCGTGGTGAATGGTCGTAGTGGTAATCCAGCCCGCACTCGCCCACCGCCACGGCGCCGAGCCGGCACTCCTCCGCGATGCCCGCCGCATCGCGCACCGGGTCAAACCCCGCGGCGTCGTGCGGATGGATGCCGGCCGTGTGCCAGAGGAACCCCGGATGCGCGGCCGCCAGTTCACGCGCGCGCGCGGCCGCGGCCAGTGACTCGCCGATGCAGATCACCGCCCGCGCCCCGGTGGCCCGGGCCCGGGCGATCACGGCCTCGCGATCGGCGTCGAATGCCGGATCCGCAAGGTGGGCGTGACTGTCGACGAACGTGGCCATGTGGGCTGGCCCGCCGCCCGAGGGGCAGCGGGCCTGGATGGCCTCAGGGCGCGGTCTGGCGCCGCTGGGTGGCAGCCGCGGCGGCCGCGCCCGCACCGGCCCCCTTGGGCGTGCGCGGGAACTTGGCCTCGATCCAGAGCAGGAGCGCGCCGGCCACGTACACCGAGCTGAACGTTCCCGTGAAGATGCCGAAGGTCATGATCCACGAGAACGGACGGATCACCTCGCCCGCAAAGAGCAGCAGCGCCAGGGTGGCCGCCAGCGTGGTGGCGTGCGTCAGCACCGAGCGCGGCAGGGTTTCGTTGATCGCGCGATTGAGCGTGTCACGCAACGGTTCCTTGCGCTGCTTGCGCAGGTCTTCGCGGACGCGGTCGAAGATGATGATCGTGTCGTTCATCGAATAACCGATCACCGTCAGGATGGCGGCCAGCACGGTGAGCGACACTTCCAGCCGCATGATGGCCAGGAAGCCGATCGTGGTGAACACGTCGTGGGCCGACGCGATGACCGCGGCCACGCCAAATCGCCACTCGAACCGGAAGGCCAGGTACATGAGCGTGACGAGGAACGACACCAGCACCGCGATGATCGCGTTCCGGCGCAACTCGGTGCTCACCTGCGGGCTGACAAACTGCGACTGCGCGATCCGCACCTGCGTGGTGTCGCCAAACCGTGCGTGCAGGGCCACGCCAATGACACTGGCGGTGCTGTCGGTGGCATAGGAACTCACGACCCCGCCCTTGTTCTGGGCATTGATCGTGTACACCGTGTCGCTGCCGAACTGCTGGATGACGGAACCCGGATACCCCGCGGAATCCACCAGGGAGCGCAGGGCGTCAACATTGGGCGGCTTGGCGAACTCCACCTGGATCACGGTGCCACCCGTGAATTCGGTACTGTAGCGCGCGCCCCCTTCGATGCCCAGGGCGATCATGCCGCCGACGATGAACAGGACCGAGCCCGCGGCCGCGTAGTGCCAGTACTTGATGAAGTCGTACTTGGTGTTGTGGAAGATGCGCAGCATTCAGATGCTCAACTGCCGGGCGCCGCGCGAGCGGTTCAGCCAGACGAGGAAGAAGGTTCGGACCACGAAGATGGCGGAGATCATGGAAGCCGCGACGCCGGCAATCAGGGTCACGGCAAATCCCTTGACCGGCCCCGAGCCCCACTGGTACAGCACGGCCGCCGTGAGGATGGTCGAGACGTTGGAGTCCACAATCGCGGGCATCGCGTGACGGAACCCCTCGTCAATGGACGTCCGCACCGTCTTGCCGCGATCGAGTTCCTCGCGGATACGCTCGAAGATCAGCACGTTGGCATCGACCGCGATGCCGATGGAGAGCACGAGGCCCGCGAGCCCAGGCAAGGTCAGGACCGCATCGAACCCCGCCAGCGTGGCCATGGTGTACAGCACGAAGATGGCCAGGCCGCCCACGGCGAGGAGTCCGGCAAAGCGATAGTAGATCCCCATGACGAGCACGACGAGCACGATGGCAATCGCGCCGGCCGTCAGCCCCTTATGGATGGAGTCCTTGCCCAGCCGCGGGCCGATGACCACTGACTGGGCCACGCGGAGCGGCACCGGCAGCGCGCCGGCGCGGAGCACCAGCGCCAGGTCCTGCGCGGCCGCGAGCCCGCGCCCGCCCAGCGTGATCTGCCCGCGCGTGCCAATGGCGCTCTGGATGACCGGGGGCCGCCCCATCACCCGCCCATCCAGGATGATGGCCATGTAGTCGCCCACATGCTTGCCCGTCTCGATGCGGAACTTGCGCCCGCCCACATTGCTCATCTCGAATTCCACCACCGTGCCGTCGGTGGGCGTCTGCGACGGGCGCGCGTCCACGATGTCATCGCCGGTGGCGATGTCGTGGGCATCCACCATGTAAAGCGCGCGATACCACTGCCCGCCCATCTGCGTGGAGTCAGTGCCCCAAACGATACGCTTGCCCGGCGGCACGGCCTTCTCGATGGCCGGCATCGCCAGGTACGTCTCGATCTCCGCCACCTTGTCAAACGGCACGAAATACTCGCCCGGCAACGCACTCCCACCCACGATGCTGCTCTGGAAGGGGCCGGTCTTGGCTCCGAGCGTGTCGATGCCCGGCGTCTTCGCCTTGCCCGAATCCGCCTTGCCACCACCCACGCTCCTGGCCGTGTCACCACCCGAGAGGAGCGCCTGCAGCCCGCCCGCCGCAGTCGGCGCAGGCTTGGCGCCGCCCTTGGCAACGGTCGGTGCCATCCCTGACTGGGCCACGATCTGGTCAAAGCGCGGCAGCACCTTGTCCAGTGCGCCGGACTTGTCGGTGATCTGGAATTCCAGGAACGCCTGACTCTTCACCAGGCGCTCGGCCCGCTCGGGGTCGTCGAACCCCGGGATCTCCACGATGATGCGGTCGTTGCCGGCCTTCTGGACCACGGATTCGGAGACGCCAAAGCCCTCGATACGGGTGCGCACCGTCTTGAGCGCGCGATCGATGGCGTCGGGAATCTTGTCGGGCGCGATGGCCTGCTTGGACTGGTCCACCTCGAGGACCAGGTGGACGCCGCCCTGGAGGTCGAGGCCGCGGCGGAGGGGGATGTGGCGCTCAACCGTCTCGTGGAGTACGCCATCGGCCCCCCGATACTTCACGGTCTGGTTCCGTGGCACCAGAAACCACACGGACACGAGGATGGAGGCCAGCACCGTAAGCAGGCGGTACTTCAGGTTCGACATGCGACGGGAGGTAGGAAAATGGATTTATGCGGAACCCATAACGGTATCGGGCGAGCCGAGTTCCGTCAACGCACGACGGGCATTCTCTGCGTCGATTTTCAACTGGGCCACGAGGGCGTCCGCCCCGCTGAACTTCATCGTGTCGCGCAGGCGCGCCACGAATTCCACGCCCACGGGCTGCCCATACCAGTCGCCCGACGCCCCGAAGAGGTGCGCCTCGAGCGTGGTGTGTTCGTCCCCGAATGTCGGACGCGGCCCCAGGTTCACCATCCCGCCAAACCGTCCGGCAGCACCGTTCACCTGGACGGCATACACGCCGAGTGGTGGCAGGAGCTTGCGCGGCGACAGGACGCGGACGTTGAGCGTGGGAAAGCCCAGCAGCCGGCCGCGCCCGTCGCCCGCGGTCACGCGGCCAGCCACCTCGTAGGGCCTGCCCAGGCCTCGCGCGGCCGTAGCCAGGTCGCCCGCGCTCACGGCCGCGCGAATCGCGCTGGACGACAGCCGGCCTCCCGAGGCGAGTTCCACGGCATCCACCACGTCCACCAGGAACCCCTCCCGCGCGCCTACCTGCCGCACCAGCTCCGCATCGCCCTCGCGTCCGCGACCGAATCCGTGGTCGTACCCGATGAGCAGCGCCTGCACGCGATACCGGGCCACCAGCACCTCACACAGGAATTGCTCGGCGCTGAGCTTTCGGAACGTGGGCGTGAAGGGAATCTCCGCGACATAGTCAATGCCGCACGCGGCCAGGGCGAGCAGCTTCTCCTCGCGCACCGTGAGCCGCTGCGGCGCATCCGCGGGGCGCACGATCTCCAGCGGGTGCGGTTCAAAGGTCACCACGAGCGTCGGCAGGCGGAGCGCGGCCGCGCGGGTACGCAACCGCTCAAGCACGTGCTGGTGCCCCAGATGCACGCCGTCAAAGGTGCCCACCGTCGCCACCGTGCCCGCGACGCCGGCCGGAAGGGACACGCCTGACTCAGCCGCCACGGAGCACCACCCGCGGCTGCCAGCGATCGCCGTCGCGCACCCCCACGGCCAGCAGCGCGTCTTCTTCGAGGAGGGCCACGCGTTCACCCTCCACACGCGCGGGCACACTGCGGCCGTGGGATGCCAGCTCCGCTTCCGGCGCGTCCAGGGCCTGCACGGGCAGGTGCGGCACCGCGTCCAGCAGCGGACGCACGGCGCCGCCTGCGGCATCGAGTGCACCCAGGGCGACGGCATCGCGCACGTCGAACTGGCCCGACTGGGTCCGGCGCAGCGCCACCAGATGGGCCGCGCTGCCGGCGGCGCGGCCCAGGTCCCGGGCCAGCGCGCGCACGTAGGTCCCCCCCGCGCAACTGACGCGCACATCCAGGTCGGCGCCGCGCCAGCCGAGCACCTGCCATTCGTGGACGCGCACGCCAACGGGCTTCAGGTCGAGTGGCGCGCCGCGCCGGGCGGCCGCGTAGGCGCGCACGCCACCCACCTGCTTGGCGGAGTAGGCGGGCGGCACCTGCTCCACGCTGCCCGTGAGCGAGGCCAGGGCAGCGTCAACCGCGGCGGGATCCGGGATGGCCGCCTCGCGCACGACCGCGCCGGAACAATCATCGGTGGCCGTCTCCGCGCCAAAGCGCACGGTGGCCTCGTAGCGCTTGGGCTCGGCGTCCAGGTACGGAATGAGCCGGGTGCCGCGGCCGAGGAGGAGCACGAGCAACCCGGTGGCAAACGGATCCAGGGTGCCGGCGTGGCCCACCCGCGGTTCGTCGAAGGCCCGTCGGACGGTGGCAACGACATCGTGCGACGTCATGCCCGCGGGCTTGTCCACGAGCAGCAGCCCGTCAGTCGTCCGTCGGTCCATCAGCCGGTTTCGGGTCGCGCACCTGCGCCAGGAGCGACTCGATGCGCGCGGCGCGGGCCACGCTCTCATCCAGCCGGAACGTGACTTCGGGCGCCAGGCGCAGCCGCAATTCGCGGCCTACGCGCGCCCGCAGGTGCAGGGCCACGCTGGCCAGCCCCTCCAGCGTGGCGGCCCGTTCGCTGTCGGTGCCCATGATGCTCACGAACACCCGCGCATGGCGGAGGTCGCGGGACACGTCCACCGCGGTGACGGTGACCAGCCCCACGATGCGCGGATCCTTGGCCCCCTCGGTGAGGAAGGTAGCCACGACCTCGCGGACGCCGGCGGCGACGCGATCGGGACGTCGATTATCAGCAACCATGACATCCTGCTCCGGCGCGCCGCGGGCGAACCCGCGGCGCGCGCCCTAGGTGGCCGGCGACGACTCGAGTGAACGGGCCACCTCTTCCTTGCGGTAGCACTCGATCACGTCGCCCACCTTCAAGTCATTGAAGTTCTCGATTCCGATGCCGCACTCGAACCCGTCCTTCACCTCACGGACATCGTCCTTGAACCGGCGCAGCGAGCTGATCGTGCCGTCGTATACCTCGACGCCGTCGCGCACCACGCGCGCCCGCCCTTGCCGGTTGATGACACCGCTGCGGACGTAGCACCCGGCGATGGTCCCGACGTGCGACACCTTGAAGATCTCGCGCACTTCGGCCTCGCCGTACACCACCTCGCGCTGCTCCGGATTGAGCATTCCCTCAAGGGCCGCGCGCACATCCGCCACGGCCTCGTAGATCACGCGGTACAACTTGATGTCCACGCCTTCGCGTTCGGCTGCGGTGCGCGCGTTGTTGTCGGGCCGCACGTGGAACCCGATGATGATGGCGCCCGACGCCTTGGCCAGCAGGATATCGCTCTCGGAAATGGCCCCCACGCCACGGTGCACCACCTCCACCCGCACTTCGCTGGTGGAGAGCTGCTGCAGCGCGTCGGCCAATGCCTCGGCCGGACCGCCCTGGTCCGCCTTGATCAGGATATACAGCGTCTGGCGCTCGCCCGCCGCGGCGTGCTCGATGAAATCCTCTAGCGTGACCCCGTGCGACGTGCGGCGGCTGCGGGCCTCGCGGTCCAGCCGCTGACGCCGCTGCGCGATCTCCCGCGCGGCAGACGCCTCGTCCACCACCACGAGCTGATCCCCCGCCATCGGCACGCCGTCAATGCCCAGCACCTGGACTGGAATAGCCGGCCCGGCTTCGGTCACGGTGTTGCCGCGCTCATCCAGCAGGGCGCGGACGCGGCCCGAATGCATGCCGCAGATGAAGTCCTCGCCTACGTGCAGCGTCCCGCTGCGCACGAGCACCGTGGCCACGGGGCCCTTGCCTGGGTCGAGCTGGGCCTCGATGACCGCGCCCGATGCCGTGCGACTCGGGTTGGCCTTGAGGTCCAGGATTTCCGCCTGCAGCAGGATCTGGTCCAGCAGGGCCTGGACATTGGTGCCCTTCTTGGCCGAGATCTCGCTGCTCAGCGTCTGCCCGCCGAATTCCTCCAGCACCACCTCGTGCTGCAGCAGTTCCTGCTTGACCCGCATGGCGTTGGCCTGCGGGAGGTCGATCTTGTTGATCGCCACGATGATCGGCACGCCCGCGTTCCGGGCATGCGAGATGGCCTCGACCGTCTGCGGCATCACCGCGTCGTCGGCCGCCACCACCAGCACCACGATATCCGTGACCTGCGCGCCGCGGGCGCGCATGGCCGTGAAGGCCTCGTGACCTGGCGTGTCCAGGAAGGTGATGGCCTTGCCGTTGGCCAGCGTCACGTGGTACGCGCCGATATGCTGCGTGATGCCACCCGATTCGCCCGCCACGACGTGCTCGCTGCGGATGTAGTCGAGCAGCGAGGTCTTGCCGTGGTCCACGTGGCCCATGATGGTGACCACCGGGGGGCGCGGCCTGAGGTCCTCGGGCCGATCCTCCTGCGTCTCCAGCACGTCCTCGGCCTGGTAGGCATCCTCGCGCACGGCCTGGAAGCCGAATTCACCGGCCACCAGCTCGATCTGGTCAAAGTCGAGCCGCTGGTTGATGGTGATCATCAAGCCGAGTTGCTTGAACGCGAATGCCACGATCTCGGTGGCCGCCACCTTGAGGATCTGGGCCAGCTCGCTGACCGTGATGAACTCATTCACGCGCACCAGGAGCTTCTCGCGCTCCGCCTCAGCGGCGCGCTGCGCCTCGACCTCCTCACGGTGGCCCCGACGGGAATCGCTGCTGCTGCGGCGGGACGAACCACCGCGCATGGCGGCCATCGTCTTGGAAATGTTCGCGTCCACGGCGCCCTGGTCCACCTGACCGCGGCGACCCTTCTTGCGCCGCGTGCGATCGGGACCACCGCCCTTGCCAACGCCCCTCTCGTCGCGCCGCGGCGGCGTGGCAACCCCGCCACCCGGCGCCGCCGAGGCGACCGGACGCGGCGGCATGAACCCTCCGGCGCTCTGGCCGGGCCGCGTCCGGGGTGCACCCGGCGTGATGGGACGCGGGCGCGGGCGCTCGCGCGCGGGGGCGGCCGGCGACGTGTACACCTCGGACCGAGGCGGCGCGACCCGCCGCGCAGGTTCCGGCGTGGCCGCATCCCCGCTGGGCGGGGGCGCGAGCTCAGGCGCGGTTGCGGCAACTGGCGTCGCGTCCGGCGTGCTGACCGGCGGTTCGGGACGCTCGACTTCGTCGGGCAAGGGTGCCTCAGCGGCTGCCGCTTCCTCGGCGGCTGCCGCCTCTGCTGCCTCGACGGCGGCCTTCGCTTCTTCGGCCTGCTGCGCGGCGGCTGCCGCGGCGGCCACGTCCGCCGCCTTGCGGCGGCGGCGCACCGGCGCCGCTGTCTCCTCGACCTGTGGCTCGGCTTCCGCCGCCTGGGCCGCCTTGGCGGCCTTCTTCGCACGGGGCGTCCTGGGCTTCGTTGCCTTGGGAGAGGCTGTCTTGGCCGCCTTGGCGGTCCTGGTCGTCTTCGTGGTCTTGGTGGTCCTGGCAGTCTTGGCCGTACGACGACGCGTCGTCGGCGCGTCAGCATCCTGCTTGCCGGCGCGCGCACGCTTCTCGCGCTCCCAGCGGGCCCGCAGGCGCGCCACGTGATCGTCGGTCAGTACGCTCGAAGGGCCGCGCACGGCAACGTCCATCTGGCGAAGCAGGGCCACCACTTCGTCGGATGGGATACCGAACTCATCAGCCATTTCGTGTACGTGAAGCTTGCTCAAGACCATCCTCCTAGGCGGGCCGTGTGAGGCCCGCGTCCACCACGCCAAGTATTCCTTTGGCCAGCGAAGGGTCGACCACCCCGATCGCTGCCGTCTGCCCACGTCCCGCTACGGCCCCCAACTGGCTGGCCGAAAAGTCCTCCACCACCCGCACCCTCCGCGCCCGCAGCAGCGGCAACAGCTTGTCACGGCTGTTCGCCGCCGCGTCGCCCGCCACCAGCGCAATCTTCACCTGCCCCTGCCGAACCGCGGCGCGCACCTGCGCCGTGCCTACCACCGCCGTCCGGGCGCGCAGTCCAAGGCCCACCAGACCGAGCACCCGACGCGCCTGCTCCTCCGTCACGCCGCGGTGCCGCCCCCGTCAGGGGAGGGCTCCACGGTCGCCGGCGGTGTATGCGTGTCGTCGCCATCCTCGCCAGCGCCTTCTTCCGTGAGTTCCGCCAGAATCGCCATCAGGCGGTCGGCGTCGTCGAGCGTGATGCCCGGCAACCGAAGGAAATCGTCGCGGTCCAGGTCGATGATGTCGTTGAGCGTACGATAGCCGGCCTCCTCGAGGATGGCGACCGTCGCGGGCGGCATCCCCTCGATGACCGAGAGCGCCACGTCCGCCTCATCTTCCTCCTCACCCGGGAGTGGCGCGAACAGCGCGCCCTCGGCGCCGCGCTCCAGCCACTCGCGGCTGGAGTACAGGTCGATCTTCCACCCGCTCAGTTCGGAGGCCAGGCGCACGTTCTGTCCGTTGCGGCCAATGGCCAGCGAGAGCTGGTCTTCGTCCACCACGGCCTGGATGGTCTTGGTCACCGGATCGCTGAAGACGCGCGCCACGCGCGCGGGCGCCAGCGCCAGCTTGGCAAAGCGCTCGGGGTCGGGGGACCAGGGCACGATGTCAATGCGCTCCCCCCCCAGTTCGTTGACCACCGCCTGCACGCGCGACCCTTTGAGGCCCACGCACGCGCCGACCGGATCAATGGCGTCATCGCGCGAGAAGACGGCGATCTTGGTGCGGCTGCCCACTTCGCGCGCCGTGGCCTTGATCTCCACGATACCCTGCTGGATCTCGGGCACCTCGAGCTTGAAGAGCGCCTTGACGAACAGCGCGTCGGCGCGGCTCAGGATGAGGCGGGGACCCTTGGGGGTCTCCTCCACCTTCTTGAGCACTGCCCGCATGGGCTCGCCCTGGTGGAAGTGCTCGCGGTGGTTCTGCTCGCGGTACGGCACGATGGCCTCCGCCTCGCGGAACTTGTTGAGCATGACCACCAGCTTGCCGCGCTCAATCTGCTGCACCTCACCCGAGAGCAGTTCGCCGACGCGGCTGGAGAATTCGTCGCGGATGCGCGTGCGCTCGCCCTCACGGACCCGCTGGATGATCCGCTGCTTGGCGGCCTGCACCGCCGCCCGCCCGAACGCGGCAAAGTCCACGGGCTCCTCGAGCACGTCGCCCACGTCGAACTCCTCGTCGAACACGCGGGCCTCTTCCACCGTGATCTCGTGGCTGCGGTCCTCCACCACGTCCACCACGGTCTTCAGCAGCACGATCCGGATTTCGCCGGTCGCGTCGTCGATGGTGACTTCGGCCTGAACGTTGACGCCGTACTTCTTGGCCAGGGCGGCCATGATGCCGTCCTGCAGGAGCGCGTAGAGTTCCGCCCGGTCGAGTTGCTTGCTGCTCGCCACTTCGCGAAACGCGGCCAAAATCTCTGTTGAGCTCACCATCCAGCGCATCCTCGTCATGGGCCGGCATTTGCAGCCGACCGCCATTCGTTGTCCCTGCGAAGTCGCGGGGCCCTGTCTTGTCTTGTCCGGGTCAGGCCCGGAATGCCAACCGCGCCTCCTTCACCTCACCGAGCGGCACCGTGCGGTGCTCCCCCGATTCCAGTTCCAGTTCCACCGCGTCCGCGGCCCCCTCACCTGACACCAGCACGATCCTGCCCTCGAACCGCCCGCCGTGCCCCGGACTCAGCACCGTGGCCCAGCTTCCCACGAACCGCCGCCATTCACCTGCCGTGCGCAGCGGGCGTTCGCCCGGGGACGACACCTGCAGCACGTACCGGTCGCTGACCAGCGCACCGGCATCGAGACGGGCTTCCACTGCCCGCGACGCCCGCGCGCAATCATCCACCGTCACCTGCGACCCATCGCGCCGGTCAATGCGGAGCTCGATGAGGGGCCGTGCCCTGGTCCCCCCTCGCCGGAGTTCGACAAGGTCGAATTCAAGCAAGTCAAGCTCTTGACTGATAACCCGTTCCAGCTCTTGGCTCACGTACTATGGCAGGTGGTCTTACAGAACAAAAAAATGTGGGGAGCCTCCCCCACATTTCCGCGCGGCATTCGCCGCGTGTAGCAGTGAAAGTACTGGGCGCGGGTCAGTGAGTCAAGCGGACGACACCGGCAATCGAGCCATCAAGGAAATCTGACGCCCCGCGTCGCCCGCCCGGTGAGAGAAGAAGCGCGCGTTGTCACACCGCGTGCACCGCGGGCTGGTGGTCACCGTTGGGACCCCACGCGCTCTGGCCCGCTCCGCAATGAGCGCCCGCAGGTCCACGGGCGTCGGCACTGCCACCACGCGGCCGGTCAACCGGGCAAAGACATCGGGACTCACCTCGTAGCACCGCCCGCAGATGGCAGGGCCAAGATGGATCGTGAGCTCGGATGCCGGGCACCCCACCTCCGCCAGCGCGTCCAGTCCGGCGTCCAGGATGCCGGCCTCGGTGCCCCGCCATCCCGAGTGCAGCACGACGGCGGTGCCCGACGGATGGGCCACGAAGATCGGGACGCAGTCGGCGACGGTGACGGCAACGGCTGTGGGTGCCCCGGCCGGCGCGAGGTGGCCGTCGGCGGCGTCCGCGCGCAGCCACCCGGTCCAGCCGGCAACGTGCGCCAGGACCTGGCGCCCGTGCACCTGCCCCGCCGTCGCCAGGCGATGGATACCGCGAGCCGCGAGGTCCCGGCGCAACGTCGTCCACCGGGTCATGACGGCGCTCACCGGCTCACTGCCGGCGAGCCCCAGCGAGCCAATCGCGCGCGTGGTGGTGAACGCCAGGAACCCGAGCGCCGAAAAGCCAGGCGCGGGTTCCACGAACTCCTCCGACTCGATCACGCCGCGCCGGCGTCCACCCGCTCGATGCGCGCGCCGAGTGCGTTCAGGCGCTCATCGATGCGCTCGTAGCCGCGCTCGATCTGCTGCACGTTGTGGATGGTGCTCTGCCCCGGCGCCGCGAGGGCGGCCAGCAGCATCGCCATGCCGGCGCGGATGTCCGGCGAGTCCACGCTGCCCGGGTGCAGGGGCGAGGGACCCACCACGAGCGCCCGGTGGGGATCGCACAGCACGATGCGCGCGCCCATGCTCACCAGCTTGTCCACGAAGAACATCCGCGACTCAAACATTTTTTCGTGCATCAGGATCACGCCGTCGCACTGGGTGGCGGTGACAATCGCAATGGACATCAGGTCGGCGGGAAAGGCGGGCCATGGCTGGTCGGCCAGGGTCGGGACGTGGCCGCCCATGTCGCGCTCCATGCGCAGCGTCTGGCCCACGGGCACCACGAGGTCCGCCCCGTCCACGCGGCACTCGATGCCCAGCCGCTGGAAGCCGAGCAGGACGGACCGCAGGTGCTCCACGCCAGCGCGCTCGATGCGCAGCTCCGAGCGGGTGACGGCGGCCAGCCCGATGAAGGAACCGACCTCGATGTGATCGGGGCCGATTTCGTAGGCCGTGCCGCCAAATGCCGGCACCCCCTCCACCGTCAGCCGGTTGGTCCCGATGCCGTCGATGCGCGCCCCCAGCGCGACCAGGAAATGCGCCAAATCCTGGACGTGGGGCTCACTGGCGGCATTGTGGAGCACGGTGGTGCCGCGGGCGGCCGCGGCCGCCATGAGCGCGTTCTCCGTGGCGGTCACGCTGGGCTCATCCAGGAACACGTCAGCGCCCACGAACCCGCTGGTCCGGAAGTCGAAGGTGCGCCCGGTGGTGAACTCCGCCCCCAGTTCGCCGAGCACGTGAAAGTGCGTATCCAGCCGGCGTCGGCCGATCACGTCTCCGCCCGGCGGCGGGAGGGTCACGCGGCCCGTGCGCGCAAGGAGCGGCGCGGCCAGGAGGATGGACGCCCGGATCCGCGCGCACAGCGCGGGATCGAGCCCGCCGGACTCCACGGACCTGGCGTGCACGGTCAGTTCGTGCGGTCCCGTCCACGTGGCCTCGGCGCCCACGGAGCGCAGCAACTCGACCAGCGCCTCCACGTCGGTGATGCGCGGCACGTTGGAGAGCGTCACCGGCTGGTCGGTGAGCAGCGCGGCGGCGACGATGGGCAGCGCGGCGTTCTTGTTGCCGCTGGGGCGGATGGTTCCGGAGAGTTGGCGTCCTCCGTGGACGACGAACTGGAGCGAGCTCATAGCGGGATGCGGGCCGTGGCAGGCAGGGGGAAGACGGGCGCGTCGAGGGTGGGGCCCACCTGTATACCCCGCAGCTTAGACGCGGACACCCGCGCGACGCAACTCGCTTGACACCGCGTGGCGCTTCTGGGTACGCTTTCACTACACCCAATGATCCTCGCGTCGATGGTGCGCGCCAGCGCATGGCTCCTGCAGGCCGTGGCCATCCGGCCCGATACCATCGTGACCCGCGAGATCGTGGAGCGCGCGGGGTTCGACCAGGTGATCCATGTGGTGGGCGGGCTGCTCCTCATCCTGCTCCTGCTGCTTGCCCTGCTTGCGGTGCCGGCGGCGTGGTACCTGCGCAACCGGCTGCACGAGATGACGGTGACGCTGCGGGGCATCCGCGAGGAGCTCCACCCCGTGCTCACGCGCACCGCGTCCGTGCTCGACGACATGGAGCATATCTCGACGACCGTGCGTCGCGACATTTCGCGGGTGAGCGGCGCCGTGGAACGCCTGGACGACCAGTTGCGCGACCTGACGGATGCGGCGGGCCACCGGCTGCGTGATTTCGATGCCCTGGTGGGCGCGGTCCACGACGAAGCCGAAGGCCTGTTCCTGACGACGGCCTCGGCCGCGCGCGGGGTGCGGGCGGGGGTGCGCGCGCTTCGCCGCCACCGGGCGCGCCGGGCGGAACGCGAGGCCCTGGCCGCGGAAGCGGATGCCAGGGACTCGGCGGACGAGGACGACTCCTCCATGGACGAGGACCAGACGGACCGTCCACGCGAGCCGAGGCTCCGAAAGCGCCGGCGCGCCAGATGAAGATCGGACGGATCGCGGCGATCCTGCTCGTAGCCGTGATCCTCCTTGCCGGGCTCCCCCATACGGCCTATGCCTGGACACCCGGGACGCACGTCTTCCTGGGGGATGCCGTACTGCGATCGTGGCAGCTCCTGCCGCCGGCCATCGCCGAGTTGCTGCGCGCCTTCCCATATGACTTCCTCTACGGGTCGATTGCGGCGGATACGAGCATCGCCAAGAAGTACGCCCCGGCGGGCCGGCACTGCCATTCGTGGGAAGTGGGCTTTGACGTCTACGATTCCGCGCATGACGAGCCGCTGCGCGCCTTCGCGCTGGGCTACCTGGCCCACCTGGCCGCGGACGCCATTGCCCACAACTATTTCGTGCCCATGCAGCTCACGGTGACGTCGTCCACGACGTCGCTGGGACACAGCTACTGGGAGAGCCGGTTCGAGACGCACCTGGGCGAGGGATACAGCCACCAGGCGCGGGACCTGATCCTGCTGAACCACGCCAACTCCGACGCACTGCTGGACACCATCCTGAGTCCCACGCTCTTCAGCACGCACACCAACCGCCGGATCTTCCGCGGCATGGTCCACGTGACGGACACCGAATCGTGGCAGCGGATCTTCCAGTTGATGGCGGAGAAGAGCCGGTGGGACCTGCCCTCGGCCGAGGTGACGGCGTACATCGACCGGTCGTTCGATTTCATCGTGGACCTGCTCTCGCGCATGGACCGTTCGGAGCCCTACCGGCTCGATCCCTCCGGCGATGAGCGGCTGCACCGGGCCAAGCGGGTGCGCCGGCAGGCCCTGCGGCAGGGAGGTGAAGACGCCGTGCGCGAATCGGCCCAGCGGCACTTTGGCCTGCCGGCCGCCACGCTGGAGTTTGCGAGTTCGCTGGAGACGCCGGTCTACGACCCGAGCCGTTCCACGAGCAACTGAGCGACGCGCCGCGGGTCGGCGCTCCCCCTGGAACGCTTCATGACCGCGCCTATCAGCACTCCCTGAAGTTTCTTCTCGCCCTTCCGGAAGCGGTCCACCTCCGCCGGCATGGCGGCCATGACCTCGTCGATCCAGGTGCCGAGCGCGCCATCGTCCGAGACCTGGACCAGCCCGAGCCGCCTTGCCACCTCACCGGGGTCGCCGCCCTCCGCCACCAGGACGCCCAGGACCTGCTTGCCGGCCGTGTGGCTCACCGTCCCGTTGCGCACCAAGTCGAGCAGCGACGCCAGGGTAGCGGGCGCCACGCGGAACGCCGCGATGTCCTGCCCGCTCGCCTTCAACGACGCCAGCACTTCCCCCATCACCCAGTTGGCGGCGGCCTTGGCGTCACCGTGCGCGCGCGCGACGGCCTCGTAGTACGCAGCCACGCGCGGGTTCGCGGTCAGCACCTCCACGTCATACTCGGCCAGCCCGAACTCCCGCGCGTAGCGGTTGCGCTTGGCTTCGGGCATCTCGGGAAGCTCACCGCGAATGCGATCGGCGTAGCCCGGCGAGAGCACGAGCGGCGGCAGGTCCGGCTCCGGGAAGTAGCGGTAGTCGTGGCTGCCTTCCTTGGACCGCGATGGCCTCACCTCGCCGGTGGCTCCATCCCACAGCATCGTCTGCTGCTCCACCGTGCCACCGGCCTCCACCAGCGCGCACTGGCGGACGAACTCCGCCTCCAGCGCCCGTTCCACGCCGGAAAAGGAATTCATGTTCTTGACTTCCGTCTTGGTGCCGAGCGCGGTGGCGCCGTATGGTCGTACGCTGATGTTGGCATCCACGCGGAGCGAGCCCTCTTCCATGCTCACATCGCTGATATCGGCGTACTCGAGCACCTGCTTGAGCACGCGCAGGTACGCGCCCGCGTCGGCCGCGGAGCGCATGTCGGGTTCGCTGACGATCTCCACCAGCGGCACGCCGGCCCGATTGAGGTCGATGGCGGTGGCGCCGGGGAAGCGGTCGTGGACCGACTTGCCGGCGTCCTCTTCCATATGAAGCCGCGTGATGCCCACGCGCCGTCCCCCGGCATCGAGGGCGCCGCCCGTAGCCAGCGGACGATCGAACTGGGAGATCTGGTAGCCCTTGGGCAGGTCCGGATAGAAATAGTTCTTGCGGGCGAACACCGAGGTCTGGTGCACCGTGCAGCCGATGGCCAGGGCGGCGCGCACCGCCAGTTCCACCGCGCGCTCGTTGAGCACCGGCAGGGCGCCGGGCAGTCCCAGGCAGACGGGGCACACGTTGGTGTTGGGCGGATCGCCGAACGTGGTGGCGCACGAGCAGAACGCCTTCGTGGCCGTCTTGAGCTGCACGTGCACTTCGAGTCCCACCACCATCTCGTACCGGTCAGCGGCCGCCGGTCGTGCCTGGTCGCTCATCGGTGGGCCTCCGCGCCAAGCGCGCGTTCCAGCGCATAGGCCGCGCGGAACATCCGCGCCTCCTCGAAGTGCGGCGCGATGACCTGCCCGCCCACGGGCAATCCATCCACGCGCCCGATGGGCTGGGACATGGCCGGCACCCCGGCCAGGTTCGCCGTGGCGGTGAAGATGTCGTTGAGGTACATGGCGTACGGATCGGTGGTGGCTCCGATGGGAAATGCGGGCGCCGGCGTGGTGGGCGTGAACAGCACATCCACCCCGTCGGCAAACACGCGCTCAAAATCCCGCGCGATCAGCCGCCGCACCTGCTGGGCCTTCCGGTAATACGCATCATAGTATCCCGCAGAGAGCACATAGGTACCGAGCATGATGCGGCGCGTGACCTCCGCCCCGAAGCCCCCCGAACGGGTGGCCTCGTACATGCCGCGCAGGCCGTCTCCCTCCAGGCGCAGGCCATAGCGCACGCCATCAAAGCGCGCCAGGTTCGACGACGCCTCCGCGGGCGCCACGATGTAATACACTGGTATGGCCAGCGCGGTGTGCGGCAGCGAGACGTCGCGCACTTCCGCGCCCTGGGCGCGCAGCAGGTCGAGCGCGCGATCACAGTGGGCGCGCACCCGCGGGTCCAGGTCGTCGGGGAAGTATTCGCGCGGCTTGCCGATCACCAGCCCCTTCACGGATGCGCGCGCGGCGGCCCGATAGTCCGGCACCGGCACGTCCGCGGAGGTGGCATCGCGCGGGTCGTGGCCCGCGATGAGCCCGAGCGCCAGCGCCGCGTCGTCCACGCCGGCGCCGAATACGCCCACCTGGTCCAGCGACGACGCGAACGCCACCAGCCCGTACCGGCTCACGCGGCCGTAGGTGGGTTTCACGCCGACCACGCCGCACAGGCTGGCCGGTTGCCGCACCGAGCCACCGGTCTCCGACCCCAGGGCCACGCGCACGATGCCCGCCGCTACGGCGGCGGCGGAGCCGCCGGACGAGCCCCCCGGCACGCGGTCGGGCGCCAGGGGGTTGCGAGTGGGCCCGTACGCGCTGTGTTCCGTGGATGAACCCATGGCGAATTCATCCATGTTCGACTTGCCGAAGATGACCGCGCCGGCGTTCCGCAGTCGCGCGGCGACCGTGGCCTCGAAGGGACTCACATAGCCGGCGAGGATCTTCGATCCGCAGGTGGTGGGCAGCGTGCGCGTGGCGATGTTGTCCTTGACCGTCACGGCGAACCCGGCCAGCGCGCCCTCCGGCGCCGCGTCCGCCTGGGCCCGCGCGTCATCATCATCGCGCCAGGCAAAGATGTTCAGCCCGTCGCGCCCCGCATGGACCTCGTCGGCCCGACGGATCGCGGCCGCCACCGCGTCGCGCGCGGCGGCGCTCACGACTGCTCCCCGGTTTCGTGCGTCGCCAGTCGCGGCACGAGCAAGAAGCCATCGCGCGCGGAGGGCGCCATGGCCTGCGGCGGCCGGAGCAGCGCGTCGGGTGGCGGGGCGTCGGGGCGCAGCGGCATCCCCGCGGCGACATCGTCAGCGTCCGTCACCGACGACGTGTCCACCTGGGTCAGCACGTCCATGTGGCCCAGGATGGTGTTCAGTTCCGCCGTCAGCGCCTGGGCGCGTTCGGCGCTGAGGCCCAGCCGCGCGAGGGCGGCAATGTGCCGAACGTCATCGAGTGAGACCGCCACTATTCCAGTTCCCGTTCGAGGTTGGCCTGCGCCACGACGAGCGTCTTGCGCCCCACGCCCTCGTCGTCGAAATCCACGCGCACCTTGGTCTGCATCCCTGCCCCCGCAATCTCCGCGATGGTCCCGCTGCCGAACTTGCGGTGCCGCACGCGCGCGCCGATGACAATGGTCGCCGCATCCTGCGATTCGTCCTCCGCCTCCACGATGCTCCGCACCGGCTGCCCGGGTCGGCGCGCCGAGGCGCGGGACGACGGGAAGATATCATCGGCGAACATGAGCGACGACCCGCCCCGGCCCGTGCCGGACGCGCCGGCGCCAAGGCCGCGAGCCCCCGCCAGTCCCAGCAGCGCGCCGCGGCCACTGGCCCGCACCTTGATGCTGGCCTTCTCCTCAAGCATGGACTCGGGCATCCCGTCCAGGAAGCTGGACGCCCGCGACACGACGAACTCGCCGTGACGGCGTCGCGATTCGGCGTGCAGGAGGTACAGGTGCCGCTGCGCGCGCGTGATGCCCACGTAGAACAGCCGCCGCTCTTCCTCGAGCATCTCCGGATCCTCGTACGCCCGCGCCAGCGGGAACAGGCCGTCCTCCAGCCCCGCGATGAAGACCACCGGGAATTCGAGCCCCTTGGCGTTGTGCAGCGTCATCAGCGTCACGGCGTCGGCGTCCGCGTCCAGCTGGTCAATGTCCGCCACCAGCGCGGCGCGCTGCAGGAAGACGTCCAGCGGGGTGAGCCCCACCTCGCCCTCCGCATCGGCCACGGTCTCCGAGGCGCCCGCGATCAGTTCGCGCACGTTGTCCATCCGCTCGGCGGCCGCCTCCGGCCCCTCGGTGCCCAGGTATTCCGGATACTTGATAGCCTCCACGAGATCCTGCAGCAGCTCGTCCACCGCCGTCTCGCGCGCCAGCTCGCGGAAGCGACCGACCAGCTCCGCAAACGCGGCCAGCGCGTCGCGCGTCGCCGGGCGGATGCCCTCGAGCAGGTCCGCCCGCGTGCAGGCCTCGAGCAGCGAGACGCGCGCCGAGCGGGCGCGCTCCGCCAGGAGCTCCACGGTCGCGTCGCCCACGCCGCGCCGCGGCGCGGCAATCGCCCGGCGGAAGGCCTCGTCGTCCGCGGGGTTGGCCACGAGCTTGAGGTACGCCATCAGGTCGCGGATTTCGCGCCGGTCGTAGAACCGCACCGCGCCGATCAGGCGATACGGCACCCCGTGCCGGCGAAGGGCCTCTTCCATGGCGCGGCTCTGGGCATTCGTGCGATAGAGCACCGCAAAGTCCCGCAGGTGCCCGCCATCCGCCGTACGGCGGCGGCGCAGCTCCTCCACCACCCAGTCGGCCTCGTCGCGCTCGTCCAGCGTGCGCACCAGGACTACGCGGTCGCCGCCGCTGCACGTGGCCCGCAGGGTCTTGCCCATGCGCCCGGTGTTCTGGGCGATGACCACGTTCGCCAGGTCCAGGATGGGGGGCGTGGACCGGTAGTTGTCCTCCAGCCGCACCACCGTGGCTGCCGGAAAGTCCTTCTCGAAGTCGAGGATGTTGCGGATGTCGGCGCCGCGCCAGCCGTAGATGGACTGGTCGTCATCGCCCACCACGCAGACGTTGTGGTGGCCGCCCCCCAGCAGGGCAATGAGCCGATACTGCGCGCGGTTGGTATCCTGGTACTCGTCCACCAGCAGGTAGCGGAAGCGGTCGCGCAGCCGCTCCAGTTCCGCGGGGTTGGCCTCGAGCATGCGCACCGGGAGGACGAGCAGGTCGTCAAAGTCCGCGGCGTTGGCGCGCAGCAGGGAATCCTCATAGTCGGCGTATACCTCGGCCACCGCCCGGGCGAACGGGTCGCGCGCGAGTTCCGCGAACTCGGCCGGTGCCACGAGCGCGTTCTTGGCCTCGGAGATGGCGCCGCGCACGGCGCGCGGGGCGTACTGCCGGGGAAGCACGCCGCGCCGTTCCATGGCCCGCTTGAGCAGGGCCTGCGCGTCGTCTTCATCGTAGATCGTGAATGCCGGCGTGCGGCCCACCAGGCTTGCGGAGCGCCGCAGCAGGCGCGCGCCGATGGCGTGGAAGGTGCCCGCCCAGAGGCCGGCCGGCTCGGCGCCCAGCAGGTGGGCGATGCGCTCGCGCATCTCGCCGGCCGCCTTGTTCGTGAACGTCACCGCCAGGATCTGCGACGGGCGAACCCCGTGCACCTGGATCAGGCGCGCCAGCCGTCGCGTGAGCACCCGGGTCTTGCCCGAACCGGCACCGGCGAGGACGAGCAACGGCCCTTCATGGTGGAGGACGGCCTCGCGTTGCGCGGCGTTCAGGCCTTCCAGCAGTGCATTGTCAGTGGATTGTGGCATCACCCAATAATACGCCCGCGGCTCACGCGATCCGGTCCATCCCGAGATATGGGCGGAGCGCCGCCGGGACGAGCACCGATCCGTCAGGCTGCTGGTGATGCTCCAGCAGGCAGGCAATGGTGCGCGGGAACGCGAGGCCTGACCCGTTCAGCGTGTACACGAAGCGCGGCTTCTCGCCCGGCGCCGGCCGGAAGCGGATGTTCGCGCGCCGGGCCTGGAAGTCGGTGAACGTGCTGCAGGACGACACTTCGAGCCACGCACCCACGCCGGGGGCCCACACCTCAAGGTCGTAGGTCCTGGCCGACGAGAAGCCGGTATCGCCGGCGGCCAGCAGCTTGCGGCGGTACGGCAGTTCCAGTCGCTCCAGCAGCATCTCGGCGTGGCGGGTGAGCAGCTCGAGCTGCTCATCGTTGGATTCCGGCGTCACGTAGCGGACGAGCTCCACCTTGTCGAATTCGTGCGTGCGCAGCAGGCCGCGCGTGTCCTTGCCCGCCGAGCCCGCCTCGCGGCGGAAACAGCGCGAATACGCCACGAATCCCATCGGGAGCTGTGCCGCATCCAGGATCTCATCCCGGTACAGGTTGGTGACGGGCACCTCGGCCGTGGGAATCAGGAAGAGGTCGTCACCGCGGGTGGCGTACGCGTCGTCCTCGAACTTGGGAAGCTGCCCGGTGCCGGTCATCGTGGTCCGCGTCACCAGTTGCGGCGGCCAGATCTCCTCGTAGCCATGCTCGGACGCGTGCGTGTCCATGAAGAACTGCAGCAGCGCGCGCACCAGCCGAGTCCCGCGACCGCGATACACCACGAAGCCCGACCCGCTGATCCTGGCGGCGCGTTCCACGTCGAGCATGCCCAGCGCCGCCATCACGTCCCAGTGCGGGCGCACGCCGGCGGAATCGCGGGGCGTGCCCCAGCTCTTGACGATGACGTTGTGCTCCTCGCCGCCGGCGGGCACGTCGGGCAGCGGCACGTTGGGAATCTCAAGCAGGAGCTGGTGGAGCTCGGCCTCCACCGCCGCCAGCTTCTCGCCGTCCGCCGCGATCGCGTCACCCAGGGTGCGTCCCTGCGCGATGAGCGGCTGCGCGTCCTCCGCTGCCCGTTTGCGGCGCGCCACCTCCTGCGAGATGGTGTTGCGCTCGGCCTTCCGCTCCTCCACGGCGACGATCAGCGCGCGCCGCTCGCGGTCCAGCGCGTCTCCGCGATCCAGCAGGGGGCCCACGACGTCCAGCGCGTTGCGGCGCACCGCGGCCTCGCGCAGCACGTCCGGATGGTCGCGCAGCATGCGGATGTCGTGCATGGCCTACTTGGTGGGAATGCCGGGCGTCAGCGCCACATACCCGCAGTTGGGATCGGACACCAGGCGGGTGAAGATGGCGCGATCCCCCGGGTGCACGCTGTCCACCACGAACTTGGCAAAATAGGATGCGCCCAGCGAATACACCGTGCACGTCGTCTGGTCGAGGACGTTCACGCCCACCACCTGTCCCACGGGCACCACGAGCGTGGAGTCGAACGTGTAGCCAGTCTTTCGAGCTTCGGTATAGTCTTCGTAGGCCCCATCCACCGGCTGCAGGCCGACGGTGATCGTGCCGGTCAACCCGTTGGCCACGCGGGCCGCCGGGTAGATCACGATGCGACCGGCCGAATCGATGTCGAGGGCCAGGTTGAACGTGAAGCGCGCGTCCACCGGCACCGACGTGCCCGTGAGGAAGTTCAGGCCCGCCAGCGACCCGGCCGGGCCCCCGTTCAACGCGAACACCACCGGATCGGTGGAGACCGTGGGGAACTGGGCCTTGGGCGGCTTGAGCGTGCCACAGGCGGTGACTGCCGCGGCCGCGATGAGGACGAGGGTGGGCGAGGTACGATGCATGGTCAGGTGCCGGAATCCACGACCGGCGGCGTGGGCAAGGGCGAAGGATACCGTGCGCGCGGACCGACTTCAAGCGATTGCGCTCGCTTGACTTCACCCCGGTGGCGTCCTACCTTCGCGGACACTTTCCAAGGAGCGGGGATGGCGAGCATACGCGACCTTGTCGCCACCATTCGGCAGCGCGACGGCGTGGAAGCAGCGGTATTGCTGGGGCGCGACGGCCTGCTCATCGATGGCCAGTCGGTGCCGGGCATTGATGCCGAAGACCTGGCCGCGCGCATCCCACCGATCATTGCCGCTGCCGATGAACTGGGCACTGCCGGCGGACGCGAGGCTGTCCTCACCGTCGTGCTGGAGTATCCGCAGGGCCTGGCCCTCGTGTCGGCGCTGACGTCCGAAGCCGTGCTCTTCGTCCTGCTGTCGCCCGGCGCCAATGTGGGCCAGTTGCTGTATGAATTGCGGCGGAATCGAGGCCACATCGCCGCCCTGGTCTGAGCCGCCGCGGTGTCCGCGACGCCACCCTGCCACGTGCTCGTGGCCGACGATGAACCGCACATTGGCCGCATCATCAAGATGAAGCTCGAGCAGGGCCCGTTCCGCGTCACCCTCGTGTACGACGGTCGCGCGGCCCTCGACGTGCTCGCACAGGAACCCGACATCCGGCTGGTGCTCCTGGATGTGATGATGCCGCTGCAGAGCGGGCTCGACGTGCTCTCCGCCATGCGCCAGGATCCGCGCTGGCGCACCCTGCCCTGCATCATCCTGACGGCGGCCGGCGAGGTGGAGTACCAGCAGCGCGCGCGCGAGATCGGCGCCAGCGACTTCCTGACCAAGCCGTTCAGCCCCAAGCGGCTGTACGCGAGGGCCGCGGAGCTGGTGGGCCTGCCGTCGGGAATGTCCAATGGAGACGTGGCATGAGCCGGTGGGTGGTGGTACTGGCCGGGGGCGTGGGGTCGCGCTTCTGGCCCCTCAGTACCCCGGAGCGCCCCAAACAGTTGCTCCCCCTGGTCTCGCACCAGCCGCTCCTGCGCGACACGCTGGATCGTGTGCGTCCGCTGGCCGGCCCGGAGCGCACGCTCATCCTGACCAATGCCACGCTCGTGCCCGCCGTCCAGGCGCTCTGCCCGGAGCTGCCGCCCGACCACCTGATTGCCGAGCCGAAGCCCGCGGGCACGGCGGCCGCGCTCGCATGGGCCGCACATCGCATTGCGCGCGCCGACGGCCCGGAGGCCACCATGATCTCCATCCACGCGGACTGGTCGGTGGGCGACGCCGCAGGGTTCCGCGACGCGCTGTCGCGCGCTGCCCGGGCCGCGGAGACGCATCACGCGCTGGTGACCGTCGGGGTCGTCCCCTCTCGCCCCGACCCGGGCTTCGGGTACATCCAGCCGGCGGAGGAGGTGGAACCCGGCGTGCGGCGCGTGGCGCGCTTCGTGGAGAAGCCCAGCGCGGAACGCGCGCGGGCGATGTGCGACGAGGGCTACCTCTGGAACTCCGGCATTTTTGTCTGGCGCGTGGGGGATTACCTGGACGAGCTGCGCGCGCACTGCCCGGAAGTCGCGCCGTCACTCGACGCGCACCCGGAGGACCTGACCGCGTTCTTTGCCGGCGTGACCCCGATTCCCGTGGACGTTGGGGTGATGGAGCGCAGCCGCCGAGTACTGGTACTGCCGGGGGATTTTGGCTGGGACGACATCGGCGTGTGGGGCGCGCTGCAACGGGTCCGCGCGCGCGACTCGGCGGGCAACGCGATGGCCGGCGCGGCGTATGCGGTGGGCGCGCATGACAACGTGGTGCACGCCGACACGGGAACCGTGGTCCTCTATGGCGTGGACAACCTGGTGGTGGTGACCGCGCCCGGGCTCACCGTGGTCACGACGGTCGAGGCCTCGCACACCCTGAAGGACCTGCTGGCCAGGCTGCCCGCCGACGTACGGGATCAGGTATGAGCGAATTCTATCTTTACGACGATGCACGGGCGCGGGCGTTCGAGCCCCTGGCGCTCGCCCGCCCGGCGGCGGAACTGCGCGCGGGGGCCCTGCTCCTGCGCGAACGCTGGGAAGGGGCGTATGGCCGTCCCGCCGCGGGGCTGGTGGTGGCCCCGCACCTGCGTCACTTCGCCGAATCGTCCGCACCACCCGTGGTGACCGGCACGCTTCCCGCGGGCGCGGTGCTGGCCAACGCGCGGTGCGCCGTGGCGCTCGCCACCGCCCCGGACGCCGACGCGTGGGTATGCGCCGGCCGCGTCGCCGCCGTGCGGCTGCGCCAGTCCCTGCCGGCCGACCAGGTGGCGGACGGCACGCTGCGCCTGGAATCGCTGGTGGCGGCCAACGCCCGGCGCGAGGAGCTGCAGGGCCGTTGGATTGAGGAGGTGTGGGACCTCATCGGCACGTTGCCCGACCAGTTGAACGCGGACATCCCGATCCTGGGCGCGCGGGCGCAGGCGCTGCCCGCCAGCCACGGCGCCCGCACGGGCGGACACGCCGTCTTTGTGGAAACCGGCGCCGTCGTGGAACCCATGGTGTTCTTTGACGTCACCGCGGGCCCCGTGCTCATACGCGAGGGCGCCACGGTGCAGGCGTTCACGCGCCTGGTGGGCCCCTGCGTGGTGGGGCGCGCGTCCGTGGTGAGCACTGACCGCGTGGCCACCAGTTCCATCGGCGACTCGTGCCGGGTGCACGGGGAGCTGAGCAACAGCATCCTGACCGGCCACAGCAACAAGGGGCATACCGGCTTTGTAGGACACTCATACCTTGGCCGCTGGGTGAACCTCGGCGCGGGCACCACCACCAGCAACTTGAAGAATACGTACGGGACGGTGAGCCTGTGGACCCCGGACGGCATTCGCGACACGGGGCTCCAGTTCCTGGGCGCATTGATTGGCGACCATGCCAAGACCGGTATCGGGGTGCGCCTGACCACCGGCTCGGTGGTGGGCGCCGGCGCCAACGTGTATGGGGGCGCCGTGATGCCCAAGGTGATTGAACCGTTCGCCTGGGGAGAGCTGGCGCCGTTCGGGGCCTATGACCCGGCCCGGTTCCTGGTGGCCGCGGAGCGCATGATGCAACGCCGCGGGGTGGCCATGGATGACCGCATGCGCGCGCACCTGGCGGCGGTGCACGACGCCCGCTGGACCACGCGCTGAACGGTGCGCACCTGGATCCTGGGCAGCGGCAGCGGCGGCAACGCCGTGCTGGTGGAGGCGGGTGAAGGGCGCGTGCTGGTGGACGCCGGCTTCGGGGTGCGGACGCTCGCGCTTCGGCTCATGCAGATCGGTATTCCGCCGCAGTCCATCGAGGCGTGCATCATCACGCACGAACATGGCGACCACGTGAAGGGCGCCGCCGCCGCGGCCCGCCGGTGGGGCTGGGCGCTGCACGCCACGCGCGGCACGGTGGCCCACGCGCCCGAACTGGCCGGCGTCACGGTCCACCCGTTCGCGGCCGGCGCCACGCTCGCCTTCTCCTCCATGGACGTGGCCACCGCGCGCACCCCGCACGATGCCGCGGAACCCGTGGGCGTGGTGCTCACCGCCCGTGCCACCGGCGCGCGCACCACGGTGTGCACTGACATCGGGCATGTGAGCGACGGCGTGCGCGCCCTCTGCCGCGACGTGGATATCCTGGTCCTGGAATCCAACCACGACGAGCAGATGCTGCGCGCGGGGCCCTACCCCGCCGTGGTCCAGGAGCGCATTGCCGGTGAGCGGGGGCACCTGGCCAACCGCCATGCGGCAGCGCTCATCCGCGACAGCGCCACACGCCGCCTGCGCCACGTGGTGCTGGCGCACCTGAGCGAGAAGTGCAATGCGCCGGAGCTGGCCCGCGAGGCCACCGAGCGCGAGGTGAAGCGCACCGTGTACCGCGGCGTCGTGACCACGGCACGGCAGCGTGACGTGGTGGGCCCGTTCGACGCATGTGATGCCGGGCGCGTGTCGCAGCTTGGGCTGGCGCTGTGAACGGCCCACGGTTGCCACCCTGACAACGAAGGCGGGGTGGGAAGCACTCGCTTCCCACCCCGCCCTGTAGCGACCTGCTGGCGGGCGGCCGTCACGGCCCGCCCGCGAGCGATGTCCCTAGTACATCCCGCCCATGCCGCCCGGCGGGCCGGCCGGAGCCGGCTTGTCTTCCTTCTTCTCCACGATCAGCGCTTCGGTCGTGAGGAGCAGGCTGGCGATCGACGCCGCGTTCTGCAGCGCCGTCCGCGTCACCTTGGTCGGGTCGATGACCCCCGCCTGCACGAGGTTCTCATAGGTGTCGGTCAGGGCGTTGTACCCGAACGCGTCATCCTTGGACCCGCGCACCTTCTCCACCACGATGGAGCCTTCGCCGCCCGCGTTGTGCACGATCATGCGGATGGGCTCCTCCACGGCGCGACGGACGATGTCCACGCCGATCTGCTCCTCGGCGTCGCCGGCCTTGAAGTTCTTGAGCGCGCGCTGCGCACGGATGAGCGCCACACCGCCGCCCGGCACGATGCCTTCCTCGGCCGCCGCACGCGTGGCGTTCAGCGCGTCCTCGACACGAGCCTTCTTCTCCTTCATCTCGGCCTCGGTCACGGCACCGACGTTGATCACGGCAACGCCGCCCGCCAGCTTGGCCAGCCGCTCCTGCAGCTTCTCCTTGTCGTAATCCGACGTGCTCTTGTCGATCGCGGCACGGATCTCGGCAATGCGGCCCTTGATCTCCTTGTCGTCGCCAGCGCCGTCAATGATGGTCGTGTTGTCCTTGTCCACCACGACGCGCTTGGCACGGCCCAGGTCGGCAATCACGGCGTTCTCGAGCTTGAGCCCCAGGTCTTCGCTGATCAGGTTGCCCTTCGTGAGGATCTTGATGTCCTCGAGCATCGCCTTGCGGCGATCGCCAAAGCCCGGCGCCTTGACCGCGCACACCTTGAGGGTGCCGCGCAGCTTGTTGACCACGAGCGTTGCCATCGCCTCACCCTCGATATCCTCGGCGATGATGAGCAACGGCTTGCCGGTCTGGGCCACCTTCTCCAGGACCGGAAGCAGGTCCTTCATGGCCGAGATCTTCTTGTCGTGGATCAGGATGAACGGGTCCTCAAGCGAGGCCTCCATCTTTTCCGGATCCGTGACGAAGTACGGCGAGACGTAGCCGCGATCGAACTGCATGCCGTCCACCGTCTCCAGCGTGGTGTCGAGGCCACGGGCCTCTTCCACTGTCACGACGCCGTCCTTGCCCACCTTGTCAAAGGCGTCGGCAATCAGGTTGCCGATCTCGGGATCGTTGTTGGCGGAGATGGTGCCCACCTGCGCAATCTCCTTCTTGCCGGCGGTGGGGACGCTGATCTTCTTGAGCTCGTCGACGATCGCGCCCACGGCCTTGTCGATGCCACGCTTGATGGCCATCGGGTTGGCGCCGGCGGTCACGTTCTTCAGGCCTTCGCGGAAGATGGCCTGGGCCAGCACGGTGGCGGTGGTGGTGCCATCGCCGGCGGTGTCGCTGGTCTTGGTGGCCACTTCCTTCACCATCTGTGCACCCATGTTCTCCAGCGGATCCGCGAGCTCAACTTCCTTGGCGACCGTCACACCGTCCTTGGTCACCGTGGGCGAGCCGAATTTCTTGTCGATGACGACGTTCCGCCCCTTGGGGCCGAGGGTCACCTTCACCGCTTCGGCCAACTGATCGACCCCGCGCTTGAGTGCCGCACGCGCGTCGGTATCGAATACGAGTTCCTTTGCTGCCATGGTCTGGTTCCTCTACAGATCGGAATTGTGGATGACCAACGGGATTCAACCGACGACGGCGAGGACGTCGGACTCGCGGAGGATGAGCACCTGCTCGCCATCCACGGTGACCTCGGTGCCGCTGTACTTGCCGTACAGCACCTTGTCGCCGACCTTCACTTCCATCGGGACGCGCTTGCCTTCCTCGAACTTGCCCGGGCCGACGGCGATGATCTCGCCCTGCTGCGGCTTTTCCTTGGCCGTGTCAGGGATGTAGAGCCCACCCCGCATCTGCTCGGCCTCTTCCAGTGGCCGGATCACGATGCGATCCGCCAGCGGCGAGACCTTCACGCTCGAAGCGCTCTTGGTTGCCATTGCTACTGCCCCTCCAATGGAGCTGGTGAGGTGTTGAAAGGAGAAATCCTGCCTGCTAGCACTCTAATGCGCTGAGTGCCAGACCGGGGGAAACGTACCTGAACGGGCCGGCCGGTTCAAGTCCCCAGTCGGACGGGCGCCGCACGGTATCCCTTTGGAATTACGCTAGTTAGGTGGCCAGAAGCCCGAACGCGATGTTCAATCCGTTCAGGGTCAGGTAGGGGTCCACGAGGTCGAACGACCGGCAGAGGTCGCGAAAGGCCTCGGCAATCCCCCCGGTGGCAATGACCATGGGGGTCTGGCGCGTGGGCCACTCACGCTTGATGCGCCCCACGATGCCATCAATGGCGTCCGCGGCCCCGAACATCACCCCGGATCGGATATTCGTATCGGTCCGCGTACCGATGGCCCGCTCAGGCGCCACCAGCTCGGTGGCCGGCAATTTGGACGTACGCCGGAACAGCGTCTCGGCCGACGTGCGCACACCGGGCGCGATCACGCCACCAAAGAACACCCCGTCCGCGGTGATGCAGTCGTAGGTGGTGGCCGTGCCCAGGTCCACCACGATCGCGTCGCGCTTGTGCAACCGGCTGGCGGCCAGCGCATTCGCAATCCGGTCAGCCCCGACGGTCATCGGCTCATCCACCTCCAGCCGGATGGGGAGAGCCGACGTCGGTTCCACCACCACCACCTGGGCGTGCGCCACCCACCGCTCGCACGCTTCCCGCAACGGGTGGGTGATGGGGGGCACCACCGACGCGATGGCCACGCCAGTCACGGCGTCGTGGTCGAAACCGTGTCCATTCAGAAGCGCGCGCAGCAACACGCCGAGTTCGTCCGGCGTTCGCGCGGCATCCGACGTGATGCGCCAGTGCCCGGCCAGGCGGTCCTTGTCAAAAAGGCCAACGGTGGTCTCGGTGTTGCCAACATCGAACGCAAGAATCACGAATCCTCCACGAGTACCAGGGAACCTGCCGACGCCGCGTGGCGCCCGTCTGCCGCATCCACCAGCAGCGCGCCGGATGCGTTCACGCCTGCGACCACTCCCGCCACCGGTTCGCGGCAGCGGCGCCCACGTGCATAGTCGCGCACCGCGAATGCCGAGGCCTCACTGGCAGCCAGCAGCCCAGTTTGCGCCGCGGCCCGTCGCAGGCTCGGCACGAGCTGCTTCAGGACGTCGAGCCGTTGCGTGCCCGGCTTCAGCCCCGCCCCGGGCACTCCCCGCGGCGCCTGAACGTTGATACCGAACCCCACCGCAAGCCAGTCGACCAGTCCCTCGCGCCAGCGCGCCTCCACCAGGATGCCAGCCAGCTTTCGCCCGTCCACGTAGAGGTCATTGGGCCACTTCAGCTTGACTGGCGCCGGCGCGAACGCGTCGAGCGCCGCCGCGGCGTGCAGGCCCAGTCGCAGCGAGAGGACGCCCACAGCCCCTGCATCGGCGGGCCGCTCCACCACGCTCAACCAGATGCCGGCGCCGGGGTCCGACACCCACGACCGTCCCTGCCGCCCGCGACCCGCCGACTGTTCATCGGCCAGCACCACGGTGCCGGCCGGCGCGCCCGCTGCCGCGCACTCATGCGCCACGTCCAGCGTGGAACCCACCCGCGCGAACAGCCGCACGTCGGGAACGTCGAGGGCCGCGGCCAGTTCGGCCGCCGTACACCCATCGTACCGCACCTCGCGTGGGTTCACCGACGACTGAACACCAGCCAGAGCATGGCCACGCCCAGCAGCACCCGGTACAGTGCAAACGCGAAATAGCTGCGCGTCTGCACGAACCTGAGGAGGAAGCCAATGGCAAGCCAGCCGCTCACCGCCGAGGCCAGCACCCCGGCCAGGAGCGGCGCGCTGAACCCCATGGCGTGCACGGCGTCGGGCACTTTCAGGACGGCGGCCGCCGCGATGATGGGCATGCTCATGAGGAAGCTGAAGACCGCGGCGTCCTCGCGTGTGAGGCCAAGCGCCCGTCCACCCGTGATCGTGGCCCCCGACCGCGAGACGCCGGGGATGATGGCGAACATCTGGGTCACGCCAATCAAGAGGGCATCCTTCCACGTCATCCCGTCCAGTTCGCGCGTCTGACGCGCGGCGCGGTCCACCACCCAGAGCACCACGCCCACCACGGCCAGGGCCACGCCAATCACGACGGGCGACCGCAGCGTGGAATCCGCCTGCTTCTCAAAGGCGAGGCCGGCGATGGCGCCGGGTATCGTCGCGAGGACCAGGAACACGGCCCGTCGCTGCATGGGGGTCCGGGCCCGGCGCGTGGCCAGCACCTCCACCGCCGCGCGCGCGAGGTCCAGCCACGTCCGGCGGAAATACCAGAAGATTGCTATGAGCGTCCCGACATGCAGCGCGACGTCAAACGCGAGGCCTGGATCGTCCCATCCCATGATCCATGGCGCCAGCGTCAGGTGCGCCGAGCTGCTGATGGGCAGGAATTCCGCGAGCCCCTGCAGGATGCCGAGTATGATGGCCTGGAATACGGTCATGGCGTGAAGAGAGGGAAATCGGGCCAGGGGCCCGGTAGCCGGTCACGGCGTGAGGGAGGAAGTATAGAAGCGTTCATAGCGCGCGACGATATCGTCCAGCGCGTACCGCGCCCGGGCGTCCGCCGCCGCCGCCCGGCTCATGCGGGACCAGAGCTGGCGGTCCCGAAGGAGGCGCAGGGCGGCGGCAGCCATGCCTTCCACGTCGCCAACGGGGAGGAGTGCGCCCGTCACCCCGTCCTCCACCACTTCAGGCAACCCGCCGGCGTTGGCGCCGATGACCGGCGTCCCGGAGGCCAGCGCCTCCAGCGCGCTCAAGCCAAACGATTCGCGGTCGGTGGGCAGCAGGAACAGGTCGGCCGACGCGAGGAGCGGCGCCACGGACTCGATCTTGCCCAGGAACAGCACCTGCTCAGCAACGCCCAGTCGCCGCGCTTCCTGCTCGGCCAGGCTGCGGTCCGGGCCGTCGCCCACCATCACGAGGATGCTCGGCACCTGATTCGTGACCCGCGCGAAGATGCGCACCACGTCCACCACGCGTTTCACCGCGCGGAAGTTGGAGATGTGCATGAACACGGGCCGCCCGTCGCCAAACGCGCCATGCGACGCCGGATACCGGGCCCGGTCGTACACCGTGGGATCCACGAAGTTGGGAATCACCTCGATGCGACACCCCGTGCATCCGAATGCGCTGATGGTCTCCGCCTGCAGGAAGTTCGAGACGGCGGTCAGCCCGTCCGACTTCTCGATGGAGAATTTCGTGATCGCGTGGAATGAGGGGTCCTGCCCCACGATCGTGATGTCGGTGCCGTGCAGCGTGGTGAGCACCTTGATGTCGGGACGCTGGGCGGTGAGCATCTCCCTGGCAATCCAGGCGCTGGTGGCATGCGGGATGGCGTAGTGGCAGTGCAGCAGGTCCAGGCCATGCGCCAGCACCACCTCGTGCATGCGCGCGGCCAGCGCCAGGTCGTACGGCGGATACTCGAACAGCGGATACTGGCCGACATCCACTTCGTGGTAGAACACGCGCGGCAGGAACGCCGGCAGCCGGAACGGCTGGCGATACGTGATGAAGTGGACTTCGTGGCCGCGCTCCGCGAGCGCCATGCCCAGTTCGGTGGCCAGCGCGCCCGATCCGCCGTAGGTGGGATAACAGGTAATGCCAATTTTCATCGCGTCATGCCTCCTCCGTGGCGTGCCACCACTGATCCACCACGGCGGTCCAGTCGGGCCGTCCTGGGTCGAGCGTCACCACCTGCTGGCCCGCGAGCTGGTGGCGAAACCAGGTCCGCTGCCGCTTGGCATACTGGCGCGTCTCAATCACCACACGCTCACGCGCCGGATCCAGGTGGCCCGCGCCGGATACTACTTTCCGCAACACTTCATACCCCGAGGCCTTCCACGCCGGCGCGCCCGCCGGCACCGACGCCGACAACTGACGCACCTCATCCATCCACCCGGCGACGAGCATGGCATCCACGCGCCGTTCGATGCGAGCGGCCAGCGCGGGCCCCGGATCCACCAGAAGATAGCGGGCGGTCCAATGTGGGGCGCGCGCCCGATCCGCGTGCAGGCGGCTCACGCGCTGCCCGGTGAGCAGCGCCACCTCGATAGCCCGCAGGAGCTGGGGCCGGCCCAGCCGGGCACGCTCCGGATCCAGCGCCGAGCACCAGCGGCGAAGCTCGGGCGTGGTCATGCCGTGCAGCACGGCGGCCAGCGCCTCGCGTCGCGACGGGTCCAGCGGCGGGGCGTCAAACAGCGGCTGGAACAGCGCCCTGAGGTAGAAGCCCGTGCCCCCGACCACGACGGGCGCGCGCCGGGACTTCCTCACCTGCTCCACCCAGCCGGCGGCATCCGTCGCCCACTCGGCGGCGGAGTAGCGCCGCGTCGGTTCCAGTATGTCGATTCCATAATGCGGCACCCGCTGGCGCTCACCGAGCGTCGGCTTGGCCGTGCCGATGTCGAACCCGCGGTACACCTGGCGCGAATCGGCGCTGACAATCGAGGCGTCGTATCGTTCGGCCAGCCAGAGGGCGATGGCCGACTTGCCGGCCGCCGTGGGCCCGCAGATGACGCGCAGGCTACTTGCGGCCAAACCGGCGCTCGACTTCGTCCCACGAAAGCTGTACCACGGTGGATCGACCGTGCACGTCGTGCGCCGGCAGCGTGGTCCGGGCCAGGTCGCGGAAGAGCGCCCGCATCTCGCCGGGCGACAGCTCCTCGCCCGCCTTGATGGCCGCCTTGCAGGCCACGGTGGCCGCCAGCCGCTCGTGGCGCTGGTGCACGGCCGCGAACCGGTCCCCGGCCAGCGCGCCCAACGTCTCCCGCAGGCAGCGCTCGGCCTCAAAGCGCGGATGCGGCATGGGCACACTGCGCACAATGAGCGTGCTGCCCCCGAAGCCCTCGATCTCAAAGCCGAGTTGCTCAAACAGCGCACGGTGTTCCTCGAACACCTCCGCCTCCGCCGCCCCCAGGTCGAGCGTCATTGGAAAAAGCAGATGCTGTGACGGCGCCTCGCCACGCGTGAGGGTCCCCATGAACCGCTCGTACAGCACCCGCTCATGCGCGGAATGCTGGTCAATAAGCACCACGCCATCGCCCGACTCGAACATCAGGTAGGTGCGGCGCAACTGGAACAGCGGCGGAATCGGGATATCGTCATCCGCGGACTCCGCGGGGTCTCCCCCGGACGCCGCCCCGATGCCACCCGCCGCCATTGGCGACGCCGCATCCGCGTCCGCGTCACCTGACACCGGGGACGCGTCGAACAGCGCGCCAGCGGACTGCGGTCGCGCGCGGAGCGCCTCCACATCCACCGGTCCTGGCTGCGCGCCACCCCACGACGCGGCGGGGTACGCCGGCCGGCCCATCGCGCCACCGGCGTCCAGTGTGCCGAGCGCGCGGCGCACCGCCTGCTCCACCAGCCGTTCCAGCGGCCAGCGATCGCGGAAGCGCACTTCGGCCTTGGCCGGATGCACGTTCACGTCCACCGCGTCGGCGGCCACGTCCACGTCAAGGAACAGCGTCGGGCGCACTCCGGCGGGGATGGTGGACTTGTACGCCGCCTCGGCCGCGCGCACGATTCCCGCGTCGCGCACGGGACGTCCATTCACCGCGATGAACACCCGGCGCCCCGCCGTGCCCACGTCGGCCGGCCGCTCCACGAGCCCCGACACCCGCGAACTGCCCAGCACATCGTCCACGTCGAGCATCCGCTCCGCGTAGTCCCCGCCCCACAGGCCCGCCAGCCGCGCCCGGAGTGACGACGCCGGAGGCAGCACCATGACCCGCTTGCCTTCGTGCGTGACCGTGAGGCGCACATCGCGGCGAGTGAGCGCCACGCTGGTGAGCGTTTCAGTGATGGCCCGCCATTCCGACCGCGCCCCTCGCATGAACTTGAGCCGGGCCGGCGCGTTGTAGAAGAGTTCGCTCACCGTCACCGTGGTGCCGCGACGCCGGGCGGCATCCTGCGTGCCGACGATGCTGCCGCCCGAGGCGCGCAGGTGCGTCCCGGTCCCGTCCGCGGGCGCCGTCTCGATTTCGAGATGCGACACCGAGCAGATGGCCGGCAGCGCTTCACCGCGGAATCCGAAACTCGCAATCCCCACCAGGTCGCCCGCGGCCCGGATCTTGGACGTGGCGTGCCGCGACAGGGCGAGCACCGCGTCTTCGCGCTCCATGCCGGCACCGTCGTCACTCACGCGAATGCGTCGGCGCCCCCCGTCGTCCACGTCGATCTCCAGCGACGAGGCGCCGGCGTCCAGCGCGTTCTCCACCAGTTCCTTGACCACGGACGCCGGCCGTTCCACCACCTCGCCGGCGGCAATCTGGTCGGCCACGGCGCTGGGCAGGACAGCGATGCGCGGTGGGCGCGTGGCGGTGGTGCGCGATGGGGCGGACATCGTCTGCAAGCTACCGGCGGCGCGTTGCGCGGGTCAATTGACGGACGCGGGCGGTACGGCGGCGTCCAGCCGCACCAGGCCCTGCGCCGGCAGCCATCCCTGGCGGCCACCGCTCAGTTCCACCCGATCCCAGGCCCCGGACTGGTTGAGCACGCGCACCATCTCACCGGTGAGCACCGAAGGCCCGACGTCGGCTCCCAGCGCCGGATCCGTGCGGAGCGCCGCGCGGCGGGCGACCACCGCGACGTCCCGGCCGGCGAGGTTCTCCTGCACCGCGATCGCGGCGATGCCGAGCGCGGCCGCCGCCACCACCAGCGGCACCGGCCAGTGTCGCGCCCACGCGGCGCGCGAGTCGAATCGCGGATGCCACAGGACCCAGGCCGCGCACCAGCAGATGGCCATGAGCAGCAGCGGCGCGTCGGGCGGAACGGGCCAGGGATACCCCGGCGAAGAGCCGCCTGTTGCCTGCACCATGCCCAGCCCGTCCCGCGCGTCGGCCGCGGTGGGCTGCAGGGCCAGCGCGCGGCGCCATCCGAGGACGGCGCCCACCGTATCCCCCGCGGCCCACGCCGCCGTGCCCAGGTTGACCCACGCATCGGTTGAGCGCGGCGCCAGTGCCACCGCACGGGCGAACGCCGCGCGGGCGCCAGCAAAATCCTGCTTCTGATATGCCTCGACGCCAGCGGCAAAGGCGTCAGCGGGAGTCGTCGCCTGGACCGCGTGGAGCGTGGCGCCCGCGGCGACGAGCAGTGCCAATGCCAGCAGCGTGCCCCGGAATGGCAGCTCGCGCCGCGGCAGGGCCTCCGCGTCCAGTCGCGCGAGCACGCGCATCGCGTCGCGCGCCGATGCCCGGGCGCCGGCGTCCACGCCGCCGAACGCCGCGGCGTCCAGCGCGCGAAGCATGGCTTCCGCCTGGTCAGCAGTTTCCGGCGCCGCGCCGGCGCGACGCGCTGCGTGACGCACGCCTCCCGCCGTGGCCAGCGCCTCGGCGTCCACCCCCAGGCGGTCGGCGAGCGCCTCCACATACAGGCGCCGGACCTCCCGGGGCGTGGCCGGCGTCGGCGCATCCACCGCCGCGGTCAGGCGGGTCATCGCGCTGGGCGCGGACACCGCCCTTCGCCGGCCGCGGCCGCGCCACCGCGCGCGAACCGCCGGAATGGGCACCAGCGCCAGTACGAGCCAGAAGAGCGGGTGAGACGACAGGGGCCCGCCCGCGTCCCCGCCAAGGCTGGTGCGGATGGGCAGTGGCGGGACGAGCGTCGCGGTGTCCACCACCGCGAGCGCGCCGGCCTGGATCTGGACGCGCACGGGCGAAGCCCGCGCCGTGCGATACCGGCTGGTCGCGGGATCAAAGTACGCATATTCCAGCGCCGGCACGTCCTGGCTGCCGGCGGTGCGCGGCGTGAGGATCCAGTCGAACTCCTTGCGGCCACCCACGCGCGCCCCGGAGGAATCCACCTGGACGCGGTCGTCAGAACGCACCGCCGTGGCCCATGGCACCGTCAGGTGCGGCGCCGGGAGCAGCTTCACGTTCCCCGTCCCTGAGATGCGCACGGTCAGGACAAACGGATCGCCCACCCGCCCCGTGGGCGAGCTCACGCGCTGGGAAAGCTGGAACCGCCCCACCGCCCCGTCGAAGCCGGCGGGGCGACCCGCCGCGGGTGGCTCCACGGCCACCACCACGACGCTGTCGGTCTGCAGGTCGTGCGACTCCTCGCGGCTGAAGAAGCTGGCGCTCACCGGCACCGAGTACGTGAGTTGCGCCGGCGGGATCGTCAGGACGCCCGACCGCAGCGGAAACAGCGCGCGCCGGTACACGAGCGCATCGAAGCACGGCGAGGCGCCCGCCACGTGGCCCGACTGGCCGGCGGCCGGCAGGTCGTACGCGAGCATGCCCTGCATGTCGGGCGGGTAGAACGTCGGGTTGCGACGCAGGCGATCGCGCATCGCCGGGTCGAGGAACACCGCCACCACGTACGTGGCCTGCTGTCCCACATACACCGTGTCCGGGCCGGGCGCGCGCGACACCGGCCCCCCGTCGGTCTCCACCTGGGCGCGCACCAGCACCGTCGGCTGGTCCGGCCCGCGCCGAGGTTCCACCTGGACGGCCAGCGGCGCGCTCTGCACCCGTTCCCCATCGGCCCGGGCCTGGAACGCCGGGATCACGTAGCGCCCTGGCTGCGCCGCCACCAGGATATATTTATACTCATATATCGCCCCGGCGCCCGCCCCGTTCCCGGGATGCACCCCAGGCGCGGTGGCCCGCTGCATCACGTCAAAGGGCGCGAAGGCAGGAGGCAGCAGTTGCGGCAGCGCCCGCCCCGACGCGGAAACGGCCACGGAGACTTCGATCGGCTCACACACCGCCACGCGGGGCGCGGTGTGCGCCACGATGGCCACCTGCGCCGCGACCACCAGGGCAAGCATCGCTACCAGTCCTTGCGACCGGGCGGCACGTCAGCGCTCCGCGCGTGCTGCTGCCGAGCCTGCACATCGCGCTCCTCACGGGCCGCGCTGGCCAGCAACTGCTCGGCCTGCTGCAGCCCCAGGCCTCCACGTGGCATGGACGATTCCCGCCGTGGCGCCGGCGTTGGCGCCGCGCCGCCCTGTCCACCCCCGCCACCGCCCCCGCCCCCCGACTGCCGCGCCCGAAGCGCCAGTTCATAGTTCCACTTGGCGTCCAGGTCATTGCTGCGCATGAGGAGCACCTGCTGATAGGACGCCAGCGCCGCGTCCAGTTCCTGGCTGCCGCCCATCCGCGTCGAGTCAAGCCCGCGCTTCAGGTGCGCGAGCCCGAGGTTGAACTGCGCGCGATAACGCAGCTCGGCGTCCGGCAGGTCCACCACGCGCTCCAGCGCCTCGATGGCGGCCTGGGAGGAATCGAGCTGCAGCAGCGTGGTGCCAAAACCATAGATGGTGCGCGGCCGCTGGTCGCCGGTGACGATGGCGTTCCGATACAACGACTCGGCCATCGCGTACTGCCCCTGCTGATAGGCCTCTGCCGCCCGGGCCGCGGTGCGCGTCCCCGCGCACCCGGCCATGAACGACACCAGCAGGAGTGCCGCGGCGGCTCCCACACCCTGTCCTGCCCCGAAGACGGCCGGCGCGCGGCGCTGCCCCCGCCGGTCCACGAGGACGCCGTCCAGCAGGAGCAGCAACACCGCCGGCATCAAAAACCACTGATACCTCGGCACCTGGGACTCCCGTCCAAGCGTGGTGCGCGACCTGGCGCGCAGCGTGGACAGCGCCTGCCGGACGCGCGCGGCCTTGTCCGTGGCCCCGGCGGCAATGAAGGTGCCATGCGCCGCGTCAGCGGCCGCGCGCAGCAGCGTAGGCACGTAGTGCGTGATCACCACCTGCTGGTCCTGGTCGCGCTTGCGCGTCACGGTTCCATTGGGCCCGACCACCGGGATCGTGGATCCTTCGGTGGTCCCGAACCCCACGGTCACCAGACTGATTCCCTGATCGCCGGCCCGGCGCGCGGCGGCTACCACGTCCTGCTCGGGTTCAAAGGCCTCACCATCGCTCATCACCACGAGCGCGCGGTCCTCGCCCCCCGTGCCCAGCGAGAGCAGGTCGGTGCCCTGGCGGATGGCCGCTGACAGCGAACTGCCCGGCTGTCCCACGATGGAGGGATCCAGGTTGTCCAGGAACAGGTCCAGCGCACCCTCGTCCACCGTGAGCGGCGAGAGCACATAGCTGCGCCCGGCAAATACAATCAGCCCGATGCGGTCGCCACCCGACATCGCCCGCAGCCGCCGCACTTCCTGCTTCATGCGTTCCAGGCGGTTCGGCTTCACGTCCGTGGCCATCATGGAGAGCGAGGCATCCAGTGCCAGCACCATGTCGAACCCGCGCGACCGGTCCACCGCGCGGGCCATCCCCCACCGCGGGCCGGCCAGCGCCACGGCGGCCAGCGCGCACACGAGCGCCAGCCGGCCCGCGCGCCACGCCGCCGCGTGCGCCACCTCGCCCGGCACCAGCCGAGTGACCACGGCGGGATCCCCCAGCCGACGCAACCGGTCGCGCCGCTGGCGCGCGTTCCGCCACACCCCAAGGGCCACCAGCGCCGGCAGCACCGCCGCCAGGATCAGGATCCACGGATGATCAAAACTCATGGGAGCGGCGACTTCCATGCCGAGAGCCCCAGTTCCAGCAGCAGGGCGGCCAGCGCCAGCCCCAGCGGCCAGCGATAGAGTTCCGCGTGCCGAACATAGGTGGTGGTCTGCACCGGCACGCGCTCGAGCTGGTCAATCTGGTCGTAGATGTTGCGGAGCGCGGCCGCGTCGCGGGCGCGGAAGTACCGGCCGCCCGTGATCTTGGCGACGTCCGTGAGCAGCGCCTCATCGATTTCCACCGGACGATTCTCGTAGCGCAAGCCGAACAACCCGCGCCCCACCGGAACCGGCGCCATGCCTTCGGTGCCCACGCCAATGGTGTAGATCTTGATCCCGAAGTCGGCGGCGGCGTACGCGGCCGTGCGGGGATCGATGGACCCGCGGTTGTTGACGCCGTCCGTGAGCAGGATCATCACGCGCGAGAGGCCAGGCGCCTCGCGCAGGCGGTTCGCCGCCGTGGCAATCGCGGTGCCGATCGCCGTTCCATCCTCAAGCTGGCCGGCTTGCAGGTTGCCGACCGCCGTGAGGACCACGGGATAGTCCGTCGTGAGCGGCACCTGGGTGAGCGCCTCGCCGGCAAACGCCACGATGCCGATGCGGTCGCTGGACCGCTCAGCGATGAACTGCTGCACCGTGCGCTTGGCCACCTCCAGGCGGTTGTCGGGCTGGAAGTCCTTGGCCAGCATGGAACTTGAAAGGTCAATGGCGATGACAATATTGATGCCCTGGCTGCTGCGCGTTTCCGCGCGCGCGCCCGCCCGTGGACGCGCCAGCGCCAGGATGGCGAGGACGAGCACCAGGTTGCGTAACCCCACCAGCACGCGCGACCATCCGCGTCGCCTGCCGGCCACCACGGCCAGCACGTCCACGCGGGAGAAGGTGATGCCGGGGCGCGGCCGCCCCCGCCGCCACCACCACCATGCGGGGAGCGCGAGCAGCAGCACGAGCGCAATCGGCGTGACGAACTCCAGGTGCCAGACCGTGTTCACGCGGCCTCCCGCGCCGCGGGCCCCGCGGGCCCCGCCGGTGAGCTGGCAGCCGCCGCCATGGCGGCGGCGTGATCCTGCGCCACGACCTCCCGGGCTTCGCGCCCAAGCGCCAGCGCGTGATCGGTAGTGAGGTGGCGGCGCGCGAACTTGACCAGGTCCGCCTCCTGAAGCAGCGCCGCCAGCCGTTCGTGCGGCAGGCCACGCGCGCTCGCCACCTCGCGCAGCACTTCGCGCGTGGTGAGCGACAGCTCCGCCAGCGGGTATCGCGCCGCCAGGTAGTCGCGGACGGCCTGCACCATCAGCGCCAGGAACCGGCCACGCTCGCCGGCCTCCACGAGGCCCAGCGCGGCCACGCGGGCGAACTCGCGTTCCGCATTCTCGAATGCTGATGGCGGAGCCGCCGGCAGGTACCGCCGGGACTTCCGGCGCCGCACCAGCCACCACGCCAGCGCCAGGGCCGCCGCCACCGCGACAATCCACCACGGAAACAGGCGCCCGGCAAAGATGCCCCGCGCCGGCTTGGGCACCCGGGCCGCCTTCTCGGCCGGCAGCACGCTCTTCACGAACACCGACGCATCCCGCAGCGAGAGCTGCCGCACGTCGTCGCCCAGCCGCGCCTCGACGGCGGGGAGCGCGAGATCAAGCCGCCCCACGTTCCATGCCGCCAGCCGGTAGATGACAAAATGGTCTGCCATCCCGCGGCCGTCGTCCGTCGAACCCACGCGACGCGGGTCGAGGCCCCGCACCCAGGCGCCCGAGTCCGGGCCCGTGGGAAACGACACGGTCACGCCGGCCGGCGCGTGGACGTGGATGGTCACCGTGAAGGGCTGCCCCACCGTCACGCTCTCGGGGGCCACCACCACGTCGGCGCGCGCCGGCAGTTGCGCCGCGCCCACGCGAGGCAGGCACGCCACCGCGACCATCAGGGCCATCAGGGCCAGGCGACGCGCGCTCATCGGCGCCTCGCGCGGACTTCGCGGGTGCGGAAGAACCGGAGCAGCGGCTCCATGATGCTCGCGTCGGTCCGGATGGGCACCTCGTCGATGGCCAGCCGGCGCAGGAGTCGTTGCCGCTCGTCCCGCAGCGAGGCGATCCGGCGCGCGTAGTCCTCCCGCAGGCGCGGATCGCTCGTGTCCACGTCCAGCGCTCGGCCCGTCTCCGGGTCCACCATGCGGGCCAGGCCCACGTCGGGGAGGGTCGCCTCGGCGGGATCTTCCACGGTCACGGCCACCACGTCGTGGCGCTGCGCCAGGCGCTTGAGCGGGCGCTCCACCGCAGGATCCATGAAGTCAGATACCACGAATACGATCGCCGTGTGGCGCAGCACGCGGGCCAGGTAGTCCAGGGCGCCCCCCACGTCCGTGCCCGTGCCCCGCGGGCGAAACACCAGCAGGTCGCGGAGCACCCGCAGCGCGTGGCGGCGTCCCTTCCGGGGCCGCACCACGTGTTCCACCCGGTCGGTGAAGAAGAGCGCCCCCACGCGATCGTTGTTGCGAATGGCCGACATGGCCAGCACCGCCGCCAGCTCGGCCGCCACCTCCGTCTTGAACCGCCGACGCGTGCCGAACTGCTCCGACCCCGAGAGGTCCACCACGAGCATGACGGTGAGCTCGCGTTCCTCGATATAGCGCTTCACAAATGGGCGGCGCATGCGCGCCGTCACGTTCCAGTCGATGTTGCGCACCTCGTCCCCGGCCTGGTACTCTCGCACTTCCGAGAACTCCATGCCCTGCCCCTTGAACACCGACCGGTACTCGCCCGCGAACAGCGCGTTCACCAGCCCGCGCGTGCGCAGTTCCACCAGCCGGACCTGCCGCAGCACGTCCGGCGACACCAGCGCCGCCCCGGAACGCGCCGCGACCGTCACGGGCTCTCGATCCGCGCCAGCACGCGCCGCACGATCTCGTCGGGCGTGACCTCCTGCGCCTCGGCCTCGTACGTGGTGAGCACGCGATGCCGCAGCACATCCGGCGCGATGGCCTTCACGTCGTCGGGGGTCACGAACGCCCGCCCGCGCAGGAAGGCGTGCGCCCGCGACGCCTGCGCCAGCGCAATCGTGGCGCGCGGACTCGCGCCGAATTCGATGAGCGGCGCCAGCTCCGCCAGCCCCGCCGACGCGGGCTGGCGCGTGGCATGCACGATGTCCACGATGTAGTCCACCAGGCGATCGTCCATGTACAGCTCGGCAATCCGGCCCCGCGCCTCGAGGATGGCCGCCGGCGACGCCACCGCCTTCACCGCGATGGGCACCCCGCCGGCCATGCGGCGCATGATCTCCTTTTCCTCATCCCGCGTCGGGTACCCCACCCGCAGCTTGAGCATGAACCGGTCCACCTGCGCCTCGGGCAGCGGGTACGTGCCCTCCTGCTCAATCGGGTTCTGCGTCGCGAGCACCAGGAACGGCTCGTCCAGCCGGTAGGTGGTGCCGCCAATGGTCACCTGCTTCTCCTGCATGGCCTCCAGCAGTGCCGCCTGCACCTTGGCGGGCGCCCGGTTGATCTCATCCGCCAGGATGATGTTGGCAAAGATCGGCCCCTTCTTCACCGCGAACTTGCCCGAGTGCTGCTCGTACACCTGGGTGCCCAGCACGTCGGCCGGCAGCAGGTCCGGCGTGAACTGGATGCGCTGGAAGCTGGTGTCAATCGCCTCGGCCAGCGTCCGCACCGTCAGCGTCTTGGCCAGCCCCGGCACGCCCTCCAGCAACACGTGGCCACCGGTCAGCAGCCCGATCAGCAGGCGCTCGACCATGGAATCCTGCCCGACGACGCGTCGTGCCACCTGCGCGGTGACGTCGTGCACGAGTTGCGAATCGGCGGATGCAGAGGCGGGCTGTGGATCCACGGGGGCTCCGGCAAGTGGTGGAAGACGACCGACAACGTGCGGGAAGATACCCCGCGGGCGCGGTGCGGTTCGGACCGCTCAGGGCGGGCCGGCGGACACGAGGGCCTGGATGGCGGTGAGTTCCCGGGTGGTCGGCGCGCGCGATGCTCCCGCGGGCAACGTGCCCAGCTGGACCGGACCAAAGCGCGTCCGCACCAGCCGCTCCACCTGGAGGTCCAGCGCGGTGCACAGCCGGCGCACCTCGCGATTGCGCCCCTCCGCGATGGTCAGCTCCAGCTCCCACGCGCCGCCGGGGCCGCGCCGGGCCTGCGCCTGCCGGGCATGCACCGGGCCGTCGTCCAGCACCACGCCCTGCCGCACGGCCCGCGCTGCCGCCTGCGCATCACCTCGCACGGTGGCCACGTAGGTGCGCTCAATGACATGGCTGGGATGAGTGAGCGCGTGGGCCGCCGAGCCGTCGGTGGTCAGCAGCAGGACGCCCTCGGTGAGGTAGTCCAGCCGGCCCACGTATACGAGCCCGGGCACGTCGGGCACGAGGTCGAACACCGTGCGGCGCCCCTGCGGGTCGGAGCGCGTCGTCATCACGCCCGCCGGCTTGTGCAGCACCAGCCACACCAGCGACGGCGGCGCGCCCACCGGCGAGCCGTCCACCAGGATGCGATCACGGCCCGGCACCACGCTCTGGCCAATGCGGGCCACGACGCCGTTCACCGTCACCCGGCCGGCGGCCACCAGTTCCTCGGCGTGCCGGCGCGACGCCACACCCGCACGCGCGAGCGCGCGCTGGATGCGCATCGCATCGGTCATGCCACCGGCGTCTGCTCGGTGCGCAGGGCGATGGCCAGCTCGTCGGCGCGCGGCAACTCCTGCAGGTGACGAAGCGCAAAGTGCTCCAGGAACGCCGACGTGGTGCCATAGAGCAGCGGCCGGCCCAGCCCCTCCGCGCGCCCCACGACGTCTATGAGACCACGCTCATGCAGCGACTTCAGCACGCCGCCGATGTTCACGCCGCGGATTTCCTCGATGGCCGCCCGGCTGATCGGCTGCCGGTACGCGACGATGGCCAGCGTCTCCAGGGCCGCGGCCGACAGCCGTTGCGGGCGCGCGGTGAGCCGCGCGCTCTCAATGGCCTCGGAGAATTCGGGCCGGGTGAGCACCTGCCATCCGCCACCCATCTCCACGAGTTCCACGCCGTGTCCGTCGGTGTCGTAGTGCGTCCGCAGTTCGTCCAGCGCCGTGGTCACGTCGGACAGCGGCGCCTCGGGATCCAGTTCAGCCAGCTCCGCCAGCGCGATGGGTCGCGGGCTGGCAAAGAGGGCGGCTTCAAGCAGCTTCGCCAGCGGCGTCACGCTCGATCTCCACGTTGGCAAATGGTTTCGGTTGGTGCACGTGCAGCTCGCCTACGCGTGCCAGCTCCAGCAGGCCCATCAGCGCCGAGAGCACGAACGACGGCTCCGCGTCGCGGGTGACAAACTCCGTCCACAGGATGCGCGCGCGGAGCTGCAGCAGGTCGCGGATGATCCCCACGGCGTGCGGCACGTCCAGCGGGCGCGATACGACATCGTGCATGGATGGCTCGCGGGCGGCGCGCAACACCCGATCCACCGCCGCCAGCAGCTCGGCCAGCGAGAGCGACAGCGGCGCCGCCGGGATCGGGGCGTCCGGGGGCATGTACGTCCGGGCAAATTGCCGCCGACGCTGCTCCGCCCGCCCCTCCAGCACGTCCACCACCTCGCGCATCTGCTGGTATTCCAGCAGCCGGCGCACCAGCTCGGCCCGGGGATCCTCCCACTGCTCCTCATCACTGCGGGGCAGCAGCATCTGCGCCTTGATGCGCAGCAGGCGCGCGGCCATCTCCAGGTAGTCGGCGGCATCGTTGAGCGCCAGCGCCCGGATGCGCGCCAAAAACTGCTCGGCCACGCGCGCAATCGGGATGTCGTAGATGTCCACCTGCTCCTCGCGAATGAGCGTGAGCAGCAGGTCCAGGGGACCGGAGAACGCGGTGAGGGCCACCTCAAACACCGCGTCGCCCGACGGCGCCTCGAGCGTGAGCTGGGGGTCGGTCATCCGGGCACCCCCAATTGCGCCGCGGGCAGCACGAAGGGCCCGACCAGGCGCATCATCCATCCAGTAAGTTGTATGGCCGGCTGCAGCCAGAGCGTGAAGAACCGCCCGCCAAAATACAGCAGCACCACCAGCACGATGATGCCATAGCGGGACAACGACTCGTAGCGCGCGGCCCACGCCGGCGGCAGCAGGTGCTTGACCACGTGCGACCCGTCCAGCGGCGGGATGGGAATCACGTTGAACGCAATGAGCAGCAGGTTGATCCAGATGCCCAGCGTGAGCATCACCTGCACGAGGCCGAGCAGCCCGTCTAGCATGGGGATCGCGTGCCCGATCATGCCCGCGACCACGATGGCCACCGCGCACCCCACGGCAAGCGCCAGGTTGGCCGCCACGCCCGCCAGCGAGACCAGGATGTCGCCGCGACGGTAGTTCCGGTAGTTGCGCGGATCCACGGGCACCGGCTTGGCGCCCCCCAGCACCACCTGCCCGTGCGACGCCACCCAGAGCACCGTGGGGAGCAGGATGGTCAGGAACAGGTCGATGTGCCTGATGGGATTCCACGTCAGCCGGCCCAGGCGCTGCGCGGTCGGGTCCCCCTGCAGCAGGGCGACATAGCCGTGCGCGTACTCGTGCGCGATCACGGAGAACAGCAGGACCGGGCCAACGAGGAGGATGCTCTGGAGAGTATTCAACGGCGGGGTGGATGCCCGTGGGGCCCAAGGGTTCGGGCGGTGGCGACGGGCGTAAGGTAGCCGGGGCGGCGAGGGGTGTCAAAGTGCTGTGGCGCCACGACATCGGCGATTCGGGTCTGCTTGACATCGCCTCCCGACCGGCCTAGGTTTTTCGCTTCGCGCACGTGCGCGGCTTGACTGGTTTCCATTGGAGAGTTCTGTGCCCAAGATTGCGTCCGCAAAGAAGCACCTGCGGAAGTCCCGCGCGGCGGCCGTGCGCAACCGCGCTCAACGCGCGGCGCTGCGTACCGCGCTCAAGAAGGCCAAGACCCCCGGCGCGTCCGCCGAGGACAAGCTGACCGCCGTCCAGTTGACCGACCGCGCCGCCCGCAAGGGCCTCGTCCATCGGAACGCGGCCGCGCGACACAAGAGCCAGATCGCCCGCGCCGGCTGAGCGCTCCACCGGAGCTTTCGTAAATGCAGAAGGGCCGCGACACCGTCGCGGCCCTTTTTCGTGGCGGTGCGGTTCAGGTCAGAGCGAGGCCAGCTCCGCCCCGCACCGCTCGCAGTACCACTCGGTGGCATAGTTCATGGCGCCGCATTCCGCGCACTTCAGCGTCTTGGGCTGCTCCACCGGACCGGACGGCCGCAACACCACCGGGTGATTGCCCGACACATTGGCCGCAAACGGCGGATCGCCCTCCACCGCCTTCCCCACCAGGCCGTCCGCTCCACCGGCCTCATCGCGAACCGCCGAGCCTGACTGGCGCTTCGCCTGCGAAGCGCGACCAGCCTGCGTGGCGCGCACGGGCTGCGACGCGCGAGGGGTTGGATGGTTCCCCGCCGTTTGCGCCCGCGCCACCGCGGCCGCTGATCGCGGCGGGGTGGGAGCTGAGGAGGCGGACGGCGCCACCGGCGCTCCCGCCTTGGCCGGCGAAACCACCGACTTCAGGAAGGCCAGTTCATCGAAGCTTTGCTGCTCCGGCGTCGCGGATTCCGCGGCGCCAGCCGACGGCTCCGACTGCGACTCCACGGTGGGAAGGCCGAGGTCGGCGGCATGCGGCGCGGGCTCGGGCGCCGGGGCCGGCGCCGCGGCCTGGGTGGCGTGCGCTGGCTCGGACGCTGCCGGCGCCGCCGCCGGTCTCTCGGCGGCGGCGGCCCCCAGGAGCTCGTGGACGCGGTTCAAGTCCGCGGCTACCACGGCCTGCTCGGCCGCGATCGCGGCCAGGGCGTCGTCGGCCTCCCTGGCCCTGACGCTCCACTCTTCTTGCGAGAGCTCGCCCACATGCGCGCGCAGTTCCGCCTCGGCCCGCGTATCCAGCCGCTGCTGCTCCTGCGTGGCCAGTTCCGCCAGGCGCGCCGTGAACCGTTCGGCCTGCTGCTCCAGCTCGCGGGCGTGCGTCTTGAGGGCCTCGAGCACCGCGGCGAGCTTGGCCACGTAGTCTCCGTGCACGCGGTCGTACACGTTGGCCGGCGTGGATTCACGGCGCTCCTCGATGCCGGCAATCCACGCCTCGAATTTCACGCGCTCCTGCATGAGCGACGTGACAGCGTCCAGCGCAGAATCAGAAGGCTTCCTGGTGCTCATTCGGCATCCCGCGCCGCGTGGGCGGCGGTGTGCGGTGGTGTGGGTGCAAGACAGGCGATGCGTGCGTCGGTGCCCGCTGACTCGCGGGGCACACCTTGAATATGCATCCTTACCTCCGACGACCGAACATGGTTCCCGGCAACGAGTTGGCCGCGGGCGCCAGGTGCCACTTCAGGCACCCGTCCCGCCCTGAAGAGAGTGGATCACTCGACCATCCACGATGGTAAAGTGCACCCGTCCGGTGAGCGTCAGGCCCGCGTATGGTGAGTTGCGACCCTTGGACCGGAAGGCCGCCGGGTCCACCTTCCACTCCGCCGACGGGTCGAAGACCGTCACGTCGGCCGGCGAGCCCTTGCGCAGCGTGCCGCCTGGCAGGTGGAAGAGCCGAGCCGGCGCCACCGACATGCGATCGATCAGCACGGGGACGTCAATGATCCCCGGCTTCACCAGCCAGGTCACGTTCACGGCCAGCGCCGTCTCCAGGCCGACGATGCCGTTGGGCGCATCGGCGAACTCCCGCTCCTTCTCGTCGTAGTGGTGAGGCGCGTGATCCGTGGCAATGACATCGATCGTGCCGTCCTTCACCGCTTCGCGCAGCGCCTCCACGTCGTCCGGCGTGCGCAGGGGCGGGTTCATCTTGGCGTTGGTGGCGTACCCCGCCACCGCTTCTTCGCTCAACGATATGTGGTGCGGGCACACCTCGGCGGTCACGTTGATGCCGCGGTCCTTCCCCCAGCGAATGAGGTCCACCGACCCGCGCGTGCTCATGTGGCACAGGTGGACATGTCCGCCCGTCAGCTTGGCCAGCAGGATATCACGGATCGCCATGATCTCCTCGGCCTCCGCCGGAATGCCCTTGAGCCCCATACGCGCACTCATAAGCCCTTCGTTCATGGCGCCGCCGGCGGCCAGCGTGGGCTCCTCGCAGTGGTCGGCCACGGGGATGCCGAAGTTGCGCGCGTACTCCAGCGCCGTGCGCATCAGGTGCGCGCTCACCACGGGCTTGCCGTCGTCGCTCACCGCCACGGCGCCGGCGCCCACCATCTCGCCAAACTCCGCCAGCGTGACGCCCTGCTGCCCCACCGAGATCGCGCCGATGGGATAGACGCGTGACGACTCGGCCCGCAGCGCCTGACGCAGGATGAAGCCCACCGCCGCCTGGTTGTCCGTCACGGGATCGGTGTTGGGCATGGCGCACACCGCGGTGAAGCCGCCGGCCGCGGCCGCGCGCGCGCCCGTGGCGATCGTCTCCACGTCCTCACGGCCGGGCTCGCGCAGGTGGCAGTGCACGTCAATGAACCCGGGCGACACCACCAGGCCCGCGCAGTCCACGACGCTGGCCTCGCCGGCCCCCTCGGAGATCCGCGCGCCAATCTCCAGCACACGCCCCTCGTCGATGAGCACATCGGCCACCTCGTCCAGGCGCTGCGACGGATCCACCACGCGACCGCCGCGCAGCAGCAGGCGTCCGGCCGGTGCCGCCGGCGAACGTGAGGCAGCGCGCCGGGCGCTCATCGGCCCGCTCCGCCGGGAGCGCCCGGCGCGACGGCGCCGCCGCCCTTGGCGGACTCCGCCAGCTCGGGACGGCCACCGGAGAGGAGGTAGAGCACCGCCATGCGCACGGCCACGCCGTTGGTCACCTGGGGAAGAATCACGCTGAAGGGTCCGTCGGCCACGTCGGAGTCAATTTCGACGCCACGATTCATGGGGCCGGGGTGAAGGATGAGCACGTCGCGTCCCGCGCGCGAAAGCCGCTCGCGCGTGACTCCGAACACGCGGTTGTATTCGCGCAGCGACGGGATGTAGCCCGCGTGCATGCGCTCCAGTTGCAGGCGCAGGATGTTCAGCGCGTCGGCCCAGCCGATGGCGTCGTCAATGTGATCGAAGACCGTGACGCCCATGCCGTCAATGGCACTCGGCAGCAGGGAGCGCGGGCCGCACACCGCCACCTCCGCGCCCATCTTGGTGAGCCCCCAGATGTTGCTCCGGGCCACGCGGGAGTGCAGCACATCACCGCAGATGCACACCTTGAGCCCCGCCAGCTTGCCAAAGTGATCGCGCAGCGTGAGCAGGTCCAGCAGCCCCTGCGTGGGGTGCTCATGGGTGCCGTCGCCCGCATTGATGACGTTGGACTTGATGCGCTCGGCCAGGAACTTTGCCGCGCCGGAAGCCCCATGGCGGATCACCACCATGTCAATCCGCATGGCCTCAAGGTTCCGCGCGGTGTCCACCAGCGTCTCTCCCTTGGAGACACTGGACCCGGACGCCGCCACGTTTACCGTGTCGGCCGAGAGCCGCTTTTCCGCGAACTCGAACGACACGCGCGTGCGGGTGGAGGCTTCGAAGAACAGGTTGACGATGGTGGCGCCGCGCAGCGTGGGCACCTTCTTGATGGTGCGTTCGCTGATTTCCTTGAACGGTTCGGCGGTGTCCAGGATGAGGCGAATCTGGTCGCCGGTCAACGGCTCGAGCCCGAGCAGGTCCTTGCCCAGCGGCCCGTTGCCGGTCACGTGGCCTGCCCCGGCGCCAGCTGCACCACGGCATCGCGTCCGTCCAGCTCGCTCACCAGCACGTCAATGCGCCCGCCCGGCGGCACGGTGAGCGTGCGTCCCACGATATCGGCGTGGATGGGGAGCTCGCGCCCGCCGCGATCGATCAGCACGGCCAGCGCGATGCGGCGCGGCCGCCCGAAGTCGGCCAGTTCGTCCAGCGCCGCGCGCACGGTGCGCCCGGTGTAGAGCACGTCGTCCACGATCACCACGTGCTTGCCGTTGATGTCGGCCTGCAGGTCCGTGGGACCCACCACCGGGCGCGGCCCGACGGTCTGGAGGTCATCGCGGTAGAGCGTGATGTCCAGCGCCCCCTGGGGCACCGTCACCTGCTCCCGCTCGGCGATCATCGACACAATGCGCGCCGCGAGTTGGACACCGCGGCGCTGAATACCAACAATGAGCAGGTCGTCCGTTCCGTTGTTCAGCTCGACGATCTCGTCGGCCATCCGGCGGAGGGTACGCTGCAGGGATCGTGCATCGAGAATTGTGGCGGGCGCATCAGCCATTGGCCCTGAATATGGGCACCCGCGCGCCGAAAATGAAGCGGGGCGGAACTTCGCCGCGGCTGTCGGGTTGCTCTGGACAGGCCCCCCAACTTCCTTACGAGATGACCCGTCTTGCCACCGCCCTCATGCTCGCCCTGACCGCCGTGGGCTCCGCGGCGGCGCAGGTACCTGCCCGAGCCGACGCCACCGGCCCGGCGGCCGCGCACCACTGGCCCTTTGATGTGGGCGAGCGGATGGTGTACCAGGGCAAGTTCGGGTGGCTGCCCGTGGGGCGCGCCGAGGCGGTGGTCGAGGCGCGCGACACCGTGCGGGGGCACGACACCTACCGCATCCGCTTTTCGGTGAACGGGGGGCCGAGCTGGTTCGGGGTGCACGACAACTACACGAGCTGGTTCGACGCCAACACGCTGGTCACCTACCGGTACCATCAGGACATCCACGAGGGGCGGTACAAGCGGAACACCACGTACGAGATCATTCCCGAGTCGGGCATCTACGTGGAGAACGGCAAGGACACGTCCATCACGGTCGCGTCGCCGCTCGACGACGAATCGTTCATCTACTTTGTGCGCACGGTGCCGCTGACCGTGGGGGCGCACTATGAGTGGAACCGTTACTTCAAGGCCGACCGCAACCCGGTGATCGTGGACGTGGTGCGTCGCGAGGAGGTGGAGGTGCCCGCCGGCAAGTTCATGTGCGTGGTGCTCAAGCCGACCATCAAGGCGAACGGGCTGTTCTCGGAGGGCGGGCACGCCGAGATCTGGATCAGCGACGACGACCGCCGCATCCTGGTGCAGATGAAGTCGGGGCTGAGCTTCGGCTCGCTCAACCTGTACTTGAAGGAGTACGTGCCCGGTGGTCCGGCTGCCGCGGCGGATACGACGGATGGGGTGGGATTCGAACCCACGGTACGCTTTTGACGTACACACACTTTCCAGGCGTGCGCCTTAAACCACTCGGCCACCCATCCAGGCGCCGGCACAGGGGCACTCGCTAGCCCAGGGGCGTGCCGGCGTTGTTGATCTTGGAGCAGCGGACGGGGTGAGATTCGAACTCACGATACCGTTGCCGGTATGCCGGTTTTCGAGACCGGTGCCTTCAACCACTCGGCCACCCGTCCAAGAGCCCCGAAAAGTAGGGCGCAAGTTGTGGGGTGTCAACGCGATGCAGAGTGTTGGAAGAATCGGTTTTTTCGCGCTGGATGGAGGCGCCGCTATGCCCCCCGCAGTACTGCGGCGACGTCTGACCTGGTCAATCGGAGGATGGGGCCCAAGACCGCAGTTGCAAACATTGCAACGGTCACCAGGACAATCGTGGCGTCGAGGGCAACGGTGACCGGCTCCGTCCTGAAGAGGACGGGTTGGAGGCGATGCCCCAAGACCCAGCCGACGATCAGGCCGCAGGTCAGACCACCAACCACGGCAAACGCGCTGCGTCGCAGCGCCGCGCGCGCCAAACCCGTCCCATTGGCCCCAAGCGCGGCCCGGATCGCGAGGTCCCGCTCACGCGCCTTCAGCTCAAAGCTCAGAACGCTGTGCAAGCCAAGCCCCGCCATGAGCACGGCGAGCGAACAGAAAAATGTGAGAAGGGTAGCTCCCCAGGCCCACGGGCGGCGCTGCCCTCCCACCAAATCTCCCAGCGCCAGCACACGAGGCGAGGGAGAATTGGCCAGGGTTTTTCGAATCACCCCGACAAGGTGCGCCGCTGCCGCCGCACGGTCTCCTCTAAATCGGACGAAAAACAGTCGTGTTGAGGTCGCGCGTGGAACCTGCGCGAGTGGCACGAAGAACTGGCTTTCTGGCATTTCCCCGAGCTTGTCGCGCTCGGGATCCGCAAGCACCCCGACGACCTCGACACACGGTGCAGTTCGACTCAGGATATGAAAACATTGATGAAGCGGGTTGGCGCTTCCCCACGCACTCGTTGCGAAGTGCCGGGTGACAACGGCGACAGGCGCCCCGTTGGCGTCACTCGAACGCAATATGCGTCCACGCAGTAACCGCATTTGCATCACGTCGAAGAACCCGGGTGTGACGCCGTTCACCCAAACGGCATTGTTGGGGTTGCCTGGCAGCGAGTCCACACCAGCGACGACGACGCGCACGAGTGCTCCGGAGAAAAATGGTGCGGTCGTTGCGATGGCGGTGCCGACAACCATCGGATCCCCCTGAAGCCGTACCTGCACTTTAGCATATTCAGATTCGACCTCTCGTGGGGTGGTTTCGCCCAATGGATTGAGATCCGTGACCAGCACACGTTCCGGATCGAATCCCGGATCGATGCGCCGAACCGCGGCGAAACTCTGAACAAAGAGACCTGCGCAAACCGCGAGCGCCGTGGTAAGCGCCACCTGCCCCGCCAGGAGAACAAGCCGCGCGCGCTCCCGCCCGTAGCTTGCTGTCGTGAAGGCCGTCCGAAGAACGGGCTGAAGCCCTCGTGCGCGAAGCGCCATCAAGGGGAGGGCCGACGTCAGCATGGCCACCCCAAGCACGAGCAGCAGCATCCACAGGAGCAGCGTTGCGTCGATACCCGCAGCCTGCTCAATGCCCGCCGTTTGCAGTGGCCCAGCAATCACTCGGCTGATCCCCAGCGCCAGCGCCCACCCGAGCACGCCTCCACACGCACTGAGGCCCACGGCCTCGCCTAGCACGTTGGCGCCCAAAAGCCATCGCGATCCGCCCAGCGCGAGCCGCACGGCAGTTTCCGCGCGACGCTCTAGGTGCCGTGTCAGCAGCGCACTGCCGATGTTTGCACACGCGATCAGTAGCACGACCAGCGCGAGGCCGCCTAGCCACAAACTGACCCGGTCCTGCAGCCCTCTCTGCGGTCCGTTGGCGGCGTTCAGGCGCGTCAGCACAACGTGTGGGGAGCCCGGGCCCGGCCTGGCGAGTGAGGCATCGATGCGCGCAGCGGCGCTCGCGTGCCCGTTTCCCTTGGGAAGCCGGACAAACGTGTCGATCCAAAACGCTCCGCCGTCAAAGTCCCACCCGGGCCCATAGCTGAGTGCGCCAGCGACCGCGAGCGGGAGCCACACATCAACGGGCCGTCTGCCCAGGCCACGAAACGTTGCCGGGAGAACGCCGATGATTGTGTAGTTGGTTCGGCCCACGCGAAGCCGGCGTCCGAGCACATCAGGGCTGGCACCGAACCTGCGGACCCATACCTCGTGGCCCAGCACGACGACCGCGGTCCCGAATGGCGGCTCAGCTTCCACGGTCGAAAATGTCCGACCGATTTCGGGCCTGACGCCCAGGAACCGGAAGTACGATTCCGTCACGAACGCCGCGGCGACGCGGCGCGACGTCGTGCCCTCGCCGATACTCATGGACATCACGCGCGAGCCGGCCACGTTTGCGTCGTGCAGCGCTGCGATTGCAGAGTACTGCGGGTAGGAGAGCGTCGCGTTCACGATCCTTCCGCGACCGGGGACGGTCCACACTTGTTCGATTCTAAAAATGTCGTGCGGCTGGCGAACCAGCGGCGGCTCAGCGAGAAAGAGACGGGTCAGGAGGCCGAACAGCACTGCATTCGTGGCCAGCGCAAGACCGAGCACCACAACGCTCGCCGTGCATTGCCTGCGCGAGCGCCAGAGCCCCCGTGCCCCACGCCAGACTTCGCGAACAAATATGGGCGCGCCTGGTGTACCACGGAACGATTCGCCCATCCGGATCAGGAGTGGCCGGAACGCCTGACTGGTCGAATGGCACGCACGCTGTCGCGTACCAGAATCACAGTTTGGTCATCATACCGCAATTCTACGACCGTATCGCCGGGCGAGATGAGGATCTGCAAACGCCGCGGGGAACCCCACGCCATCTCCGCCATGGCTCTGGACATCCCAAGGCAAACTTGATGCTGCTGGATTGCTTGCCGAACTTCGCGGCTCCACCTTACCGCAGCAGCAGGGCCCGACGCTTTGGGCGTGCCCGTATCAGTGGGCGCCCGCACGACGCACTTCCGCTGGTTGCGCGCAGGGTGCTGAGCCATTGCACGTTGGCCGAAGCCCAGTGACGCCAGGGTCGCCATCACAGCGACAACACGCCGCATTTCGCCTCCAAATCCAGAGTACCGCGCGGAACACATCTTACCGGTCTTCCAGCGCCTGTGCAACCAACTGCCGCAACTGACTTGGGCCCGGAACGCCAGCGAAGAAATGCCCGTTGACCAGAAGAGTTGGCGTTCCAGAGACCCCCAACTGTTCGCCAGCCGCAATGTCTTTCCGAATCCTCGGCATTACAACCGCTGAGTCCCTCACGCACTGGGCGAATCGTGTAGTATCAACGATACCAGCTGACACGGCGAATTCCACCCAGCGCCGTGCACCGAGCGCCTTTTGGTCGTGGAACAACGCATCATGGAACGCACCAAAGCGGCCCTGTAGGCCAGCGCACTCCGCCGCCACTGCGGCCATGACCGCCTGAGGGTGGACGGCACCCAAGGGGTAATATCGGTAGACAAATCTGACCTTGCCAGGGTACCAGCGCCTTACGGAATCGATCTCCGATGCCAACTGCTTGCAAAACGGGCACTGAAAATCAGAAAACGCGACAATGGTCACTGGTGCAGTGGCGGAGCCAATTTCGTGGCCTGTCTCGGAGAAGCGCCGCCAATCAGGAACCTCGCGAACGGGAAGCGCCGCAGTACCTTCCCTAGGACGCAACTCCCTGCGAACCGACAACCCGGTAAGCAGCAATGCGCAAAGAGCGAGGATGCCCGTGAATGCATCTCCTAACGTCACACGCGGCATTCGTTCTCCTTTTGCTGAGTGAAAGCCACTTCCTAGGGACGGGTTGGCCGTGCGACGCCGCCGTCCGAGCCCAAGCTGATCCCGCGGCAATCGTCACACGAGTTCTATTCTGCTGTGCATTTGCCCTTCTGATACTCGCACGTCATCTTGCCGCTCGAATCCGAACAACTCCCACCACATAACACATAGCCCTCGGCCGGCGGGCAAGTGATGTCGCACATCCGCGGTGCGCCACCCACCGTCTGTGCGATTGCGGGTCCTGTTTGAATCGTGATTGCCCCAAGGGTGATGGTTGCCAGCGCGAGTACTTGTATCCGGCTCTTGCGCGTCATACGCCTTCTCCTCCGGTAATGGTTGGTTGACCTCTCGTGTGCCTTCGACGCTCACTCCCGCTCTCGATTGCCGCGCTCCTCGTCTACTCTGGCACACAATGATCCGATGCGTAGCTACAGGTAAACGTCGAACCAGTACAGCTGCCACCACAAAAGACCCACCCTGGTTGCGGCGGGCACTCGACATCGCACATCCGAGGTGTCGACGCCAACGTCGCCGGCTCAGCCGCCGCCGTCACAGACAATCCACCGATTGCGACAACGATTGCGGACAACACGGAAATCCTCGCTTTGGTGGTCATGAGTAACCCCTTGGTTAGATCTGTCTGCCTATGGATGAATTACTCTCACATTGGTGGACACAGGACTTGTACTCCTGCGTAATAGACGTTCCATCGAAGATTCGGTTTAGTCAATATCGCCTCCCGGCTCATGATGCCTGCGCGATTCTGGCTCCAGTGTTCATGCAGCCGCGGACATGGTCCTCTTATGCAGCCCGTGGGGCTGCTCGCTATCAGCTTTCGAGACATAGCAGACAATCCTTGAACGACGCCTGTGAACGAGTTTGAGACCGCGGGCGATGTGAGACTTCAGAGCAACACCCTCCGGCGGAGGGAGGCGTTGAGGGGAATTGATTCACGCCGCCATCGAGACTGCGGGCGGTGGCGGACGAAACGCTCTGACGTGCGCACACAGGCAGCGGCGAACACAGAGACCCGCGCGTCCCGACGTGCCGGCGCCACGCTGAAGCGCACATCGGCCGGGGTGTGGAGGCCGCGACCGCTATGGCGGTGCGCGGTGATGTACCAGGTGAAGAAGGCCGTGCGGTGCGCGTGTCTTCGATCACCCTCGTGCACTACACTCCGGGGAGATCGGTGTCTCACTCATAATACTGGCAGAGAGGGCAACGAACCTGCTCACAATAGCGGCGGGCAACCGCACTGGGGACTCGGATCCCAATGGTACATTATCCACATGTTGCATCCGGACCCTTCATGGTAGTATGTTTGGCCGCGTTGTGGCGCTACACCATTCTTTAAAGTTGGGTTGCATTCCTTTGCCACAAGCCGTCGGCCCTATGTCTTCGTACCGCGCCCTCGCTCGCTCTCCCTAAGATGGCTTCCGAGATGCCTAATTCCGGTACGCGACGTGGCACCTCAGGGGGGGGGGAGGACATTGCGACGTTGTATCAGCGCTTTACGCCAGCATTTCGCTCCTACTTGCTCTCGCGAATCGATGATCCAGATGACGTCGACGATATACTACAGGACATATGGTTCCGGGTGCTTCGCTACCGTAGTACGCTACTGAATCATGGGGCCATTTCTAGTTGGCTTTGGAGTATCTGCAGGAACTGCTGCACCGAGTACTTTCGCCTTTTACAACGGCGGGCCCAGCTTTCTCTGGACGCCACTGCTTCGCAGGCCTTAGACTCTCCCCGGGGAACGCTTGGCGAAGGATTACACCAAACGATGCTCTCAGAGCAACTGCAAAGTCACGTTCGGCAGGCAATTGGCACACTGCCCAGTCGGCAAGCGGAGGTAGTGACCTACCGGTATATACTGGGTTACTCGACTGCGCAAACGGCAAAGCTCATGTGCGTCGCGCAGGGTACGGTCAAAGCCGCGTTATATCAGGCCCTTCACAAACTCCAAAAGGATCTATCCGGCCTCAGCTTTGACGACTGACGGCCAAGGCATTTCGAAGGCAAGAGTCGTGCCGTGTCCGAACGCCCGCCTGGGACGAGACGAGGCGAGCAGCCAGCTATCACTAAGTCAATCAACCTCCTCCGGAGGCGACTGGCTGTATGTCTCGGCGAAGGGACGGGATGCGAACCTCAATTTGCCTCACTCACGCCGCGCCGCAAAGAAGCCCCGTAATGGGGCACCGCACTCCCCTTCCAGCACCCCGCCCCGCACTTCAGGCGTGTGATTGAGCTTCGGGTGCCGCACCAGGTCTCCCACCGATCCCACCATCCCGGCCTTCGGGTCCCACGCCCCGAACACCAGCCGCTCCACGCGCGAAAGCACGATGGCCCCCGCGCACATCGCGCACGGTTCCAGCGTCACGTACAGCGTGCACCCGGCAAGTCGCCAATCCCCGAGCACACGCGCCGCCTCGCGGATGGCGAGCACCTCGGCGTGCGCCGTCGGATCCTGGTCACGCACTGTCCGGTTGCACGCCCGCGCCAGGATCGCCTCGTCGCGCACCACGACGGCGCCCACGGGCACGTCACCGGCTGCCGAGGCCTTTGCCGCTTCCTGCAACGCGGCGCGCATCCACTCCTCGTCCGTTCCAGCGGGCGGTCCACTTCCAAGCACAGTCACGCAGTTGTCGGAGCCGCGGCCCGCTCGAACGCAAGCTTCCCGTCCGCGCCCCGCGACACACGCACGTGGTCGCCCTCGCTGAACTTCCCGTCAAGCACCAGCAGCGCCAGCGGATCCTGCACCAGCCGCTGGATGGCGCGCTTGAGCGGCCGGGCTCCGAACGCGGGGTCGTACCCCTCCTCGGCCAGCACCTGCCTGGCCTCGTCCGTGACTTCCAGCGTGAGCGTCCGGTCGGCCAGCAGGTGCTCCAGCCGGGCGAGCTGCAGGTCCACGATATGCACAATCTGATCGCGGCCCAGCGGGTGGAAGATGATGATGTCGTCCACGCGATTCAGGAACTCCGGCCGGAACTGCTGCCGCAACGCCTGCGTCACCTGCCGTTCGGTCTCCGCCCAGTCGCCGCCGGTGTGCTCCAGGATGTAGTGGCTGCCGATGTTGGAGGTCATGATGATCACGGTGTTGCGGAAGTCCACCGTGCGGCCCTGCGAATCGGTGAGCCGTCCGTCATCCAGGATCTGCAGCAGGATGTTGAACACGTCCGGGTGCGCCTTCTCGATCTCGTCAAAGAGCAGCACGGAATAGGGGCGGCGGCGCACCGCCTCGGTGAGTTGCCCGCCCTCCTCGTAGCCCACGTACCCCGGTGGCGCGCCAATGAGGCGAGCCACCGCGTGCTTCTCCATGTATTCCGACATGTCAATACGCACCATCGCCCGCTCGTCGTCAAACAGGAACTCCGCGAGCGCGCGCGCGGTCTCGGTCTTGCCGACGCCCGTGGGCCCCAGGAAGATGAAGGACCCGATGGGACGGTTGGGGTCCTGCAGCCCGGCGCGCGATCGCCGCACCGCGTTGGCCACGGCCTGGACGGCCTCCGTCTGCCCGATGACGCGCCGCGCCAGTTCCTGGTCCAGCTTGGTCAGCCGCTCGCGCTCGCCTTCCAGCATGCGCGACACCGGAATACCCGTCCAGCGCGCCACCACCTCGGCGATGTCGTCGGCGGTCACCTCTTCCTTGAGGAACTGCGGACGCCCGTCGGCGCTGGCCAACCTGGCCTCGGCTTCCTTCATCTGTCGTTCGAGTTCCGGTATACGACCGTACGTCAACTCGGCGGCCTTGCTGAGGTCGCCGGCGCGCGTGGCCCGCTCGGCTTCTACGCGTGTCTGGTCAACCTGCTGCTTGA
>DASSOG010000014.1:0-2942 GCA_035700805.1 Gemmatimonadaceae bacterium | reverse complement strand
AGCCGAAGGCGTGCTGGCCGAGGTGAAGCTGGTGCTGAACGAGCGACTGGCGGGGTACACGCTGGAGCAGATCGCGGCGTCGGTGGGATCGCGCCTGCGCGATTCCGTGGCCGGCGTGGAGGCGCGTGAGCTGCTCAACATCTTTGTGCAGGATGCGGGCTCGCTGTTCGACGCGGCGCTGCCGCCGGTGGAGGGCGCCGTGGTGCTGGGGCAGGCATCGGTGCTGGCGGAGCAGCCGGAGTTTTCCGAGGTGGACCGGATGCGTCGCCTGCTGGACCTCACGCAGAGCCCCAAGTCGCTGGCGGATGCCATCCGGGCGCGGCCCAAGGCGCCGGGGCTGACCATCACCATCGGCAAGGAGCACGCCGATCCTCGGCTGGAGGAGTTCACCGTGGTGACGGCAGAATATCACGCCGGGTCGCTGGCCGGCGTGATCGGGGTCATTGGCCCGACGCGCATGCCGTACGACAAGGTCATCGCGCTCGTGTCGCACACGTCCCAGTTGCTCACCGACCTGTTGCAGTAATATTTACTTATGGCTGACTATTACGCAGTACTCGAGGTTTCACGCACCGCCTCCGATGACGAGATCAAGAAGGGCTATCGGAAGCTGGCAATGAAGTACCACCCCGACCGCAACGACGGCTCCAAGGAGGCGGAGGAGCGGTTCAAGGAGATCACGCAGGCCTACGACGTGCTGCGCGATCCGCAGAAGCGCGCGGCGTACGACCGCTACGGGGAAGCGGGGTTGCGCGGTGGCATGGGCGCCGGGGCGGGCTTCCACCAGGTGGACCTCTCCGAGGCGCTGGAGATGTTCATGCGCAACGTGGGCTTTGGCGGCCTGGGCGACCTGTTTGGCGGCGCCGCCGGTCGCACGGCCGGCAGTGTGCGCACGGGCGCGGACCTGCGCATTTCGGTGCCCCTCACGCTGCAGGAAGTGGCCACAGGCGTGGAAAAGAAGGTGGTGGTGCGGCTGCTCAGGACGTGCGATCACTGCTCGGGGACGGGCGCCGAGCCGGGGACCAAGGTGCAGACCTGCCCGAGCTGCGGCGGAGCGGGGGAGGTGCAGCGCGCGCAGCGATCGTTCTTTGGGCAGTTCATCACCGTGGTGCCGTGCCCCACCTGCAAGGGCGAGGGCAGCATCGTTCAATCGCCGTGCAAGCAGTGTCGCGGCGAGGGGCGCGTGCGCGGCGAGCGCGAACTGGTGATCCAGGTGCCCGCGGGCGTGGCCACCGGGCAGTACATGACCATGCGCGGCGCGGGCAACGCGGGCGCGCGGGGCGGGCAGGCCGGCGACGTGCATGTGGTGTTCGAGGTGGCCGACGACCCGCGCTTTGAGCGCGACGGCGAGGATCTCTATACCGAAGTGCTGGTGACCTATCCGCAACTCGTGCTGGGGGCGGACATCAGCGTCCCGACGGTGAACGCCAGCGTCTCGCTGCGCGTGCCGGGTGGCACGCAGAGCGGGCAGATGTTCCACCTGCGCTCGCGCGGACTCCCACGTGTGAACTCCAACGGGACGGGTGACCTTCACGTGCGCGTGCAGCTTTGGACCCCGGATCGGCTGACTGCCGACGAGGAGCGCCTGGTGAAGTCGCTGGCGGAGGTGCAGACCGTGGCCCCGCAGGCACCGCGCGAGAAGAGCTTCTGGACGAAGATGAAGGAAGCGCTGGGCGCGTGAGCTGGACGACGCTGCGCGTGCGCCCCGCCGCCAATCGCGACGCGGTGCTCGCGGCGATGTTCGCCGCCGGGGTGGGTGGGGTGCAGGAGGAGGGCGAGGTGTTCATTACGCACGTGGACGCAAGCTTCGATATCGCGACGCTCGAGCTTTCGATCCACGGTGCCGACCCCTCGGCGGCACTGGAGGCTGTTGCGCTGCCCGACGTGGACTGGTCGCGTGAGTGGCGGCGCGGCATCCGGGCGCACACCGTAGGTGGCCTCACCGTGGCGCCGCCCTGGCTGGCGGACGGGCTCGATCCACACACCACAATAGTCATCGAGCCGGCCATGGCCTTCGGCACGGGTGAGCACGCCACCACGCGCGGCGTGCTGGCGCTGATGCCGGTGGTGATCCACGCCGGTGACCGGGTGGCGGACCTGGGCGCCGGCAGCGGTGTGCTCTCCATTGCGGCAATGCGGCTGGGCGCCTCACGCGTGGCAGCCATCGAGCTGGATGCCGACGCGATCCCGAACGCGGAGGCCAACCTGGCGGCCAACGGGGTGGGGACGGGCGTGACCGTGATTCAGGGGGATGCCGCCACGCTGCTGCCATTGGTGGCGCCGGTGGATTTGGTGTTTGCGAATATCCTGTCGGGTGTGATACTGGGCCTGCTGCCGGTGGTGGGCGGCGCACTGGCGCCGGGTGGCCGCGCGATCTTCAGCGGAATCACCAGCGACGAGGCGGCCGACATGCGGGCTGCCCTGACCGCCGCCGGGTGGCGCGTGACGCACGAGCTGGACGAGGAGGGGTGGTGGACAGCCGCGGCAGCAAGGGCGTAGCCACGTTTTTCGTGGAGGAGCAGCCGCGGGTGGGCGGCACGGTGACGCTCTCCGAAGCGGCGGCGCGTCATGCGCAGGTGCGCCGCCTGCGCGAGGGCGATGCGGCGCGTGTGGTGGATGGTGCCGGCACTATTGGCACCGGCCAGTTGGTTGAAGTTCACCGGCAGGACCCGTCCGTCCGTTTGCAGTCCGTGGAGTCCGTATCCAGGTTGCCTGATCTCACCCTGTGCGTCCCGGTAGCCGATCGCGACCGCATGCTCTGGCTTGCCGAGAAGGCCACGGAACTGGGTGTCACACGGTGGCAGCCGGTCCAGTTTGCGCGATCGCGCAGCGTGTCGCCGCGCGGCGAGGGGCCGGCTTTTGCGGGGAAACTCCGCGCCCGCATCGTGAGCGCCCTTGAACAATCCGGCGGCGCGTGGCTGCCGGAGATTGCGCCCGAGTGT
>DASSOG010000013.1:0-28098 GCA_035700805.1 Gemmatimonadaceae bacterium | reverse complement strand
GAGAAGAACACATTGAACAGCGACGTGACCACGTGCAGGTGCTTGGAGTACGGCAGGTAGTTCAGGAAGAAGAGCACCAGCAGGATGTGCAACCACCAGTTGACCTGCGCTACCGTTGCCGCCGTCTGCGGGGACATGCCGACAAAGGTGGCGGCCACGATCCGCGTGATGAACTTCTCAGGCCCGATGGACGCGGGATCGACCACGAACTCGGCCGCAAACAGCAACAGCAGCGTCACCATCAGGCCGCCGATCATGGCCAAAATGAAATACGCGTCGCCGTGGTGCGTATTGTCCCCGTCCAGCCGCTTGGGGTGCAGCACCAGCCGGCGGAAGAAGGCGAACGCCACGGCGGCCACTACCAGCGCGGCGAACACGTCCTGCGAGAGCGCGTAGAGCTGGAAGACGCGATGCGGCAGGTATGCGGCATACGTGAAGCCCGGCACCAGCCCGCGCACCATCAGCTCAATGGTGCCAGCGGTGATCACCAGGAAGCCCCAGAAAATGAACGCGTGCATGGGGCCGGCCACCGGGTCCCGCAAAATCTTCTGCTGCGCGATGCCCACGCGGAGCACGTTCCATACGCGCTGCCACGGATGGTCCAGGCGCCCCAGATCGCGCCCCACGCGCAGGAAGCGCACCAGCCGCTGCACGTTCAGCGCAAAGAACCCGGCCGCAATCACCAGGACGAAGACGAACACCATGCTCTCGGCGGTCATGCTCAGTGCGCCGCGCGTGCCGCCTTGACGGCCGCCGTGAGCACCGGCACGATTTCCAGCGCATCGCCCACGATGCCGTAATCCGCCACCTTGAAGATGGGCGCCTCCGCGTCCTTGTTGATGGCAACGATGGTGCGCGAGGTGCGCATGCCCGCCAGGTGCTGGATGGCGCCAGAGATGCCGACGGCGATGTACAGGTCGGGGCTCACGAGTCGCCCGGTCTGCCCGATCTGGTCGCTGTGCGGCCTCCACCCGTCGTCGGTCACGGCGCGCGTCGCGCCCACGGCCGCATTGCCGAACGCGGCGGCCAGGTCTTCCACGAGCTTGAAGTTGGCCGCCTCCTTGAGCCCGCGACCGCCGGAGATGACCACGGGCGCCTCGCCCAGGTCGAGCTTGCCACCGCCCCCCACGACGACCTCCGTCACCTTCACGCGCGAGGCCGCCGGGTCGCTGGCCGGCGCCACCGGCTCCGCGGCCAGTGGCCGGGCGTTGACCGCGGGCATCACGGCGCTGGGCCGCATGCTGACCACCACCGTGGGCGCCGTGGCCGTGAGCGTGGCTATCACTTTCCCGGTATAAGTCGGGTGGGTCACGGTCACCCCGCCCTTTGCCCCCGAGACTGTCAGGCAATCCGCCAGCAGCGGCGCGTCCAGCCCGGCCGCCACGCGCGGTGACAGGTCGCGACCCTGCGCCGAGGCGCTGAACAGCACCACGGCGCTGCCGGCGGCGTGCGCCACCACCGTGGCCGCCATGGATTCAGCGTCGGCCTTGTCGTACGCCGCGTGTTCGCACACGAGGACCTTGTCGGCGCCATGCTGCGCCAGCGCCTCCGCCCTGGCGCCGATCCCGGCGGGACCGAACACCAGCGCCCGCACCTCGCCGCCACCCGTGGCATCCGCCAGGGCGCGCGCCGCCGTCACCGCTTCGAGCGCCACCTTGCGCAGCTCGCCACCGCGCGTTTCCGCAATCGCAAGAATATTCGGCATCAGAGTACCTTGGCCTCCGTCTGGAGCAATCGCACCAGCTCGGGCACCGCATCCGGCCCCGTGCCGATGATGCGGCCGGCCGGCCGTTCCGCCGGCAGCGCCATCTTGTCCACGGTGACGCGCGCGTCGCCAAGCTGGGCAGGCCTGGTTTCCAGCGGCTTCTTCTTGGCCGCCATGATGCCCTTGAGTGACGGATAGCGGGGACGCGCGATCCCTTCGTCGATGGTCACCACGGCCGGCAGCGCGAAGGTCAGCGATTCCGCCGCGCCTTCCAGTTCGCGCCGCGCCACGGCCTTGCCATCGGTGATCTCCAGCCGCGACGCGGCGGTCAGGCAGGGCAGGCCGAGCAACTGGGCCACCATCGTCCCGGCGCCGCCGGTCATCGCGTCCAGCGAGTGCTTGCCAAAGAGGAGGAGGTCGTAGCCCCCATCCTTCAACTCGGCGGCCAGCGCCTTCGCAATGGCCAGCGAGTCCGCGGGCACGGCATCGGCCTTGAGGTGCACACCCTTGGCGGCGCCCATGCTCAGCGCCTTGCGAATGATCTCCTGGACGACGTCGGGACCCAGGCAGATCACGGTGACCTCACCGGCCCCCGCTTTTTCGTTGAGTTGCAGCGCCACCTCGACCGCGTAGGCGTCAAAGTCGCTGATGTCGAACTTCAGCCCGGCTTCGTCGATGCCAACGCCGGAGCCGGCAATCCTGAAGCGCGACTCCATGTCGGGCACGCGCTTGATGCAGACGGCAATGTTCACGGCCCGTCCTCATGTGTGAGAAGTGTCGCGTGAAAGCTACTTGAACGCGTTCAATCCGGTCACCGCCTGTCCCAGGATCAGCGAGTGCACGTCGTGCGTGCCCTCGTACGTGTACACGCTCTCCAGGTTGGCCATGTGCCGCATGCTCGCGTACTCGGCCAGGATGCCGTTGGCGCCGAGCAGGCGTCGCGCCTCGCGCGCGATGTCCGTGGCAATGTGCACGTTGTTTCGCTTGGCCAGCGACACCTGCTGCGGCGTCATGGTGCCGGCGTCCTTGAGGCGCCCCAAGTGCAGCGACACCAGTTGCGCCTTCACGATTTCCGTGAGCATCTCGGCCAGCCGCTGCTGCTGGATCTGGTAGCCGGCAATCGGCCGATCGAACATCACGCGGTTCTTCGCGTAATCCAGCGCCTCTTCGTAGCAGGCCATGGCCGCGCCGATGGCGCCCCACGAGATGCCGTAGCGCGCCTGCGTGAGGCACATGAGGGGGCTCTTGAGTCCGCCGGAGCCCGGCAGGATGGCGTCGGCGGGCAGGTGCACGTCCTGGAAGACCAGCTCACTGGTGTCGCTGGCCCGGAGCGAGAGCTTGCCCTTCTGGTCCTTTGAGGTGAAGCCCCTGGTGCCGCGCGGCACGATGAACCCGCGGATGGACTTGTCGCTCGCGTCCCCGTTGGTCTTGGCCCACACGACGGCGATGTGGGCGGTGGAGCCGTTGGTGATCCACATCTTGGCGCCGTTCAGCACCCACGAGCCATCCTTCTGCTCGCGCGCCATGGTGATCATGCCGCTGGGATTGGAACCGTAATCGGGCTCCGTGAGGCCAAAGCAGCCGATCACCTCGCCCCGGGCCATGGCCGGCAGGTAGCGGCGCTTCTGCTCCTCGCTGCCAAAGGCGAAGATGGGGTACATGGCCAGCGCGCCCTGCACGGACGCGAACGACCGCACCCCGGAGTCGCCACGCTCCAGCTCCTGCATGATCAGGCCGTAGGCGACGTTGTTGAGTCCGGCGCAGCCGTACTCCTCGGGCAGGTTGGCGCCGAACACGCCCAGCTCCGCCATCACCGGCACGAGATCCAGCGGGAAATGGCCGTCAATGTAGTGTTGCCCGATGATCGGCAGCACGCGATCGTCCACGAACTGGCGCACGCTCTCGCGCACGGCGCGCTCTTCTTCGGAGAGCGCGCTGTCAATGTCAAAGAAGTCGGTCGTCATGCCGGAAATCTATTCGCCGGGCTGGTGCCGGGGAGCGGGCCGCCATTCACGGCGGCTCCCACGGCCGCCGCGGACCACGCCATGACGAAGGGGAACACCAGCTCCGCGAACCAGAGTGCCCAGGTGGGCACGGCCATGGAATGCGCCAACTGGGTGGCGAAGCTGAACGTCGGTGCCCGCATCAGCCCGGGCAGCACCAGCAGCAGCGCCCACGCAATCAGGGCCGCCCATGCGGCGCGAATTGGCGTGCGCGGTGCCTGCGCCGCCACGAGCCCCCACGCCAGGGCGATGGCGGCCACCACCCACCACCCGAAGGCGTAGGTGCCCAGCCCGAAGGCAAAGACCAGCAGGCCCATGCGCGTGAACCAGCGTCCCATCAGTTCCCCCCCGGTCGCAGGGTCAGGCTGGCCATGACGCGCGCGGCCGGAAGCCCCGCCAGCGAGTCGGGCGCCAGCACCGGGCTCAACTGGCCGGCCAGCCACTGGGGAATGCGATCCGCGTAGCGCGGGCTGGCGGGATTGCCGCTCTGCCCGCCGGGATAGGTGTCCCAGGCGCGAATTGTTGGGCCCAGGTCCACCACCAGCCGCCAACTGGGGCCGTGGCTGCCGCCGCCGGGCGCCGGCGCGGGATTGAGCGTGCCATTGCCGCCGTCGGTGACGAGGCCGTCGCGCGAGAATCCCGTGAGCCCCAGCAGGTGGGGAATGTCCACGGTGGCCACGGCACCCCACGGCCATCCGGCGGCGCCGGGGCGGCCGTAGCGGGCCTGGAGCGAGTCGTACGCCGCCACCAGCGCCTGGCGCATCACGTCATCGCGCGTCTCCACTACGGCGGGCGTCCGGCGGTCATCCCACCAGGGGCTCCCGGGCTGCAATATCAATCCCAGCATGATCTCGTCGGACGGCGTCGCCGCGCGGCGACCCGTGGAATCGGCCAGTTCGTCCCACACGCCGTCCCGCAGGTTGCGCATGGCCAGTTCGAAGAGCGCCGAGGCGCCGTTGTCGCGCGTGTAGCGATCATCCCAGTGGGCCAGGAGACGCGCCGCCGCGCGCACCGACACCGAGTCGCGGCCGCCCGCCGCGGCCGCAGCCGCGGCCGCGGCCTGCACGAAATGCGGCACGAACAGCCGCGCGCGCACGCTCAGCGGATTCACCTGGAACTGGCGCATGTCGTCGACGGTGACGGAGTCGTGACCGCGGAGCAACTGGTTGATGACCAGCGCGCGCCAGGGATCCCACGCGCGCTCATCGCCCAGGTAGGCAAACGGCTGCCTGGGGTCCACCGGCTGCTGGTTGGCCGACGCCAGGTACCCCTGCGCGGGGTTCACAGATTGCGGATAGCGCGCTACGGGCCAGTACCCGGTCCAGTCACTGGCACTCGTGGAGCCATCGAAGATCTGCAGGCCGTCCGTGCCCCGTGGCCGCAGCGGGAAGTGCCCGGTGGAGCGAATGGCGATGGTGCCCGCACGGTCGGCCGCCACGATGTTCTGGGCCGGCACGAGAAAGCTCCCGGCCATGGCATCGAGGAACCCCGCGGCGCTGGTGGCGTGCGAGGCGTCGTAGAACGCGCGGATATCATCGCTGGGCTCGAGGGCGGTCCACCGCATGGACACCCACATCCCGAACCGGTGCATGAGGGGACCCCGATGGGTGTAGCGGATCGTGTCCGTCCGCAGCACCTGCCCGCGCGCGCCACGGTACGCCTCCACGCGAATTGCCAGCGGCTTCCAGGCGCCGTCCAGCCGATACCGCCTGGGACTGGTGGAGTCGTCCACCGTCTCCCGGTAGAAATCCACCACGTCGGCCCCGGTGTTCGTGAATCCCCAGGCGACGTCCCGATTGAAGCCCAGCACGATGCCCGGCGCGCCCGGGATGGTCACGCCATACACGTCCAGCGTGCCCGGCACCACGAGCTGCGCCTCGTACCATATACTGGGAAGCGTAAGGCCCAGATGCGGATCATTGGCCAGCAACGCGTGGCCCGTGGCCGACCTCGCGGGCGCCACCGCCCAGTTGTTGCTGGCCAGGTGCCGGGGATCCTGTCCGGCGCGGGCCCCCGGTGGCGCGATGCCGCGGAGCAGGCTCGCAAGGCGCCGGGCGCCGGTGTCGGGCCGGCCAGGCGGCGGCAGTTTCACAAAGCGGTATTGCGGCCCGGTCGCGCCGGTGGGCTGGATAGGCTCCACAATGGGCGCGTCCAGCGGGAACAGCGCCTCGGCGGCCGCCTTGCCCACCACCGCCCGCGCGGCCTGTCGCGCCTCCTCGTCCGGCAGGTACGCCAGCATCCAGGCCATGCGCCCGAACAGCAGCAGGGAGTTGACCGGCGCCCACCGGGACGGCTTGACCCCGAGCAGCTTGTACTCCACCGGCCACCGGGCCGGGGGCAGGTTGGCCACATATGCGTTCACTCCTTGCGCGAACGCCTGCAGCATGCGCCAGCCCATGCCGGTCGTGTCCATGGCAGCCAGTTGCTGCTTGGCGGCACGCGGCAGGCCCAGCGCGCGCACCTGCCGGTCCAGCGGAAGCGCGCGCGGCCCCACCCATTCCGTCAGGCGGCCGGCCGCGGCGTGCGCCATGAGGTCCATCTGGAAGAGGCGATCACGCGCCACCACGTAACCCAGCGCGCGGTACGCGTCCGCCTCGGAGGCGGCAAAGATGTGCGGCACCCCGCGGTCGTCATACCGCACGTCCACCGAATCGCCAAGGGCTGGCATGCGCGCGGCCGCCTGCCGAGGCAGGCGGGCGTGAAGTGCCGCGCTCCAGGTGCCGTTCGCGGGATCGAGCAACAGCCCGAGCGGTGGGACGGGCCCCACGCCGCGGAATCCTGCCCATCCCGTGCCCGCCAGCACGATCACGCCGACGATGGCCCGCACTGGCCTGTTGCTCATACCGTCGAAGTTACCCCTCACCTGGGACATCGGCCAGCCGAGTGGGGGCGATCAGGCCGGTCGGCGATGTGCCTCGGGGTCCGCGGGACGTTTCGCCCACGGGATGGCCCCCACTTCGCGCGCCTTGCGCTTGAAGGCCGCGCGATGGTCCAGCGGCAGGCCCGACTCATCCTGCCACTGGTGCACCATTTCGTGCAGCAGCGTGTCGGTGGTGGACTCCCACCCGTCACGACGCACGTGCCGACTGCTGATCACGATCTCCGCGGCGCCACCCTGGCCTCCCGGCGAGTAGTGTCCCAGCCGCGACTTCAACCGCCGGGACACGCGGACGGGGATCGCCCGCAGGGCACCGCCAAACCGCTCGGCGTTCATCCGAGTGTGCAAGTCACGCAACCGGTGCACCGCGGGTTCGTCATCAGGATGCGAACGATCCGGACGGCGTGCCGTGGTGCGCGCGATGCCGGCCGCCGACACGATGACGCGTCGCGCCTCGTTGCGCTGGGCGCGGGTGCGGCCCTGCACGAACGCGACCACGGCCCGGAGCACCGGCTCCGGGGCGTCCAGGTAGCCCTCATTGATGCGGATCACTCCCTGGCCATGGCTCACCATCACGGCGCGATTGCGGGTGAGGACGCAGCGGTGTGTCTCGCGGAGCCCCAACGCCCGCAAGCGATCCAGCAATTCGTATGCGGCCCGCATCAGGGCCGTGTGCGCGGAAACCGCTGGCTGGGCCCAGGCACGAACGCGCGGTCCGCATCGGACCAGGCGAGGGTGGCGACATCAATGTGGCCGTCGGTCACCTGGACGGTGTTCACCGACGACGGCCGCCCGCCACGCGAGCGATCGGACACCGTGCCCGCCGTGGATACCACGAGGCCCCGGTCCGTGTGTTCCACCGCGCGGACGGCCTCCTGATGATCGTGGCCGCACAGCACGAGATCCACGCCCATCGCCGCGAATTCCGTGAGGAGCTGGCGCGTATGCTTGAGCCCGTAGCGCTGGGACAACTCGCCCTTCAGGACATTGTGATGCATGACCACCACGCGCGCCGCGCCGGCCGGCGCGTCTTCCAGGACCCGGCGCAGCCGGTCCACCTGGTCGCGCCCCAGGTGCCCGATGATGGAGATATCGCGCGGGCGCCGGGTGAGCGTCTCCCACCGCACGCCCTGCGCCGTGTTGACGCCCGCAATCACCGCGCCCGGCACGCGCAGCACGGGCTCCAGGTCCTGCGAGATGTAACGACGGTACTTGCGGAGCATGGCGTCGTTGCGACCCAGGCCCAGTGGCGAGAACCACCAGGCCACGTCGTGATTGCCGGGCACGACAATCACGCGGCTCACCGCCTCCGCCTGCTGGATGAGCACCCGGGCGCGCTGGAACTCGCCGGCACGCGCGCGCTGCGAGACGTCGCCCGAGATGGCCACCACGTCGAACTTCCGCTCCAGCACCAGGCGCTCCAGGGCCTCATACTGCGCCGGCACGGCCGGCTGGCCAAAGTGCAGGTCGGAGCAGTGGAGGATGGAGAGGGTGGTCACAGCCGGGCGATGATGGCGTCGGTGAACTGTTCGGTGCCGGCGGTGCCGCCCAGGTCGCGCGTGACAGTCCTGCCCTCGCGAATGGTGGTCTCGAGCGCCAAGCGGATGCGCCGCGCCCGCTCACCGTCGCCGACGTGCTCCAGCAGCATGCACCCCGCCAGGATCACGGCCGACGGATTGGCAATGCCCTGGCCCGCGATGTCGGGAGCGGTGCCGTGCACGGCCTCGAAGATGGCGCAGTCCACCCCGACGTTCGCGCCCGGGGCGAGGCCCAGCCCGCCGACCAGTCCCGAGATCTCGTCGGACAGGATGTCCCCGAACAGGTTGGTAGTGACGATCACGTCGTAGCGCTCCGGGTGGAGCACCAGGTTCATAGCCATGGCGTCGATGATGACGTCGTCGCTGGCGATGTCGGGATACTCGCCGGCCACCTGGCGCCCCACTTCCAGGAACAATCCCGACGTGTTCTTGAGGATATTGGCCTTGTGCACCAGGGTCACCTTCCGCCGCCCATGCGCACGCGCATACTCAAACGCATATCGCACAATGCGGTCGCACCCCGCCCGCGTGACGACGGCCGTGGACTCGGCCGCGGCCCGCGGGTCACTGCCCATGCGGATGAAGTGCTCCACCCCCACGTACAGCCCTTCGGTGTTCTCGCGAATCAGCACGAGGTCAATGTCGTCGTACCGGCCCCCGGGCACGATGGAGTACGCGGGCCGCACGTTGGCAAACAGGTCGAAGGTGGTGCGCAGCGCCACGTTGATGGACCGATACCCCTGCCCCACGGGAGTCGTGAGCGGCCCCTTGAGCGCGAGCCGGGTGCGCCGGATGGACTCGAGCGTGGTTTCCGGCAGCGGATCGCTGCCCTGTGCCACCGCCGCCATGCCGGCAAGCTGGGTGTCCCACGCGATGGCGGCGCCGGCGGCCTCCAGCAGGCGCGCGGTCGCGGCCGTGATCGAAGGCCCGATGCCGTCGCCCGGGATCAGCGTGACGGGGATGCTCACGGAATCACGCGGGGGTCGCCGGCTGTCCGCGCCAGTCAGGGCGCGACCACCAGGTCGGCAAAATGAAACGCCAGGCTCTTGAGCACGTCCGGCCCGAACCTGGGCGCGGGGTCGCTCTTCACGTCGGCCACCCAGAGGAACTCGGTGGTGCGCGCATCCACCAGCACCAGCCGGATCACGGCGCGACCCTGCCCGCTGTCCGCCGGTTCAAAGTGGAGGTTGACCGGCAGGATGATACGGCGCGCGCCGTCCTGCATGGCAATCATCGTGCGGAGCTGCGTGGCCAGCGGCTCGCCATAGTTCTTCCCGATTTCCAGCTTTCCGCGCAACTGATTCTCCGCCAGGTTGAACGGATCGGCGGCGTAGGTGGAGTTGACCTGGTAGGCCTTCTCCAGGTCCGGCGCGAAATACCAGGTGCTGCGCAGGCCGCGCAGCGTGAACTCGGCTACGATGGCGGAGTCGAGCTGGCGGAGCAGCACGCGCGGCCGCTGGATCGTGGCGGCCCACCCCATCGGGTCGCCCGGCTCAAAACCGTAGGCCGGCGTCACGATGATCCGCCGGGCCGCCAGGTTGGCCAGGGGCCGGACCGTCTGCGCGGGCGCAGGCGCTGGTTCTGGCTGCTGGGCGGTGGACGCGGAGGACGCGCAGCCGCAGACCAGGAGCGCGGCGGCAAGGAGAGGGAGGCGGGGCACGTCCCGAATCTAAGCGTGCGGGGGGATGGGCAGAAGGCGGGCCATGCACAAGTGGGCCGGCCGTTGCACCGGTAGCCCACGCACGGCGCGCGATGGCGCCCGACTTTCGGGAAGCCGCGCGCGGATGCAGGTTGTTCCCGGAAGTCCGACCTGCCACCCTGAGTCCCCTACGACCATGCGCAACCCGACCCGGTTCCTGCCCCTCCTGGCCCTCACCCTGGCGCTCCCCGCGGCGGCGCAGGGCACGCCAAAGTTCGACTTCACCATCCAGAACATCATGCGCGGACCCGAGGTGTACGGCCGCGAACCGTCCAACGTGCAATGGACGGCCGACGGGCAGTGGATCTACTTCATGTGGAACGCCCCGGGCACCGACTGGCGGATGCCCATGCTGCAGTACCGTGTGCGCGCCGAACCGGGCGCCACACCCGAACAGGTGACCGGCGGGCTCCCGGATTCCGTGGCGCTTTCGCTCGCGAACGGCGTGCGGTCGCCCGACGGCACCCGCGAGCTGATCTCGTTCCGGGGCGACCTGTACGAGCGTACGCTTGCCACCGGGGCCGTGCGCCGGCTGACGCAGACCAACGACATCGAGTCGAATGGCGGCTACAGCGCCGACGGCAAGACCATTTACTTCGTGCGCGACGACAACGTGTACGCGGAGCGCGTGGATGACGGGTTCATTCGCCAGCTCACCGACATCCGCGCGGCCGGGGAATCCGGCACGGCCGGCGGCGGTGCCGCGGCCGGCGGCCGCGGCGGTCGCGGCGGCTTCGGGGGCGGGTTCGGCGGCGCGCGGGCAGGCCGTGGCGGTCGCGGCTCGGCCGCGGACAGCGGCGACAGCAACCCGCAGCGCGCGTCGCTGGAACGCCAGCAGCTCGAACTGTTCCAGGTGATCCGCGATCGTGAATGGCAGGACAGCGTAGGTCGGTCACTGCGCGGCACCCCTGACACCACCGGCCGCCTGCGGACGCTGCACCTGCTGGCCAATGAGAGCGTGAGTTCCATTGACGTCTCGCCCAATGGCAAGGCGGCCTTGCTCACCACGTTCATCCGCAACAGTGACGCGCGCGGCACCGAGGTGCCCGAGTGGGTGACGTCCAGCGGCTATGTGGAAAACATCAATGGCCGCACCAAGGTGGGCGACGTGCAATCCGGCGGGCGCATCATCTTCATGACCCTGCCCGAGGGGCGCACGCAGGTGCTGCAGCTCACGCCCGACGACACCACGGGTCCGGGATCCCGCGCGCAGGTGGTCGGCTGGAATGACGACGGCTCCAGGGCGCTGGTGCACACCGAGACGGCGCATTTCAAGTACCGGTATTACTACACGGTCTCGGACGCCGGCACGCCCACGCAGGTGGACGTGCTGCATGACACCGCGTGGGTAGGCGGCCCGTGCGCCTTCTGTGCCGGGTGGTTCGACGGCGGCCGGCGCCTGTACTTCGTCTCCGAGGCCAGCGGCTATGCGCAGCTCTACTCCGAGGCGGCGGACGGCAGCGACCGCAAGCCGCTCACCAGTGGCAACTGGGAGGTACAGGGCGTCGCGCTCTCGAACGACGGCAAGTCGTTCTACCTCACGACGAACGAGCGGTCGCCGCAGGAAACGCAGTTGTACCGCATGTCGGTGAACGGTGGCGCGCGCACCATGATCACCACGGGCCATGGCAGCCACGCCACCACGCTCTCGCCGGACGAGTCGCAGATCGCGGACGTGTACTCCACGGCCGAGAACCGTCCGCCCGAGCTGTTCCTCATGAACAACCAGGCGGGCGCGCGCGAGTCGCAGATCACCACGTCCCCCACGGCGGCGTGGCTCGCATTCCCTTGGATCAACCCGAAGATCACGCACATCACGGCGGACGACGGCGCCCAGGTGCCCGCGCGCCTCTGGGAACCGCAGGCCGTCGGGGCCAGGCCCAACGGCGCGGCCGTGATCTTCGTGCACGGCGCCGGCTACCTGCAGGAAGTGGTGAACTACTGGGGACCGTACCCGCGCGAATTCATGTTCAACCAGTACCTGGCATCGCACGGCTACGTGGTGCTCGACCTGGACTACCGCGCGTCGGCCGGCTACGGACGCGACTGGCGCACGGCCATCTACCGCTGGATGGGCGGCCGCGACCTGAAGGACGAAGTGGATGGATCCCGGTGGCTCACGAAGACCTACGGCATTCCGCCGCAAAAGATCGGGATCTACGGGGGGAGCTACGGCGGGTTCATGACGCTGATGGCGCTCTTCACGGCGCCCGATGACTTCGGCGCGGGCGGCGCCCTGCGCAGCGTGACCGACTGGGCGCACTACAACCACGGGTACACCGCGCGCATCCTGAACTTCCCGCAGGATGACACGCTGGCCTACCACCGCTCCTCACCCATCTTCTACGCGGACGGCCTCAAGGATCCGCTCATCATGTTCCACGGGATGGTGGACACCAACGTGGAGTACGAGGACATCGTCCGGCTGGAACAGCGGCTCATCGAACTGGGCAAGACGGGCTGGTGGCTGCGCTCGTACCCGGTGGAAAACCACGGGTTCGTACGGCCCGACTCCTGGACCGACGAGTACTCACACCTGTTCACCCTGTTCGAGACGACTATCAGAACTGCCAAATAACGGCTGCCCGGGGTCGGCGCGGATCACGCGCCGGCCCCGGGCCCGCCAGGACGTCACCCGCTGCTGGCTGCGGCCGCACCACGCGCCGGACCCAGGGCGGCAATGCCCACCGTGGCCACGAGCGCCACCACCGCGCCCATGGTGAACGCCGCCGCGGACCCGGCGCGGTCCCACACCACGCCGAAGATCAGCGACGCCGGCAGCGCGCCCACACCCACGGCCAGGTTGAACCAGCCGAACGCCGCGCCTCGGCGCTCCTTCGGCACGATGTCCGACACCAGGGCCTTCTCGGCGCCTTCAGTAAACCCGAAATAGAGCCCGTACACCGCGAACAGCGCCCAGGCCTGCCATGCCGCAGTGGCCCGCGCAAACGCGAGGTACACCAGGGCGTACACCAGCCACCCCACGATGAGCGTCGGGCGACGCCCTACGCGGTCGCTGAGTGCACCACCCGGGATATTGGTGAGGGCTTTCACGGCATTCAACACCGCCCAGATGACCGGCGCCAGCGCCACCGACACCCCCAGCTGGTTGGCCCGCAGCAACAGGAACGCGTCGGTCGAATTGCCAAGCGTGAACAGGAACATCACGCCGAGATAGAGCCAGAAGCGACGGCCCATGGGCTGTGAGAGATCCAGCGGCGCCGCCGTGCGCGACGCCGGCTTCGGCACCTCCCGCACGCCCCACACCACCACGCCCACCGCGGCCAGCCCCGGCACAATTGCCAGCCAGAACACGTGACGCAACGTCAACCCGTCCCACTGCAGCAGCGCGAACGCAATCAGTGGCCCCACCACCGCGCCGGCATTGTCCCACGCCCGCTGGAACCCGAACGCCCGGCCGAGGATGCGCGGGTGCACCGAATCGGCAATCAGCGCGTCCCGCGGGGCAGTCCGCACCCCCTTGCCCATGCGATCCGCAGCCCGGATGGCCAGCACCTGCCACGCGGCCTGCACCGCCGCGACCAGCGGTCTCACCAGGGCGGTCACCACGTACCCCACCACCACGAAGGGCTTGCGGACACGCACGCGGTCCGACCACCAGCCGCCGGCCAGCTTCAACAGCGCCGACAACGACTCGGCCGTGCCCTCAATCACGCCCACGTACGCCGCGCTCGCGCCCAGCGTGATCGTCAGGAAGAGCGGCAACAGCGGGTAGATCATCTCGCTGGCCATATCAGTGAAAAAGCTCACGAGGCCCAGCGAGATGACCGTACGACCCAGCCGCGGCCTGGCCGCTGGCCCCGACGCATCGCCCGCGCGTTGGGGCGTTGGCGCGGGCGGACCTGGAGGCGGGACCGGCGGTGGGTGCGGTGTCATGGCGCTCCGGCGAATCTACCACTTGCCAAATGCAGCGGCGTCACCCCTCTATATGGGGACATGCGTCCCCCCTCACGCTCGCCCTCCGGCGAGCACGCCGCCCTGTTCCAGTCCCTGACGCCGCAGCGCGCGCGCCTGGCCGCGCACGACGACGCGCTCATGAATACGCAGGTGGAAGTGGCCGGCGTCCCCGCCCCGACCGGCGACGAGGGCGACCGCGCCCGGTGGCTGCAACGTCGCCTGGCGGCCGCTGGCCTCCGCGACGCCCGCACGGACCAGGCCGGCAACGTGATTGCGCGGCTTCCGGGCCGCCGGTCCACCGCACCCATCGTGGTGTGCGCGCACATGGACACCGTGTTCGGGCGCGAGACGCCGCACGTGGTCACGCGAACAGGCCATCGCTACATGGGGCCGAGCATTACCGACAACAGTCGCGGACTCGCGGCCATGCTGGGCATTGCCGGCGTGCTGGCGGACGGCGCGATCCCGCTGGAGCGCCCGGTGGAATTCCTGGGCAGCACGGGCGAGGAAGGCAACGGCAACCTGAGCGGCGCCATCCACTACTTTGCCCACGCGTCGGAACGCCCGGCGGCGATGATCGCCCTGGATGGCGCGGGCGACCAGCGCATCATTCACCGCGCACTTGGCGCTCGGCGATTCCGGATCACGTTTGATGGTCCGGGCGGGCACAGTTGGGCCGCCTTCGGCGCGCCGAACGCCATCCACGCCGCCGCCGGCGCCACCGCGCGACTGGCCGCGATTCCCCTGCCGCGGACGCCGCGCACCACGCTCAGCGTCGGGCGCATTGGCGGCGGCATCTCCGTGAACGCCATTCCCGACCACGCGTGGATTGAGGTGGACGTGCGGTCCACCGGCACGCGGGCGCTCGAGCGCATGGAACGGGAGCTGCGCCTGGCCGTGGGCGCCGCCGTCCAGGACGAGAACGCGCGCCGCGCCCGCCGCACTCCCGCCCTCACGGCGGTCATCACGCGCATCGGCAACCGCGCCGGTGGCGAGACCGACGAGCAGCACCCGCTGGTGCAGGCCGCCCGCGCCCTGACCCTGCTCGCCTCGGGCGAGCCGGAACTGGCCGTCGCCTCCACCGATGCGAACGTGCCCATGAGCCTGGGCATTCCCGCCATCGCCATCGGCGCCGGGGGCCACGGCGGCGACGCGCACAGCACCGCCGAATGGTATGAGAACACTGATGGCGCGCGCGGCGTCGCGAGGGCCCTGGCCATCATCGTCGCGGCGGCGCTGGGCCCGATCCCCGACTGACCCCTCAGCCGCTCACGGACGACGGCTCCAGCTTCTCGAACGCGCGCCCCAGGAGCTGCAGCACCCCCTGCAGCTCGAACGCCAGCATCGCGCTCCCCGCCAGCAGGCCCACGGCCACGGCCGCCGCACCGGAAAGGCGAAGCGTGGCGATCGCCGCGAACCCGGCCGCCACGGGCAGCACCAGCATCGCCACCAGCAGCAGCAGGTACAGCCCCGTGATGAGCACCATCTGTCCCATCATCTCCACGCCACCGGGCACCGCTGTCCCCAGGCGCGACCATCCGGGAAAGAGGATCGCGGTGCCGTTCTGGATGGCCACGTTGGCCCCGGTGAACGCCACCAGCGCGGGGATGCCCCCCACGATGATGGCCAGCCGAAGTCCGTTCGGCCCCCAATCCAGGTGGCCGGCCTGGGCAATCACCACGGCAAGTCCCAGTGATACCAGTTGCAGTATCGCCAGGGGAATGGCCACGCTCAGGATCTCCGCGGCCACCAGCGTGGGACCACTGAATGGCAGCGTCTTGAGCCCGGCCAGGTGCTGCAGGTCCTGCCGCAGGTCTCCCCGCAGCGCCATCGGACCCGTGAAGACCAGGATGCCGGCAAACGCCAGGAAGACTCCCACGGCCATGCCCCAGGGCCCCGCGGCCTGCCCGCCCACGACCACGCCCCCTACCACCGACAGCACGCCCAGTGTCAGGAATTGCGTCAACTGGGCGGTGCGCTTGAGGCACGCCAGGTTCTTCCAGACGATCGCGCCCGCCGGATGCCCCGTGGCCGACAGGCGAAACATCCGGCCGGCGCCCGCCGAGCGAGGGCGCGACCTGGCCTTCGGCCCCGGTGCGCTCGCGTGCTGCGGGGTGCCGAGCAGGGCGGCCCGCCGGCCGCGCATGGCCTGGAGCCGCTGCGCGCGCGCCGCCGTGGCCGCCAGCGCGGCTTCCTCGAACGCGGTGTCCGTGTGCATCACCCACCACGCATGCACCGCGAGCACCAGCAGCGCGGCCGGCAGCGCGCGCACCCATTCCCCCAGCGACGTCGCGAATATGGGTCCAATAATGGCGGTGAATGGCCAGAGCACATATCGGGCGGGGGCGGACGCCAGGGCGCCCGACAGCAGTTGCACGCGGGCATCCAGCCCGGTGGCCGCGCGAAGCGGACCCACCACGCGCCAGAGGCTCACCCCCGCGCCCGTGATGATCACCGCGAAGACGCCCAGCGAGGGCAGGTTGCGGCGTACGCCGGCCAGCCCGTGCTGGCCCCACGCCGTGCGGACCAGCGACGCTCCCAGCCGGTGCAGGTAGATGATGGCAAAGAGCAGCCACAACCCCGCAAACCGAGCCCATGCCGGCAGGGTGGGCTTGCCGGCGTTCAATAGGAGTACCCAGATGAGGGCGTTGAACAGCAGGGGCAGCTGCCCCCGCCAGAGCTTGTACGCCACGAGCTGCCCGCGGGAGACCGGCGCCGGAAAGAGGAACGACGCCTCCGCCTGTGAAAACGCCAGCGCGGTGCTGTCGCCACCCATCACCCACATGGCCACCGCGCCCAGCAACAGGCCGCCCACGATGACCAGCTCTCCGCCCGTCGTCAGCAGCGGAAACTGCCCGGCGCCCGCATGCCGTGGATTCCGCCAGAAGATGAAGTAGAAGTACGCCACCCCGATCGCGATGGCGAGCAGGTACCGCGGACTCCTGGACCGCCGGACCTTCTGGAGCACCTGGTTGCGCAGGCTGCGCGAGGTCAGGTAGAGGAACGCGCCAATCATGGGCTCACGCGGCTGGCAGGCCCGTGAGGGTCAGGAAGACCTCCTCCAGCGACCGTCCAGCCAGCTCCGGATGCGCGGCCACGATCGCATCCAGGGTTCCATAGGCCACCGCCCGTCCGTTCGCGATCACCAGCAGCTTGGTGCACAGCTCCTCGACGAGGGTGAGCAGGTGGGAACTGAGCACCACGGCCGCCCCCTCACGCGCCCGCGCCGCGACGGTGTCCTTCATGCGGCGCATGCCCGCGGGGTCGAGCCCGGTGAGGGGTTCGTCCAGGATGAGCGCCGACGGGTTGTGCAGCAGCCCGCAGGCGATGGCCAGCTTCTGGCGCATGCCGCGCGACAGTTCGCCCGGCAGCACGTTCACCTTGTCCGACAGTTCCAGCTCCCGCAGCAGCGCGGGCGCGCGCACGTCGGCATCGGCCGCGCCGTACACGCGCGCCACGAACTCCAGGTGTTCCGCCACGGTCAGGTACTCGAACAGGTAGGGCTCGTCGGGAATGAAGGCCAGCGACCGCTTGGCCTCCACGGGTGACGACGCCATGTCGTGGCCGCCCAGGGACACCGTCCCCTGGGTGGGGGCGATGATCCCCACCAGGCAGCGGAGCGTGGTGGTCTTGCCCGCGCCGTTGGGCCCCACCAGACCCAGCACCTCGCCGGGCGCCACGTCAAACGTGAGGTCCGAGACGGCGGCAAGGTCGCCGTAGTACTTGGCCAGCTGGCGGACGGAAATCATTGCGAGGGGGGAACGGGAAGTCCCAATGATAGCGGGGCCCCGGGTCCGGGGGCCAGCACTATTCGGCGCGCACCTCGGAATGGTCCCCGATGGTCGTGCGGCCCGAGACGCCCTCCAGCACCACTTCGTCGCCAATCAGCGAATCATGAAGTGTGCAGCGCACCAGCCGGGTGTTGGCGCCCACGATCGTATCGCGCAGCGTGGACCCTTCAATGGTCGTACCGGCGCTGATGGAGACGTTGGGCCCGATGGTCGCCGAGTGGAGCGCGACGCCGTCCTCCACGTACACCGGCTCCACGAACACCACGTCGGTCCCCGCCCTCGGGTGCCGGGCCATGCCGCGCGTCTCCAGGACGGCGCGGTTGGTCTGGAGCAGCGTCTCCAGCTTGCCCGCATCGTACCAGCCCGCCACGTCGATCACGCGAATCTTCGCCCCGTGGTCAATCATGTACTGGAACGCGTCGGTCAGGTAGAACTCGCCCTTGTTCGGGGGGCTGGCCAGCACATGCTCGATGCCCTCGTACAGCAGCTTCCAGTTGCGGATGTAGTACAGCCCGATGTTGGCGCGCCGCGAAACCGGCGTGTCCGGCTTTTCCACGATCTTCGTCATGTAGCCGTCGGCGTCGGTGACCACCACGCCAAAGCGCTGGTAGTCTTCCACTTCCTTGGTCCAGATGATGCCGTCGGCGTCCGTGGAATTGATGACGGAGAAATCGGCGTCGAAGATCGTATCCACAAACACAATGAGCACGGGCTCATCCACATGCGGACGGGCCAGCGCCACCGCGCCGGCCGTGCCGTCCTGCACCTTCTGCTCGATGAACACGGAATCGAACGGAAACTTGCCGCGCGCGTACGCCTCCACCTTCTCCTTCAGGTGGCCGGTGATGTACACCACCTGGTTCACGCCACCCAGGCGCTGCAGGTCGTCCATCACGTAGTCAATGACGGGCTTGCCCGCGATGCGCAGCATGGGCTTGGGCGTGACGTGCGTATGCGGGCGCAGGCGCGTACCTCGGCCGGCCAGCGGGATGATCACCTTCATGGCGCGCTCGTCCCCTCTCGTCCGTAGCGGTCCTGCAGGCGCACCACGTCGCCCAGGTCCGGCGTGGATGCCTCCAGGATGTCGCAATCCGTCACGGCTTCCATCTGGTGCACCGTGAATGGCGTGATGCGGTACGCCTGGCCCAGTTCCAGCTTCACGTCGCTCGGCGCGGCCGACGCCGGCAATGCGCCGCCCTCCACCGGCAGGTCCCACACCCGGTAGATCAACTGCCCGGAGAGCAGGTACACCGTCTCGTCCTTCACGTTGTGGTACTGCACCGACAGCGCGTGCCCCGCCTTGATGTGCAGGATCTTGCCCACGTAGCGATCGGTGTGGGCCCAGATGGTTTCGTGTCCCCATGGCTTGGGCACGTGTGTAACGGAGGTGCGTCCGGACATTCGATTCGGGTGAGAGTCAGTGAAATATCGCACGACGGGGTGGTGGATGCCTCCCCTGCCCGGCCCCGCCAGCGCGCCCTACCAGAGATCGCCAATGCTGAAGGTCCACCGCGCGGCGAGCGTGGCATTGCTCGTGGTCAGCCCACGCCCGCCCGCCAGCGCCGGCTGCTGCACCAGCAGCGGGGCATCCAGGCGCAGCGTCACGGGGCGGTCGTACAGCCGCCCGCGGAGCGAGATGCCGGCCCCCGCATCCGCCAGCAGCGCGCCGTCCAGCACGAACGTGTCTGACGACGCGAATCCGGCCTCCCCGAACACCGACGCCCACAGCGACAATCGGCTGAACACGTCGGGCACCAGCCGCTGCGCCAGCTCGGCGTTGCCGGCCACGATGCGGTTCATGGTCACCGCCGGGTCATATCCGCGCAGCCCCGCGCCCCCCAGCGGCACGAAGTTCACGCCGCGCTGCGTGAGGATGGACCCCCGCGGCCGGTACCAGTTGTCCTGGAAGGTGGCCAGGGGATCACTCACGGACAGGTGGAGGGCCCGCTGTGCCGGCGGATCGCTGCTGGCCGCCGTGTACACGCGCAGCGAGAGCGTCGAGACGCCATCAATCAATTCCGAAACGGACGTCCCGGTCAGCTCCACGCGCGCGTACCCCTTTGACGTCGTGGCGCCCATCGCGGCGGTCGCGCGCAGCCCCATCGTCCCCACGCCGCCCAGGGGATCGTGCGGGATGCTCACGTCAAAGGCTCCGTGCAGCTCCGCCAGCCCGCGATTTTCCCAGTAGGCCGGCAGCATCCCGCGGTCATACGGAAACGCTCCTGTGGCGCCGAGTGACAGGGAGACGGTGGGGCCCCGTGCCGTCCAGAACGGGCTCAGGTCCCATCCGTGGGTGGCATCCACCTCGAGCACGCCGTCCAGCGCGGCGATGCCGCCCGAGCGCCGGAGCATCGGGCGCGGGTACAGGGAGGGCCAGTACGGGTCGGCCACGCGTACCCACCCCTGCAGGCGGCTGATGCCCTTGGGGGTGGCGTACCCCGGCGTGGCGCGCAGGCCGCTGGTCACCGCCAGGCCAAGGTCGTACTTGTCCACCAGGTCCAGGTAGCTCGTGCGGGCGCGCATGCCCACCGTGAGCGCGCCCGGATCCGAGTACCAGGCCAGCGGCGACAGCTTGACGAGCGCGTAGTCGCGGTTGGACTGGTCCAGGAACGGCCAGTCGAACACCGGGCGCGCGCCGGTGAGCCCGAACGCGCGCGGGCCCGGCACGTCGTTCCGGCGATCCCAGTCGTAGGTGGTGTGCAGCGGATCCAGCCGCACCTCCAGCGGGCGGGACGCGGTGGTCAACTCCACCTGCTGGTGGTCCGGCAGCGCTTCGCCGCGGGCCAGCACCCACCCCGTGTCGGTGCGCACGCCGACGGGCATGGGGTGCCGGTAATCGCCGCGACGCGTGATCCACGCGGTGGTCTGCCAGCGCCCGTCCGCGAGCGGGGTGATGGTCGCGTGGTCCAGCGAGTAGTCCACCAGCCCCACGCCGTCCACCCACTCGTCAAAGAACCAGCGCAGGTTGCGGCCGGACACGCGCTGGGCGGAGGCCTGCATGGCCCACTCGTCCACGTGCTTCAGCGCCCACCGGTTGTAGTAGTCGTGGAAGAAGGCGCGGAACACGCTGTCGCCCAGCACGTCGCGCAACTGCGAATACATGAGCTCGCCGCGCGAGTAGATCATGGCGTTGTACGTGCCGAAATCACGGAACTCAAATGCCGGCGTGCCGATGGGCTGCGAATGGCCCTCCATGTCCAGCCGCACCAGGTTCAGGTCGCGCCGCTGGGCCGGCGTCATCGTCGTCCCGAGCGCGCGGTAGCCCGGCGCCAGCAGCGGGGGCGGGGGGGGGCCGGCCGCCGCGCGCGCCTGGGGGGTCTGGTCCTGCGCCCACGCCGTCTGGTACGACGTGAGCCCCTCGTCCATCCACCCCGAGCGCCATTCATTGTTGCCCAGGATGCCATAGCTGAAGTTGTGCCCGCCCTCGTGCAGGATGAGGCCGCGCGAGGCGCTCCCGTCCATGATCATCATGGGAAACTCGGTGCCGCCGCCCTCCAGCCGGTGGAGGTTCGTGAACGCCGGCCACGCGTACGGCCCCCAGATTTCTTCCAGCCACTTGAACGCGTCAATCGTGTAGCCGATGGCTCGGCCGTGCCCCCAGGTGGAGTCGTCCCCCGGCCGGTAGAGCACGTTGATGGAAAGCGTATCCCAGGTCTTGAAGTGCGTGGGTGGCACCTGGCGCACGTAGATGGCCCCCTCGTACCGGTAGTCGGGCGACACCGACCAGGCAAAGTGGTGCACGTTGCGCGCGTAGAAGCGCACCACGCGGTCCCCGTCGGGCACCGTCACATCCGGTGCCTCGGGCACGCTGTCGTATGCGTCGCGCGGGATGTGCACCACGCCCCACTGCTTCACGCGCGCCCAGCCGGGATCACCCTCGATGGGGACCCCGGTGGCACCCACCACCTGGTCCTGCGGCAGCACGAGCGTCACGTCGTAGGTGCCGTATTCGCCATATAACTCCCCTGATGGCACCAGCGGATTCTGCTCCCAGCCGGCCCGGTCGTACACCGCCACCTTGGGGTACCACTGCGCCAAGTCGTAGCTGCGCCCCTGGCGCCCCTGGCGCCGGAGCACGGTGCTGGGACGCGCGTCCCATTCCAGGTGCACGAGCACCGAATCGCCCGGGGGCAGCGGGCGCGGCAGCTTGATGTGCGCCACGGTGCTGTCCGGCGCGCCCGGGTAATCCACGAACACCGGCGTGCCATTCACCGTGGGCACCGCGGTAAACCGCTCGTAGCCGTAATCGGGGTCCTGCAGGTGCTGGAAGCGGGTGCGACCCTCGCGTTCGTCCACCGCGCTCCAGTTGGAACCCGGCCGGAACGCATTGAGGTACTGGTGGAAGTACATCTGCCGCAGCGTGTCGGGCGAATGGTTCACGTACGTCAGGTCCGCGGTGCCGTGCACCAGGTGGTGCGCCTCGTCCAGCGTCGCCGTCATGCGATAGTTCACGAACTGCTGCCAGTAGCCCACCGTGTCGCCCGAGGCCGGGGTGGTGTAGGCGCCGGGAATCGCCGGATGCGTGGTCACGGCGCCCGGCAGGGGCAATTGCGCGGCAAGCTGGAGCGGCAGGGTCAGGAGCAGGGCAATCAGGGGCGAATGCGTCATCGAGCTGAAAAATGGAGGGACTCTGGCTGTCGCGCCGGAATGATGTATAGTACGGACAAATGTACTCCACGTGCATCTTCTGCCATTCATCGCTGGGGGCCAACGACGTCATCGAGCACTTCCCCGTAGGGAAGCGTCTCGCGTTCGACGCCGGCAAGGGGCGGCTGTGGGTGATCTGCGGCAGTTGCGCGCGGTGGAACCTCTCGCCGCTGGACGAGCGCTGGGAGGCCATCGAGGAGGCTGAGCGCATCTTCCGCGCGTCGGCCATGCGCATCACCACCGACAACATCGGGCTCGCGCGCCTGCCCAGCGGGGTGCAGCTCGTGCGCATCGGCCGGCCGTTGCGTCCCGAGTTCGCGGCCTGGCGCTACGGCACGCGCTTCGCCCGCCGTCGCATGAACGTGAACGTGGTCGTGGGGTCGGCGGCGGCCGCGGCGGCGCTCACCGGCGCCGTCCTCTCACCCATCCTGGTGCCCGCGCTGGTCACCGGGACGCTGTCGCTGGTCGCGTTCCCCGGTGCCACCACCATCATGGGCGCGATTCCCATGGTCGGGGCGCTCGCGGCGCGCGACTACCTGCTGGACGACCACATCGTGACGCGCTTCCGCAACGGCCGGCACGTGATCGTCGTGCGTGAGAAGCACGTGCGGGATGCGGAGTTTCATATGACGGGTGATGTGCCCACCATGCGGTTGCCCCACGACAACGGCTGCAAGTACTACGACGGCACGGAGGCCATGTACGTGGCCACGGTGCTGCTGGCCAGCGCCAATCGCTTTGGCGGCTCGGGGGCCTCGGTCCGGGACGCCGTGGCGTGCATCGAGCGGGCCGGGGACGCCCCGACGTTCCTGCGCCACACGTCCCGCTCGGTGGAATGGCGCGCGGGGCGCATCGTGTCGGTGCTGGCTCGGATGCGGCGGCTGGGCGCGCTGCACCTGGGCGCCAGCGAATGCCTCGCGCTCGAGATGTCCCTGCATGAAGAGTCCGAGCGCCGGGCGCTCGAGGGCGAACTCGACCTGCTCCGCGATGCGTGGAAGGAGGCCGAGCAGGTGGCGGCCATCGCGGACGGGATGTTCGACCCGCCGGCTGGGGCCACGCCCACACGGACGCTGCGGCCGGCGCCGGTCTAGTACCCAGCGGTTCTCATCAGGCCCCTGCACGCCGGTTGAAACGGTTCAGTTGACTTTGCGCCATAGAGTACTTTAAGTTCTCTAGCCGCTCTCATGAGGACCAACCTCCCGATGACCAACCGACTGGTGCCCGTCGTTCGCGCGCTCGGCGCGAGCGCCCTCGACTTCAAGCTCGGCATCCGCATGCTGGTGCGGTATCCTGGGACGACGATCGTGGGCACCGCCGCCATCGCGGTCGGCATCGCCTTGGGCACGATCTACTTCGAGGTTGTCAGCAAGTGGCAGAACCCGCGGTTGCCCGGCCCGTACGCGGGCCGGGTCGTCTCCATCCGCAACTGGGACGCGAGCGCCAATGCGCTGGACCCGCATGCCCTCCACGACTTCGCCGTCTGGCGTGAGCAGTTGAAGTCGCTGGATTATCTGGGCGCCTCCCTTCCATTCGACCGCAATTTGCAGGTGGACGACGGGCAGCTCGAGCCCGTGCACGGCGTGGAGATCACGCCCGGTGCTTTCGCCGTGGTGGGCCAAGCCCCGCAGATGGGGCGGGCGCTCACCCAGAACGACGCACAGCCGGGCCAGCCGCGTGTGGCCGTCATCAGCTACGCCTTATGGCAATCGCGCTTTGATGGCGTTTCCACGGTGCTTGGCCAGTCGGTGAAAGTGGGAACAGACGCCGCCACCATCGTCGGTGTGATGCCAAAGGGGTTCAGGTTCCCGGTGAACGCGCGGATCTGGCTGCCGCTCCGCATGGATGGTTCGCAGTTGGCGCCACGAACCGGCCCATCGATTTCGATCTTCGGTCGGTTGCGACCGGGGGCATCGCTCCAGGATGCGCAGAGTGAGATCGCGCTGGTTCAGGCGCGATTGGCGGCCGCAGACCCTGCAGCGTACGCGCATCTCCGGCCGCGCGTTACCACCTATGCCAAACCGCTTGGAGGATCCGAGTTTCAAACGCTCACGCGGATCATCTACGGCGTCAACGTCGTCTTCCTGGCGCTGCTCGCGGTCCTGTGCACGAACGTCGCCACGTTGGTATTCGCCCGCACCGCCGCGCGCGGTTGGGAACTCACCGTGCGCACCGCGCTCGGCGCGAGCCGCCGCCGGATCATCGTCCAGCTGTTCCTCGAGGCACTCGTACTGGTCGGGCTCGCGACCGGCATGGGCCTTGTGGTGGCAAAGCTGTCCCTGCACTGGGGATTAGGCCTGTTCGGCGGCAGCGCCGGCATGCCATACTGGATCAATGACGGCGTATCGTGGCAGGCGATCGGCTATGCCGTCCTGCTCGCGCTGCTCGGTGCCATGATCGTCGGCGTGGTGCCCGCGCTCCGGGCCACACGGTTCCGCGTGGGGGATGCGCTGCGCAATGCGAGTTCCGCTCACACCGCAATCCGCTTCGGCGCGGTTTGGACCTTGGTGATCGTGGCACAGATTGCCATCGCGGTGGCGCTCATGCCCATGGCCGCCAACGGCATCACCGAAACCAACCGGTTCGCCCAGCGCGCCGACGGCATTGGCGCGGCGGCGTATCTCACGGCCCGCCCGGAAATGGATCGGGCGGGATATGGCACCGATACCGCCACGCTGCAAACTCGCAGTCACGCCGCGTTCGCCGCACTCGAACGGCGGCTGCTCCAGGTACCGGGCGTGGAGGGCGTCGCCTTCGCGAGCCGCCTGCCGGTGATGGACCAGTTCAAGTATCACATCGCCGTGGATACCGCGGGGCTTGTGCGGTCTTCGGGCATACGCACCAGCACCTTGGTACAGGTCTCCCAGGGCTTCTTCGCCACGTTTGGCGCGTCCGTCGCACTGGGCCGCGGCTTCACGCCCGCGGACTTTGCCAATGGATCGGCCATCATCGTGAACCAGTCCTTCGTGCGCTACGTGCTGAGTGGGCAGAACCCCATTGGCCGACGGATCCAGATCGTCAGCGGCGAGGACAATAGCGTCGCGGGCAAGGCATGGTATCACATCGTGGGCGTGGTGAAGGACTTTGGATGGCAGATGCCCTTGCCACAGGAGCAATCGGCGCTGTACCTGCCCCGCGATCCCGAAACGATCGCCAACGTCTCGCTCGCCGTGCGGGTACGAGACCGGGATCAATTTGCCGGCCAACTGCGCAAGGTCGCGGCGGAAGCCGCGCCCTCACTCCTCCTCACGAATGTGGAAGGGCTGGAACACGTCGGCGACCGCGAGGCGCAGATCAACCGCACGCTCACCTGGGTCGCGTGGGTGATCTGGTTCGTCATCCTGGCGCTCTCCACCACCGGGATCTACGCCCTGATGTCGTTCACGGTTACGCGACGCACCCGCGAAATCGGCATCCGGGTCGCGTTGGGGGCAAGCCGAAGCCGCATCCTGACGGGCATCGGCAGCCGCGCCCTCCTGCAAATTGGCGCGGGCATGCTCCTTGGCACAATCCTGATCAGCCTGCGGGTTGAGTCCTTCCGCGGCGTGACGCTGCTCATCCTGACGAATGCCCTGATGATCGTGGCCGGGCTGACGGCGTGTGCCATTCCCCTCAGGCGCGCGCTGCGGGTCAGCCCCATGGAGGCCCTGCGGGCGGATGGGTAGCCCAGCCGATTACCTCCGGCCTGCGTCCACCGCCTTCACCACCACAATTCGCCCGGACTCGTCGCTCTTCCACTCGCCGGCATGCTTCACGTACATGTCCAGCCACGCCACCCAGCGCGCCCACTGGTCCAGGTCGGACTCGGACGTGGCTGGCCCATGGTCTTCATACGGATACATGAACAGCGCCGACGGCTTGCCGTACGCCCGCAGCGCCTGCATCTGCCGGATGGAGCTGATGGGGGTGGTGCCCACGTTCTGGTCTTCCATGGAGTGGTACATCAGCACCGCCCCCTGGATCTTGTCGGCATAGAAGAAGGGCGACATCTCCTCGTACGTCTTCTGCGCCTCCCAGAAGTCCCGCCGCTCGTTCTGGAAGTCGTTGGGGGTGAGGGTGCGGTTGTACATCCCGTCGCCCGCAATGCCCGCCTTGAAGAACGGCGTATGCGCCAGCGCATTCATGGTGCTGAAGGCGCCATAGCTGTGACCGCCTATGCCCAGTCGCCCGCGGTCGATATATCCGCCAGCATCCAGCGTGTCGATCACGGCCGCCAGATCCATCACCAGGTCGTGCACATAGTAGTCGTTCATGCGCCCTGCGGGCCCCACGATCGGCGGGCCGAAGTTGGCCACCGCGTACCCCTGCGTCACGAGGTACTCAATGGTACGGGGACCACGCGACGGAAACTCATTCACGTTTTCCGTGCGCAACGTCCGGTCGTATTCGGCTTGCGAGGTGAACTCTGATGGGTAAAACCAGAACATCCCAGGCAGGCGTGTGCCCGCCTTGTAGTCCGGTGGGAGCGTGAGGTTCACCACAAACTGGAATCCATCGGGGCGCGTCACGACAATGCGCTTCCGAACAGCCGCCGTGAACTCGGGTTCGTAGTCGCGGTTGTTCGTGACCTGCACCCGCTGCCCCGTCGCACGCGTCCAGAGGTACGATTGCTCCACCTCCGTGGGCGTCTCGCGCGCGAGGATGGCGCGGTTGAAGTCGGCATCCAGCGGCGCCACCATGGATTCCGCCGCATCCGCCGCGCCCTCAAAAATCCGTGCCTTGCTGGCGCTCCCACCTCCGGCATCCAGTTCATAGGCATCCACAAATGCCCGCGGCGCATTGGCCAGGTAGTCTGGATGGTACTGGGTACCGGTGAAATACACGCGCCGTCCGTCGGCACTCTGCATGGCGACGACGCCACCGCGTGTGCCGCGTGCGGTCATCATCGTGCCCGGGTTGGTGTAGAACGCCGCTGAATCTGCGCTCCGGCCACCGCGCCCGCCCCGCCCCATGCCCGCAAACGAGGGGGTGTAATCCCGCTGGCGGATGATCACATGTCGAGTATCCGGCGTGGCCAGATCCACGGCGTAGATCTCGCCGCTGCCATTGGCAGTAGTCGCCACGAACAACCGCGTGGCATCATCGCTGAACACGACACTGCTCATCGGCCCTGGCGCAGTGTAGAGTACCTTGATGTCAGTCTTGGCGAATGGTGGCAGCCACTGCACCAGCCGGTCGCGACGCGCGCTCGCGCCCCGCCCCCCTCGGCCCGCACGCGAAGTCGGCGACGCGGCCCCCGGCGCTCCCGCCACACTCGCCGAGCCCACCGCTGATGTCGAATCGGCGGTGTCGCGCACCGCGCTCGCAGATTCCAGGTAGTACAGCCCCGGCCCCTGCGGCATCCACGCCAACCCGCGATACGTGTCGCCCCCCTGCCCACCCCTGCCACCGCGCGACGTGTCGGGTTGCTGCCCTTCGCGACTCGGGCGGACGTCAATGGTCGCCAGCACCTTGCCCGTGGCGTCCCAGATGGCCTCGGTGGCCCCGAAGCTCCGGTACTGCACCACGTACGAGAAGGGTTCATCCATGGTGGTCACGCGGAAGTACTTCGCGTCAGGCCCGGCGTCCACCGCGGAGATCATGGCCGGTGCCCCGACCTTGGCCAGCGCGTGCGTCTTTACGTTCACCACGCCAAGCTGGCCGGTGATATAATACTTCATCAATGCCTTGTCGCCCGGGTCGTCCAGCAGGCTGGCGAAATTGCGTTCCGGCTCCTTCACGCCGTCCAGCCAGAGCCGCACGGTGGGCCCGGTGGCAATGGCGGCCTCCCTGGGCTCGGGCGCGCGGGGATCGGGAACGAAGACGGCCACGATGCCCGATCCATCGGCCGTCCAGTCGATGGAAGTGACCAGCGTGGCCAGCAACGGCGACCGCGACGCCTGCGTTGACTTGCCGGTGGCGGCATCCGCCACATACACGTAT
>DASSOG010000012.1:0-21387 GCA_035700805.1 Gemmatimonadaceae bacterium | reverse complement strand
AAGCCAATGGTCGGTACATCGCCCTTGACGGGGATCACTGCACGATCGGTGTAGCCCTCGTGCAGCACGATACCGACCAGGGCGGCAGCGGACAGCGTCACTCCGGCCACCGTCCTGCGCATCACGGGTGATGTTGGCCGGGTCATCGGTGCATCTCCGGCTGCGACACGATGCGCGCGACGGTCGCGCCGATGCTGGCGACAAAGGCCAGCAGCACAAACGCGCCGCGCGGCAGCACGTCCCCGAACAGCGGCACCACCACTTCCGCCGCCGTGAAGGCAGCGGCCAGCAGCGAGAAGCGAATGCTCCAGGCCCGTCGCAACACGCGCCGCCAGTCGTCCAGAAGGAAATGGCCTCGAGAACGCTCGCGTGGCCACCAGAGAAAACAGAGAACAGAGAGGCGTCGATGGGGGCAAAAACGCCGCCTTCGCAGGGGCGGCGCTCGCGCGGCCAGGCCCGGAAACCGCGCCAACACTGGGGGAACGGGCAAAAAAATCCCCACCGATGAGGGTTGGGATTTTGGGTATTGGTGGACCTGGCGTCCATCGCGCGCCGCGCGCGCTGAGACAATCGTCACACCCACCGCCAGGTCCAGCCGTACTGTCATACGGGATGACCATCAACGAATGCGCGGGTGGAAGCGACAACCCGATCATCATCCAGGGCGGAATGGGCGCTGGCGTCTCCAACTGGATGCTGGCCAGGGCGGTGTCCTTGCGCGGCCAGTTGGGCGTGGTATCGGGTACCGTGATCGATACGATTTTCGTGCGGCGGCTTCAGGACGGCGACGTGGGAGGACATCTCCGGCGCGCCATGGCCCATTTCCCGAATCCGGCTGTCGCGGCGGCGGCGCTCAAGCGCTATTTCCATCCGGAGGGTCGTCCTCCTGGGGTGCCCTACAAGGCGCTGCCCATGTACAAGCAGAAGGTGAGCGCGGCTCGACAGCAGATCACCGTCCTGGCCGGCTTCGCGGAGGTGTGGCTCGCCAAGGAAGGGCATAAGCACCCAGTAGGGATCAACCTCCTCACCAAGGTGCAGATGCCCAATCTCGCCACGCTCTATGGGGCCATGCTCGCCGGGGCGGAGGTCGTCCTGATGGGCGCCGGGATCCCCCGCGAAATTCCCGGGGCGCTCGATGCCCTCGCGGTTCATCAGCCGGCGGTGATCCGAATGGACGTCGAGGGAACCAGCGATGCCGAGTACCTCTCGTTCGATCCGGCCGACCACGGGATGCCGTCAACACCACTCCTGCGGCCGAAGTTCTTTCCCATCGTGGCGGCTACCTCACTGGCCACGACACTCGCCCGCAAGGCCAATGGCCGGGTGGACGGCTTCGTGATCGAGGGCCCGACGGCGGGTGGCCATAACGCGCCGCCGCGCGGCGAGATGAAGCTCTCGGAGGCCGGCGAGCCATTATACGGCGAGCGTGACGTTGTGGACCTTTCCAGGATCCGCGAACTCGGCCTTCCGTTTTGGCTCGCCGGTGGAGTGGGGTCGCCCGCCGGGCTTCGGACCGCCCTTGATGCGGGCGCGGCCGGGATCCAGGTGGGTACACTATTTGCATTTGCGGATGAAGCCGGGATCCTGGCGGACCTCAAGACCGAGGTGCTGGCGGGGGTGGAGCAGGGCGCGGTCACGGTGCGCACGGACCCACGGGCCTCGCCCACCGGGTATCCGTTCAAGCTCGTGGCGCTGCCTGGGGGCGACTATCAGAGTCCAACCCGTGAACGCGTCTGCGACCTGGGATACCTGCGTGTCTCCTACCGCAAGCCCGATGGCGGCGTCGGCTACCGGTGCCCGGCGGAACCGGTGGATGCCTATGTTGCCAAGGGCGGCGCGATAGAGGACACGGTGGGGCGCCGGTGCCTCTGCAACGCGCTCACGGCCAATATCGGACTCGGCCAGCTCCGGCCGGACGGCGTTGACGAGAAGCCGTTGCTCACGAGCGGCGACGACCTGGTGGGGATGTCTCGCTTCCTGCAGGGTCGCACGCGGTATTCAGCCGCTGATGTGATTGACTACCTGCTGGCTGGCACGACCGAACGCGTTGCGGCGCAGACCTGAAGCTGTCACAGGTGGTCCAGATGGCGTCAGCCGCCGCTACTTGCCCGCCACGCTGTTGAGCACCCGTTCCAGTCGTCCGCGCACATCGGCGGCCAGCGGGCCAATGGCCTTGTTCCCCGTCAAGGCCAGCGCCGCTACGGGGTCCATGGCGGCCACGACGCTGCGACTGGGTTCGTCGGCCGCGTACACCACCACGTTGCAGGGCAGCAGGAGGCCGATGTCCCGCTCCGCGCTGAGCGCCTGGTGAGCCAGCGGTGGGTTGCACGCGCCAAGGATGATGTACGGCGTGAAATCCACGTCCAGCTTCTTCTTGAGCGTGGCCGCCACGTCAATTTCGGTCAGGACGCCGAAGCCCTCCTTGGCCAGCGCCTCCCGGACGCGTGGCACGGCCTGCTCGTAGGGCACGTCCATCATGACGGAAATGCCATAGGGCGTCGTCTGCTTGACCATCGTGATACTCCCAAGTCGGTACCCTCCGGAATCTAGCGACCGATCCAGTACGTGGCCTTCACGAGGAACACGTTGGTGGGCACGGTCCGGAAGATGTCTCCCACGTCCCGGCCGGCATCGAAGTCGCCTCTGGGGGCAAAGCCGCTGCGCTGTTGCTGCCATACTACATAAATGGCCGACCCTGGCCGGTACTCCCAGCGCAGCACGGCATTGCCGCGCAGGCTGCGGACGTTGAAGTCGGGGTTGGGCAGCGCAAAGGCGGCCGACGGACCCGCGCCATCGGGATCAATGGTGTACCGCGATGTCCCGGCGTCGTACGTCGCGGTGCCCTGGTCGCGGCCATATACCGCAAAGTCAAAGGTGCCGGGACGGGAGAACTCCTTGATGTCGCTGTAGGCGCCCGACGCCACGAACGGCTGGATGTAAGTCTGCAGGCTCAGCGTGCGCGTCAGCGTCCACTCGACGCGCGTGTCCAGCGACAGGGTGTTCTGGTCCAGGTTGGCAAACACATACCGGTTCCCGAACGTGGCGGTTGCGTTGACATCCGGCACGACGGTCAGGTACTGGGTGGCGCGGCGTGTGGCGCTCCAGGAGGGCCCGACAATGATGTGCAACGTGGACGTGGGCCGCATGTCGAACGACAGCCCGAGGGACGGGGATTCCGAGCGATCCCGGGAGTGCGCATAGTACGTGTTGAGCCCCACGATCACAGGCCACCGGGAGTCCGTACTCACCGAGCCGTTCACGCTGTAGTTCGTGGGGACGCCCACGATGGGTCCACCCCGCGTCATGCGATCGTCGTAGGTGGCGGGCATGACCATGCCGCCAAGGCTCAGCGTCCAGAGGTTATTCGTAGTGGCGTTCACGGAACCGGCCCAGTGACGGAAGAGCTGCGTGCCGCCAAAATTCCACTCGTGGTTGCCGTAGGCCAGCGCCGAGTAGTTGCGCAGGAACCGGGACTGATGAAAGTTCCGGTAGCCTATCGCCTCGGATACCACGCGATAGTCGCCGCGTCCCACAAAGCCCAGGTCGTTGAGCTCAAAGGTGGGGTTCATCTCCTTGTAGGCCAGCGAGCCAAAGACGCTGCCGGTCTTCATCACGGCCACCTCATCCATGTATCCGGACAACGACGTGCGCGTGGAGTCGTACGTCAGGTACGACGCATCCGGCCGCTGCAGGTAGTGCGTACTGCTGCGCTGCGTGCTGGCAATCGCGGCAGCTGAGCCGTTCACGCGACTGCCGGCGACGAAGCCGCTGACAATCCATTGACGATTATGGATACCGTGCTCGAAGTCCAGCCCACCAAAGCTGGCATCGCGGCGGAGCAGGGGGGTGAATACGGAATCCGACATGCTGCGGGCCGTGGAGGTGAACATGCCGCCCACGAAGCTCTGGCCGTTGTTGAACGCATGCTTCACCCGGCCGGCCAGGTAGTTGGTCAGGGGCTCCACCGGTGCGTCGGTCTTCACGCCGGAATTCAGCGCTACCCGCGCATCGGCCTCGGTGGTGACCGCGTCCAGCAGCCCGACGGTCCATGGGCCCACTGTTCCGGTGACCTTGGCCGCGCCGGCGATGGTGGTCTTGTCCGGGATATCGGCCGCCACTACGCCGGGGCCGTACGGGCTCACCTCGGGCGCGCGCCCGATCCGCCGGGAGTAGAAGAAGTATTCCTGGCCAAAGTCGTTGGTCGTGGACACCTGCCCGAAGTTGAACACGTCCGCCCCCTCCAGGAAGAACGGCCGCTTTTCCGGAAAGAAGGTCTCGAACGCCGAGAGGTTCACCACGGCCGGGTCCACTTCCACCTGGCCGAAGTCGGGGTTCACCGTGGCCGTGAGCGTGAGCCCGGCCGGCAACCCATATCGAATGTCGGCTCCCGCCGACGCCTTGGTATCGCTCGCCCGGTAGAACGGGTCGCTCGGGTTGCCCGGCGCGCGCGTCAGCTGGGAACTGACGTATGGCAGCACCTCCAGCCGCTTGGGGCTGGGCAGGTCCTTGAGGCCGGTAAGCGTGCCGAACATCGAGACGAAGCCGGGACTCTGCGGCGACCACGGGGCCCACGAATCGCGCTCATTGCGGCGTGCCACGTCCCGCATCACCTGGATGCCCCACGTGCGCGTGCCGTCCGCTCCGGCCGACCCGAAACGCAACTGCGAAAGCGGAATCCGGTATTCCGCCACCCAGCCCAGCGAGTCAATGCGCGTGCCCACGTCCCACACGGCGTCCCAGTTGAGGTCCTCGCTCCCATCGTTGGAGGTGTAGACGTCCTTCTCCACGCCCTTGGGGTTCACCGAGAACCGGAAGGCGGTGCGATGATCGTGGTAGGAATCAATGATCAGGTGTGCCCAATCCGAGTAGATCCCGCTGGCGTCGCGCCGGGCGAGCTGCGCGGCAATGGAATCGGGGTGGGCGTCGTACATCCGGATGCCCACATACAGCGCGTCGTCGTCATACAGGACGCGGACCGTGGTGGAATCCGTGGGCTGAGCGCCGGGGTCGGGATAGCTCTGCGTGAAACCGGAGGCCGCGGGCGCCGCCTGCCATGCGGCGTCGTCCAGCCGGCCGTCGATGACGATGGGCGTGGTACGGCGAACGGCGTGCATCACGCGCTGCGCTGGCCCGCCCGCAACCGCCTGCGGGTTCTCCACACCGGCGGCCTGCGCGCCAAGCCAGCCGGGGAGGCCGAGTGTCAACGAGAGGGCAATGGTGGAAACGGCGTGCTGGAGGCGCGGAAAGTCCGAAGGCATTGGCAGGGGGCAGGGTCAATGGGCAGGAGAAACGGCGACTGGACAGCGGCTCGCGCGGGATACACCCGAATGGAAGAGCCGTGCCCCGGCTACTTCGGGTTGGACACCAGGACGGTTTCAAACGGTTGTAGGGGATTTGTCTGGATGTGGCCCACGCGCATACCTTAAGGAGGGCAATCACGCGTCCCGCACACCCGCCCCTGACCCGGAACCCATGCGCGTCCTGATTGTTGAAGACGACCCCGAACTCGCCCGCGCGCTGCGCGACGGCTTTCGCGACCAGCGCATCGAGGCGATCACGGCGGCCACGTTTGGCGAGGGGCGCGAGCGCGCCGTGTTCGGTTCGCACGACGTGATCATCCTCGACATCATGCTGCCGGGCGGATCGGGGATTGACCTGTGCCGGGAACTGCGCGACCGCGGCATCGAGACGCCCATCATCATGCTCACGGCGCGCGACGCCGTGGACGACCGGGTGCGGGGCCTGGACGCGGGGGCCGACGACTACCTGGCCAAGCCGTTCGCCTTCCGCGAGCTCGCCGCGCGCGTGCGGGCACTCTCCCGGCGCGCGCCGGCGGTGATGTCAGAGCGCGTGGAGGTCGCCGACCTGTCGGTGGACCTGGCGACGCGGCAGGTGACCCGGGCCGGGCGCGACATCGAGCTGACGGCCAAGGAGTTCGCGCTGCTGGAGGTGTTTGCCAGGCACGCCGGGCACGTCCTGGACCGGGCCGCCATCACGGCACACGTATGGGACGAGAACCACGACCCGTTCACGAACGTCCTCGAAGTGCTGGTCCGCCGGCTGCGGCGCAAGATTGACGACGACTTCGAGCCCAAGCTCATCCACACGCTGCGCGGGGCCGGGTACCGGTTCGGGATCTGACGGTGGCGCTCCAGCCGCTCACCGCCCTCCGGCTGCGCCTCACGGCGTGGTACGTCGGGACCCTTGGCCTCATCCTGGTGCTGCTGGGCGCCGGGTTGTTCGCGGTGATCCGGCACCAGTTGGGACGGCAACTGGATGTGTCGCTGGCCCAGTCCACGCTGGAGCTGCAGCGCGCGGCGCGCATCCGCGAGCAGGAGCGCCTGACGGCCCACGGCAACGTGGTGGACGCGGTGGATGAGTTGCACATTCCAGATCATCAGCTCTTCCTTATGGACTCCCTGGGCAACCCGATGAAGCCGGCGGTCGCGGACGACTGGATCCGGCATGCGGCGCGCGAGGCGGCCGTGGACGGAGCCATCGACGTCCTGCACCACGTGCCGCGCCGGGGGACGCTCCGGCTCCATGCAGCCCCCTTCCGGCTGCCGAACGGCCGGCAGATGGTGTCGGTCGTGGTGGCGGACCAGGTGGAGCTGGAAGACCAGTATGCGGCGCTCATCATCACGTTCGGCGGCGCCGCGCTGGCGGCGCTGGTGCTCGTGGCGGCCGGCGGCTACTTCCTGTCGCGCAAATCCACGGAACCGGTGGAGCAGAACATTTCCCAGATGCGCCAGTTCATGGCCGACGCCGCGCATGAATTGCGGACGCCGATTGCCGTGATGCGCACCACCGCCGAGGTCTCGCAGCAGCAGGAGCGCAGCGGTGACGACTACCGCTCGGCGCTCGGCACGGTGGAGCGCGAGGCGCAGCGACTGGGTGGCATCGTGGACGATCTGCTCACGCTGGCGCGCGCGGACGCGGGCGAACGGCCGATTCGCAAGGTCAAGACGTTCCTGGATGACGTCGCGCTGGACGTGGCCGAGGCCGCGAGCTCGCTGGCCACCGCCAAGGGCGTGACCCTCGAAGTGGGCGAATTCGAGGAGGCACCCATGGAGGCGGACCCCGCGCTGGTGCACCAGCTGATCATGAACCTGGTGCACAACGCCATCAAGTTCACACCCGCCGGTGGCCAGGTGCGGCTGGATGTCTTTGTTCGCGACGCACGCCCCACGCTCGTCGTCGCGGATACCGGCGTGGGAATCACGCCCGAGCAGTTGCCGCAGGTGTTCAACCGCTTCTTCCGCGGCGACCCCGCGCGAGGTCGCTCGGACGGCGCGGGGCTCGGGCTCTCGATCGCCCACTGGATTGCCGAGGTGCATGGGGCCGAGATCCACCTGGCGCCCGCTTCCCCGCGCGGGACGCGCGCGGAGGTGGTGTTCCCGCGGCACGCACGCGCGCAGGTGTAATCACCCTGACAGGGCGCGACGGATAGTGTTCTCCGCACATGAGGTCACGTCCCATCCTGCGAAGACACTTCCTTGCCGCGTTTGGCGCGGCCACGTTCACGCTGGCATCGCCGGTGGCCGCCCAGCGGGCGGTCTCACGGGCGGACGCCGTCGCCGCGGTGGTGGCGCGGAGCCCGGCGCTGGCCGTGTCGGCCGCGGATACGATGACGGCGCGCGGGGTGGTGCTGGAGGCCCGCGCGATTCCGAACCCGACGCTCAACCTGAGCGCTACCAAGGACGCGCCGCAACGGCACATTGCCGCCGACCTGCCGCTGGACTTTCCGTGGTTGCGGAGCGCGCGGATCGCGGGAGCGCAGGCGGGACACGCCGCCGCGGTTGATCGCTTTGCCCTGGCACGGGCGGCGGCGGCTTTTGACGCCGATACGGCCTACACCATGGCGCTGGTGGCGCAGGCGCACGCCGCCCTGTCGCGGCAGGCCGCCCTGGCCGCGGATTCGCTGCGGCAGGCGGCGGAGTTGCGACGCGACGCCGGGGACGTCAGCGACCTGGATGTGGAACTGGCCACCATCGCCGCCGGCCAGGCCGCGAACCTGGCGGCCGTGGATTCCCTGGCCGCGCGATCGGCGCTGCTCGATTTGCAAACTCTCATGGGCGAATCCGCCGGCCAGGTGGATATCCAGCTGGCGGACACGCTCGCCGTGCGCGACTCCGTGCCTCTCGTCATGGCCCAGGCGGGCGCGCCGACGCCCCTGGCCGTGGCCGCGGCGGAGCGGTCGGTGGCCGCGGCAGACCATGCGCTCACCGCGGCGCGTCGTTCGGTCTGGGGCTCGGCGTCCGTGCAGCTCGGCGTGGACTTCCACGACAACACGCAGCCCGGGTACCTGCCGGTCATCGGGCTGGCCATTCCCATTCCCCTGTTCAATCGGAGCCCCGGCGCCGTCACGCTGGCCCAGGCCGAGCGGGATCGCGCCCGCGCGGAACTGCGGGTGGTTCAGCAGGCCAGCGCCCGGGACATCGCGCGGGTGCGCGCTGCCCAGGAGGCCGCGCTGGAACGCGTACGCCGCGACCGGACCCTGCTGGCGAGCGCCAGCCGCGTGGAGGCGCTTTCCCGCACGGCCTATCGCGAGGGGGCAACCCCGCTGGCCACCGTGTTGCAGGCGATGGGCGTGGCCCGCGAGACGCGTGGCGCCTATGTGGACGACGTTGGCACTGCCAGCGTGGCCGCGGCCGCCCTGCGGCTCCTCACCACTTCCTCGGTGATTATCCAGAAATGAGATACCTGGTATTGGGACTCGTACTCGGCGCAGCCGCGGCATGCTCACGTTCGCCGGATGACGGCAACGCGACCTCCGGCGAGATCCAGCCCGTGGTCGGGGCCCGGACCGCGGTCGTGACCACACGCCACTTCGAGGCGCAGGTCGCGGCCATTGGCACGGTGACCCAGCGGCCCGGGCATTTCGCGGCGCTCTCGTCGCCGGTCCCCACGCGCGTCGCCCGGGTGTTCGTGACACTCGGCCAGGCGGTGAAGGCCGGCGATCCGCTCGTGGAATTCGAGCAGCAGCGCTTTGACGCCGAATTGCAGAGCGCCAACGTGGCGGTGGACAACGCGCAGGCCACGTATGACCGGGCCAGCCGCCTGGCTGACGAAGGCGTGGGCCCGCGGAAGGACGTGGAACTGGCCGCCGCCGCGCTGGCCCAGGCCAAGGCGACGGCGGTGACCGCGCGACGCGACCAGGAGCTTTCCACCCTGCGCGCGCCCCTGGACGGTGTGGTGACGGTGATGAATGCGGTGCTCGGGCAGTCGACCGATCCCACACAGGTGCTGGTGGAGGTGACGGATCCGCATGCGCTCGATGTCATGCTGAGTTGCACGGGCGCACAGGCGGTAGCGGTGCGTGGCGGGCAGTCGGTCGCGCTGTTCACCGGGCAGTCCGGCACCGGGCAGCAGGTTGGCACCGGCCGGGTGGCCAGCGTGGGGGTCGAACTGGATTCGGCGACGTCCACGGTGCCGGTGCGGGTGGCGGTGACGACGTCGACTCGGCCGCTCCGCGTGGGTGAGACCGTCATGGGCCGGATCGTCACGGGGGCGCGCGTCAATGCCGTGGGCGTCCCGGTCGAGGCGCTCGTGCCCGACGGCGAGGGGTACCATGTCTTTGTGGTGGATTCGGCCGGCATCGCGCATGCGCGGACGGTGACCGTGGGCATTCGAGGCGATGCCTACGCGGAAGTGCTGAGCGGACTCGAGCCGGGCGAGACCGTGGTGACGCACGGGGCGTACGGCGTCACGGATAGCGCGCGGATCGTGCGGAGCCATCCGTGAGCGAGCGGCGGTCGCTGTTCCACCGGGCGTTGGAGCAGCGGCGGTTCCTCTACCTGGCCGTGACGCTGCTGAGCGTCGCGGGCGTGTGGGCGGCGATGCGGCTGCCGTCGGCCATCTATCCGGAACTCCAGTTCCCGCGCGTCACCGTCCTGGCCACGGGCTCATCGCTGAGCGCGCAGCAGCAGGTGTTCAGCGTGACGCGGCCGCTGGAGGAGGCGCTGGGGACCGTGCTCTTCGTGCGACGCGTGGACTCCCGCTCGATCCGCGGCCAGACCGAGATCCAGATGCTGTTCGCGCCGAACACCGACATGATCTACGCGTTGCAACTGGTGCGGGCGGCCATCGCCACGGCCCAGCCCGAACTGCCCACGGGAGTGACCGTCTCCGCGGAGCGCATTACTCCCTCGGTATATCCAATCCTCTCATACAACGTGGAGGGCGGCGACCCCGCCACGCTGTACGACATTGCCCGCTACCAGCTGAAGCCGGTCATCTCGCGCGTACCGAACGTGGGGGCGGTGGAGGTGATGGGATCGGACGTCCGGGAGGTGGAGGTGGTGGCCGACCCGACGCACCTGGCCGCGCGTGGGCTGAGCTTTGACGGGCTGGCCACGGCCATCCGCGCGGCCATCGGGGTGAACGCGGTGGGCCGGGTGAATCGGGACTATCAGCAATTGCTGGTGGTCACCGCCAATGAGGCGCACACCGTAGATGACGTGGCGAATGTGGTGGTGGCACCAGGCGTGCGCGTGCGCGACCTGGCCACCGTCACGCTTGGCACGCAGGACCACACCCAGGTGATTGCGGGAGACGGTCGGCCGGCCGTGCTCATCAACATCACGCGCCAGGTGGGTGGCAACACCCTGGCCATTGCCGACAGCGTGGCCGGCGTGATGCGCACGCTCTCGGCGGGGCTCCCGCCCGGCGTGCACGTGAAGCCGGTGTACGACCAGTCGGAGCTGGTGCGCGACGCCGTCCAGGCCGTGCGCGATGCCATCATCGTCGGCGCACTGCTGGCCATCGTCGTGCTGCTGGCCTTCCTGCGCCACGCCCGGATCACCGCCATCAGCGCGGCGTCCATTCCGCTCACGCTGATGATCACGCTGTTCCTGATGCGCCTGCTGGGCCAGACGCTCAACCTCATGACGCTGGGCGCGATGGCCATTGCCATCGGCCTGGTCATTGATGATGCCGTGGTGGTCACCGAGAACATCGTCCGGCACCTGCGCCTGACCCAGGACCGCACCGCGGCCATCGCCGAGGCCGTACGCGAACTGGCATGGCCGGTGACCACCTCCACCCTGACCACCGTGGTCGTCTTCCTGCCGCTGGGGCTGCTGCAGGGCGTGGTGGGGCAATTCTTCAAGGCGCTCTCGCTCACGCTGACCATGGCGGTGCTGGTCTCGCTGATACTGGCCTTCACCGTGATCCCGCTGCTCAGCGCGCAATTTGTGACGGCGGGCGACGCCGGGTTCACTGGCCAGGCCCACGGCGCGGGTGGCGCGGTGGACCGACTGGCCGATGCCTACGAGCGCGCGCTGGCCGCCGCCTTGCACCACGTCTGGTGGGTGCTCGTAGCCGGCCTGGTCCTGGTGGTGGGTGGCTATGCCGCCTACCGGGCGGCGCCCACCGGATTCCTGCCCGAGATGGATGAGGGGGCATTCATCCTGGACTACTGGCTGCCGCCCGGCACGTCATTGCAGGAGTCAGATCGCGAACTGCGTCGAGTGGAGCACCTGGTGGCGCAGGTGCCGGAGGTCACCGGCACGTCCCGACGGCTCGGCGCGGAGCTGGGGCTCTTTGCCACGGAGCAGAACCGCGGCGACATCACCGTGCGTCTCGCGCCACCGGGGCAGCGCCACCGCACGGTCTTCCAGGTCATTGCGCAGTTGCGCGACACCCTGGCCGTGGAGGTGCCGCAGGTGCGCGTGGAGTTCGTGCAGATCCTGTCTGATGCGCTCAACGACATGGCGGGTGTCCAGAGCCCGGTGGAGGTGAAGCTGTTTGGGCCTGATCTCGATACCCTGGAGGCATACGCCGGGCGCATCGGCCCGCGTTTCGCGGGCATCGCGGGTGTGGAGGATCCCTTTGACGGCGTGGTGGACCCGTCCCCGGAGCTGGCCGTGCGGGTGAATGAGCCCGTCGCCGCGCGGCTCGGGTTGACGCCCGGCGAGGTGGCGGCGCAGGTGACCGGCGCCCTGATGGGCGTGCCCGCGGGCCAGCTCCTGCTGGAAGATCGGGCCATCGGGGTGCGCGTGCGCGCGCCCGACTCCGTACGATACGATCCCGCCCGGCTGGCTACGATCCCGGTGATACCGCCGGGCGGTCGGGCGCCGGTCGCCCTCGGTGCGCTCGCGTCCATCGTGCCGGAGCATCCGCGCAGCGAGGTCACCCGCGAGAATGGCCAGCAGCTCATCAAGATGACCGCGGACCTCGGCGCCCGCCCGCTGGGCGATGTCATTGGGGATGTGAAGGCGATGCTGGCGTCGAACCCCCCGCCCGAGGGGGCGCGCGTGGAGCTTGGCGGGCAATACGCCAGCCAGCGCGATGCCTTCCGCCAGCTCCTGCTGGTGCTGGCCCTGGCCGCGGCCAGCGTGGTGGCGGTGATGCTGATACAATTTCGCTCATTCGTGGAGCCGCTGGTGATCCTCGTCGCGGCCCCCCTGTCGTTCGTGGGAGCCATGGGAGCCCTGCTGGCCACCGGCACCGCCCTCAATGTGTCGTCACTCATGGGCATGATCCTGCTGGTGGGACTCATCGTGAAGAACGGCATCATCCTGCTCGACTTCACGCACTGGCGCATGGAGCACAACGGCATGGCGCTGGAACCGGCCATCCGCGATGCTGCGCGCGTGCGGCTGCGACCCATCCTGATGACCACGCTCTGCACGCTGTTCGGGCTGCTCCCGCTCGCCCTTGGGCTCGGCGCCGGCAGTGAGCTGCAGAAGCCGCTGGCGCTGGCTGTCATCGGTGGCCTGGCGCTCTCCACCCCCATCACGTTGTTCATCGTGCCGACACTCGTGATCGCGGTGCGCGGGCGCGACTATCGGGCCACCATCTCGGCATCCTGAGCGGCTCCCCGCTGGTCCGGGCGGGCTCAACCCCCTACGTTGGTCGGATGCGGCCATTCCCGGTTTCCTGCCTGACTGCGTTGCTGGCCATCTCGGCCGCGGCGTGCGGCACCGCGCGCGATCAGCAGGCGCCAGTCTCGCAGGCCGGCGTGACGGTTGACACTGCCACCCCGATCCCGGCGGTGGTCGCCTTGCAGATGTCGCTCGATTCGCTGCCCAACGACATCGAGGGACGCGCCATTCGCCGCGGTCACGCCATCCTGCGCCACGCTCCCGATTCGCTGGGCACTTATACGAGGTCAAACCTCACCTGCACCAGTTGCCACCTGGATGACGGCCTGCGCAAGGACGCCGCGCCGCTCACGGGCTCGGCGGCCCGGTATCCCCGGTACATTGCGCGAGCCGCCGAGACCGCCACGGTTGCCGACCGGGTGAACTACTGCGTGACGCGAAGCCTGGCCGGTATCCCGATTCCCCTGGATTCGCCGCAGATGCACGCAATGGTGGCCTATCTGGAGTTTCTCTCACGCGGGCCCCTGGCCGATACCACCGCGCCGGGACGCGGCATGCCCGACCTGCCGCGTCTCTCAGGCGATTCATCGCGCGGCCGCGCGATCTTCGTGGCCAGTTGCACTCGCTGTCACGGCGTGGACGGGCAGGGGCTGGTGGGGCCGGCGCTCTGGGGGTCGATGTCCTTCAGTGTGGGGGCGTCCATGGCGCGCGAGTCGCGCGGCGCGTCGTTCATCCGGCACAACATGCCCTATGACATGCCAGGAACGCTCACGGACCAGCAGGCCTACGACGTGGCTGCCTTCATCGCGTCCATGCCGCGGCCCGACTTTCCGCGCAAGGCAAACGACTGGCCCGGCGGTGGCGCGCCGTATGACGTGCCCTACGATACCCCGGGACACAAGGCCTTTCATCGGCCGGTGATGCTGCCGTCCATCGCGGCGAAGGACCGGTAGCCTCGGCGCAAGGAGGAGGGCCACTACCGTTTGGGGGCCCACCGGCTCATTTTGCACGGTATAGGCGAGTGCGGTTCGTGTTGCAGCGCCTCGCTTCCCACCCGGTTTCCCCGTCACTCATGACGAAGACGAAATCCGCCGCTCGCCCGGAGTCGGCCGCCGAAGCGCCGCTCTCCCACGCCGCCATTGCCGACGCGCTGTGTCGTGCCGCCGTGGAATGCTGCCGCCAGCACGATCGCGTGGCACGCATCGTGGAACGCTCCGATGTGGAAGTAGAGGTCGGCTTTGCCCAGCACTTCTGCGAGGTGATGCACGAAGGCATGGGCCAGTTGCTCGAGGCGTACGAGCAGGCCGTCGGCACCGCCGAAGCGGCGGCTGACGGATGGCGGGCCCGCGCCAAGGGGTTGTACTCCGCGGCCCGGGACTACCTGCGTCGGCACAACGAGTGCGACCAGGCCGCGCGCAAGCTGCATCGGCACGATTCCCAGTTGCTCGCGGCGCTGGCCATGGAGTTCGAGTTCGAGGCGTCCGCGTTGCTCGCGCTGCGCCATGCCACCGAGGCGTACCGCAAGGAACGGCCGGAGGCCGTCTGAGCCGCCTCTTGCCCTTACCAGCAGGTCATGACCAGACGCACATCGGATGCGCAGCCGAACCCGTGGTTCCGGCTGCGTCGCTCCCGCATTCAGGGGACTGGCGCCTTTGCCATCACCGACATCCCGCGCGGCACGCGGATCATCGAGTACGTGGGTGAGCGGATCACGCCCGCCCAGGCGGATCGCCGCTACCCCGATGATGACGGGCCGGCTCGCCACCACACGTTCCTCTTTACGCTGAATGCGCGGACGGTGATCGATGCGGCGCACCAGGGGAACGATGCACGCTTCATCAACCACTCGTGCAACCCAAACTGCGATGCGGAGATCATTGCGGGCCACATCTGGATCTTTGCCATCAAGCCCATCGCCAAGGGTGAGGAACTGGCGTACGACTACCAGTTTGAGCACGAACCCGAGTACACCGAGCGCGACCTGGCGGCGTACCCGTGCCGGTGCGGTGCCGCCAACTGCCGGGGCACGATCGTGAAGCTCGACCGGCGCCGCGCGGCGGCGCGAGCGTGGCTGGCCCACCGTCGTTCCGCCCGGCGGAAACCGGCCAGGTCGTGACCGTACCGGCCGGCGCACACGTCGTGGTCGAGGCGCTCATGGAGCGCATCGTGGATTACGCCGGGCTGTTCCCGCCGGCGCAGTTGTCCATGGCCGATGCGGTGCGCCACTACGCCGAGTATCGCGCGGGCCCGGATGCGTGGATGCTGGGGCGGTTTGTGGTGCCCGCCTCGCGACTCGAGGAATTCGACGAGGAGGGCGGTGCATTGCTGCCGCAATCCGCCGCGCAGTCGTGGGCGTTGAGCGCCACGGTCAGCGCCGACGTGGAGCTGGATGTGCGCTCCATTGACCGCTTCAACGACCGGCATCGCGAGGCGGCACGCGGCGCGGTGCATGTGGATACCATCGAGTTCCGGGCGTCGCGGGTGGAGGAGATCGTGGCCGCGGAACCGTTTGCCGGCGGGTACGATGCGTTCATCGAGGTGCCGGTGATCGAGGATCCGGCGCCGCTGGTGGCGGAAATCGCGCGGGTGGGGGCCAAGGCCAAGATCCGCACGGGCGGCGTGACGGCGGAACAGTTCCCGGGCGCGCGGCATGTCATCCGGTTCATCCGCTGCTGCCTGGACCATCGGGTGGCCTTCAAGGCCACGGCCGGGCTGCACCACCCCATTCGCGCGGAATATCCACTTACGTATGAGGCTGACGCGCCGCGCGGCGTGATGTACGGGTTCCTGAATGTGTTCCTGGCGGCGGCCTTCATGCGCGCGGGCATGGACGATACGCTGGCCCTCGCCTTGCTGGAGGAGCGCGAGCCCTCCAGCATCCAGGTGGACGAGGACCGAATTCGCTGGCGCGAGCAGGCGCTGGACCGTGACGCGCTGCGCGCCGGCCGGCAGGAAGCCCTGGCCTTCGGTTCGTGCTCCTTCAGCGAACCGGTAACCGGCCTGCGCGCCCTGGGGCTGCTGTGAGCACGGCCCTCGACCACACGCATGACCCCGCGCTGCGGTCATGGGTGGAGGACGCCAACGACGGCGCTTCGGACTTTCCCATCCAGAACCTGCCCTTCGGCGTGTTTCGGGAGCGGCAGGGCAGTCGCCCCCCGCGCGTGGGCGTGGCCATTGGCGGTCGCATCCTGGACGTGGGCGCGCTGGCCACTGGCGGGCTGGTGCACGGCCCGGCGCTGGCGGCGGCGCAAGCCTGCGACGCGCCCGCGCTCAACCCGCTCATGGCGATGGGGCCCGCGGCCGCGCGCTCGCTGCGGCATGCGCTGTCGGCCTTGCTCAAGGACGGGAGCCGGGAGCGGGACAAGGTGGCGGCCCTGATGGTGCCCATGGCCGAGGCCGAGCTGTTCGTGCCGGCCGCCGTGGGCGACTATACGGACTTCTACGCCTCCATCTTCCACGCCACGAACGTGGGATCCATGTTCCGGCCCGACAACCCGCTGCTTCCAAATTATAAGTACATGCCAATCGGCTACCACGGCCGGGCCTCCTCCCTGGTGGTGAGTGACACGCCGGTGCGCCGTCCCGCGGGACAGGTGCGTCCTGATGCGTCTCGACCCCCCGTGGTGGGCCCGTCGCGCCGGCTGGACTATGAACTGGAAGTGGGCGCGTACATCGGCACAGGCAATGCGCTGGGCCAGCCGGTGGCGACGGAGGCCGCGGAGTCGCACGTGTTTGGCCTGGGCCTGCTGAACGACTGGTCCGCGCGCGACCTGCAGGCGTGGGAGTACCAGCCGCTGGGGCCTTTCCTGGCCAAGAACTTTGCGACGACGCTGTCCCCGTGGGTGGTGACGCTCGACGCGCTGGCGCCCTTTCGCGCCCCGGCGTTCACGCGGGCCGCCGGAGACCCGGCGCCGCTCGACTATCTGGCCGGCGGACCGGAGCAGCCGGGTTTTGATGTCACGCTGGAAGTCCTGCTCAGTTCATCCGCCATGCGCGCGCGCGGGGATGCCCCGATTCGTGTGAGTCGCGGATCCTTCACCGACATGTACTGGTCGGTGGCCCAGATGGTGGCCCACCACACGAGCACCGGCTGCAACCTGCGGCCCGGTGACCTGCTGGGCAGTGGCACGGTCTCGGGCAAGGACCCCGGATCCCGGGGCTGCCTGCTGGAGCGCACGTGGAATGGCACGGAGCCGCTGGAACTTCCCGGCGGCGAGCGACGCACGTTCCTGGAGGACGGCGACGAGGTGACGCTGCGCGCCTGGTGCGAGCGCGACGGGCGCGCGCGTATTGGATTTGGCGAATGCCGAGGCCGGATCGAGCCGGCCTCGGCACGCGAGGGCTGAGCGAACGCTCGCCAGCCCCGGCCGGCGAGCGCCGGCTACTTCACCAGTTCGATCCTGGTGGTGGCGGTCGTCGTGACGTCGTAGGTGACGCCCGCGCCCGGGAGCGACAGCTTGGCCACCACGTCTTCCGTGCCGGTGCCGCCAATGAAGGCGCCGTCGTGCCCGATGAACAGTTGGCCCGTCCCCTTGGACGTGCCGTCCATCGACGCCATCTGTCCCTGTACCATGCCCGACCCGGTGGACGTGGACGAGGAGACGCGGTTGATCTTCCAGGACCTGGCGCCCGCGATGGTGGTGTCGCCCGCCACGGTGTACGTGGAGATCACCTGCCGCTTCACTTCCAGCCCGCTCTGGGAGACCGTGTCGCTCAGCGTGTCAGTCCAGGCGACGCCCGCCGCGGGCACCACGCGGATGTACGGCAGGATATGCTCGAGCTGCGAGGCCACGCCCGCGAGTGCCGGAATGCTGTCCGTCGGCTTGGTGGTTTCGGCATAATAGCGGCCGGCCGGCGAGAGCAGGGCGCTCACCTTCTGGCCCACGAGATCTTCCATGCCTGGCACCGGACCCAGCTGCCCCATGTCCTGCGCGATGGAATCAATCGTCGCCGACATGGCGAGCGTGTCCGCTGCCTGATTGGCGAGCGTCATCGTGAACTTCTGGCCGGAACTCATGTTGATGTCGTTCGACTGGCCCATGACCGTTTGCGTAATCCTGGCCTGGACCGTCAGGCGGTACTGCCGGGTGCCGGGGGCGTAGCGGAATCCCTGCGCGGCCGCCGCCCCGAAGGGCATGGCCAGCACGCATGCGAGCGCCGCGGGGGTGAAGGCGCGCAACAACATGGAAGCTCCTGAACTGGTGGGGGGCAAAGGAACGGCGGAGCGTCCGGCGCTCCGCCATCGAACTCCTGAAGCTAGTATCCCCCATTCGGGGGGGCCATACCCTGCCGGCCTCAGAACCGTCCAGTGGAACCAAATCCCTCCCGCCCGGCCTTGGCCTCGTCCAACGGCTCCGTCCGGGCAACCGCCGGATGGGCGCACAGCACAAAGAGCAACTGGGCAATCCGCTCCCCGTGTGACACCACCTGCCGTTCCCGCCCGTCATTCCGGAGCATGAGCTTGATCTCCCGTCCCACATACGCCCGGTCCACGAGCCCGGGCGAATTCCGCAACGTGAGGCTCCGCTTGCCGGTGGACGAGCGTGGCAGCACCAGCATGGCCACGTGCCGAGGAAAGGTGCGCGTCACGAACAGCCCGGTGCCCACCGTCGCCTCATCACCGGGCGCGAGCTCGATGGTTTCCGGCGTCACCCCCGCGTCGTCCACGCCAAGACAGCATCGCACGTCATATCCTTCGCTGTCCTCGGCGGCTGCTGGCAGCCAGCGGTCCTCGTCGTCGCGCGTGGAGAAGCCAAGCGTGAAATCCGTGAGTTGGGAGAGATCCATGATGAGTGGGAGAATGGCGGGTGAGCGGCACACACAGGCGAACAGGGCTGCAAAATTGAGTCGCGTCGTGCCCAAAGGCCACCGTGGGTGTTTTGGTCAGTCCCCGCGTAGGTTGTGGGCATGAAATCCTCGGCGAAAACGTGGATCCACGGCCAGTCCTACTGGGCCGCATCGCGCTCCCACCGCTACAGCCTGCTGTTCGCGCTGCCGCTGCTGCTGTTATATGAGGGGCTGGCGGTCGCGCGGCCCGTGCATGCCGGCGGCGGGGAAATCCGGAATGGAGCGGACGTCCTGCTGCGAGAGGCGTCGCGCGCGCTGCTCGGCCCCTGGGGCCCGCTGACCGTGATGGCGCTGGTGGTCGTGGTGTGCGTGGTGCTGGTGCGCCAGGACATCCGGCGGAGCGGGGGCGTGAAGCTCTCCATTCTGGGGTTCATGTTCGCGGAGACAGCCGTGCTTTCCCTGGCGTTCGGTCTCGTGGTGGGCATGGCCACCGCCGCACTGCTGGGGCAGGTGGCGTCGCTTTCCATGGGGCCCATCCAGAATATGGACGTCACCACGCGCCTCATGCTGTCCCTGGGCGCGGGCCTCTACGAAGAGCTGGTGTTCCGCGTGCTGCTGGTGGGTGGGCTCGCGGTGGGGTCACGCGCGGTCTTTGGCCTCTCCCGCACCACGTCGGGGCTGATTGCCACGATTGTCGGGGCGCTGATCTTCTCGGCGTTTCATTACGTGGGTCCGTACGGCGACGTCTTCCACTTGCAGTCGTTCCTGTTCCGGGCCATCAGCGGCGTGGTATTCAGCGCGCTGTACCTCACTCGCGGGTTCGGCATCACCGCCTGGACGCACGCGCTCTACGACATCGGGGTGCTGGTGCTAGTGTAGGACGTGTAGGCCTCCTGGAACTCTGCCACGATCTCGGCGGCGGGCCGCACGTCGCGGATCTGCTCCACGCTGCGCCCCGCCTGCCAGTAGTCGCGCGTGGTGTCCTCCGAACGGAGTGACTTCTTCAGCCGGTAGGCCGACATCAGGGCGTAGATGCTGCGCATCCAGTGCTTGGTGCGGCGGTGGCGAAGCATGGCGCGGGCAATGGGTCCGGCGGACGTCCCCAGGCGCTGGACGTGGCTGTTGTTGATGACGGCCACGGGCAGCCCCGTCAGTCGCTCGGTGAGCACGATGTCCTGCTCCCTGGCCCGGACAATTGCCTGCTTGTACTCCTCCGAGGCCGTGCACTCCGTGGTCGCGATGAAGCGCGTGCCGAGCTGGGCGCCGGCGTACCCCAGCCGCAGCGCGTCAATGAATTGGCTCGGTTCGCCAATCCCCCCGGCGCAGACAACGGGCAGCCCCAGGTCGTGCAATTCGGCGATGAGCTGCGCGGGCGTGAGTTTGCCCGCGTGTCCGCCGGCGCGGTTGTTCACCGCAATGAGGCCGTGGACGCCGCCGTCCACCGCTTTCAGCGCCCACTTGCGCTCGGTGACGTCGTGATAGACCACGCCACCCAGCGGCCGCACGCGGTCCACCACCCAGCGCGGATTCCCCAGGGAGGTCACGAAGAAGCGAACGCCCTCCTCCAGCGAGATGTCCACCCAGCGTTCCATGCGCTCGTGGTACATGCGGCTGGACTGCTCGATGAGGGCGTTCATGCCGATGGGCTTGCTCGTGAGCGACCGGATGTAGCGCAGCCCGGCCCGGTAGTCGTGCCCGTGCACATAGGTGAGCGACACCGGCTGCACGATGCCAATGGCGCCGGCCTCGGAGACCGCCGCCACCAGTTCGGGGTTGCTGCACGGGTACATGGCGCCGCAGATCAGCGGCACGGCAATTCCCGCCTGTTGAGCAAGGCGTGTATCGGTCACTTGGGGGCTTGGGGGGCAGGGGTGGGATGAGCCGGCGCCAGCCGCCAGACGACCGACGCCGAGGCGACAATGTCGCCCGCTGCGTCGGCGATGGTGGCGGTGACTGTGTAATCCGTCTCGCGGTCCACGGCCGGGGGCGAACAGCGGCATTCAGCTGTGAGGGTGCCTCGGGCCTTCTTGAGGTATTCAATGGACAGCGACCTGACGATGCCGCGTGTGCCGGGGGCGAGCCCGGCGAGCATGGCCGTGCCGCTGGCCACCTCCGCCAGGTTTGCCAGGGCCACGGCATGGACGGAGCGCAGGTGGTTGCGCACCCGACGGCGGTCGCGGAGGGTCCAGCGGGAGTAGCCCGGGCTGAGTTCCTGGGCGACGGCGCCAATGGAGCCGGTGTACGGCGCCTGTCGCCCCACGGCTCGGCTGAAGAGCCAGCGACCGCCGGGCAGCGGGGCCAGCCGCTGCCAGAGCCGGAGGAGCTGGGTGCCGGGAGCGTCGTGGGACTTGGGCAAGGTGGCTCTTGGGTTGGCGGTGCGTGAGGCGTGTGCATCAACCTACATCCGGGCGGGTGGGAAGCGACTGCCCGACCAGAGCGTTGCGTTCTCCGCGCTGCTTATGTCAGTATGGCGGGATGGCGTCAGTCCCAGCGCGAGGGTGGTTTGGCGCGCAATCCGGGCAGGTGGTGGTGGCTGGCGCCGGGTGTGGGACGCGGTGGCTGGCGGCCTCGAACGGGGGACAGGGGGAGGCGCGATCTGGTCCCGACGGCTATCCGCCGGATGTGCGGATTCTGTGCAAGTTGACGGCGCGGCGAGCCCGATTGTGTTCCATTCGCGTGGCGGACGCGGGTGTTCTGGCCGGAGGAATCAGGCTATCCTGGCCAGTCGGGGCTCGACATGAGGCCGTCGTCCTGCCGAAATGCGGTGTTGAAG
>DASSOG010000011.1:0-8245 GCA_035700805.1 Gemmatimonadaceae bacterium | reverse complement strand
TGGCCAACCTGGCCTCGGCTTCCTTCATCTGTCGTTCGAGTTCCGGTATACGACCGTACGTCAACTCGGCGGCCTTGCTGAGGTCGCCGGCGCGCGTGGCCCGCTCGGCTTCTACGCGTGTCTGGTCAACCTGCTGCTTGATCTTGCCCACAGCGCCCAGCGTCTCCTTCTCCTGCTGCCACTGGGCCTTCATACCGGAACTCTTCTCCTTGAGTCCGGCCAGCTCGCGTTCAATGGCTTCGCGCCGCTCCACCGAGGCGGCGTCCTTCTCCTTGCGAAGCGCCGTCCGCTCGATCTCGAGCTGCATGACCCGCCGCTCCACCTCGTCAATCTCCTGCGGCATCGAGTCAATCTCGATGCGCAGGCGCGACGCCGCCTCGTCAATCAGGTCAATGGCCTTGTCGGGCAGGAACCGGTCGCCGATGTAGCGGTTGGACAGCGTGGCCGCGGCAATGACGGCCCCGTCCGTGATGCGCACGCCATGGTGCGCCTCGTAGCGCTCCTTGAGGCCACGCAGGATGGCAATGGTGTTCTCCACGCTGGGTTCGCCCACGAACACCGGCTGGAAACGGCGCTCCAGCGCCGCGTCCTTCTCCACGTGCTGCCGGTACTCATCCAGCGTGGTGGCGCCCACCACGCGCAACTCGCCGCGCGCCAGCATGGGCTTGAGCATGTTGCCGGCGTCCATGGACCCCTCGGCCTTGCCCGCGCCCACCAGCATGTGCAGCTCGTCAATGAAGACCACGAACTGCCCCTCGCTGTCCGTGATCTCCTTGAGCACGGCCTTGAGCCGCTCCTCGAATTCGCCCCGGAACTTGGCGCCGGCAATGAGCGCGCCGAGGTCGAGCGCTACGAGGCGCTTGTTCTTCAGGCCCTCAGGCACGTCGCCGTTGATGATGCGCTGCGCCAGCCCTTCGACGATGGCCGTCTTGCCCACACCAGGCTCGCCGATGAGCACCGGGTTGTTCTTGGTGCGGCGCGAGAGCACCTGGATGACGCGCCGAATCTCCTCGTCTCGACCTATGACCGGGTCCAGCTTGCCGCGGCGCGCGGCGTCGGTGAGGTCGCGCGTGTAGCGCTGCAGGGCCTGATACTGGTTTTCGGGATTCTGGTCGGTCACGCGGTGAGTGCCGCGCACGGCCTCCAGGGCTTCGAGCAGATTCTTGTGCGTGACGCCGGCGTCGTTGAGGATGCGCCGGCTCTCCGTGCCCTTGGCCTGCGCAAGTGCCAGCAGCAGGTGCTCGGTGGACACGAATTGGTCGCCGAGTTTTTTGGCGTCATCCTCCGCCTGATCGAACACCGTATTGAGCTCGCGCGACACGGTGGGCTGCGCGTCGCTCTGTTTGGGCAGGCGGCCCAGCTCGGCGGCCAGTTGCTCGCGGATGGCGGAGACGTTGGCCCCGCCCTTTTGGAGCACGGGTACCACCACACCCTCCGTCTGCGCGAGCAGCGCCGAGAGCAGGTGCATGTCGTACACGACGGGGTTGCCGGCGCGGCGTGCGTCGCTGATGGCGGCGTTGAGCGCGTCGGCGGATTTGACGGTGAGGCGGTCAGGGTTGATCATGAAAATCTCGTAGTGAACTGGAATGCAGGCTACGACTTCGGGACGGCGGCCTTGCCTCGCCAGGTCCGACCCTCGCCCCGGCGCAACGTGATGCCCACTCGATCAAGGTATTCCAGCAGAGGGATCACATACTTTCGCGATGTGCCGAGCAGCTCGCGAACCTGTGCCGGCGTGATGTCCGACCCAGCGTCAAAATGCGCACACAAGAGGTTGACAATCCGGTTCATGCTATCCGTCGTAAAGTACCGATTGGCTTCCACTTGAACAATGTGCCCACCGGCCTCTGCGAGTTTGAGCAGGGGCAGCACTTCCGCCCCGAATTCCACCTGGAGTTCGGCCACGGACGGCGGCTCGTTGCCTGCGGACGTGAGCCGAGCGACGAGGGCCTGAAGCTGGTCGGCCTGGGCGGGCTTCAGGTTGGGTGCCCAGCCGGCCCGCCGGATTCCGGCCCCTGATACTTCCACCAGCCCGGCAGCCTGGGCTTCGGCAATGACGGCCTCCCCTATTGAATCGGGAAGTCGCAGGTCCGAGCGAATTTCCTGGAGCGGCGCCAGCGGCGACAGTGGACGTTCAGCGTGATAGCGATCCAGCAAAGCGCTGAGCTTGACGCGGGCGTCGCTCACCACGCCGGCATCCACCACCAGCCCGCCCATCACTCGCCCGCCCGCCTCCACAATCGCGGCGTCGACATCGGCGGAACGGCCCACGATGCGAATGCCCAGTGATGCCTGCTGGATACCGCGACCACCCGCTTCGCGCAGCAAGTGAGCCACGCGCTCGGCGGGTGGCATGGCGGCGTGCGAAAAGGGACGACTGCGACGGCTGGCGATGGCGTCGGTTACCGTTCCGCCGCCGATGGTGACGGCGGGAGATGGCGTGCGCAGCACGAACCGGTCGCCCGCCCGTGCGACGACAGGCGCATCCACAACGACACGCGCAGCACGCAGCTCCCCTGGCTGGAGCGTCCCGCTGGCGACCACCACGCGCGCCCCCACCTCGGTGGTGCCCAGATGCAAGCGGACCGCGGTGCGGGGCCCAACCGCGCGCGGCGCATCGCTCAGCAGCAGGACGTCGGCACGCAGCACGAGCGTCGGGACCCACGCGTCCCCCACCACGAGCACGTCCCCACGGTGTACGTCGTCCACGGACACGCCGCCCAGAGCCAACGCCGTGCGCGCGCCAGGAACTGCCGCATCGGCGTCTGTGCCGTGCATCTGAACCCCGCGCACGCGAGCGCGCCGGTCTGCGGGCAGGACGCGCACCTCGTCGTCGCGGTGCAGCGTGCCGCTCCATGTGGTGCCGGTGACGACGGTGCCGGTTCCGCGCACCGTGAACACGCGGTCCACCGGCAGGCGGAACGGCTCGGCGGGGTCACGCTGCATTGCGCCCTTGAGCGCGACGCCCAGCCCCTGACGCACCGCATCGAGTGCTGCGGCGTCTCCCGGTGCCACGCGCACGATGGTGGCGCCGTCAAATGCGGTGCCGCTTATGAGTTCCCGTACGTCGTCCTCCACAAGCCCAATCCAATCCGGCTCGGCGAGGTCGCACTTGGTGATCGCGACGACACCGCCGCGCACACCAAGCAGGTTGAGGATGGCCAGGTGCTCCCGCGTCTGGGGTTGGATGCCGTCGTCGGCAGCCACCACCAACAGCCCGACGTCAATGCCGCCTGCGCCGGCCAGCATGGTATGCACAAAAGCCTCATGGCCCGGCACGTCCACCACGCCTACCGTCCCGAGCCCGGCGAGTTGCAGCGGTGCGAAGCCCAGTTCGATGGTGATGCCTCGGCGCTTCTCCTCGGGGAGCCGGTCGGTATCCACGCCGGTGAGTGCGCGCACCAGTGTGGTTTTGCCATGATCAATATGACCGGCGGTCCCGATGATCATGGAGCGTCCCCGGTGACGGACACACCCGTAGCGCCCCAGCTCCCCGCCTCCCAGGCGGCGAACGCGCGCAACGGTGCGCCATCCACCATGTGGTGGCTCAAAAACTCCCGCAGCAAACGCTGGTGCGCCCGAATGGCATTGGCGTCGGGGGTTGGCGCGTCACGACCAGCGATCCACGCGTGCAGCGCGGCGCGCGCTTCAGGTGGTAGGCGCCGGCCTCCCGGTGTTTGCCGCTCGCAGCGCAGGCAGAGCACGCCGCCCGCGGAAAGGTGAAAGGCTGCGGGTACGCCTCCCGGCACCGGCGAGTGGCATTCCGCACACTCGTCCAGGGACGGCGTAAACCCCAACGCCGAGATCACGCGCCAGGCGGCAGCCAGGGTAGCCGCGGCGGCGTGGTCTGGCTCCGCACGCGCGATGGCCTGCAGGCCCGCGCTGACCGCATCGTACAGACCTGGATCCGCATTCGTTGAAGCGAAGTGAAGGACTAGTTCAGCGATTGTGGATGCCCCCGCAAAGCGCCCAAGATCCTGCGACAGCGCTGGCCACGACTCCGTGACATCAAAGCCGGTCAGGGTATCCAGATCGCGCCCAGGCTGCACCGAAAGCTGCGCCGAGCCTTGTGCGAACAGGTCAAGCGCGCTGCCAAAGCGCTTTTGCGATCGACGCGCGCCGCGGGCAAGCGCCGACCGGACGCCCGCCTCCCGCGTGGCCAACCGGAAGATGCGCGACGATTCCAGGTAGTCGAACGCGTGCAGGACGATCGCGTCGCTCACGAGGAGGGGCATGCCGGAAAGATACTCCGGGGTAGCGTCAGTTGCCCGTGTACGGCCGCTGCTTGAAGTCTTTGGTCCAGATCAGAATTGCGGCGTGGCACCCGGTGCCCATGTCCCTCGGGATCCATGGTTCCAGGATGTCGGAGCGGCGTGCGAACTGATACACCTCGATCACCGCTACGTCCTTCATCTTCACCCACGACCGGATTTCCATATCCGGATGAATCCCGTGGTTGTGAAACAATACCGGTAGCGACTTTCCATTCAGAAACACCAACGGGCGGCATCGAGGCCATGACTCCAAGCGCGTAAAGGGCTCGACGGTCGAATCCCTGGCCAGGATGCCATCAATGGCCATGCCGGGATACTGCTTCATCAACTCCGGGCCAAAGACCGTAGCCCCAGGTGCTCGCGCATGCGTTCCATCACCCGCGGCAAATCCTGCCCCAGCGCTGAACTGAACACAGGATCAAGCGTTTGCGGCGCTGCCGTTAGCTGGATCACGAAGTCCTGCTCGGCGCGCGGCAACTTCAGGGTCACGGTGTCTGGCTGAAAGCCGATCCGGCGCACGCGAATGTGGTAGGTGCCCGCGGCGAGCGGCCCCAGCGTGAACGCCCCCTCGGGGTCGGTTTCCGCACTCGGCCCACTGGGCAGCACCCGCAATTGCGCGCCCTGCAACGGCGGTCCGTCCTTCGCGACAACGCGCCCATGCACATAGGTGGGCTGCTGCGCGCCGAGTGGGCCAACCGCTGCGGCCAAGAGCGCCGTGAGCACGAGCAGTCCACGCGACTTTCGGCGCCCGTGCACACCAAGCCTTCGACCGGGATCAGGCACCTCACGCTTCATCCTGGGGCTCCTCGATGGGTTTCACATCGGTTACCACCACGCTGGAATGCGCGTTCCAAATCGGCAAGGGGCAGCGCGTTCGCCGGCGGCACGCCGTCTCACCGTCCCTTGTATGGCCGCTGCATGAAATCCTTGGTCCAGATCAGAATTACTGGGCCGCAGTACGTGCCCGCATCCCGGGGAATCCACGGCTCTTCGATGTTGGACCGCTTCGCGAACCGGTACACCTCGACGACCGCCACGTCCTTCATCCGCACAAAACGCCGGATATCCAGATCCGGAAATATCAGATGCAGAGGGCGTTGGCTGGCGGACCTGGTAACGATCATCGGACCCGGCAATTCCTTGCCATTCAGATATGCCGAAGGGTGGCAGCTGGGAAACGATCCTCCGCGCATAAAGGGATAGACCGTCGAATCTGTGGCCAGGATATCATCGATGGACAGGCCGGGATACTGCTTCATCAACTCCGGACCAAAGACCGTCGCGCCCAAGTGCTGGCGCATGCGATCCATCACCCGCGGCAAATCCTGCTCCAGCGCTGAACTGAACACCGGATCAAGCGTTTGCGGCGCTGCCGTCAGCTGGATCACAAAGTCCTGCTCGGCGTGCGGCAACTTCAGGGTCACGGTGTCCGGCTGAAAGCCGATTCGGCGTACACGAATGTGGTAGGTACCCGCCGCGAGCGGACCCAAGGTGAACGCACCATCGGGGTCGGTCTCGGCACTCGGTCCCGAGGGCAATACTCGAAGTTGCGCGCCCTGCAACGGCGGTCCACCCCTCGCAACGACGCGCCCGTGCACATAGGTGGGTTGCTGGGCGAGCACCGGGCCGGCCGCCGCAATGAGCAACATCCCGATCAACAACGACCCCGCCGGGTTCCCGAGCTTCCGCGGGTCAAGCATTCGGCCCCTATCATTCACCTCAAGCGGCAAAATGGAACCCTCCAAGATCTTCAGATCAGTTACCACCACGTTGGAACGCGCGTTCCAACTCGGCAAGGGGCACCGCACCAACCCGCAGCATCCCGTCGGCGAAACGAGGTACGAGCGACCGAGTGCAGGCTAGCGCGGTATCCCCTTGTACCGCTTCTGCTTGAAGTCTTTGGTCCAGATCAGAATCGTGGGGCGGCACGTCGTGCCCACGTCCCGCGGGATCCATGGCTCTTCGATGTTGGACCGCTTCGCGAACCGATACACCTCAACCACCGCCACGTCCTTCATCCGCACCCAGTCCCGGATACCCATATCCGGAAACATCCCGAGGCTGAGAGGCACTAGCGGTAGGTACTTTCCGTTCAGATATACCCTCGGTACGCAGTTATGAAATCCCCCCCCCCGACCCCACCATGAACGGATACACAGTGGAATCCCTAGCCAGGATGCCGTCGAGGCCAATACCCGGAAATTCCTTCATCAACTCGGGCCCAAAGATTGTGGCCCCCAGGTGCTCGCGCATGCGATCCATCACCCGCGGCAAATCCTGCTCCAGCGCGGAACTGACCACCGGATCGAGCGTCTGCGGCGCCGCAGTCAGATGGATCACAAAGTCCTGCTCGGCGCGCGGCAACTTCAGGGTCACGGTGTCTGGCTGAAAGCCGATTCGGCGCACACGAATATGGTACGTGCCCGCCGCGAGTGGCCCCAGGGTGAACGCACCATCGGGGTCGGTCTCGGCGCGCGGCCCATGGGGTAGTACCTGCAGTTGCGCGCCCAGCAATGGCGGTCCACCGCTCGCGACCACGTGCCCGTGCACGTAGGTGGGTTGCTGCGCGAGCACGGGTGAGTCCCAAGGCTAGTTGAAATTCAGGTGGTGCCGCGGTACATGAGTGGAAATCCGACCAAGGATCTTTCACTCGCTTCCCGAGGACACCACCCATGCCAAGAGTACGCCAGAAGTTGTCTCAAGACCAGCCCGCGGTGGCCAGCCCCTTAGGGCCGATGGACGCCACCCTGACCACGGTGGCGATGATCCAAGCTCTCATTCCGCTGGGGTTGCGGGCCGTGGAGGACGCCCTGTTGACCGAAGTTGAAACGCTCGCGGGCCCCCGGTATGCGCGGGGCGACGCTCACCCCGCCGTGGTGCGCTGGGGCGCGCAGGCCGGGTCGATCTACCTCGCCGATCAGAAGCTGCCGATTCAGGTGCCCCGGGTGCGGGATCGCACGGCGGGGGCCGAACTCCCTTTGGCGACGTATGCCGCCCTCCAGACGCCGCGCGGCCAGGACGTGGGCCTCTTCCGCCGGGTGCTGGGCGGCCTCTCCTGTCGGGAGTATGAGGCGGCGGCGGAGGCCGTGCCCGAGGCCTTCGGCCTCACGCGGTCCAGCGTGTCGCGCCGGTTCATCCGGGCGAGTGCCCATGCGCTGCGGCGGCTCCAGGAGCGACCGCTCGACGATGCGGCGTGGCTGGTGCTCGTGCTCGACGGCAAGACCTTCGCCGACGATCAGCTCGTCGTCGGACTGGGCGTGACCACCACGGGCGAGAAACGCGTTCTCGGCCTGGTGCAAACCGCGAGCGAAAATCAGACCGTGATCGCCAGCTTCCTCCGCACCTTGGGGGCGCGGGGCTTCCCGCTCGACCGCCCGCTCTTGGCCGTGCTCGACGGCGCCAAGGGGCTGCGCGCCGCCGTGCGCGAGGTCTTCGGGCCTGTGCCCATCCAGCGCTGCCAGTGGCACAAGCGCGAAAACGTGGTGCGCCATCTCGCCAAGCGCGAACAGCCGACGTGGCGGCGGAAGCTGCAGGCCGCGTATGCCCAGCCGACCTACGCCACGGCGAAGCGCGCCTTGGACCGGCTCCATCGCGAACTGCAGCTCGTCAACGCGTCGGCCGCCGGGAGCCTGGCCGAAGGCCTGGAGGACACGCTGACGCTGCATCGGCTGGGGCTCTTCCCCACGCTCGGCGTCAGTTTCAAGACCACGAATCTCATCGAAAGTGTGATGGCCCGGCTCGAAGCCCGGACGCACCGCGTCACCCACTGGCGGACCAGCGACCAGAAACTGCGGTGGTGCGCCGCCGCGCTTGGCCCGATAGAGCAGCGATTCCGGCGGGTGAAGGGCTACCGCCACCTCCCCTTGCTCCAGCAGGTGCTGGACCACAAGTTTTCCTCTACCCATGCCGCCGCAGCTTGAGCGGCTTCCCAGCGACGCCGTCTGAATTTCAACTAAGCTCGGGACACACCC